>CALUXW010000063.1 GCA_944324865.1 Candidatus Gastranaerophilales bacterium | reverse complement strand
GCCTAGCGCAAAATTCCCTGAGAAGCGAGCATCCGTTAGGATGCGATATTGAGTATGCAACGGCGGGGTAACACCCGCCTAGCATAGATTGTCCCAGCACACCGACGAAAGGCCGCTGCCAATCGGCGCTTGCTCACGAGAGCGCCTATTGCCCCGGAACCTCGCCGGTGGATACCGCAAAGGGCGGTAACTCTGAAAACAGGAGGAAAAACAATGCAGATCACTGACCCCATTGCCGACATGCTGACCCGCATCCGCAACGCCGGCAGCGCGAAGCATGAGACCGTGGACGTCCCCGCTTCCAAGATGAAGAAGGCCATCGCCGAGATACTGCTCGAGGAGGGCTACATCCGCTCCTTCCAGCTCATCGACGACGGCACGCAGGGCGTTATCCGCATCACCCTGAAGTACCTTCCCGGCAAGGTCAAGGCCATCACCGGGCTCAAGCGCGTCAGCAAGCCCGGCCTGCGCGTCTACGCCGGCGCCGACGAGCTGCCCCGCGTGCTCCGCGGCCTCGGCATCGCCATCATTTCGACTTCCAAGGGCATCATGACCGACAAGAAGGCCCGCGCGGCTCACGTCGGCGGCGAAGTCCTTGCTTTCGTGTGGTAAGGAGGGCTGAAGAATGTCTAGAATTGGTAGAGAGCCCATCACCGTCCCCGCCGGCGTCGAAGTCACCATCGCCGAGGGGAACGTCGTGACCGTCAAGGGACCCAAGGGAACCATCACCGAGGCGCTGTGCCCCGATATGGTCATCACTGAGGAAAACGGCGTGCTGCACGTCGCCCGCAAGGAAGACACCAAGCAGCAGCGCAGCCTGCACGGCCTTACCCGCAGCCTCCTCAACAACATGGTAATCGGCGTCACCAACGGCTTCGAGAAGAAGCTGGAGATAAACGGCGTCGGCTACCGCGCCGAGAAGAAGGGCGAGGAGCTCGTCATGAAGCTCGGCTACAGCCACGACGTCATCGTCAAAGAGACCGAGGACATCAAGATCGACGTCACCGATGCCAACCACATAGTTATCAAGGGCATCGACAAGCAGAAGGTCGGCCAGTTTGCCGCCGATGTGCGCAACAAGCGTCCGCCTGAGCCGTACAAGGGCAAGGGCATCAAGTACGATTACGAGCACATCCGCCGCAAGGAAGGCAAGACCGGTGCGAAATAAGGGGAGGTGCGCTTAAATGATTAAAAGACCGAACACTAAGGCTCAGCGTATTAAGCGCCACAAGCGCGTGCGCGCCAAGATCTCCGGAACCCCGGAGCGTCCTCGCCTGAGCGTTTACAGGAGCGAGAACAACATCTACGCCCAGATCATCGACGACGTCGCCGGACACACCCTGTGCTCCGCGAGCAGCGTTGAGAAGGGCTTCGTCGGCGGCGGAAACAAGGAAGCTGCCGAGCAGGTCGGCAAGATGATTGCCGAGCGTGCCATTGCCAAGGGCATTGAGGAGGTCGTTTTCGACCGCGGCGGCTACATCTATCACGGCCGCGTTCAGGCTCTGGCCGACGGCGCCCGCGAGGGCGGCCTCAAGTTCTAAGCGGGAGGAGGAAACGAAATGGCTTACAATAACGACAGGCGTGACAACCGCCGTAATCGCGACGAAGGCTCCGAGCTCACCGAAAAGGTAGTTTCCCTCAACCGCGTTTCCAAGACCGTCAAGGGCGGCCGTGTCATGAAGTTCTCGGCGCTGTGCGTCGTGGGCGACGGCAAGGGCCGCGTCGGCTACGGTCTCGGCAAGGCCAGCGAGGTTTCCGAGGCCATCCGCAAGGGCCTCGAGGACGCCAAGAAGCATATCGTCACCATCACTATGGAGGGCACCACCATTCCTCACGAGGTCATGGGCGTCTTCGGCGCCGGCCGCGTCTGGATGATGCCCGCCCCCGAAGGCACCGGCGTTCTGGCCGGCGGCGCCGTCCGCGCGGTCATGGAGGCCGCCGGCATCCGCAACATCCGCGCCAAGTGCCTGCGCTCCAACAACCCGCAGAACGTCGTCGCCGCGACGATGCAGGGCCTCATGAGCCTCAGGAACGCCGAGCAGGTCGCCGCCTACCGCGGCAAGACCGCCGACGAAGTCATCGGTTAAGGAGGAACTTGAAATGGCTAATCTTAAGATTAAGCTCGTCAAGAGCCTCAACGGGCGCCACGACAAGCACATCGCCACCGCCCACTCTCTCGGCCTGCGCAAGCCCGGCAACGAGACTGTGCAGCCCGATAATCCCCAGACCCGCGGCAAGATAGCCCAGATCGGCTACCTCCTGCAGGTCACGGAAGAATAAGGAGGGTACGCAATGAAACTCAGCGAACTTTCCCCCGCCGCCGGCAGCACTCAGGTTGCCAAGCGTAAGGGCAGGGGTCACGGCACCGGCAACGGCAAGACCGCCGGCCGCGGCCACAAGGGTCAGAAGGCCAGGAGCGGCGGCGGTGTCCGCGTCGGCTTCGAAGGCGGCCAGATGCCACTCGCCAGGCGTATCCCCAAGCGCGGCTTCAACAACATCTTCGCCAAGCCCCTCGAGGAGATTAACGTCTCCGCTCTCGAGCGCTTCGAGGCCGGCAGCGAAGTCGATGCGGCTGCCCTGCTCGCCGCCGGCGTGCTCAGCAAGTGCGAGTACGGCTTCAAGGTGCTCGGCAACGGCAGCATCACGAAAGCAATAACCGTCAAGGCTTCCGCCTTCTCCGAATCTGCAAAGCAAAAGATAGAGGCGGTTGGCGGAAAGGCCGAGGTGGTGTAACGTGCTCAAGACTCTTAGGAACGCCTGGAGTATCGTTGACCTGCGCAAGAAGATACTCTTCACGCTGTTCATCGTGCTCATGTACCGGCTGGGCAACGCCGTTCCCGTGCCTTACGTGAACACTGCCCTCCTTGAGAGCTACTTCAACACCGTCAACAACACCATCCTGGGCCTGTGGAACACCATGTCCGGCGGCTCCTTCTCGATGGCGACCATCTTCGCGCTCAGCATTCAGCCCTACATCAACGCCTCCATCATCATCCAGCTGCTCACCATCGCCATCCCGGCCCTGGAGCGCCTGGCCAAGGAGGGCGGCGAAGAGGGCCGCAAGAAGATTGCCTCCATCACCCGCTATACCACCGTGGCCATCGGCCTCGTCATGGGCATCGCCTACTACACCCTGATAAGCCGCGGCATGGACGGCCAGAGCATGCTGACCAGCGACGGCCAGGGCATCTGGCCCGCCATCGTCATTATCATGACCTTCATGGCCGGCTCCACCCTCATCATGTGGATGGGCGAGCAGATTACCGAGTTCGGTGTCGGCAACGGCATTTCCATCATCCTGTTCGCGAGCATCATCGCCCGCTTCCCGACCAGCATCGCCACCATGTTCACCAACGTGGGCAACGGCTCCCTGGCCTGGTGGGCCCTCATTCTGCTCCTCGTCGGCGCTCTCGCCATTATTGTCTGCATAGTCATAGTGAACGACGCCGAGCGCAGGATCCCGGTACAGTACTCCAAGCGCGTCGTGGGCCGCAAGCTCTACGGCGGCCAGAGCACGCACCTGCCCATGAAGGTGAATATGTCCGGCGTAATGCCCATCATCTTCGCGCAGACCATCGCGAGCCTCCCGGCCACGATTTGCGTGTTCGTCCCCAGCTGGCAGGATTCCTGGGTCATGACCCATATGTTCAACACCAACACGGTGTTCTACGTCGTGCTCTACTTCCTGCTGATAATCGCCTTCAGCTACTTCTACTCCACCATACAGTTCGACCCCGTGGAGATTGCGAACAACCTCAAGAAGAACGGCGGCTTCATCCCCGGCTTCCGCGCCGGCAAGCCGACCAGCGAGTATATCCGCAAGGTGCTCAACAAGATCACCCTGCTGGGCGCTCTCTACCTCGGCCTCGTCGCCGCCGTGCCCATGCTCATCGGCTGCTTCAGCAACGCTCCGGCGCTCAGCGGCATATCCCTCGGCGGTACGTCTATAATCATTGTTGTGGGCGTCGCCATCGAGACTGTCCGTGCCGTTGAAGGCCAGCTGCTCATGCGCAACTACAAGGGCTTCCTTGACTGATTGATTGGAGGCGGAATATGAAGCTCATACTCTTGGGA
>CALUXW010000062.1 GCA_944324865.1 Candidatus Gastranaerophilales bacterium | reverse complement strand
CATGTCGGCCTACAGGCGCGGTTGATGTCGCAGGCGCTGCGTAAACTCGCAGGCGTTATCAGCAAATCCAATACGATCGTCGTTTTTATCAACCAGCTGCGTGAAAAAGTTGGCGTAATGTTTGGAAATCCCGAAACAACTACGGGGGGAAAAGCGCTGAAGTTTTATGCTTCTATTCGCCTGGATGTGCGGAGAGTCGATTCCATTAAAAATGGGGGAGAAGTCATCGGAAACCGTACGCGCATTAAGGTGGTAAAAAATAAGGTCGCTCCGCCCTTTAAAACGGCTGAATTTGACATCATTTACGGGGAAGGGATTTCACACGAAGGCTCAGTGCTGGATATGGCGGTGGAGCATAAGATCATCAATAAAACAGGAGCATGGTATTCTTATGGTGATATGCGCATGGCACAGGGGAGAGACAATGCGCGCTTGTTTTTAAAGGATAACCAGGCGCTGTGCGATGAAATCGAAGGAAAACTTCGCGCAGAACTTGCCACAACGGCAGTAAAACCAGAAACATCGGATATAGAATAGCTTGCGCAATTCAGTAAAAAACATATCAAATTTGATTTTGAAACGCAGGGATACGGCAGGCCGTATCCTTGACTTTTATTTTCAAAGGAGTTAAAATATCAGCGAGTAATTATATCGGTGTGTAATTTCATAGATTTTAGGGTTTATGAAATTGTGTCCATGCATACTGAGTAGTGAGATACTCGGCATTTTATATACACTTGGAGGTGCTTGTTTGGCGGTGAATGACATTTTAATCCCCATTGCAGTTGGGGTTGTTTGTTTGGCGGCTGGTGGATTTGGCGGGTATTGTTACCGAAGAAATATTGCAGAGGCAAAAGTTGCAAAAGCAGAAGACGCAGTCAAGCAGATGATTGAAGATGCACAGAAACGTGCAGAAAACATAAAAAAAGAAACGATTTTAGAGGCAAAAGAAGAAGTTTATCGCATTAAAAGCGAAAACGAAAAAGAGAACCGCGACCGGCGCAATGAGTTGCAACGCGCAGAACGCAGATTGGTGCAGCGCGAAGAGACTCTCGATAAGAAAATTGATGGGGTAGAGCAACGCGAGGAGGCGCTCAACAAAAGGCAAAAAGACGTTGAAACACTTGAAGCTTCCATTCAAGAGCTGCACGACCGTCAGCTTAAAGAGCTTGAAACGATTTCTGGAATGTCGATGGACGAGGCAAGAGAAATTCTTTTAAGCAACGTTGAACGTGAGACAAGGCATGAAGCGGCGTTGATGATCCGCGATATTGAAGCAAAAACCAAAGAAGAAGCCGATAAACGCGCGCGAAATATTGTTTCTCTGGCCATACAGCGTTGTGCAGCAGATCATGTTGCAGAAACTACTGTATCAGTTGTGCCGCTTCCCAACGATGAAATGAAAGGCCGGATTATCGGCCGAGAGGGGCGTAATATCCGTACGCTCGAAACTGCAACTGGGGTTGACCTTATCATTGATGATACGCCGGAAGCAGTCATTCTATCAGGATTTGATCCAGTACGGCGGGAAGTAGCGCGCATTGCTTTGGAAAAACTCATTATGGATGGGCGCATTCACCCAGCGCGAATCGAAGAAATGGTTGAAAAGGCGCGCAAGGAAGTGGATGCGCAAATCCGTGAAGCCGGAGAGCAGGCGATATTTGAAACCGATATCCACGGATTGCATCATGAATTGGTGAAAGTGCTTGGACGCTTGCGTTACCGCACAAGCTATGGGCAAAATGTATTGAAGCATTCCATTGAGGTTTCGCACCTTGCAGGAATTATGGCCGCCGAAATTGGTGCAAACATTGGCCTTGCAAAACGTGCTGGCTTATTGCATGATATCGGAAAAGCCATAGACCATGAAGTGGAAGGACCACATGTACAAATTGGCGCAGACCTTGCAAAAAAGTACCGTGAGAATAATCAAGTAGTAAACGCGATTATGGCGCATCATGGAGACGTTGAGCCTGCAACGGTGGAAGCCGTACTCGTACAGGCTGCCGATGCGATTTCTGCAGCACGCCCAGGTGCCCGGCGTGAAACGCTGGAGAACTATATTAAACGATTGGAAAAACTTGAAGAGATCGCAAATTCCTTTGAAGGCGTGGATAAATCCTATGCGGTTCAAGCAGGCCGTGAGGTTCGCATTGTTGTGAAACCAGAGAACGTAAATGATGCGGATACGGTAATTATGGCAAAAGAGATCGTCAAGCGCATTGAATCAGAACTCGAATATCCAGGCCAAATTAAGGTAAATGTAATTCGTGAAACGCGCGCAGTTGAGTTTGCGAAATAAAACGATTAGGACAATAAGAAAGAGGATATGCTTTCGCATATCCTCTTTTCAAGCTTCAGAAGCATGGTTAAGCTTTAGGTAGAGGTAGGTAGAAAAATGGAACGGATGTTTCCGGTTGCTGATGCGCATTGCGATTTCCTATATTATATGTACCACAATCATTATAGCCTAAAAAAAGCTGCGCCGCGGCAGGCTGTTGCATTACCATATCTGCGCAAGGGTGGCGCCGCAATGCAATTCTTTGCAGCGTGGGTTGACCCCGATGCGCGCGCATCTGGTTTGCAGCAATGCCTTTGGCTAATTGATGCTTATTATCGCATGCTTGAAGACTGTGCAGATGCAGGCGTTATTCCATTTTCTCCAGAATTTACCCCGGAAGGTGGCAAAATTGCAACGGTTCCTACCGTTGAAGGAGGAGAAGCGCTAATGGGGCAGGAGGAAAACCTGCGCCTGTTTTACAGGCTAGGCGTGCGCGCAATGACCTTAACCTGGAACGCAACAAACGAACTTGCACATCCTGCTATGAGCCGCGTGAATCGAGGTCTGACAAAGCTTGGCCGCACGATCGTGCGGGAAATGGATCGTATCGGTATGGCGGTTGATGTAGCTCATTTAAGCGATGCAGGAATTGACGATGTACTCTCCATTGTAAAGCGGCCAATCTTTTCCTCTCATACAAACGCCCGTGCTATTTGCCCCCATCGGCGGTCCCTTTCCGATGAACACATCCGTGCGATTTCAAAGCAAGGGGGTGTAATTTGTGTTAATTATTATCCACCGCAACTTAATCGCACCGGGGAAGCGGGCATTGATGACGTTGTACGGCACATACTGCACGTTGCACAGATAGGCGGGATTGAGCATGTGGCGCTCGGGTCGGACTTTGATGGCATGGTAGAATATCCAAATGGCCTTAACAACTGGGGGGATGTTCCAAACCTTCTAAGTACACTCTTACAGGCAGGGCTTTCCGAGGAAGAAGTACGGTGCATCGCATATGATAACCTCTACAAATATATTGCACAGTTTTACTAAGCAAAACAAGGATTTTACGCTTATCTCCAAGCGCATCCAGAATCAAAAAGACATACCATATATCCAGAAAGGTCATGCTTTTATGCTGCTAAAAGGTAACCGGCTTTGATTTACGCTTCCAGTTTATAAGCAAACGCGCAACACTCTGTTGTATTGGGCCAGCTTTTAGCAAAAAAGAATTTTTTGTGCCTTAGAGAGCAGAGAATTCTCTAAACGGATTAAACCTGTACCCATATTTGCTTCCTCAGACTAGCCAGTTGCATTATGGGTTGAGTATAGGGCTTCACAGCTCAATACGAATAGGTACAAGCTATTTATTTAAAGTGGGTACATAAAAGAGCCAGCGCATATGCACTGGCTCTTTTGGCAGGGGCAGAAAGATTCGAACTCTCAAGAACGGTTTTGGAGACCGCTATGTTACCATTACATCATGCCCCTTCAAGCTAACGAACGTATTATAGCATTACAGACATTTGTCTGTCAATGATTTCATTTGGAACCTGTTGGCATTTTTCCGCATAAACGCCAACAGGTTTAGCGATTGATTTTTGAGCAGCTTTTCTTTAGTTGCGGTTTGCAAATATTAAAGATATAATAACATTAATGTAACTATGCATATGAGGTAACCGAATGAAAAAGACCATTGAAGTTCCGCAGGAGGAGCTGCAGGCGAATTTGGACGTTGCCGCGCGCTTGCATGCGGAATTGCAGGGACGCGGGCTCAGATATTATATTGAATCCTATGGATGCCAGATGAATGACCACGATGCGGAAAAGCTTTCCGGGATGCTGCAGGCATGTGGTTATTTGCCGGCATCTTCTAAGGAAGAAGCAGATCTTTTAATCTTTAATACTTGCTGTGTGCGCGAACATGCTGAAAAACGCGTGTTTGGGAACATCGGTGCTTTAAAAAAACGCAAAGACGCAGAACCCGGACTGATAATCGGGGTATGCGGTTGCATGATGCAGCAACGCGAAGTTGCTGCACGGCTCTATAAGCGTTTTCCATTTGTTGATCTTGTGTTCGGCACACACGAGTTGCATCATTTTCCACAGCTACTTTCTCGCGCACTTGAGGGAGAACGTGTAATCAGTGTCCGGGAAAGCGATGGGGAGATTGCCGAAGGCCTTCCGGTTGTGCGCAACGGAAGCTTTTCTACCTTCGTCACAATTATGTATGGTTGTGATAATTTTTGCACCTATTGCATTGTTCCCTATGTACGCGGCCGAGAACGCTCCCGCGCTCCGGAGAATATTCTTGCAGAGGTGCGCCGCGTTGCCGAACAGGGCTTTCGCGAGGTAACGCTGCTAGGGCAGAATGTAAACTCATATGCCTATGCTGATGCTGACGTAGATTTTCCGGAATTGCTGCGGCGCACCAATGCAGTCGATGGGGTTGAACGTATTCGATTTATGACATCCCATCCTAAAGATCTTTCTCCACGTTTAATTGAAGCCATGGCAACGCTTCCCAAGGTATGCAAT
>CALUXW010000061.1 GCA_944324865.1 Candidatus Gastranaerophilales bacterium | reverse complement strand
TCGGGGATTCGTCCACGCGGATGTCCGGCGTGTAGTCCTCGAACGGCTTCATGTTCGTGCCGTCGATGTCCATCGTCAGGTACAGGTCGGTCACCTGGTCGCGGAACGGGATGCCGCAGCCGCGCTCGTCTGGCCGGATCGCGTCACGGTCCACAATGCGCTTTCGCTTGCCGCTGTGGACTTCATACAGGAATTCGCTGTAAATGCGGTCCAGTTCGCAGATCGTGTCCAGCGCCCGGGCATACAGGCTGACAGGCAGCTTGCTGGTCTCGTCTATCGTATTGGCAAACGGCATTTTAATCTCCGCAAACAGCGGGCGGTCTACACCGCTGATCGTGATCTCAGGTTCCAGCCCTGCCCATTCCGGCACATCGGTCAGCGGGATCTCCCCGGCGAGGTTTTCGTCCAGCCCATAGTAATACGCGCGGTGTGTGAGGTGCAGGCCATCCGGCTGCAAGTCGAAACCCTCGACGCGCACCACCTTGCGGCCATGCAGCACCGAGAAATCCGTGAAAAAGCCCGCGGTCGTCATTCCCGCGCCGTTGATGCGGGTCGGATAGATGCGGTCTGCCGGGACGATGTCGCACAGGATGTTGCGCCCGTCCACATAGGGCTTGACGATCGCCCGGCCGCCTGCGCCCGCAAGCTGCACGGTATTGTTCAGGTGCGGGACAAAGAAGCGGTTCAGCTGATCAGTGATCCACTTGCCGCGCGCGCTCGGTCCCGCGTCGATCGCGATCTCATTGCAGGCCAGCGTCGCCATGTATTCGGTGATCGTGATCGGCAGATTGGAAATGCGCACGCCGTGTTCCAACCATGCCGGCTGCTGATAAAACGCCAGCATCCATGCTGTAATTGCGTTCGCCATTTTTTCCGATATCATCAGGTCGCCCGGCGCCTGCGGCGCACCCTTGAACATATTCCTCACCGCCTTTTTCATCCAAAACAGGAAATCCATTATTGTCCTCTCCGCTTCCAGATCTGCTCGGTCGCGTAGCGCACCGCGTCAATATGGTGGTTGTCCGCATCCGGATAACCGCTGATGATCTCGCCGTCCTTGGTGCGCTCATATTCATACTGCGAGAACTCCGCCCATGTGTCCGGGCAGCGCACCGGATCGATGACAATCCTCACAAGGCTTTGCAGCCACTTCATGGAGTAATCAACCGAGCCGGGGCCTTTCTCCGCGCCTCGGCAGTAGAACCCGTAATTCTTGTAGTCTGCGATGCTCTTTGGATCCTCGCTGTCCGCTGTGATGCGGTCGTCGAACGTGATTCCATGCTCCAGCAGCATGTCCGCGGTCTCGCGGTTGCCTTTTTTGTACGCATGCAGCTCATCGTAGATGTACAGCGTGCGCCGCGCCGCGTCGAAGTGACAGCGGTTGAACGCCCACGGATCAGGATAATAGCCCCAGTCCAGACCGTTCAGCACGCGGTCAAACAGCGCGATCTGCTCGTCTGTAATAGTCTCAGCCACGGCGTTTTCAAACACCATGCCGCCGTTGCCGTTCGGGATGCCGAGGTATTCGTGTTCATACGCCGCAGGGTTGATCTCTTTGAGGTATTCCGCCTCATCGATAAATGTCTTGCCCAGCCATTTTGCCGGCACGCTACGGTAGTCAGAATGGTTGACCAGGCGCTTTTCCTTCGGCACTTCAATGTAGCGGTTTGCCCAGTTGCTCTTGGTCTTGGGCGGGTTGAACGACTTGAAAATATAAGCCTTGTCACCGCCGCGGATCGCGGACTGCTGGATGCTGCGGCATTCCTCGTCGCCCGCAAACTGGTCCAATTCTTCGAACCAGACGATGCCGATATATCCATGCACCGGCTTGACTGACTTGAGCTTGAGCGGATCGTCCGCGCCGCGGAAAAGGATCTTCTGTCCGGTCGCTTTACGGGTGATCTCCATCGGGCTGACCGTAGCCTCGAACTCATCTGCCAGTCCCAGCGCCCCGATCGCCCAGAGAATCTGCGCAAACACCGAGCCGCGCAGCGTGTTGCCAACCTTACGCAGGACAAGCGCGTTCATATCCGGGTTGTTCTTGATGAGGCTGATGACTTCGAGGCTGATAAACGAGGACTTGGCCGACCCGCGCCCGCCGTCCAGCACATACTCGGTGTGTGCGCCATCCAGCACATCCAGATGCACTCCGGCAAAGGCCGGCGCAATCAGGCGGGCGGGCAGGTCAAACGGCGCGGTCGCGTCCTGTTCCGTCGTTTCGTCCCCATCGAACAAACGGTAGCGCTTGCCCAGAAGTTCGGCCGCTTTGAGCCGGTCTTTGACCGCGGTATTCTTATCGGACAGTTCCTGACAGCCTTCCCCGCAGAGCAGCGGCACCTCTTCGGTCATCTCTCCGCGCATGATAGCCGTCAGTGTCTCAACCACCTCGGTCGCGTCCGCCGTGCGCTTGGACTTTATCTCCTGCATCCGACGGTCAATCTGCTGTTTGATATCAGGTTTTTCAAGGTTTTCCGGTCCGATCACATGCGCAGTTTTCTTGCTGTATCCCGCCCGGATCGCCGCTTGAGTCGCGTTCAGGTCGATGAGGTACTCATCAACGAATCGCTTCTGTTTTTCGGTGATGGTTCTCACCGCCCTTTCTCTCAAATAAGCCCACAGCCGGGACGACTATACGCCCCGGCACTTGAGCCGCCAGATAAATTCTGACCCGCACGATTTAGGAGCTGCCGGAGTTGAACCGGTGAACCCTGCTCCCACAAAAAAATCAGGTGCAAGGCGTTTGCGGTCTATGTTTCACCCGCACGCGGAGAGAGGCAGCCGCGTATCACACCTTACACCATGATGATATTTTATTTTTAGGTGTCCAAACCGCACACTTTACGGCAAATCCAAATATTTTTCTGTCATCCGAATAAACTGTGCATTCCATTTCTGCGCTGTTCGATCACTGATCGGTATCCGCATTGCAGCGCCAAATAATGTGTGCGACCGTTTCCAGTATACCAAGTCAACCAATGCAAGCCGCTGCGTTCCCGTTGGCATACGCTCCGTCTCTTCGATTGCTGCATGCACAGCGTCATACCGGCGCTGTTCTTTTGCGGTAAGTGTGTCCTCTACTTTCCGTTTCCGCTCCAGCGCAGGATACGACCGGATGATCCGCTTGGCGTACTCCCACCAGTCTTCTCGTTGTCTCATTCTCACTCCTCCTCCGGCGGGCGGCGGTACAGCGCACGGCGTTGCGGATAGCGCTTTACATCCCCATTTTTATCCACGATTGCAATTTCGATGTCGGAGCAAGAGCAAAAGCGGTATGTGGTATCGACAAGATAGCATTTACCGTTTTCGTCCCACACCGGCTCTCCGTCCATCTCCCGCAGCTGCTCCAGCGTCAGCGGCTCGTTCGGCGGGGTGAGGGTGGGCGTGCGCAGGGCGGTGATAGCGAGGTCGAGCGCTTCCAGTGTGTCCTCCGTACCCGGCCATTTTGATTCAGTGTGTTGAAGCCTCTCAAGCGTGCAAATCGCTTCTTCCCGCGTCATGCTCATAGTTTCTCTCCCCCTTTGCCTCTCTGGTAAACTTTATTCGCCTCAAACCTGTAACAAGCACTGTGTGATTGCGATACCCGAAAATGTTCTTTTACGCGGCAATCCCCCGATTTTTGCCCTTCAATCGAGATGAAATGCGCGCATTCTTTGCATACCTTCCCTCGGCCAGCTGACAAAAAGCGAATCCGGCCATCATTGTCGGCCTGAACCAGTTCTGCCAGTCGCGAGATGTCATATTCATCTCCCAGTACATTTTCGATCGCGTTCAGCCGCTGCCATATCCACTGATAGCCCAGCTCGTTTGCGAGGTCACCGCTCGCATCTGCCCAAGGCCGATTGGATGTCAACCTCTTGAGTTTCACGATTATACCTCCTTCAGAATCCTCCCAGCATCTCCTGCCGCCACTCTACGCCGATATAGTCCAGCACGCGGCCCCAGCCGTACTCCGTGCCGTCCGCATCCTTGCAGCAATGCAGCATCCAGTACTCCCATTCCTTCGGATTGGTTTCCCGCAGGCGGTCGAACCGATGCGGCCGCTTTTCCAGATGGATGCCAAACCCGCACATCGAGCAGCCGGTGCGCTGGGCCTTGGTCGTCCGCAGCGTCCCGTCCGGGTCGCGCACGATCTCGCCATAGATCTCCGGTACCGGCGCATCCATCTCCAACGCGAGCCGCAGCAGATCCTGTCGGTCAAATATCGCGAATGGGCAGGAGCGTATCGTCGTCTTACCCCAGTAGTTGCAGCCGTGCATCATCAATGACTTCTGCCGGCGGCCGCCCTCGGATGCCATCAGGCCGAGAAACGGGACGCTGTTGTGCGCCTTTGCCCAGTCGTCCGCCGGTTTTTCCTTGAGGTAATAGCAACACTTGGACGACACCTTGAACGGCGGGATTTTATAGTGGACGCCCTCATTCTCGTTCTCATAGCCGCCGAACAGCTCGAGCCACTTCTGCGCAAGCTGCATTCGCGTCCCGGTGCGAAAGCCGCCGTACTCTCCGGTCTCGCCGGTGATGATCGCGTGCCGGACGGTCGCGTTCTTCTCTGACGGGTTTTGGAGTAGCTCGATCTTGGCGGCGATCTCCTTGGACAGGACCGGGAAGCCGAACTCCTGAATGATCTGTGCTTTGCTCCACGGCCTGCCGTCCTCTCGTTTGTCCGGTTGTAGTCGCTCCACGCCGAGCTGCTTGTGCACGCGCTGGATGCTGATATCCTCCAGACCGGAAACCGAGATCGCGGGCGCGTCGATGCCGACGCTGCGCAGGAACAGCAACAGGGTGATGCTGTCCAGTCCGCCGACGGATACATGGTAATTCAGGCCCTCGCGAGCACAGTCATTGACAAATTCCCATGCGCGCACTTCGGCGTGAGTCTTTTTGGCTTCGTAAGGCAGCAGCATGTATTGACGGAAGAGCTCGATATTCTCAGCGGTATTTTCTTCTTCCATCCGCTCAATGACGCTTTTCATGCATCATCCCTCCCCGATCAGGTCAAACAGCGTAGGCGCATC
>CALUXW010000060.1 GCA_944324865.1 Candidatus Gastranaerophilales bacterium | reverse complement strand
ATGGGCTACGCCTACAATCCCGACGGCCAGTGGACCTCGGCCCACCAGATGTCGATAAACGGCAAATTCAGCGGTATTACCAAAGACGACCTGCTCGAATGCGCGGCCAAGAACAACATCAAGAATGCCGCACGGATTATCGACGAGGTTTGCCAGGCGGCATCCGGATGGCCGGAGATCGCCCGGGAGTGTGAGGTGCCGCAAAAGATGATCGAAGAGATCCGGCCGAATATGGTTTTCTTCTGACGGTCTGGTTCGATGGGTTGCCACAACTTCATATATCTCAAGGAATGCCTTTTACAATATCATTCCCATAGAATAACTATATCAAACAGATATCTTGAAATGGCTCAAGAATAAACAAAATAATAGGAAAAATGAGTATAACCATAGAGGAACTTAAAGATGCGTTCCATAAGCTTTTATCTTATATTTACTTTGACAAAAATGATTTAAAATTACGACATGAAATAGCTTCTTTTGTAAAGTTATTATCTAACACAGTTGACGAGGATCGGATCTTCAATGAATTATGTGAAGTTGCAAACGATAAAAGACCAGACATCTTAGAATCATGGCTTTCTAAAGTTGAGTTGCGTTTTTATCCCAAAAAAACGAGATCATCAATCTTCCAGAAAGATGATCATATTGTGACGAATATTCCCCAAGGACACTCTGTGGTAGAAAGACTTCTTGTCAAGTCCTATTTCCCAGTACAACTTATGATTTTAGATACGGCTTGGCTTCTCAAATACGGTCCAAGCATTGATCATATTCTTAACCCCGACTGCTATGGCAATCGACTAGACCTAACTTTACTTGGCAATAGAGTTAGATTTGGAAATACAATCTTCAAAAAATATATCCATCAATATCAAACCTGGTGGAAAAATGGCATTAAAGCGGTAAACAACATAGTAAATAAAGGAGAAAATGCATCTATTATAAACTTTGATATCTCTAATTGTTATCATTCAATAGATTTTGATTTTAACATCTTCCTTACTGATTTTTTGAAAGCCAATCCAAATTCAGATATTTCCGAAGCTTCTCTTACTAAAGTTGTACGTTTAATTTACAAGAAATATTGGGAACTTGTAAATCAATCTGATGCTCAACCATTTTCTGGAAGAAATCGGCAAAAGCGAACTTTACCTTTATCCCTATTGAGTGCACATATATTGGCTAATTGGTATATTTCTCCACTTGACGATTATCTCCGCGAATCCTATTCTAACATTCGTTATTATGGAAGGTATGTGGATGATTGTATGATTGTAGCACCATCCAACATTAATCCACAAAATCTTGTGAAATGTATCAATAAAATATTTCCTGGCATGATCATAAAAGAGGGGAAAGAACTAGTATTTGGATTTGCACGGAATACTAAAATACCAAGTCTGCAACGACTATCCAATTTTAGTCTACAGGCTGATAAGCTATATATATACCATTTTGACTGTCAATTACCGCAAGCGCATATAGAACAATTTGAAAATGAACAGAGAGAACGCTCAAGCGAATTCCGATTCCTAACAGATGAAGCAGATGGCGACAATAGAGAAAGGCTTGAATTCGTCACTCTTATTGAATCTTTTGATGCACAAGAAGAAGGAACTGGCCGTTTTAAGATTCTTGAAGAAAATAAATATAAACTATCTGTTTTTTTTGCTAAACTCAACCAACGGCTTGCCAAGTTCGGCAATAATTATGAATATATTACTGAAGTCGAGAAGGTATTTAAATATTTTCATGGGCATATACTAATTAAACATTATGCATTATGGGAGAAGATGTTAACAACATTTGTCCTCGCTGGAAAAACTACATATGCTAATACATTTTGTAGACATATAACTCGTGAGATTAAATTGTTGGATGTCGACGAACATATTTTCAGCAAAGACAAAAATGCAGGTTTAAATAATATTCAACAATCCCTTCTGTCTCATTTGCAAGAATCCTATTTAATGGCAATGAGTTTACATAAACAAAATAGGTCGATTGATACCATTTATCTTGATACCTTTATGGTAAGGGCTTATTTTAATCAATACCCTTTACAAGAGTTCACCCATAATTATACCAAAGAAGGTGTACGCCTTTCAATGAAGCAACTTAAATACAATAAAGGCAAATTTAGATATCGATGGATGCCGTACTATGTAAAATTCTACGATATAGTATGTGCACTAATACTTGGAAAAGTTTTTAGTCCTAAAATTTACGAAGCTGCATATAAAATTTATAAAACACTGAATAGAAATGTTCAGTACGAAGACGAGTGGAAAGTATTTATGCATAAAGGACGGAATAAAGACGAATGGGAATTTAATACTAGTTACACTGAATTGCGTCCTCCTAAAGAATTAACTGTTTCCGCAGTAGAAATGGATCTTGATGAAAATTTACTTGGAGATACAATCGAGAATTTCGGCACAATTAACTATAGTAAGGTCAATTTAATGCAAACTATTTTAGACAAAATAACATCTATTAAAAATACAGACATATTCATAATGCCCGAATTAACACTTCCTATATACGAACTACATGAGTTTTGCCAATATTCCTCAAAACATAATACGGCTTTTATTGCAGGGATGGAATATATAGTTTTAAATAAAAAAGTTTATAATTATATTATAACTTGTCTTCCAATTAGTCTTTATGGCCAAAATGACGCTGTTCCTATCATCCGGTTAAAGAATTACTATGCTCCATCAGAATATGACCTCATAGAAAAACTGCACTTAAACATACCTAAAAATAATAAGAATTGGAAAATTCTATATCATTGGAAAGGTCATGTATTTACCAATTTTTATTGTTTCGAACTAACGAGTATTAAAGATAGAGCATACTTCCTATCGATAATAGATGCACTATATTGTCCTGTACTAAATCATGACACTCCATATTTCAATAATATAGCGGAATCTTGTTCTAGAGATTTACATTGTTACTTCATTATGAGCAATATATCACAATATGGAGATTCGCGTGTAACACAACCTACTAGTAGCGTAACAATGAATATTATGAGAGTTAAAGGAGGAAACACAGATGATAATAAAGCCGTAGTGTTATCTACAAAATTAGATATAAATAGGCTTAGATTATTCCAAAAAATGTCTCGCCCAAATCAACAAATAAATAAGGAATTTAAATTTACCCCACCGGATTTTGATAAATCATATGTGGATAAAAGACAGCAACGGTTTATATTCGCTACAAATGGTATATTTGATAAAGACTTTGAGATGTTTATTGCTAACATGTACCTTGAACGCATGAAACCGATTATTTAATTTTATAATAACACCCAAATTCGACTATTTATTGATCATATTAATTTTTGAATAGCATGAAACTCTCATTGTTATTTGTTTGTGAACAAATCTTCAAAATCTGTAGACTTTTTTATTTATCCCTCCCCAGACACACTATTTGGAACAGTATCGGATCTTAGCCTGACTACATCTTTCGTTTGGAGTTCTTTGACGATATTGATAACTTAGCGAAGCTGTTTTGGAATATTGAAGGTCCCAAAACAGCTCCAAAATATAACTTGACACAGTTTAGTTTACACTACCGCTTTTACACTCATCTTAAGATACAGCCTCCCTTATAGCGTATTATCATCCCCAAGATTACATTACTATAATTTCGCTCTCTTCAAACCAGCCTTTTTTGATGGTTTCAGTTTTTACTCCCTCAGAATTATTT
>CALUXW010000059.1 GCA_944324865.1 Candidatus Gastranaerophilales bacterium | reverse complement strand
ACTGGCGTTTCCTTGGGAGGATCGACCTGGATTCAGAACGGGTGATCGACGCCTGCGTCTATGAGGTGGAGCCGGGGCTGTACAAAATGTGGTATAAGGATGAAAACAGAGAAAGCCGGACCTTCGCGGCTGTCAGCCGCGATCTGCACAGCTGGCAGGTGCTGGGAGCGGAAATCACGGACTGCGCCCAGGAGGGACCAAACGTATTTGAACTGGATGGAATCAGATGGATGATTTCAGACTACTGGAATGGTCTTGCGGTTTACCGTTCCGCGGATTTTACAAACTGGACGCGCTGCCCGGACATTCTCCGGGAATCAGGAACGCGGCCGATGGATGTGGGGTTTGCCCATCATGCGGATGTTCTGGTAAAGGATGGAAAGGCCTATATTTTTTACTTCTGCCATCCGTATGCGGATGAAGGAAAGGCGGAAGAGGACGGAAACGGCATTTTCACGGAAAGGGAGCGCAACATGGCTGTTGTGCAGGCGGCGCAGCTGAAGGTACAGAACGGAATCCTGATCTGTGACAGAAATGCGCCGGTGATATGGGAGAAGATGGAATAAAATCTTTCGGTCTTGTCTCGCTGAGAAAATGAAGCTACAATAGGGACGGTTGCAGAACCGATGTTTAGAAATTTCAGTATGGAGGAACGAGCGACGAATATGCAGATTGATAAACAGAAGCTGTTTGATATTGTAAAGGAAGGCGGGGCGCTGTTTCGTAACAGGGAAGAAGCGGCCCACATTACGGTAAAGGGTGTGTCGGATTATGTGACGCAGGTGGATTTTCATGTGCAGGAACTGATCCGGACGAGGCTCATGCGGGAATGGCCGCAGGTACAGTTCATGGGAGAGGAGAAGGATAACAGCGATATCGATTTTACGAAGGCCGTCTGGATTCTGGATCCGGTGGACGGAACGACAAACCTGATCCACGATTTCCGCCAGAGCGCGGTTTCCCTGGCCCTCTACGACGGCGGAGAGCCGGTCTGCGGCGTGGTCTATCAACCCTACACGGAGGAGCTTTTTTTCGCGGAAACGGGAAAGGGTGCCTTCCTGAACGGAAAGCCCATTCATGTGAGCGGGGCAAAAACCATGGGAGAATGTCTGATCTCCATCGGGACCGCGCCCTATGAGCACGAATATGCGGACAGGAGCTTTGAGCTGTTCAAACGGATCTTCCTGGACTGCCAGGACATCCGCAGGCTGGGTTCGGCGGCCATCGATCTGGCTTATGTGGCCTGCGGCCGGACCGACGCCTTTTTTGAGATGAACCTGAAGCCCTGGGACTTCGCCGCCGGGCGCATCCTGGTGGAGGAGGCCGGCGGGGCGGTCACGGACTTCGCGGGAAACAGCCCGGACTTCCGGAATAAGGGCAGCATCCTGGGAAGCAACGGGACCATCGGAAGGCTGCTGGTGGAAAACTATTTCAGGACGACCCTGATTTAGAGGCCTTTCTGTACTGGCCGGGGGTAACGCCTTCATATTTTTTAAACACCCGGATAAAGTTTTTGTCGCTGTCATAGCCTACGTCGGCTGCGATATCCCGGACGCTTCTTTCTGTAGTGGAAAGAAGCGTTTTGGCTTCATCGGTGCGGAGGCGGTTGAGATAGTCGATGAAGCTTAAACCGGACACCTTTCTGACCGCCTTGGAAACATAGATGGCGGTCACATGGAAGTGGTCGGCGAGACTGGTCAGATCCAGATCACAGTTGGCAGAATTTTCCCGGATATACTGGACGATCCGTTCGCTGAGATTATTTTCCGCGCTGCTTCTCTGATTCCGGATGATATCGCAGGTGGCCGAGATGCAGGACATGGTGTATTCGTTCATCTGCGTGAAGAGCGGCAGGGACAGAAGCTTCTGGAAGTCCACCACGTCTGATACCCGCGTCTGGGTTTCGTGGATCACCTTGGCGCAGAGGAAGAGAAGCTGGTTGAAGATGTAGAACGCATCCTCCCTGCGGATCCGGCCCTGGGAGAAGAAGTCGTCCAGGATGGAATCCGCGAAGGACAGAGCCTCTTCCTTCTGGCCGGATTTGATCAGGTTCATCAGCTTCAGTTCATCGTTGAAGGTAAAGTTGTAGGAGATCTTCCGTTTCTGATTCAGATCGTCAAACCACACCACCTGCGGAGCTGCCGTACTGCCGCCCGCACCAGGCGCGGACGGGAACTGGTATTCCGCCGCATGGAGCGCCTGGTAATACAGCTGCTTGAAATTGACCGGATTTTCCTTTACCGGGGAGATCCCCATCCGAAGGTCGATGTCCAGATCGGAAGGAAAGCTCCGGCGCAGGAAGGGAACCAGGCCGTCAAGCAGCCGGCGGACGTTCCCGGCCTGCGCGGGAGAGCAGTTCATGAGCAGGGCATAATTGCCGCTGTACATTTCTGCAGGATAAAAGATCATCTGTTTATCCTTGAAATATTCCTCAATATAAGAAATAAACAATACGCCCGACACCGGGGACTCCGCGAGCGTCTTTTCCGAATGCAGATCCATGGCGTCTATGGAAATAACACAGACAAAGAAATGACTTTCCGGAAAAACGATGGAACAGCCGGCAAGCTCCTGCCGGTCGGCTTCTGTGAGGCCGGTGCTTAAAAGCAGGCGGTTCATCAGATTGTTGCGGACGACAGGCATATAAGCATCCAGACGCTGCCGCAGCCCGTCATTTTCGCTGGTCAGATTCCGAAGGGAGCCTTCGATCAGGGAAAATTCATCCTCAGGAGGCTGCTCCGGGGCAAAGGGAGGGGAAAGATCCACCAGCTTGCGGATAGGGGCATAGTTTTTGCGCGCATAGTGGAAGGCGATCAGCAGCCCGATCCCGAACACAGCGATGAGGGACAGGATCATGAAGGGAATGATGGCCAGGAACTGCCCGATGATGTTGTTCAGGGGATAAAAGGCGTAAAAATGCTGCTCCAGCGAGGGGGAGTACAGATAATAATAGGCGCACAGCTCTCCCTTCAGCGGGACATAGCCGGTCCGGCTTCCTTTTTCCTGAGGGGCGGGAAGGGAAAGGACGGTTTCTTCCGAAAAAGAGTTCCCGGAGAGGACCGGATTCTTTTCATTGTCCGTGATCAGCCACATTTCTTCGTCAAAGACCATGGTTTCGCCGAGCAGCTGAGCCAGAAGCCCGGGATTGATGGTGACTAAGAGCATGGCCTTGTTGCTGCCCGCGGCATTGGGAATGGCCCTGAAGTACAGGATCCGCCTCTGATTCGGCTGGGTGTATTTTCCTACCATGCAGTCCGTGACCAGCTTCCTGTCCCAGGCAAAATCCAGATCCTCCAGACCGCTGAATTCCTCCGACTCAAAGGAAAAACGGTAGCCGAAGAAATTGTCCCGGGTGGTGGAAGCGCTGTTGCAGTCAATGACAAGATCCACGTCCCGGAACACGATGGCGATGTTGTCGATATAGGAATGCAGGGCTTTGTGCTTTCTGAGAACATAGACCAGATTGAACAGCTCGTCGTTGCTGACCCAGGAGGAATCCAGGTCTCCGCTCATGGTGAAGATCTTGTTGATGGCGGGCCAGCCCTGAAGGGACCAGGAGATGGAGTCGGTGTCGCTGAGCACGGACTGCACTCTTTCCTCCAGCCTTTCCACGCTTGCCAGGTTGGTGGTCTGGATATTGCGGTAGACGATGCTGTAGGTCTTATAATAAGCGATGCCGCTGATCATCAGAACGGATGAGATCAGAAGCAGTACATACGAAAGAATAAACCGCTGAAAAACAGAACTTCCTTTGTGCATGCCAGTTATGCCTCCTCCTGATTAGATTATCAGCTTCGGCAGGGCCTGTCAATTTCACAATCCCGCCGCGCGCGGAGGATATGCCGGAAAATCGCGCAGCTGCGGGCTTTCCTGAGAAAATGGGAATCCGGATGGAAAATGTGAATTTTGTGAAAAAAGTGTGAATTCCAGGCTGAGAAAGGCCGCAGGACCGGGGTTCCTGAAGGAATTGGGAATCCGGAGAGGGAATTGGTCATATCTTTCCGGCCTGCTCTGTGATAGAGTGCACTCAAGGATATCCCGAACGGCCGCAGGCAGACGTAAGCCGGCGCGGCGAGATCGAATCAATATGAAAAGAAGGAGGAGAGATGGCTAAGAAAGAACAGACGTTGGCGATACCCCAACAAAAACAGAGTTTTTCCAAAATGATCAGGAAAAACAAATACTACTTCCTGATGGCCCTGCCCGCTGTTGTTTCGACCTTCATTTTCTGCTATATACCGATGTACGGCGTGCTGATCGCATTTCAGGACTACCATGTGGGAGACAGCATCCTGGGCGGAGAATGGGTCGGACTGAAACACTTTTTTGAGTACTTCGATTCCATATATTTTGAGAGGACGCTGAAGAATACCTTCCTTCTCGGGATCTATTCCCTCCTCTGGGGCTTTCCCGTGCCGCTGATCTTCGCTCTTTTCCTGAACGAGCTGCAGAACAGGCATGTGAAAAAGGTCATTCAGACGGTGAGCTACTTCCCCCACTTCATTTCCGTGGTCGTACTGGTCGGTATGGTGAAGAGCTTCCTGGATCCTTCCAACGGGATCGTAAACATCATCATCCAGGCGCTGGGAGGAGAAGCGATTCCCTTTATGAATGAAAGCGGATGGTTCCGCACCATTTATGTCGCCTCCGGCATCTGGCAGGGCTTCGGCTGGGATTCCATCATCATCCTTTCCGCGCTGACGGCCCTGGATACGGAGATGTATGAATCGGCGGAGATCGACGGAGCGAGCAGGATGCAGAGGATCCTCTATATCACGCTGCCCAACCTGGTCCCCACGCTGACCATCCTGTTCATCATGAATCTGGGCGGCGTCATGGGAGCTTCGCTGGAAAAGGTGCTGCTCATG
>CALUXW010000058.1 GCA_944324865.1 Candidatus Gastranaerophilales bacterium | reverse complement strand
GGTCATTCATGGCGATAATATACAATCAACTGAACCACGATTTTCGAAATTCCATATTTATTTTGATAATTTCTTGACAGATGGGAGAGATTATGGTATTTTATCAGCGATATAGCGGCGAAAGCTTCTATGTCAAAAATGGGATAGATATTTTCACAAAAAGTAAATATTTGTAGCTGTAAACGGTAAAAGAGCTCAAAGACATTTCCTTGAAAGATCTAAAGATCTTTTAGAGGAAATGTTTGAGGGCTCTTTTTATTTTTGGGCATAGGAGGTTGTTTAAGTCTATTCTATTGGTTGATATACAAGGGGTGTCGTTCGCTCCTTTACTTTTTGTGGAGCTATCCCAGTCTGCACCTTGAAAATTGAATATCCTCAAAGTGTTTTATTTCCAAAATCTTGAAAGGAGAGACTTAGTATGGCATTTTATGATCCCTTTGTACATTACGCAATGGCAGTATCTAATGAATACCCCCCAGATCCCTGCCCTCCAGTATCTGCGTTACTGGATTTGGAGCCGGACCAGAAAACGCACATTTTGTATGTGGATGACCAATGTATGCCGTGCTCCGCCAGTGAACACCCTAAGTATGTGATATATCCGTCTACGCAGCTACCTCCTCCGGGTTTCACCATGTTTTATAATCCACCCGGCATATATCCTGATGCCCAATTAGACTATTACCCAGAGGATATGGCATACCATTCTTATAATTCCTATAATTCAGAATTATCGGAAGACCAAGCAGTCTTTTTTGGCGGAGTAGGCAAGGGGCTGCGCTTGGTAAAATGGGGGCTATTTTCTCCAAACCATTTTCTACGCAGACAGGAATGGACAGAGAAGCCAAACTCCTATGTCAGTGACGCAATTACAGATGAAGAAATCGCAGGTTGGTTACGCCGTCCGAAGAGAAATTTTTCTCCAATCCCGTACCAGCCGCCTGTCCTAATCTCTGCTCAGACAGGCAAGGGGAAAAATTATTTTATAACGCATCGTTTACGCGAATTTGCGAAACAGCGTGGAATGAGTATTCTTTATGTCAGCAACCGGATTGCTTTAGATCTGCAGCAAAAGCAAGAGCTTGCGGAACTTACGCATCTCAACCGAAAAATCTTCCCATCGGATGTTGATCGCCTGGAGGACATAGAAGAATTCTCCAATATAACAATCCTCACCTACCATAAACTGTACCACCGACTGCTGGACAAGAATGCAAATGATTGGTGCAAAAAATTTCGATTCGTAGTGTTGGATGAATGCCATTTCTTTTATAGTGACGCATTTTTCAATCCGTTTACCGGAGATATTCTCAAAAGAATACCGCAGATGTTTCCCAATGCGGTGCGGATTTACATGACAGCGACATTCGATGACGTGTTCGAGCCCATACGCTTTTACGAGGCTCTGGAAGATCCAAAGGATTTCCATGAGTATTTTGATACTGAGAGTCATAAATACTTTTTCCCACGCGATTATTCCAACTACACGACATTCTTTTTCTCTGATGTGCAGCAGATCAAAGAAAAAGTTCAAGAAAAAGATTCAAACAGCGGTAAATGGATTATCTTTGTGACGAGCAAAGCAATGGGGTTGTCACTCTGTAAGGAGCTGAACGACGGGAAGGCTGCGAAGCCAATCGCTGCCTTCATTGACGCGCAAAGTCGGGTAAGTGATGATTACACAATTCAGGTTCTCTGGAAACGGTTGTGTGCTACGGGGAGATTCCCTGGTAAAGTTTTAATCACAACCTCAGTGCTTGACAATGGCTTCAGCATCAAGGATCCTGAAGTTGCGAATGTTGTCCTTTTTACCAATAACAAGACTGAGTTCCTGCAAGAACTGGGAAGGTGCCGCCTAGGCCCGGGACAGCGGATAAACGTGTTCATCAAGAAGTTAGACGGTGCTAGTCTCTCTCGTTTGCAACAAGATTTTAGCGTAAAAAACGGGGTTATCCTATCTTTCTGTGGTGACAAAGATACAGCTCGATTAGGGGAGAGCGATGCTTATTATACAGATGGGGATCCGATTAGAACCTTTCAGTTACTGTGGAATCCTGGGCCTAATCCTTGCCGGGGCTTTATCCACCCAGCAGAGACAAGTGACCACAAGATTTATCCACAAATCAATACCATGGCTCGCTGGAGGACAAAACTCTTAGGAAAGCAGCTCCAAAAGTATGAGGCTCTATTCAAGAAGGATGAAGAAATGGCTCCCGTTTTGTGCAAAGAGGACTGGCTTGGAAGCGAAGGCGGAACCGAAGATACACGCTACGCAAAAGAGCGCGACTTGGACATCGACTCTTTTCAGCTTGCGTTGGAGAAGCTGGAGGCGTTCCTGGACGAGCAAGCCACCTCTGGTAGTGAGCTCATCGAAGGAGAGGCGAATTTTACGGAATTCTCCAAGCAATTTGTTAAGTTGTACCTAGCTGCCTATAAGGGGGACAAATCTATCAATATAAGCAGAGTAAACGCGAAAGGTGCCGGAGTCCAGTCCATCAACAACCATCTTCAAAAATTGTTTGATGATGGGATCCGTTTTGAACTTGTTCAAGTAAAGGAAGCCCGCAAAAATGCCTGGGTACTTCAGCGGTCTTAATAGCCCACAGAAGTATGCCTTATTGGTCCTGTGTGGGAATGTCGCTCGTCACGGGAATATATATTAGACGTTGTGACAAAATACAAACATGGGTGAGCTGAGGATAGGCCCTGTATTTCTGTGCCACCGCTTGAATCACGTATGTAAAGGCACAGGGAAACGCGATGCAAACGGCGCCCTGTGCCTTTTCATTTTTTGGAAACACTTTTTGTATCAGGGCCTTTGCCCGCTATAACCTATTCGAGCCATTTTGAAATTGTCAGGAACACATAAAGGCGATAAAAAATGATATGAAACCAACTATAGAGTAAACCCATGC
>CALUXW010000057.1 GCA_944324865.1 Candidatus Gastranaerophilales bacterium | reverse complement strand
GTTTACATCAAACAATGTAGCAATAGCCTCTTTTCCACTTGATTTTTCAGAAGTTGATGGCGAACAAAATATTATTTACGTTCGAGCTATTGGTAATTTAGCTCAGAAAGTATTTGAACAGCTAAAGAAAAATGACAAAGTGGTTGTTGAAGGGCGTCTTTTAATGATAAGTATCAAGTCAGAAGATGGACAAACAGAACGTAAAGTCGCTGAAATAGACATAAGTTCGTTTGAAAAAATTCAAAGTATTAGTGCTTCAGCAAATAATAATTCCAATAGTATTCAAGAACAGAGCAATCAGGTTGTGGAGATTGCTGAAGAAGAGTTTAGTGATGAACTTTTAGGTGAAGATGAAATCCCCTTTTAATTAATTGTATATATAAAACTAAAAGTAAAGGTAATAAAAAAAAGGAAAAAATAATGGCAAGAGAACAACAAGATAAGAAAAAAAGAAAAAATTGTACATTCTGTGCAGATAAAGTAACAAGTATAGATTATAAAGATGGACAAAAGTTAAAAAGATATTTAACAGAAGCTGGTAAAATATTGCCACGTCGTATTACTGGAACTTGTGCTGAGCATCAAAGAATGATAGCACGTGCTGTTAAACGTTCTCGTGAAGCATCAATCATTGGTTATGTATTAGATAATTAATAATGTTTTAATGCAAAAACAGCTTAATCATTACTTATTTTTTTTTGTTAAGTTGTTTTTGTATTTTTGTATTTTTTTACGGAGATAAAAATGCCACCTTGTTATTCTTATCAAAACAATATACCTACAATGTCTGAACGCATTATAGCAGTTCTTTCTTATGTTACAAGTGGTATTGTTGGCATTATTTGGTTGCTCTTAGCTACAATAACTAAATCCAATTTAAAACCATTTTTAAAATACCACATAATGCAGTCTATTTTTTTAATGCTTTTGTATTACTTGGCTGCACATTTATTAATATTCATATTAAATATTTTGGCATATGTCCCTTTTTTCAATGCAATTATAAGTACTTTAAACTTTTTCTTGAATATATCATTAGTTAATTTGGGACCATTTCATATGTCTATAATTAATATTTTTATATTTTTATTTATAATATATTTATCAATTGGTACATTAAGAGGCAGATACGTTTATATACCTTGGGTATCAAATGTTATTAAGGGTAATATTTTTTAAGTTATTTTTATTATTCTATATTATATAAAAAATGTATATTGAAACTAAAAGATTAATTTTAAAAAAGATGGATATAAATGATTATGATTTTTTATGTTCTATTTTAAAAAATCCAAATGTAATGTATGCATATGAACATGCTTTTTCAGATGATGAAGTTAAATCATGGCTTAAAAAGCAGCTTAATAGTTATTTTGAACATAATATTGGTCTTCTAAAAGTTATTTTAAAAGAAACAAATGAAGAAATTGGACAATGTGGAATAACAATTCAAAATATTAATGATACTAAGGTTTATGAAATAGGATATTTATTTAAAGAACAATTCTGGCATAATGGTTATGCAACTGAATCGTCAGCTGCATGTAAAGATTATGCTTTCAATAATTTAAATATCAACGAAATATTTTCTATTATTCGTGATACAAATAAAAAATCCCAAAATGTTGCAAAAAGAATAGGAATGATATTTAAAGGAGAAATTACCAAACATTATCATGGTTTTGACATGTTACATTTTATATATTCAATTTGCAAATAACACTTATTTATATTATAAAATATAATAATAAATATAATTTAAAAGGTACAAATTATGAATATCGAAACAATAGCAGTTAATGGTGGTTTAAATCCAAAAGATAGCCAAAATGCAATAAGCCCACCGATATATCAAACAACAGCATTTGAATTTGAAAGTATTGAGCATGTTTCAAACCTTTTTGATTTAAAAGAAGAAGGTCATATATATACTAGAACATCAAATCCAAAAACATCAATAATAGACATTGAACCTGTAATATTATTTGTTGTTAATACTTGTTCACCAAAATAGTAACACATTAAATGAGGAAGTTCAGGAGTCTTGGCTAAACTTACTTTATTACCTTCTACTGCCCATACAATAGCTGATAATTTAATTTTCTTAGTCTTTGCCTTATCTATTTCAAATACCATTTCAGGATAATTATCCAACTCACCTTCATCATTAACAGGTAATTCTAATTTGTAATCACCATTACCTTTTACCTTTAAATACTTATCCTTTAATTCCATTGTAACTTTTTCAGATGTAGTTTTTGAAATTAATTGTGAAAATTTATCTGCTGTAACTGTAACTTTAAAATCATCACATACAACTTTATCTTCAAATACTTGTAAATAATTTTCGCCATCCCAAGCTGTCATACTTAATGAACCATCTTGGCATTTAATACCAATCCAACAAGTTCTCATCATTGATTCATTATTACCTACACCCTTCATAACCCGAGTAACTAAATTTTTTAAAATTTTTGTTTCTAATGTAACTTTCATTTCTTCTCCTTTACTTTATACTATTAAGAACTTCATTTTTTAAAGGTGTATCATAATTAAATCTACCTCTAAGACAATTAGTTCTAGTTACTGTTTCCGGTTGTTTTATACCTCTAGCATTAACACAAGCATG
>CALUXW010000056.1 GCA_944324865.1 Candidatus Gastranaerophilales bacterium | reverse complement strand
CACTCCAGCATGGGCTCCCCGCCGAAGAACGTCATGCTGGCTCTTTGGCTGTTTCCGTGCAGGAAGGTCAAAATATCTTTTGCCGTGTCAATGGACATCCGGTGCATATCCCGGCTCTCAAAGCAGTACGGGCAGGCCAGATTGCACTGATTGGTCAGCAGAGCGATTATATTTTTCAGCGGCTTCATCAGGTAAACCTCAAATAAAGGCCCGTTACATTTGCCTGAGAAAAGGAAATGTTTCCAGCAAATTCAGAACGATTGAATGCCCACCTTGCATATCCGCCGTCCGGAGAATCAAAAGTGATGTATGGGGTGTCTCCCCCATAATAGGAGATGGATAGCATGTCATACAGCTGTCCGTTGAACATCCCTTTTAAATACAAGCCTCCGTTCCCATTCTGGGTAGCAGAAACTTCAAAAATGTTCGCCTTGATCGTGGGGCTTCTGATTTCTGTGGAATCAATGTATGTAGACTTAATATAGCCGGGCAGCTGATTGGCATAAGCCAGGTCATAGGCGCTGTTGGCCTTGTTCATGGCATCGTTTATTTCTCCCTGCGCGTCGCTGGCCAAGTCGTCCCAGGTGATGGTCCCTGTCAGAACCAGGCTGCCCGTTTCAATGCGGTCCCCCCGTATAAGCGTCGTCCCGCCGGAATCCTCCACGGTCAGCCCGTTCAGGGTCTGGGTGATGGTGGTGACGCTGCCGTCCAGCCCCACAATCTGGGTCTGAATCCCGTTTACAGACTGTGTGACGCTGGTCATCTGCCCGTTCAGGTCCTGGATCTGGGTGCGGAAGGTCTCGGAGGTCTGTGTCAAAGAAGAGATATTCCCCTCCGCGTCGGTCAGTCTGGTGTTGAAGTACTCCGCTTCCAACACCAGGGAGGCAATGTTCTTATCCACATCCTCCAGCTGCGCGTAAATGGGCTCCTGGATCAGCCCGGAAATCTGCTGAAATGAGGTCTCGTTGAAGTTCTCCAGGCCAAGGTTTCCCATGGAATATCTCAGCTGCTCCAGAAGCATATAGAGGTAATCCGTGATGACCTTAAACTTCTGGTCCGTGGTCTGCTCGTCCGTCAGATTTGGAAAAGACGTGTCCGCAGATAAGATATTGCTCGGCATTCCATCACCTCAAAGACCGATTTTTGCCAGCACAAACGCGATGACGGCGGCCAACACGGCCCAAATAGCCTTGTCCACAATGGCGTCCCACCGCTTCCCCGGCTTCATTGCGCACGCCTCCTGCTGGGCAAGCACCTTGCGGATGTTCTCGTCCATGTTGTTCAGCTTTTCGTCCAGCGTCGCGTCCCTGGCAATCTGCGTCCGCTGCCAGTCGTAGAAATCGTGGTGGAACTTCTTGGAGTCCTTTTGCCAGTCCTCCAGGCTTTTGATGCGCGCCTCCAGCTTGATGGCGTACTCTTTCCCAATGCAGTCCCGTTCAGGGTCAATGATGCACTTTTCCTCGGGCATAGGTCAGCCCCCCTTGCCCTGATTCACCTTTTCAGCCTGGGTCCCGAAGTAGAACGCGATAATGACCGTGAATACCGTGAGGAACTGGTCCACAGCCACCAGGCCAACAACGGAAAGATAGGCAAACACCGCCGTCAGAATAATGGTGACGATGCTCTTCACCGTCAGCAGCTTCATAAGTCTCTCTTTCATGACAGTCTCCTTTCAGATGCTTCCCGCCCACTTAATCAGCAGGTGGTGTACGTTTTCCACAGAGTAGTCCCCGGCCTTCCAGTAGTCGGGGGAGTTGATGAGGCCCGCGTCAAACAGCTTGTCCACGGCAGCCTCCAGCTCGGATACGGGCTTTTCTCCGCCGGCACACAGCGCAAGGAATGCGTCCCAAGTCCCGGTGTGCCGGATGGTATAGGGACAGTCCTTGCCGTTCCAGTGGTTGTGCTGGACAACGTGGTCAATATCAATGCCGTGCTCACTCATCAAGAGCCGGACAAGGGAGGCGGCGTTCTCTTTGGCCTTTTCAAAATCCCCGTCAAGATTAACGCAAATCTCAATCCCGATGCTGGTATTGTTGCCGGGCCCGTCTTTTCCGTCGCCGGCATGATAGGCTGTCTCACTGTCAGGGATGTGCTGGACAATGGCGTGGTCATCTACGGTGTAGTGCCAGCTCACATAATCGTTGGCCGCGCTGTCGCTCTTGACGTAGCTGGCATGGGCCGCCGCGTCCGCGCCTTTGGAGATGTTCCCGGTCTCATGAATGGTAATGTACTCATCAGGATTAGACTTGCCGGGCCGGTTCTTTCTCCCGACGGGGATAAAGTCGTCCTGGATGACAATGCCGTTGTCGGTCTTTCTGTCGCTCTGTACGGCCTCCAGATAGGCCATGGACACCCAGCCCTTGTCCGTCCTGCCCCAGCCGTCCTGGGCATACAGGACCGTCACAAGGGTATTCTGGGCATATGCCGTGACCTTTTCATAGTTTGTGCCCGGACCGCTGCGCACATTGACGCCGATGGACGGCGTGACCCGATATGTACCCACAGGATTCTCCTTTTCCTCATTTGGTTTCGTCCACACCGCGATCCAGTTGTGGACAAGTCTGTCTGCCTTGATGGTCTCTCCGTTGAAATAGCACTGCGTGGAACCGCCGCTGTCCAGCATCATGGCGGAGGAACACCCTCTGTCTGCCAGCTCGTCTCTGACCTCTTCCGGGGTCATCGCGTCGCTGGAACAAAACAGCAGCAGGGAGTTGCCTACAATGCCCATGGCGCTCCGGGGCCTCCGTCCGCCCTGGGCGGAATCATAGGGGATTTTGTCCAGGGGCTCTCCGTCCAGGATAAGCGGGGAGGTGGCAATGTAGTTGTCCACATCGTCCCACTTGGCCTTTAAACGGATATCCCCCGGCGTGTTCCACCCGTACCCGGCGATGTCGCCCCAGGGAGATAAGGACAGCAGCTTACCATACACTTTTAGCCCGCGGCAGGGCGTGCCGTCGCCGTTCCACATGCCGCCGTTCAGGAGGTAGTCCGCCCCCGTCTTTGCTCTGGTCTGCTCCAGCCCAATCTTGCAGTTGGTTACAACAATTTCCAAGCGGGATATGTCTGACAGAGGAATGGATGCTACTTTTTTCATGCTGCACCTCGGTTAAATTTGATAGGCAACCCACTTATATGTAAGGCCGTTTTTAAAATAGGACGGTCTGCCCGAGAATTCATAAAGAGTAATTTGCGTAGTGTTCCCAGGAGTTAAAAGGGCCTCAAATGAAACATTGCCAACTTGATAAAAGTCTCCATCATAGTTTTGTATAACGATTGCCAGTTTGGAATTCCCGAATTTTCCAAGGGAAACTAGGACATCCTTTCCAACACCGGTTGCACCTTCGCCCTCCCCACCCCGGGAGGGCGTTGGTGCGTCTGCCTAAGCCTGTTGATTGATGACCACATTTTCATTTGGCATGGTAAACCGATAAATCGTCTCTCCAGACGAAAACGTGCCAGTCTGATATTGGATAGAAGTGCCGCTCTCACCCTTTATAGATGGCTGATACATGGAAAAAGGGCCATATCCCGAGACAGTATCTCCAGGCAGCGCAAGCCTCGGAAATTCCGTCCCGTCAGTCATGTTGTTTGTTATGGTGTGCCCCCCCCCCGCTGGAAATCACTGGATTAAAAATCATGAGTGTCCCTCCTTTTCCATTCGAATCATACCCTGCCTGACACAGTTACTGTTCCATCGCCACTTGCATATAAGGCGGATGATGTGGAAATAGGATAAACCGTATCGGAATGGGATATGATGCTGCCGGCCTCATGAAATTCAAGATAAAATAATGAGTTTTTTACTGGAGCAAAACTTTTGTCAGAAGTGGTGCTTACTGTCGCATACGTCAACGTGGGGGTCAAATAATGAACTGTTATTTCACCGCTATATCCCATATAAGCGATTGAAATAAGAACCGTTTCAACGTCCATCCCGCTCACCACCGGATTAAAAACCATGTGCTCACTTCCTTTCTGTTATCCCTCTATGGAGCCGCCGCCGCTGTGCGCCGGTCATTTCGGCGGGCGTTCCTGGAGGCGACAGCCGATGAAGGCGTTCCGGTTCGACGCGTAGAAGTAGCTAATGTAGAAAGGCCCGTGATTCTGGTTCTGGCTATAGTAACCGCCATGGAACAGGCACGAGAACCTACCGTTGAAACCCCAGTAATCCGGGACATACGTTGCGGTACTTCCTGCGGCCGCACACGGGAACAGCGCCCACTCCAGACCATCTTGTGTCGGGATGGTGAAGTCAGACGGATAACCACCCACCGGCTTACCGACGAGTACGCCATTGGCACTGTCGCTGAACTGGTTGGGATTCTTGATGACATTCAGGCCATTATTGTTATAGTAACAGCCATCCAGCCAATCATAGACATTGTCCCACCAGCCCTCGACGTTCCGGTACTGGGTAAAGCCATAGCTGTTTCGGTTGGCCGCCGTGGTGCCGGTATGATACTGCATGGCATCCGTCCGGCCGTTGTTCTCCTTGGAACCGCTTGCGGAACAGCCTCTGCCGATCCGCTCACCGTTCCAATCGGCAAACTCCACGAGGAACAGCATGCCGATGTACCAGAACTGAGCGAAGTCGATCTGCCAGATGTAGGAGCCCAGATTGTGGATACCGCTCCGGGCCGTGCTTCGGGTGATGTTCACCTTCTGCGCCACATTGGTGGAGGACTTGTAATCGCTGCCGCAGTGATAGCGGCCGATGTAGGAGAAGTCCAGCTCGCCCAGGCCGTCGCCCCGGTCCATGTTCACCGGGTCCACATGGAACCCTTCCACCGGACCGTCAGCGATCTGCAGTTTCAGCTTGACCCCAGACCCCGAGGGCGTCCGCGTCCACTTGTACCAGAACTTCGGCTCCTTCACCATCGTCCCGCCGGTGCGCTCCTCCCGCACCATGTCCTTCCACGGATATAGGTTGTCAAACGGGGAGGAGCCCGTCCCGCTGCTCACAGCGGGTGATGGGTCTAAAAATCCGGCCGCGTCGTCCGTCCTGACGCCCTTCGTCGGGCCGGAGCTTGTCCAGTCCCACTCCACACCGTAGATCTTGGGCGGCGGCGGCGTGTAGTTCGAGTGCGGATTCAGAATCATGCCGAAACCTCCGTCAGCACAACGTAGAGGGTCAAATCCTCCGTGGGCACAGTGGAGCACTTGAACGTGAGCTGGTTGGCCGCCTGGCCGGAGCAGATGATGCCGGCAGAAATGTACGCATCTTGGGAAGCGACGGACGGCATAGGCTGGATGAGCTGGGCGGTCTCACTTGCCAGTACGCCGCTGACCGTCACCGTCTGGCTGTTGTCAGACCAGGACGCGGCGGGAAGGGTCACAGTGCGGTATTTGGGGGCTTTCTGGTCTACATAGGCTTTGTTGGCAACGTTTTGGGAAGCGAGCGGAGTTGAGACATTGATCTGCTCATTGGCTCCGTCAAATGTTAAAGCCGCCGCGCCAGCGTATATGCCAAACATTCCTTCGGCCGCCATACCCACCTGGATGGAAACCTGGTTCTCACTTATGCTCCAGTAGATTTCTTGGTCAGCGGAAAGCGTTTTAGGCACATACCGCGAATCGGCCTGCTCCTGGGTCATGCCCGCTTCCGCGCCCCACTCCGCGCCGCTGGCAGTCCTTTTCAGCACGTCCCCAACGCTCCCGCCGTCCGGGAGCTTGATGGTATATGTGGTCCCGCTCTGCTGGCCGGACAGCCCGTTGGCCGCCTCCAGCGTCAGGGCGTTTACCCCATTGATAGTGGCGTTCTGTCCAGCCGGTCCCGTATCACCTTTCGGCCCCTGGGGTCCCGTGTCGCCCTGGTCTCCCTTCGGCCCTGGGGCGCCATCTTCTCCAGCCGGTCCCTGGGGACCCTGCTCACCCTGAGCTCCAGGCTCTCCCTGGGGGCCCTGAGTGCCCTGCGGGCCCCGGATATTCGCCCCGGCGACAGCGGGCATCCCCTCTTTGCTCGCCGTCCAGGAGAGGTTGCCGGAGGCATCCACAGTAGGGGAATAGTACCCGCCGTCCTGCCCTGCGGGACCTTGATCACCGGCCGGCCCTTGGGCTCCGTCTGCACCAGCGGGCCCCTGAACGCCGTCCGCACCGGCGGGACCCTGCGCCCCCGTGTCCCCCTTTTCCCCTTTCAGGTTGTGGAAGGCAAAGGAAAACACTTTGGCCGTGTCCGGCCCCGTGGCGGAGATGTCCACAGAGGGCGTGCCCGTCCCGCCATCCACTGTGGCGGAGGGCGTGCCGAATCCCGCTGCCGCGCCGGCCGGGCCCTGGTCTCCCGTATCGCCCTTCTGGCCCTGCGGCCCCTGCTCACCCTGGGGGCCAGTCTCACCCTGCGGGCCCGTATCGCCTGTATCACCTTTGGGGCCCTGGGGACCTGTGTCACCCTTAGGCCCCTGGAGCTGCCCCTGGCTGATCCAGTCGTTCTCACCGTCGTCCCACATATAGATGGTGAACGGGGCAACCGCGCCCACGTTGTACATGTCGCCCTGCTGCGGGCTTTGAACGGCCTGCCGGAGCGCCTCCAGGCTCTCATAGGTCCCTTTGATGTCCAGGCCTGTGCCCGTATCGCCCTTGGGGCCCTGGTCTCCTGTGTCGCCCTTTTCGCCTTTTGGCCCGGTCTCTCCCTTCAAGCCAGAGAAAGAAAACGCAAATATTTTTGCCGTATCCGGCCCGCTGGCGGTCACCTGGGCAGACGGGGTGCCCGTGGAGGGAGAGACTGTAATGGTGGGCGTACCGAACCCAGCAGCAGCGCCGGTGTCTCCCTTATCACCCTTTACGCCCTGTTCGCCCTGTATGCCCTGCTCGCCCTGCGGGCCGGTGTCACCCGTGTCTCCCTTCGGGCCCTGGGGGCCAGCGTCACCGGTGTCACCCTTCGGCCCTTGCGGGCCGGTTTCACCTTGGTCTCCTTTTGGGCCTTGCGGGCCTGTATCACCCTTGGGGCCTTGTGGGCCTGTATCGCCTTTCGGGCCAGTCAGGGCGGCCAGCTGTTCCGGGGTAAAGTCCTCATAGGTAAAGGCGTCGCCCTTATCGCCCTTGTCGCCCTTGTTTCCCTTCGGGCCCAGCGGCCCGGTGTCGCCTTTCGGACCCTGGGCGCCCTGGTCCCCCTTGGGGCCCTGCTCACCCTGTATGCCCTGATAACCTCTCGGCCCCTGTGGGCCGGTCTCCCCGGTATCGCCCTTGTCGCCTTTGGGGCCCTGCCAGGAGCCGGCGTCCTCCCATGCGCCGGAGACCATATCCCAATAGTAAAGATGGTCCCCCACCATGTAAATATCCCCGTCGCTGCCGGTTGGGTGGGCGGACTCCAGCTCGGGAAGGGTATCATAGTGCCCCTTGTTGATGGACACATCCCCCTTGTCCCCCTTCAGGGACTCCAGCCATTCCTCCTCCGTGCCGACAAAGCCGTGCTTCACGGCGATGCCGTATGCGGTCAGATAATAGCCGGCCCACGGCATGCCGATTTTTCCGTTGTAGTCGCTCAAATGTACACCTCCCCGTGGGTGTCCGCCGGACGATAGACCAAGGCGAACCAGCGTAGAAACTCGCCCCAGAAGGAATTGAACATCTGCATGGAGTTGTTGTACTTTTCGTACTCTCCGTTTGCATAGTCTATCTTCGCCTCCAGATAGGGGGCGTATAATTTGTCGTGGGGCGGAGTTACCAAAAGCTCATGGTCTTTGTCCGTGTCGTAGGTGTATGTGATGAACTCGGCCGGCGCCAGCAGAAAGGCCTGCGTCTGCACCATGCCCTCCACTTCATTCACCCAATCCGTTTTCCTGTCGTTGGAGAAGGCATTCGGCTTGACTTCATCCACTTTTGCAATCAGTTGGTCCAGTGTCATGGCAACCTCCAGATAAGAGAAGGCCGGGAGGCCGAAACCTCCCGGCCTGTCCTTACGCGCTGATAAGCTCCGTGCCGCCGGTCACGCCGCCCACCGCGGCAAACCGCCAGTCGTTGAAACCGGCGGTAAACCGGGCGTAGCCGTTCCAGACGTTGGCGTCGTTGTTCTTGTCGATGTGGCTGTCCACCTCCAGCCCCACACGGTCCAGCCAGACCGCGCCGTTATACTCCTTGTTATAACGGGAATCCAGCAGCACCCAAGGGGCGGTGCCCGCCGTGATGAACTGGTTCAGGTAGGGCCAGACGATGACGTTCCATCTGCCGTACTGGTAGTTGAAGCCGTTGTTGGAGGTGTCCGGGTCCTTGTCCGCGCCGATGGCGGCGAACACGTCCTTCTTCAGCTTGTAGTCGTTGGGGATGAGGATGGTGTCCGGGGACACGTCCAGGATCTCGTCGCTGTCCCCCCGGAAACCCTGCATAGCGGTCTCCATAGCGCCCAGGGCGTCCACGCTGAACGCGTCGGCAAACTTGTTGCTCTGGGTCTTTTTGGTCAGCTTCTCCGGGTGGTTCGTGGCGAACAGCGCCTTGCCGTCGGCGGTCTTGGTGTCAAAGGTCTTGCCGCCATAGTTTATGGAGGTGCCGCCGGTGATGCCGGAGGCGAAGAGAGCCGCGCCGAACTTCTCCCGCGTGCGGTAGTAGCCGGTGATAAAGGCCGCCGGCTGCCGCTTCAAATCCATAATCTTGGCGTCGTCCACCATCTCGCGGGAGATGGAGAACCGGTCCTTCCAGGTCATGTGCTCCAGGGTCTTGTTGAAGCCCTCCTGGAGGTTGTCCCAGGGATAGGCGCCGTTCTCACCCACCGGCTTGAAGCCCTCCATGGCGGTCATGGTAGTGAACTTCTCCGCCCAGTTGGTGGAATTCATCATGTTGAACAGTTCCTTGACGATGGACTGCTGCTCAAAGGCCTCGCCCCGCTTCTCCAGGAACATGCGGATTGGCGCCTGGCTCTTGCCGAAAATGGAATCGGCAAGCCCGGAGCCCTCAGAAAACGTAATTCCAGCCATCTATTTCACCTCTCCTTTCTTTAGCCGCCGGCGGAGGGGTCAGGCCCGGTGATCTGCACACGCACCTTGTCTCCAACCGCGGTCCCGTCAAAGTCCACCACCCGGGCCACGCCGCCGGTAGTGGTGGCGGTCACGCGCAGGCCGTCAGTGGCGATGGTCACCTTCTGGCCCCGCTTAATGCTGGTGGCGGCGGCGGACCACTCGGTCTCCCAGATGATGTCCTCATTGACCTGCACCACGGGGATGATGTCACCGGCGGTCAGGGCCGCCGTCCGCTCGGTCATGGACACAAAGGTGGGCTTGGTGGTCCCGGAGGCCAGGGCCAGGTTGCCCGCGTTCTGGTACAGCGCCATGCCCACCACAGGGGTGATGGCACTGCAAGGGTGATACTCCCAGGAGGGGATATAGCCGCCCTCCACGGAGTGGATCGTAAAAGCCATTTCATAGCTCCTTTCTCAATGTTTAATGTACTTCTGGTAGTGCTTCTGGATCTCCGCCTCGGTGGCGTCCGGGTTGAAGGCCAGGTACTCCGCCTTCACGTCGTCCGGCACCGACACGGCGCCCGCCCCACGCTGGGTGGTGGCGGTCAGGTGCTCCTTGCTCTTGGCCTTGCTGATGGCCGCCTGGCGGCTTGCCTCCGCCGCCCGCTGGGTCAGGGCGTCATAGTTGGCCAGCCGGTAGGCGTCCGAGATGGAGTAGCCACGCTTCACCATGTCGTACAGCTGGTGGTAGGTCTCCAGCTTAGCCAGGTCCTTGAGCTCCTTGATGGAGGGGTCCAGGGCCTGGATCTCCTTCAGCTGCTCGGTCACCTTCAGCTTGGCCTGCTCCTCCCGTGCCGCCCGA
>CALUXW010000055.1 GCA_944324865.1 Candidatus Gastranaerophilales bacterium | reverse complement strand
ACAGAAAGAAATTGAACGCATTGAAGCTTTGATTGAAAAATTCAGATATAAAAAGAATAAGGCTGCTTTTGCCCAGTCAAAGATCAAATATTTGGATCGCATGGAAAAGATTGAAGATGTCAATCCGGAAAAGAAAAGCTTCAAAGCACATTTTCAAGCCCGCATCAAAGGCGGGAAACGAGTGCTGGAAGTCAAGGATCTGGCAATCGGCTATGACCATGTTTTGGCAACAATCAATCTGGAAATTATGCAGGGAGAAAGAATTGGGGTCATCGGTCCGAATGGAAAAGGAAAATCAACCTTTGTCAAAACTTTGATGGGACAAGTGCCAAAGCTTGGCGGAGAATATATGCTGGGACATCAGATTGAAGTCGGTTATTTTGATCAGGAACTGGCTCAGTTTAATTCAAGCAATACAGTCTTGGAAGAAGTATGGAATGAATTCCCTGAATTGACAAGAACGGAAGTACGTACAGCACTGGGCTGCTTCTTGTTTCAGGGAGATGATGTATTCAAAACGATTGATTGTTTATCCGGAGGGGAAAAGGTTCGATTATCGTTGGTTAAATTGATGCTGGAACAGCCGAATTTTCTGATCATGGACGAACCGACCAATCACTTGGATCTGATCGGGAAAGAAGCTCTGGAAAATTCTTTGATGGAATATGACGGCACTATGCTTTTTGTTTCGCATGATCGTTACTTTATTCATAAGATGGCAACGGCTATTTTATACATTGATGAAAATGAAGCGACTTTCTACAAGATGAATTATCAGGACTATCTTGACCGAAATAAAGCAGCAAAAGAAATAAAAGCTGAGACTAAAAAAACGGAAGTAGCGGAAAAGAAGCCTCAGCGAAATATCAATTATTTAAAGGAAGTAACGAAACTGGAAAAGAAAATTGCCCAGAAAGAAGAAGAAATCGAAGCTCTGCGTGAGCTGCGATTTGATCCGGAATATTATCATGATTATCGCAAAATGAATGAGTTAGATAATCAGATTGATGATGTCAACAACGAAATAGAAAATCTGATGGCATTATGGGAAGAATACAGTGAATATCTTAATTAACATGGAAGCAGCAGCTTCCATTTTTTATTGCCGGGGAAATATTGTGCATTAAAAAAAGAGGCTGACTGCAGCCTCTTTGATTTTGATTAGCGCATGTTGTAAGGAACAACAGTTGCAGGAATACCATTTTCCATGATCAATGTAGGTTCACCCTGAATCAATGGTGTGATGTAATCATAGAATTCCTGAGTTAAGCCTTCATAGTTTGGTTTGATCCATTCTACTGGTACGTGTTTTACATAGTTTGCAAAGTTTTCAGCAGGACTTGCGATGAATTTTGCATTGTATCTGCCGTCGATTGTTTCTCTTTGGTGAGCTACAACCATACCTGTGAATGTAGGATCAGCACTTCTCATGTGAGCAGACATACCTAATTCAAAGGCTTCTGTAACGTCAACCAATGATTGAGCGAAGTTGCTTGAACGAGCGGCCGTACTTAAATCCTGTACTTTTACACGAGAAGCAACACCTGCGTCTAAGATCATCTGTTTCAATACGCTGGCAGCACCGCCTAATACAGCGTGTCCGAATAAGTCGTTCTTGCTTTCACCGGCTGCAACATAAGTTCCGTCTGCATAGTGAGCACCTTCACTTGTTACAACATAGCAGTAGCCAGTTTCATCCATGCATTTCTTAACCTGAGCTAAGAATACATCTTTGTCAAAGTTGATTTCAGGTAAGATAACTAAGTCAACTCTGCCAGTAACAACAGTAGAACCTGCTAACCATCCAGCATCTCTGCCCATTGTTTCAAGAATGAATACTTCATTTCTCTTCTTGTCATATACGTGGTAATCCAGCCAAGTTGCATTAACTACCTGATTTGCGAATTTTGCACCTGAAGCAAAACCAGGGCAGTGATCAATGACCATCAAGTCGTTGTCAACTGTTTTTGGGATACCTACGAAACGTTTTGCAACGTTGTTTGCTTTTGCCCATTGGCTTAAAGCATCTACTGTATCCATTGAATCATTTCCGCCGATATAGAACATAATTTCAATATCGTGTTTGTCCATGATTTCAACTAATTTGCGATAATCTGTTTCATCATTTCTTTTTAATTTATAACGGCAGCTTCCTAAAGCAGAAGAAGGTGTCTGACGCAATACGCGGTTTTCGTATTCACTCATATTTGTCAGGTCATATAAACGATCCTGTAAAATACCTTCGATACCGTTTAACCCACCATAAACGTGTTCATATACTGGGTTTAACTGGTTAGCACGAACTACACCTGCCAAAGAAGCATTGATAACGGTAGTTGGTCCACCAGATTGTGCAACTAAACAATTTGCCATAATGTTACTTCCTCCTATTGTTTTACGTGCTTATTTTAGCACATATCCCAACAATTGAAAAGAATTAGTCACATATTTCAATATCGCCCATATTAGTATGCAATTGAATTACTGCCGATGGATTTCCTTTCGTATATTTTCCTTTATTGACACTCAATCCTTTGGCATCCAGATCTACATCACCAAAGCTGGAATGAGTCTCAATCACATAGTTGTCCAGCTTTCCGACACGTACTTTTACATCCCCCATATTGCTGGAAATTTCGGCACTCTGCACAGCTAAGATTTTGCATTCCGCATCGCCCATAGCAGTTGAACATTTGATGTTGTCGGCAGCTGCACTTCCTTCCACATCTCCTAATTGAGAGTGAGCAATGAAACTGATGGCTTCTACCT
>CALUXW010000054.1 GCA_944324865.1 Candidatus Gastranaerophilales bacterium | reverse complement strand
ACTGTTTTGATCCATAACCCTTTCAAGGCTTTGGGATATACCCCCGGCCAGCTCGGCGCCGTCGCCCGAACGGACCCTGCCGACGCCGGGGAAAATGGAATTGATTATCGACTCCGGTCCCGCCTTGCCCCACATATCCAAAGCCTGTTTGTGGGGCCTTCTCATAAGGGCAAGACCGGCGCTGAGCTGAGATATCATCGAAGCATAGCTGTAAGACTGCGACATGACCGTCTCGCCGCCGGCGCTTACATCCACATCAAAGCTCAGACCTCCCAGGTCACCTACGACCAGACAGGCGTGCTCGGGTATTGGCAGACCGTCGGGCCTGACCTTCCTCACATATTCACCCGCAGCCAGGCTTTCGGGATAAACATTCGCCTTCAGCTCGACGCCGCTTTCTTCCTCGACCATTTTCAAGGCCTCGGTAAATACCAATGTGCTCCTTAACCCTTTGGGATAGGCGAAAAGCACCCGTATTTTGCTTTGTCCCCTGGACAAAAGCCAAAGGCTCCCGAGCTTGATGTATGTAGCTATGGCCATAATATAGGCCTGGCGGTTAGCTGCGGCCCTGTCGGCATTCTGATCGGTATCTGAGGCCTTCATATTGATGAAAAGATCCCTTCCATAGCTTTTATCGGTTATCATCCTTGCCAGCTCGGAAGAACCGTAAGGAATGAGCCTGCCGCTGCCGTTGGGGAAGTTAAGAAGAGCGGGAGATGAGGATATCCTGAAACGCTGCACCGCCGTAGGATGGAGGCTTCCCTTTATATCGGGAAGCATGATGGCCGAGCATATGTTATCAAACTGCTCTTTGGACATGGGAGTGACCGGCTGGCACATATCGTCGGCCGCAATTTCCAAAGGCACTGAGTCTGGATCGTTGAGAGTATCAACAATAACTTCGGCATGTGTGGTCGTGGTGCCGCAGTCAAGGGAAATGACACCCTCGCCGCCGCATTTTACCAGGCCTGCCTGGGGCTTGGGAGGGAAGGTCACCAGGTTTACAAGCTCGGTCATATCCTCTGCCATTACTGTAACATACCTTGTGGCGACGCCTGTTTTGTAAAGCACCCATTCGGCCATGACCGAACCTATCTGGAAGCCCTCGCATGTGCTGCCGTTGGGCCTGAAGGTCTCGGGCAGCGGGGCCAGGGCGGGCATTTCCATGCCGATATCGTCAAGATTGTTGACCGACTGCGCCATGTAGTTTGTCGCAAGCAGGATCCTTCCCTGCCAGCTTTGATCGTCTATGCCATCCATATGGTACTGCTGGGCTGCATGGGGGATATGGCTTAAATCAATCATTTCGCCTATCTGGTAAAAACGGCTTCGAACCACCGTTTCGTTGCCGTCGCGGGCCGTGACTGTCACATTTACTCCCCTGATGAGGCATCCGAAACGGTCGTCATCGGGCGACTCTTCAAAATCCACGGCCATTATCCTCAGGCCCGAGTCCAGCAGCTGACGGCTGAGCGGAGGGATAAAGCTCAGAGTGGCAACACTCACATCCCCGCCTCCGCGGCGCCAGCCCACCTCCTTGACGCTGCCCATAAAGGCGGCGTCGCAGCACTGCATGACGGCCAGCTTGGGGGTGAAGAACTCGGGCAGGCCTCCTGCATACCCCGCCGGGGTCATGCTCAAAAGCTTGTCGGCCCCTATAAAGGCCCTGACCTCGGCGTCGGCATCTGATGCCTGGGAAAGGCCCGAAAGCCTGCGGGCCTCGCTGTCGCTGATGACGTCGGCATACTGCGCCAAATACTTCGCCATGCCGGGATACTCCTTTGCGGGATAGCAGCGTCCCAAAAGCATAATCAGTCTCTTGCGCTGGTCATCGGCCAAAAACGGCATGGGGTCAAGCCATCTGGCCTCCCCTCTGGCCACCTTGAGGTATGGCTGGTCGAGTTTTTCACCCAGCTCTGCGGTTATGCCGGCGGCGGGCACCAAGCCCAAATCGCCATAATAAAGGGCCAGAAGATCGCTGCCGCAGACAAGGGCGCAGTATTTATCCCTGTGGTTCATATCATTTTTAAGCCTGTCGGCTATCACGCCGGTAAAGCTGTCCTCCCTGCCGAAGGGGAAAACCGCCAGCCTGAGGATATCGCCTCTGCATATCCTCAAAGCGTGCAGCCCTGCTATGGCATATATCTCCTCGGTAAAGCCTTCGCCTTTAAGGGCCGCCCTGGCCGTCTGATAAGGCCTGTTAATGCCTATTTCCAGCTGGCTTCTGCGCACAGGGTCCACATTGTCGATGCCCTCGGCCTCTTCCAAAGCTTTTGTCAGGATATCGGACGGCACGACGGCAAAGCCGCCTTCCTGGCTCAAACCGGCCGAAAGGATCTCGTTGCGCTTATCGTCAAGGTGCATATTCATTTTCTTTGCCATTTTGTTCTTCCCCCTTCTATATCGAAAGCTGCCTGTAAAACTCGACCAGGAAATCGGCTGCCTGAGCGCCCCTGCTTATCCTTGACACCGCTTCGTTATAGGCCGAACCGACCGTCACATCGGTCCTGACTATATTAGCTGTGCCGTCTCCCTTTGTATATTCTGTGAGCCTGTCGGGGTCAAATGCATTGACCTCCTTTTCGGGAACATCACCATTAAGTATGCTTTTTATGGCATAAGGGTTAAAAAGGGTAGTGTCTTCGGCTGTAAGTGTGACAACTCCGCCGCTCCAATCGGTACCGCTGGCCCCTATTTCCATAAATGCGCGCAAGGCGTCTTCTGCAATGTTTATCATAGCCTGTATCGGGGGTATGACCCGTTTTTCCAACATATCAGCGGTCGCGTTTTTGCCCAGCATTTTTACCACATGGGGTGCTACGCTGACCTCCTGGTGGGAAACTACAGTCATGGGCTTGAGTTTGAGCACGACGGCGGCGCAGAACCTGAGGTAATTGACATAGGTCTCCATAAAACTGCTGTCGGAAAGGTGGCTCCAGCCGAACCTCCTTTCATCGTTGGTTATGGGAACAAAGACCCTGTAACCATCCATGGTGTGGTCAAAGGCCGTTTCGCCGCTGTCTTTTATGGCAGCAAGGCAGAGCATATCTCCCAGGCAGTAATGTCTGCCCTGGTCGCCGCCGCGGGCATAGCGGTCATAGCAGAGGGCAGGCGCGGCGTTGACAAAATAGGTGCGGTTGACGCATTTGTCGGCACCGCTTGCCCTGCGGTTGCGGTACCAATTAAGCACCCTCAGGTCATCTTCGGTGCAGTCCAGCTTGAAGCCGCTGTCGCCATCCTCTCCTGACGGATGCACGGCATAGCCCAAAAGCACTATCGAATGGATCCTAAGATTATCCATCAGCTGGTCGTTGGCCCTGAGGCAGCGGTAATATATGTGCTG
>CALUXW010000053.1 GCA_944324865.1 Candidatus Gastranaerophilales bacterium | reverse complement strand
GGCAAATTATCTCCCGAGGAGTTGCAAAACTTTATGCAAAGTTTAAGCAGGGATGAAAAAGGTAATCTGGATGAGGAAGGAACGGCGAGATTCCTTGAATTATTTGACGTAAATCGTGATGGAAAAGTTACATTGGATGAAATAATGGAAGTGTTTGATTTAGATAAAAATGGTTCAGTTTCATTTGATGAAGTATTTGACTTCTTTGATTTTAATGGCGATGGAGTAACTACAGCGGGCGAGTTTTTCCAGGGAATTATAAAATTAATTTTTAGGAGGGATTAGTGAAAATACTCCCTATCGCCTTTATGGGGAAAAGCAGGCCATTGAATAATACTGCAAATTTATATGCAGCATCCATAAAAGCACAAGAAGAAGGCGGTGACACTTTTGTTAAAAGAGCGGCGCCGATAGAAAATCCAATAAATAAAAAACAAGTAGTTACTCCTAAATCAGAAAGAACTTGTAAAAATATAGCGACTGCAACGTCTTTGGTTTGCGGTGCTATTTCTGCTGCATCGGGAAAGGCTGAGACATTTTCGCCGGGTGCTTGGGCACTAAGAGGCACACAGGCTTTAATGTTTATTTTAATGAGTATGGAATTGGATATCCCTATTTACGTAGCTTTTGAATATGCTGCCACAGAATATATGTCGGGGGCTTATTTGGGCTGCGAAGGTTCAAAAATAGTTGTCGCAGCCACAGGTTGCCTTGCCGATGCTATTACCGGCGGTACGTCAATTCCGGCTTCAGAAGGCATGGTGAGAGGAATTAATGGCGGTCTTAGTGCTGCCATAACCAAAAAAATGGGTAATGGTTTTGTTAAACAAGTTAAAAACGGTAAAATGAATGGATTGGATCAAGCAATAAGATTGAGCGGTTATTTAACCAGTCGTCTAACTGCCGGGTATTTTGCCAATAATAGTAAATTGTCAGATTTAACTGATGTTGGCAAAATTAAAGATATGTTTACAACAGGTTTTAGCACAAATACAATTGGTGATTTGCAAGATACCAATAAAGTTAAAGCAATATTGGAAGCTACTCCAGAAATGCATAAAGAGTTGTCAGCGCAAATTGTCAATCATATTATATATCGCGATGTTCCAAAAACCATTGTTTTATTTATGGAGGAAATGTCAAGTTTTAAATTAAAAGAAAGTGTACTTAAACGCAAGTTAAAAAAACAGTATGGTATTGAAATTGAAATCTTTAACGAAAAAGCCAAACAGCAAATGATAAAACAAGCCTTGATGAACTCTTTTATAACAAGTGCCGTATATGAAATATTTGATATAACACAAAGTGCATTAATTACCAAAGAAGCAGTCGATACCGTGATAGATATTTCTGAAAATATACATAATTACCCAGAAGTATTTAAAATTTTTGAAGAATATCAAGACGAATTAATGAAAAATTATAACCTTGGTAAAATTTCTTCCGATGCCTTTGTAAATCAATTCAAAAACACTGCTTTTCTGCACAATATATCTTATTTAACAAGTCGAAAAGTAAAAGAATTTGCGCGGATCTGGACCAGAAAAGAAAATGCCGCAAAAAGCAGAAAAAAAGCCGAACAACAAGAACAAATAAGGCAAGAAAGCAGTAAAACAAAACAATATGAACAAAAAAGCGAAAATTTGAGCCGACAAAATGCTGAAAATATAAAACAAGCAGCGGCACACAGCGAAAAAATAAAAGAAAATTTAAACAGAGTTAATGCCTTTGGTTATTCAAAAATTGCAGGATACGATGAAGAAAAAGGCTTTTTGAAAGCATATTTAAATTCTTTATCTTCTGTTGATAGTTGCGACAGTGAAGATTTACTAAATTCAGTGCTTTTTTACGGTCCGAGGGGAAATGGCAAGACAACATTTGCAAGTGCATTAGCAGAAGAATTTGGTTGCCGCTTTAGGAAAGTTGAAATTACAAGCAACAAAGAAAAAGCATTAAAAAGGCTGGAAAAAGAATTAAATAAAGCAAAAGAAAGCTGGGAAACAAATAAGCGAAATTCAATCGTATTGATTGATGAGTGTACCGCATTTATGAATGAACCTAAAAATCAAACAGAGGAAGAAATAAACGCTAGAATTGGTCAATTAATTCAGGAATCGGCAAGCAAATATCATACAATGCTTTTCCTTACTACAAACTATCCGATGAGACTTGATAAAATATTTACAGACGAAGAAAAAATGCCGTTGTTTATGCCGTTAAACCCGCCCGGCAAAGAAAATGCTTTAGAAGTTTTTAAATATTATGCAGCGGGTAGTGATATTGATTTTAATAAAGTAATTAATACCTTCGAAAGACAATGTCAAGTTCAGCAAGCAAGATATAGTAATGGTCAAATTAAAAATATTGTTGAATTAACAAAAATGAAAAATGACGGTAAAATAAGTACAGAAGGTTTACTTGATTCAATCAGGCAAACAAGACCGGAAATTTCACAAGAAGATTTAAAAAGATTTAAATCAGACAAAGAAGCGTTTTTCAGGAGATAATTTATATGAAAATAAGCAGCATTTCAATTAATAAAAATTATCAAAAACAAAATTACACCCCCCTGACTTTTAAAGCTAAAGAAATAGATTTGAAATTTTCAGAAAATGATATGGAAAATGGCTCGATTGCTGCAGCTATTATTGGGTTAGCAGTAGCCGGTTTGCATTTAACAAAATTAAATATAACAAAGGCAACAAAAAATTTCATACCAAAAACAATCGGCATAACTTTATTGTCTGCAGCAATTAGTTCCCTGGCTACAATGGGAGGTATTACTTTTGCAAAAATGTATCAAAAGAATAAAGAGATAAAAAAAGAACAACAATCAAAATAATTTATTCAACTTTTATTTGTTTCATTCTATGAGGTTGTTTTAAAACATTCTCTATCGTATCAGAATTTGCCGTAGTAAATATAACCGTGGCATGGTATTTTTTGTACGTGTTAGACAGTAATGCTTTTATTGCGGCGATTTCAGAGGC
>CALUXW010000052.1 GCA_944324865.1 Candidatus Gastranaerophilales bacterium | reverse complement strand
CAACTTTGTAATAAAGCGTAATATTTACACCAAATTCGCTTGATTAAACGCTCTTAAGGGTTATAATAATATTAAATTCAATACAGACAAGCCTTTTGAGGTTGTAAGGTTTGTTGCGGACAGAGATTATTGGGGGATTAAACGTGCTGAAAAGTAGAGATTTTGGGCGTGCAGTTGCCGTGAGAAGATGGACAACAACGGCGATGGAATGTTATAAAAGAGGTTGTAACTGCGAAGGTTGCTTTTATACTGATTTTTTCAACAACTCTTCGCAAAAGTGCCAAATGAAGGCATCGGTGTTGGAGTTAGTGAGAGTGTTGGGTAAACCAGATATTGAAATGCAGCAAATTATTGAAGAATAGCTAGAAAACAGGCGCAAGGTAATCTTTGCGCCTTTTTATTGTGTTTTATTTAAAAAATACCCAAAAACTTCTTTTTGCGATAATTTGTAATAGTGTCTACATCAAGACTAATTTTCTTATCAAAAGTACGATATGCTCTTAAATATGCACGAGCAGTATCAATTGAGGTAAAGCAAGGTACACCGTACATTTCGGCAATGGTTCTAATCTGAAAACCGCTTGTTTGAGAGTTTTTACCCAAGGTAGGAGTATTTAAAATAAAACTCAAACGTCCGTTTTTCATACGTTTTTGAAGTTTATCAATCATAAATTTCTCAATCATTTTTGAAGGGATACCGTTTTGTTCAAGAAATTTATGCGTTCCCCAAGTTGCCATAATGAAAAAGCCTTGAGAGAACATCTTTTTAACAATCTTAAGCGCAGGCTTTTTATAGTGGTCATTAAGTGAAACTAAGACCCTTTGCTTTCTTCCGCCAAACTTGTAACCGCCCGCTATAAAAGCTTTTAAAAGTGCACGTTTAAAGTTTGTATCAACACCTAATACCTCGCCCGTTGATTTCATCTCAGGAGCAAGTGCAGGGTCAATCCTGTTGAGTTTTTGGAACGAGAACACAGGCATTTTAACACATACAAGATTTGTTTTACGATAAAGACCTGTACCAAAACCAAATGAACGAATTGATTTACCTAGAGTAGCGTTAATTGCCATTTTTACCATCGGAATACCTGTAACTTTAGACATAATTGGCACTGTACGAGAGGCTCTGGGATTAACTTCAATTACATAAACAACATCGTCTTTTATAATAAATTGAATGTTCATTAAGCCTTTTATATTAAGTTTTTTTGCTATTGCACGTGCATAATTTACAAGCTTGTGCTCATTTTTACGACTTATATTTCTTGAAGGATAAATACTCATAGAGTCACCGCTGTGCACCCCAGCACGCTCGATGTGTTCGCATATACCCGGGACTAGAATGTCTTTACCGTCTGAAACAGCGTCTAATTCAACCTCAAGACCTTCAATATATTGGTCAATTAAGACAGGGTGCTCGTTTGAGAACTGCAAAGCCTGATTAATGTAAGTCAAAAGCTCGTCGTCATTGTAAACGACCTGCATTCCTCTGCCGCCGATTACGTATGAAGGACGAACCAAAACGGGATAACCCAACTCACGAGTAGTTTCCAGTGCTTCTTGCGCGCTAAAAACGCCTCTGCCTTTCGGCTGCGGGATATTCAACTCTTTTAAAAGTTTTTCAAAAACCTTTCTATCCTCAACAGCGTCAATACTTTCCAAGGACGTACCAAGAATTTTCACCCCACGTTCCGCCAACTTCGGAGCAAGGTTAATTGCAGTCTGACCGCCGAATTGAACCATAACGCCTTTCGGGTTTTCTTTCTTGATTATATTCATAACATTTTCAATATTCATAGGTTCAAAATACAGTCTTGAAGCAACATCAAAATCTGTCGAAAGCGTTTCTGGGTTTGAATTTATCATAACCGAATCGTATCCGTTTTGATTTATTGCCCAACTTGCATGAACAGAGCAGTAATCAAACTCAATTCCCTGTCCTATACGGATTGGGCCCGAGCCAAGTACAACAATGCTTTCTTTAGTTTGATTATGTTCCTTTTTATGCTCCTCAAGCTCGCATTTTTCACAATAAGTTGAGTAAAAATAAGGTGTTGAAGCACTAAACTCACCCGCACAAGTATCAACAATTCTAAATGAGGCATCTAAGTTAAATTTATCCAAATCAGCTTGCGAAACCCTTGCGTAGTCGCAAATTTCAGAGTCTAAATAGCCAAACTCTTTTGCCTTTTTATACAGTTCAAAATCAAGCGGTTTTATCTCCAATTCACGCTCAACATCGGTTATGTCTTTAATTTTGTTGATAAACCACTTGTCAATTTTTGTGATTTTATTTAATTCGTCAATCTCAACACCCCTTGAAAGTGCTTCAGCAAGTCTGAAAATCCTTCTGTCATCTTGCATATGAAGCTCTTCTAAGAGTTTTTCAGTGGAAAGATTTTCAAATTTGTAGTGCAAAAGTCCCGTCTTTTTGCCTTCAAGAGAGGTTATTGCCTTTTTAAAGCCCGAGCAGAAGGTTCTGCCGATAGCCATAACCTCGCCCGTTGCCTTCATTTTAGTACCAAGTATTCTATCACCCGTCGCAAATTTATCAAAAGGCCATTTTGGAATTTTAACAACAACGTAATCCAAAGCAGGCTCAAACGCTGCAACGGTTTTACCTGTAACCGAGTTTTTAATTTCATGCAAATTGTAGCCGATAGCAATTTTTGTGGTTATTTTTGCAATCGGGTAGCCCGTTGCTTTTGAAGCAAGAGCCGAAGACCTTGATACACGGGGGTTTACCTCGATAACATAATATTGATTAGACTTTGTATCGAGTGCAAATTGAACGTTACAACCGCCTTCAATTTCCAGAGCTCTTATAATTTTTATTGCAGAGCTTCTCAACATCTGATATTCATTATTTGTAAGCGTTTGAGAAGGTGCAACAACAAAGCTGTCGCCCGTGTGAATACCAATCGGGTCAATGTTTTCCATATTACAAATGATAATACAGGTATCGTTAGAGTCCCTCATTACCTCATATTCGACCTCTTTAAACCCTGCGATTGATTTTTCTACAAGCACTTGGTTTATGGGCGATTGAGTTAAACCCGAGTAAACGATTTCCTCATATTCCTTTTCATTATGAGCTATACCGCCCCCTGCACCACCCAAGGTAAAGGCAGGACGAATAATTATCGGAAAACCGATTTTATTAGCAAATTCTAAAGCCTCTTCATAGCTTGA
>CALUXW010000051.1 GCA_944324865.1 Candidatus Gastranaerophilales bacterium | reverse complement strand
GATGCTTGTTGCAGAATTTGGTTTTGAATGTAATTTGATGATTCTGTAGCTATATCAGCATCTTTAATACGTGAATTAGAAGCAGACAAGTTTTCATACTGAGTGTCAAGTTGATCCATTGCAGAGTCCAACCTGTTTGAAGTTGAACCGATTGTACCACGTCTTGTTGAAATTTCAGTAATTGCAACATCTAAAGCATCTAATTGTTCTTGCATAGCAGTTAAACCATCAGCCTGACTTGCATAACCTGCAAATTTAGATGTGAATGCACCTGTGCCTGTTAGAGTTGAAACATGTGCATCATCAAATACACCAGAAATTGTAATAGTGTCAACATCAGAGTTTGAACCTGTACCAATTTGTAATGTAACATCAGTATCAGTACCAGATTTAGTGTGATCAGTACCACCAAACAAGTCAAATGTGTTAAATTTTGCACCTGTTGCAATTCTGTCGATTTCAGCTAAACGTGCTTGAGCTTCTTCTTGCATAGCTGTTAACTGTTCGTCTGTTTGACCACCGTTCATAGCTTGCAAAGTCAAGTCACGAATACGCATAAAGTTGTCTTGCATAACTGCAAGGTTACCTTCAGCAGTTTGTAACAAGTTAATGCCTGATTGAGCATTGTCGTTTGCAACTGATGTACCACGAGTTTGGACTTCAATACCTTTTGAAATTACCAAACCTGCAGCATCGTCCGCAGCAGAGTTGATTTTTGAACCCGTTGTCATTCTCTCCATAGCGGTGTTCATTGCATCAGTAACTTTGTTCAAGTTGTTTTGTACTTGAATTGATTGAACGTTTGTGTTAACCACAATAGCCATAGTGTAAATCTCCTTATTTTGATATTACTTCCTTGTTTTTGGCACTCAAATCATTGTCAGAACCGCATAAAACCAAGTTTTAACAAAACTAATAACTATTCGTATTCAAAAATTTTCATGCCTTTGACAGCACTATACTTTGCGCAAAACGCCTAAAATGGAGATTGTGCGGGGAAATATTACTGTCATCATTGTCAAATACTAAAAATTGTCTTCCTTGTCTTTGACATTAACATCTTAAATCTTTTAAAAGCACAATTAAATTATAGCAGTGTTTGATATTTGTCATACTAAAGTTTAAAAGTATTTTTCACAAAATTAACTTCATCTTCAAAACTAATAACTGTAGAGTTTTTGGCAAGTTTTACTTCTGTAATTTTATCCAATATAAACCCAATTATTTTGCCCTGAGTGAACCCCATACCAAGTAAATCTGACCCTTTTAAATAAACTTGCACATTTTTTAATTCTTTAAAATAAATAATTGCATTATTATCTTCTGTTTTTAAATAATACACACATAAATCAACATCACTAAAGTTACTAAAATATTTATAAATTTCAAATCTATTTTTTAAAGTCGGTGCTTGTTCTTTTCTTATTTCAACAATATAACTAAGACAAACTTTGCCAAAATCCTCAACATTAAAAAGCGCTATAGAACTTTTAAACTTATTAACATCTATATAAAACTCATCATAAAGTATTTTGTAATATTTTTTTTTGTAAAATTCTTCTAAAGCAAACAGAGCACGCTCATTTGAACTAAAGAGCTTTTTTAGTGTTAAAACTACCCTATCTTTGCTCAAACCCTCTCTGTTAGGATTTTTTAAGTACTCTTTAATTATTTTTTTATCTTCATCACAAAAGTTAAAATTAAACCTCAATTGAAAATCTAAACCCCTTAGAATCCTAGTAGGATCATCAATATAACTTTTTTTATGCAATACCCTTAAAATTCCGCTTTTAATATCTTTACACCCATTATACAAATCAATTAATTGATACTCTAAAGTCGGTAAAATCCTTACTGCTATTGCATTAATTGTAAAATCACGTCTTATTAAATCTTCTTCAAGTTTGCAACCAATTTTCTCAACTACAGGCAAACATCCCGAAATCGGGTACTTTTCTTTTCTTGTTGAGGCAAAATCTATATCTATACCTGAAATTTGCGTCTTTATTGTACCAAAGTCTTTATGTAACGACTTTATTTGAACAAAATCACCCAAAAATTGAACAAATTGTATAGCATCCCCTTCAACCAAAATATCAATATCCAAAGGCTTTTTACCCATAAGGATATCTCGCACCAAGCCGCCTATGAAATAAATTTTAACCCCGAAACGCTCGGCTTCAAGGGCTAAAATTTTAATTATTTCGTTTATTTTATTATCAAAATTAATCTGCATTTCTCTTAAAGCTTTTCTCTAAAAAGCTGGTATTAAAGTTACCGCTAATAAATACATCATCGTTTAAAATTTCCCTGTGAAAAGGAATTGTCGTTTTAATTCCCGTAATAACGTATTCGTTTAAAGCTCTTAACATTCTGTTTCTGGCTTCTTCACGGTCTTTACCCCAACAAATCAACTTACCTACCATTGAATCATAATAAGGCGGAATTTTGTAACCCGTGTAAACGTGCGAATCTACTCTTACGCCAAAACCACCGGGGGCAATATAACCTTCGATTTTACCTGCAAAAGGCATGAAATCTCTGTCAGGGTCTTCAGCGTTAATTCTACATTCAATAGCATGACCTCTTAGGCAAATATCTTCTTGTTTTACGCTAAGCCTTTGACCTGCCGCAACTCTTACCTGTTCTTTTACGATGTCAACACCTGAAATCATTTCAGAAACACAGTGTTCAACCTGAACCCTTGTGTTCATCTCCATAAAATACCATTTTTTATTTTTTGGATCGGTTTCATCAAGTAAAAACTCAATTGTACCTGCACCTTCGTAGTTAATAGCTTTTGCAGCATTAACGGCAGCTTGACCCATTGCCTTTCTTATATCTTCGCTAATAGCAGGCGAAGGAGCTTCTTCCAAAAGTTTCTGGTGGCGTCTTTGAATTGAACAGTCTCTTTCGCCCAAGTGAACAACATTGCCAAATGAATCGGCCAGAATTTGCACTTCTATGTGCCTTGGATTTTCAAGATATTTTTCGCAATACACCTCGGGGTTACCAAAGGCATTTTTAGCTTCGTTTCGGCATAAGTTAAAAGCATCCTCAAGCTCAAAGTCTTCTCTTACAATTCTCATACCCTTACCGCCGCCGCCTGCTGTTGCTTTAATAATTACGGGATAGCCGACTTTGCTTACAAATTCTCTTATCTGCTCTACATCTTCAACAAGACCCGTACCCGGGGTAACAGGAAC
>CALUXW010000050.1 GCA_944324865.1 Candidatus Gastranaerophilales bacterium | reverse complement strand
AGATGCTGAAACAAGTTCAGCATGACGTTTATTTTGTGGCACTGAACAACCACCTGACGCACTGAAGGACAACTTACGACCTTGAATGAGTACCTGTACCCCTGAACGAGTACCCGTCACCCTGAACGACCACTTGTCACCCTGAACTCGTTTCAGGGTCTTAGAAATCTTCTCTCTACTCAAAATCTAATGACAAATCCCTAAAATCAGGGTTCATTTCTTTAATCAAGTTAATTTTCCATTCCCTATGCCAGCGTTTTAGCTGCTTTTCTCTATTAATAGCCGTTTCTATGGAATCCGTTAATTCATAATATACCAGTCTGTTAATATTGTATTTTCTTGTAAAACCTGCGACAACCTTATTTTTATGCTCCCAAACCCTTTTTTGCAAATTACTGGTAACGCCAATATATAAGGAACTTTGGGAATAATTAGTCATTATATAAACTGCACAAGTTTTTTTCATTGGCTCATTATAACATGTTTTTTAAGATGCTACCTAAATAAGAATATTGTTGTTAGCTATTACCAAGATGCTGAAACAAGTTCAGCATGACGTTTATTTTGTATCCCCAAACTCGCTTCAGAGTCTTAGAAAGGCACATTTCTTATGTTTTTATTACATGTTAGCAAGATGCTGAAACAAGTTCAGCATGACGTTTATTTTGTGGCACTGAACAACCACCTGTCACCCCAAACTCGTTTCAGGGTTTTAGAAATCCACATAGCATGACATTATTCTTTTGTAAAAATATCCTTAGGCAATTCTTTCTCAAGAAGCTTTGCAAAATCCGCAAGCGAAATTCCCATACCTTTCAGGACACGCATTAAAGTGTAAAGCTTTGGAGAACTTTTAGCACTCTCGAGCGTTTGCAAGGTTGATGAAGGTATTAAATTTTCATCTAAATATAGAGAATAATTCTTGGTGTTTTCACGTCTAAGCTTTCTCACCAAGTTGCCTAATATTATTGCGAATTCTTTTTCTTTCGGTTGCATTAATTAAATAATAATGCTATATTTGATTTATTATATGCGTAACTACGCACTAAGAAGGATACACATGAAAAAACCACTCATACTAATAGACTTAGACGGTGTATTAAATAACTACGACGGCAAATATCAGGAAAATTACATTCCCGAGCTAAAAAGCGGCGCAAGGGAATTTGTTCAAAAACTGCATAATTTATATAAAATAAAAATATTTACCACAAGAAAAAAAGAGCTTGTAGAACCTTGGCTTATAAAAAATAATTTAAAAAATTATATTGATGATGTAGTAAATGTCAAAGAGCCTGCATTTATAAGCATTGACGACAGAAGTTTAACTTACAGAGGAAATTTCGATGAAACCTTAAAAGAGGTTGAAAATTTTATTCCTTATTGGAAATCAGAACAAAATCACAACGGTTGAGCCTAAAAGCATAATTATTGCCCCAAAAGATTTTTTAAGCATATCTTTTTCACTGAAATATCTCCAGCCGAAAAACACACTTACAAGCGAAGAAAGCCCAAATAAAGCTAAGGCTGAGGAAACGGGCATAAATTTAAAAACAATATTTGTTGAAAATTGCATTAAAAACATACAAAAAGCAAGCATTAAAAAGGTTTTAAGGTTTCCTTTAATTGAGATATAAAAGTCATTTTTAAAATTTTGCCCCTTAAGCAGAATAATCAGAAACGAGAAAAAAGCACTCATTGACGACCAAAGGATAAAAGAGGTTATAACATCAGACATGACAATGATTTTCTTAATCAAAACAGCCTCAAGTGCAGTCATAACAAGGGCTATTATCCTATATTTTATATCATGGCGCAAAAGGAGTTTTGGTGAAAATTTTTCGTCTATGGCTTCAAAGATAAAATAAGAGCCGAAAATTATTAATATAATGCCTGAAAACTGTGCTAAAGAAGGAATTTCGCCTAACAGAAAAAATGCAAAAATAATACTTACAACGGATTTATATGAGTTAATCGGACCCAAAACGGACAGCTCGCCCGACTTTATTGCCTCAACCAAAAACCAATTTCCAAAAGCCCCCACAACTCCAGCAAGGATTACGTATTTGTAAAAATCTAAGCCAAAAGCCGCCCAACTAACCCCAAAAGAGGGAATAATGCAGAAAATGCTCAGAATAAAGTAAGCAAAAAAGCTTATCCATAAAGACTTAAATCCCTTTTGTCCCAATTTTTTTTGGATAACGTTGGAATAAGGATTTGAAAAAATCCTTATTAATAATGCCAAAATTCCTATCATTCTAAAATTATACTCAAAAATTTTTGTGTATTATAATAAAATTATGCAATTAAGTCTAAATTTCGGAGAAAATACAGAAACAACATTACAACCTTTAGAAAAAAGACCAAAGGGCAAACTTATTCAAATTATGCCTGATAATTTTTGCATTGTTGATATTGAAACAACTGGTTTTAGTCTTGCAAATGACAAAATAATTGAAATCAGTGCAATTAAAGTCAAAAACTTGGAAAGAATTGCAGATTTTTCAATGTTAATAAACCCTAAAAAAGAAATAAGCAGCTTTATAACCGGTTTGACAGGCATAAATAATACTATGGTAAAAAATCAACCTGACATTAAAGTTGCATTAAAAAAATTTAAAGATTTTATACAAAATGATATAATTTTGGGACATAATATAAGATTTGATGCAGATTTTATAAACCGTGAAATGAGAATAAATTTTGACGAAAATTTCTCAAATAATCTTGTAGACACTGTTTCACTTGCAAAAAAAGCCTATAAATTGGAAAATTATAAACTGTCCACAATTGCAAAATACTTAAATATTGATACAAAAGGTGCTCACAGAGGGCTGAAAGATTGTGAAATGACTTATTTAATTTATAAAGATCTTAAAAATCATCTTTTTTAATCTCTTTATTTGTTTTAAGCTCTTGCAGCGTTTTAAGTTCTTTTTGTCGTTGCTTTTCTTCTTGTTTTAGCTTTTTTCTTTGATATTTTGCATATTTTTCTTTTCTTTTTTCCTCAAGTTTTTCAAGTTTTTCATCATGTTTTATCATTTTTTCGGGATTTTGAGCACGTTCTTGCACTAAATCTTCATAATAATATGTAAACTCTTCAAAACTTTCAGTATCATAACCATTTTCTATAAACTGTGGGTATGCTTTTGCAATATAGTCATATATATAAACAGTCCTTTTCTCACCCGAAGGATGCGTAGAGAGAAAATCCGCATATTTTTCACCAGAAATTTTTTGTAAAATCGAAACCATGCCAAGAGGATTATAACCTGCTCCCACTAGTAAGTCTACCGCAGTAGCATCAGACTCAAACTCATCCATACGCATCCATTTTCTAAACCCGACTTTATATAAAAGCGCAGCAGGTAGGGCGACTATGGGTACTTCGCTTGCAACTTGCAATGATAAATTTGCAATACTGTTTACCGCATTCAATTTGTACACATGAGAATTCAAAAGATGACCGAGCTCATGAGCTATTACTCCTGCTAATTCATCATCGTTTTCACAAATTTTAACCAATCCGCTATATATAACTATTTCACGGCTCATATTTGCATAAGCATTGACCTTGCTTGTTTTTTTAAGGCGCATCCAAACTTTTATCGAAATTTTATTTTCTTCAAGAAGCCTGTCGCAAATATCATTAATGCGCTTTGTCATAGTTTGTTTTTTATATTTTTCAACACGTATCTTTTTAACTGTAGTATCAGCACTGTCTTGATTTTGTATAGCATAAGAATTGGGCATAAAAAATAATATAAAAAGAATAAAAAAAGAAAATATTATTTTCATAAATCCGCCAGTTAGATTTATATTAACATTATTTTATACTATATTCAAGAAATTTAATGATACATTAATTAAAATATGTATGCTCATATACACGAGTAATTAATGATGGGGCTAATTTAACTTTGTGAGCCTATGCAGACTTGCACTTGTTCGAACCCCATGAAAAAAAGACCCCTTTGATAGGAGTCTTTTTAT
>CALUXW010000049.1 GCA_944324865.1 Candidatus Gastranaerophilales bacterium | reverse complement strand
CAATGTATAACAGAATAAGGTTTGAAACTCAAAAGAAAGTTTACAAACATGTTGCAAAAGATTTTACAAAAACTCTTTTAGGGTTGGTAATTTCAATCATTGTTGTAAGTGTCATTAATCACTTTGAATTGATTAAACAAGTAATTCATACATATTTACATCTTGATTAATTTTTGGTTGTTTTTCAATAGTTATTTTGCAGTAATTGTTGATAAAAGTATTCATATCTAAAGCTTTTGGAATTTTTATTTTTTTATTAATTAATTTGTTTATAAATATAGAGAACTTTAAACTCCAAAGACATGTAGGGCAAGATGTAAGAATATAATCAGCCTTTGTTTTTAAAATATTTTTAGCTTTTTTCATTGAAATATTAAATGCAATTTTTGGATGTCTAATAAAAAAATCGCCTCCAAAACCACAGCAATCTTCGGCATTTTCCATTTTTACGTATTTTATATTTTTAATTGACTTTAAAATGCTTTCAATTTCCTCTATATTAATTCCGCTACTTTTCAAATGGCAGGGTAAATGATATGTAATTGTTATATTTTTGTTTGCAATAAGTTCAATATTTTTATAAAAATCTGTGTAAAATACTAGTTTTTCTTTATTTTTTGGATTTTTAAAGGGGTAATTTTTAACTGTATTAAAACAAGTTGCACAATCAAAAACTACCATTTGTGAGTTTTCAATTATACTTTCATTATGTTTAACAATTTTTTCATAAGTTGCTCTTGCGCCTTTTGTCAAATAAGGTAGGGCACAACATTTGAAATTTCCTTTTTTTAGTTTTAGTCCTTTAATTTCAAATTTATTTTTTAATTTTTTTGCAATGCAGCCCTCGAAATATAAAATTTTTGATGTTTCTTTGTATTTTGGAGTTTTTTTAAATAATGAAAGAAGACTAAGTGTGGATAATTTTAAATTAAAGACAAAACCAGAATTCAATATTTTTCCTAATAGGTTTAATTTTTTCCCTAAACAAAAAATCCTTGTTGTATCTACACCTGAGGGACAATTAATTTTGCACTTATCGCAGTATAGGCATAAGTCCAGATTATTTAATATTTTGGAATTTAGTTTTAAGTCACCTTTTATTAGTCCGAAAATTTGCATTAATTTGCCGCGTGCCGTACTTTTCTCGTTTTTAATCTCTTCATAAATCGGACAAAAACCTTGGCATAAGCCACAGCGTGAACATTTTGATATATTTTGTTCTATTTCTTTATTATGCATACTTGTAGTATAATTCAATTATGAAACAAGCTCAATCTATTATTGAATTTACTGTAATAGTTGCCTTTGTCCTTGTATTTATAAGTGTATTCTTAAATACGTTTAAGTTGAGGGGTATAGAGCAAAAGGCAACATTCGGTGTTTTAGACTCCACTTCAGGTACTGTTGTAGTCCCACCAATGACACCATAGGGGAAAATATGAAAAGTGCAAAATTGATTAATTCCAGGGTTCAAATTGTAGACATTGAAAAGCCGATACTCGATTGCAAAGGTGCAATTATAAAGGTTTTAGGGTGCGGACTTTGTGGTTCGGATATTGTTAAAATCAAGCATGCCACTTGTGATAATGAATCTGAAATAAGATTGGGTCATGAAGTTGTAGGACAAATTGTCGAGATAAACTCTAATACAAATTATAAAACGAATGATATTGTTGTGCTTGGACATCATTACCCGTGTTTTAATTGTGATTTTTGTCGTATTGGTGCATATTCAATGTGTAAAACTTTTAAAAATTCAAATATTTATCCTTGTGGGTTTTCAGAATTTATAAAAGTTGATGAAAACCATCTTAAGTATACTGTTTTTCCTGTGCCAAAAAACATAAAATACGAAGAGATTTCATTTCTTGAACCTCTTGCTTGTATAATTAGGGCAATTAAACGATCAGGCTTTTCGCTAGGTTGTGATAATTCCAAATCTAATACCTTGGTGTTAGGTCTCGGCTCAATAGGACTTCTGACAGCTCAAGCATTAAAAATCTATGGTGTCAATAGTTTTGGATTTGACATTAATGAAGAACGCAAAACCTATGCCTCTAAATTCGATGTTTTTTATAAAAAAGACAAGTATGATGTAGTTTTTATGACTTCCGGTTCTTCAAAAGCTATTCCAACCGCTTTAGAACATGTGCGTGATGGTGGCAAGATTATTGTTTTTTCATCAATTGAAAATGATGACGGGTACAAAAATAATGATTTGTATTACCGTGAAGTAAGTGTTATTCCAAGTTATTCACCCTCACCAGATGATTATAAAGTTTCTTATAATTTTTTATCAAATAAAAAAATTAATGTTGACGGTATTAGTACAATTTATAGTCTTGACAATTTGTCATCAGCGATTGAAGATATTATTTGCGGAAAGATTTTTAAGGCTTATATTGAAATATGAAAATGAAAGCTGTAATGTACTATGCACCCAAAGATATTCGCTACGAAGAAGTGAATGTTAAAATGCCTGATGAGGGCGAGGTTTTGGTTAAAGTTGAGGCAGCACTTACTTGTGGAACAGATGTTAAAACTTTAAAACGTGGTCATCCGGTATTGATTAAACACACACCCTCCGGTTTTGGTCATGAATTTGCCGGGACTATTGTTCAACTTGGCGATGGTGTAACAAATTTTAAAATCGGCGACAGAGTGGTTGGTGCAAATTCTGCGCCTTGCGGAGAGTGTTTCTTTTGCAAACGTGGCGAGGAAAATTTGTGTGAAAACCTTGATTTGCTAAACGGGGCTTATGCTCAATATATAACAATTCCAAAGAGGATAGTTGATAAAAATTTACTTGTAATTCCTGATGATGTTAGCTTTAAACGTGCAGTTTTTTGCGAACCGCTTGCTAATGTTGTTCATGGAATCGAGCGAACGCCTATTAAAAAAGGAGATACGGTGGGCATAGTAGGGATTGGGCCAATTGGACTTATGTTTGCGCGACTTGCAAAGTTGAAAGGTGCTAAAGTTATTGCGATGGGAAGAAATCCACTTAAATTAAAAATGGCGCGTGAGTTTGCTCAGGCAGATGAAGTTATTGATCTTAAAAAATATCCTGATCCAAAAGATTTAATTATGACTATGACCGATGAAGGACGTGGATTGGATGTTGCAATAGAGTGTGTAGGACTGCCTGAAATATGGGAAAGAATGTTTGCATTAGTTCGTCGTGGTGGAATTGTACACCTTTTTGGAGGTTGTTCGGCAGGCACAAGTGTTAATATTGATACAAGACGTTTACATTACGATGAAGTAAATATTATTAGCGTTTTTCATCACACTCCTAAATATTTTAGGCGTGCTTTAGACTTGATTTCATGCGGAGATGTTGATGTTGAAAAATTAATTACAAAAACCATTCAAATGAAATATGCAAAGCGTGCACTCGAAATGCATCAGAATGGTGAAGCAATAAAGGTTTTGCTGGAAAATTAAATAAATCTTGACTTGAAATCTTGAGTTGGTAAGATAGTTAAGGTAGTTGAATAGTTTTGCCGCGTTAGCCCTTGTTGAGTGGAACGAAACAAGTAGATATAAATTCACCAACTGAGCTGACGAGGATGTTGAAAATTGAATAGTTTTGCCGCGTTAGCTCAGTTGGTAGAGCAAGGGACTGAAAATCCCTGTGTCCTTGGTTCGATTCCGAGACGCGGCACCATAAAGCCGAGTACTACTCGGCTTTTTAGTTTTGTTAATGTAATTATAGTTAAATGATTAGTGTAATTAAACGACCAGTTTGAGAAGTGCGGATGGTGTAATTTAATGTAGTTATTTGTCCAGGTTGATTTGTACGGTTAGATAGATTATTTTGGTAAAGTAGGCTTTGTGTGGGCGTTTTCGGGTCGGAAAAATTAAGTGTTCCAAAAAAATCAAATGTAATTAAACGACCAGTTTGAGAAGTGCGGATGGTTTGAGAATTTTGGAGAGCCCGCTCTGCGAGGGCGTTTTCAGGTCGGAAAATTAAGTTTTCCAAAAATATCAAACTGCCGAAACGGACTTTTTTCGGACGGGGCGGATAGATTGAGATTTTCTTAATATAGCTGAATTACGCACCAATTTTGAAGTGTACGGATAAAATGATTATTTTGGTAAAGTCCAGTTCCGTTAATATTCAAAATTTACAAGCATACTTATTTTAAATATTTATCTAGAATTGCTTGTTTTTTAGTTGGTATTGCATCAATTTCTTTTTGTAATTTTTCTATTTCTTCTTCTATCGGCATAAT
>CALUXW010000048.1 GCA_944324865.1 Candidatus Gastranaerophilales bacterium | reverse complement strand
GCTTATGTAAACGCTGATGATATGCAAGATGCACTGTCGGATAAAGGCGGAATATTCAAAGCTCGCCAAGCCTTTGGACAAGAACTTGACTCAATCCTTGATGATTTGTCATTAGCACTAGTGGGGTAAATAAAATGAACAATAAAGATGTTGAGTTTAATTTAGAAATAGCCAAAGTTAAATTAGGATTGAGTTTATCAGAAAACTTAGTTAATAAAATCGCTAATGCCACATCTACATTATTTGCTCCAGCTACAGCATGGCTGCAAGGCAAACAAGCTCAAATTTCATGCTCCTATTTGCCATTTTATGATAAGCTTGCTGAAAGAAAAAATGAAAATTTACAAAAACTTTTTGTAAATGTTTTATCAATTCTTAATGAAAAAGAATTACATGAGGAAATAATACCTGACCAATTTGAAGATACAGACAATTTACTGCTTATTCAAGATAATGCGTCGACCACATCAAATGAAGAATTTTTAAAACTTTGGGCTAAGTTTTATACTGAAGAAGCTTGCAAACCAGGTTCTATAAGTAGAAAAACAATTAAATTGCTTGAAACTCTTGACATAAATATTGTTAGAATTCTTGAAAAAGAGATATTTCCTTATTGCGATATAAGTGGATTTTACTGGGGACCAAAAGGTGAAATATCCAGTATGCTATTATTAATTGATTACGGTTTAATTCAGAAAAATTCAATTGTTTCCAGTTCTTTAAAAATAAACATGGTAGCATGCTATAAATTAAATAAGAATTTTAAACTATATGTTTATCCTAATTATGCTTATTGTGCCAATTATGATGGTATTATGTATAGATTAACAAGGGTAGGTAAAGAAATATTTAACAATTTAAAAAATAATATAGACATTCCCGACAATGAAATATTTTTTGGCAATATAAAAAAAGCTAGTCACGATTGGTACATTGCAGAACCTTTTAACGGTAAATTTAAAATGAAGAACCCGATAAAACCTGAAGAAAAATTTATTATTTGTGATAATGATAATAATGTTGTATATCCTGAAACTTCACCATTTAAGACTCTGCAAGAATTTATTGATAATGCAAGTCAAAATATTGAGGTCATAGATAATGCCAAATAAATTACCGCAAGGGTGGGTTGAGTGTCAGCTAGGTGAAGTGTTTGAAATTGTTACAGGGAAAACCCCTCCAAAGAAGTATCCGGAGTATTTTAATGGTGACATTCCATTTGTAAAGCCTGGGGATTTAGACAAAGAAATTTATATAACTCAAACAGAAGGTGATTCATTAACTGTTGAAGGTTTAAAATATGCTCCAAATTTACCTAAAAATACTGTATTAGTTTCTTGTATTGGGAATTTAGGTAAAAAAGCTATTTTAGGGATTATCGGAAGTTGCAATCAGCAAATAAATGCAATTATTCCCAATAGCTATATCGAAAATAAATATACTTATTTCTATATTGATAAAATTGTTCCATGGTTGGAAGCAAACGCATCAGCAACAACAGTAAAAATATTAAATAAAGGTAAATTTGAACAAGCTCCATTTATACTGCCACCGCTGAATGAACAAAAGCGAATAGTGGAAAAGATTGAAAGTGAATTTGCAAAAATTGATGAGGGATTAGAACATCTTGAAAAAGCAAAAGAACAAATCAAACAATATCGTCAATCCGTCTTAAAATCTGCTTTCGAGGGTAAACTATACAAAACATCAGAATGGACAAAAAAAAATATTGGAGAAATTACATCTAAAATTATAGGTGGCGGAACTCCATCTAAAAATATTACACAATATTATGAAGGCGAAATACCTTTTATGACTGTAAAGGATATGACTTCTTCAAGACCTATTGATACTGAATGGCATATAACAAAAGAAGCAGTTGAAAACAGTTCTACAAATATAATTCCAAAAGATACTATTATTATTGCAACTAGAGTTGGGCTTGGAAAAATAGTAAGAGTTAATTTCGCAACTACTATTAATCAAGATTTAAAAGCTCTTATTTTAAAAGAGTGTATTGATAAAGATTTTTGTGAATATTTAATAATATACAAAACCCCAGAAATTATAGCCAAAGGGAGAGGAACAACTGTAAAAGGGATAACTTTAGAAGAATTAAAAGATATTAAATTTAATCTACCTTCTTTAAATGAACAAAAAAAGATAGTCGAAGAAATCAAAAAAAGATTTGCTGTTGCTAATGAGGTTGAAAAGGCTGTTGAAGATAACATTGAAAAAGCAAAACAATTAAAACAATCAATTCTAAAAAAAGCATTTGAAGGTCGTCTTGTCCCACAAGACCCCAATGACGAACCCGCCACAAAATTACTTGAAAAAATTAAACAGGAAAGAAAAGAAAATGACAGAAAATAATTTAATAACAAAAGTTTGGAATTATGCAACTATCTTAAAAGACAGTGGTGTTGCATATACTGATTATGTAGCACAGCTTACTTATCTGTTGTTTTTAAAAATGGATGATGAATGTGTGTCGGTTCTTGGGCAAGAATCATTAATCCCTGAAGAATATCAATGGAAAAACTTAAAAACTCTTGACGGGGTTGAATTAGAAAGCACTTATAACAAAGCGTTGACTGAATTATCAAAGATTAAAGGTATTGTTGGCACAATTTATTCAAAAGCGCAAAATAAAATTGCCGAGCCTGCAAAGTTAAAAAGACTTGTAACTTTGGTGGATGAACAAACTTGGATGGGTTTAGATGTTGATGTAAAAGGGGCGATTTATGAAGGACTTTTGCAAAAAAATGCAACTGAAACAAAAGCAGGAGCAGGGCAATATTTTACCCCAAGACCTTTGATAAATGCTATTGTTGAAGTTATGAAACCAGTCCCTGATGATACAATTTTAGACCCCGCATGTGGTACGGGCGGTTTTTTATTGGCTGCTTATGATTATATGAAGCAACAGACCAAAGACAAAGAAAAACTCAAAGCATTAAGGGAAGAAAAACTTTTTGGGGTTGACATTACACCGCTTGTAGTTAGTCTTTGCGCAATGAATTTGTATTTGCATGGCATAGGAAACGGAGAAAGCCCCGTTAAACAAGGTGATTCTTTGATGTCAGCAGGGGACAGACGTTTTGATATGGTATTAACAAACCCTCCGTTCGGTAAAAAATCTGCTACGAAAATTATGGGCGATGACGGTTCTGTTAAATCCGAAAAAGATGATTATCAAAGAGATGACTTTGTTGCAACTACATCTAATAAACAAATAAATTTTTTGCAGCATATAATGACTGTTTTAAAAATTGGCGGTCGTGCAGCCGTTGTTGTGCCTGATAATGTTTTGTTTGAAGGTGGTGCAGGAGAAAAAGTCCGTAAAAAACTTTTAAAAGATTATAATTTGCACACTATTTTAAGATTACCTACAGGGATTTTTTACGCTCAAGGTGTTAAGGCTAATGTAATATTCTTTGATAAATTGTCCCCACTTGAAGACGGCCACAGAACAAATGATGTCTGGGTTTATGATTTTAGAACAAATATTAACTTGACGCTTGTTACAAATTCCTTGAATGATGAACATTTAAAAGATTTTGTAAAATGCTATTGCGCAGATGATATTTCAAAAAGAGTTGAAAGTGAAAGATTTAAGAAATTCACCTATGATGAAATAATCAACAGAGATAAAACTAATCTTGATATTACTTGGCTAAAAGATGAAAGTCTTGAAGATTTAGAAAATCTGCCGGAGCCTGATATTTTGGCTAAAGAGATAAAAGAAAATTTGGAAAATGCATTAAAAGCTTTTCAAGCTTTAGATGTGTAAAATGTAGGTGCTCATGCAGGTTTAATACTGAACTATTGCTTCTTAAAATCGTTTTATTTTTATATGAGGAAAATGATGAAAAAATTTTTAGTTTTATTATTAATGTTGTTCTTTGCAAATGTAGCTTTTGCAGTTAATTCTTATGATAGATAAGAGCAAAAGACAGAAAGCTGCAAAATGACGTTCTCAAGGTATAATTCCTGTGACAAATACTGTGGAAAAGTTGAAAGATATAAATAATTACTTTTAAGCCTATTAGCAATTATCTACAAAAATCCTATATCAAATATTGCTAATCTTGAAATCAGCTCGTTGCGTTCTTTTTCAAGATACTCTTGTTCTTTAATTTGATTAACGACTTTGCTATTTTAACCTATAATCCTGATGTACAAATTTGCCTCCGGCTATAATTCCGCCTGTTGGCTCAAATTCTAAAGTTTCTATCCAAGCTCGAAATTTAGGATCTTGTAATTTTTCATA
>CALUXW010000047.1 GCA_944324865.1 Candidatus Gastranaerophilales bacterium | reverse complement strand
GTTGCCATAAAGGCATTATCGCCGAGCTTTTGAATAGCAACAATATCAAAGTTTTTTAGAATTAATTCTCTTGTTTTCTCATAAATTCCGCTATTTGTTAAAATCGATACGGGAAGCACTATTCCTGTAACACTACCTTCTTTTAATAATTGAATGGCGCGTTCCACAAATAAACATTCAATTTCAGAACTGTTGTCCGTTAATCTTTTATACAAATCAAAACATTTTTTACCTTCTTTTAATGTTGTTCCAAAACCACTTATTGAATATGGTGGATTTGCAACTAAAATATCAAATTTTGAATTATATTTTTGTAATTCTTTCGTTTTTAGCTCACCTTTATATTTTTTATCATTAAAAGGGGCTAATCCGTCAGCCGCTATTACGTTTGCTTCACCATCGCCATTTAAAAACGAACTCACTTTAGATGTTTTTACCAGTCTATAATCTTTTTCAATTCCATAAGATAAATAGAAAGGATAGAAAAATGACTACCGTAGAACCAATCAGAAATAAAAAAGACATTGAAAAAGTTGAAAAATTACTTTTCAAACAAAACAAAAGAGATCACTTAATTTTTATTATCGGAACGAATTGTGGTCTTAGGATTTCTGACATTGTGGCATTAAACGTTGAAGATGTCAGGAATAAGAACTACATCCAAATTGTCGAAAAGAAGACAAACAAATTTAAAAAATTTCCGATTAATGCCAAGTTGAAACCTTTAATTGCCGATTTTATTAAAGGCAGAAGAGATAAAGAGCCTTTATTTAAATCCTATTGAGGGAAAAGATATGGAAGAATAACGGCATATTATATGCTAAAAGATGCTTGCAAACGTGCCGGCTTGGAAGAAAAAATCGGAACACACTCAATGAGGAAAACATTTGGGTATCATCACTATAAAAAATTTAAAGATGTTGTATTACTGCAAAAAATATTTAATCATTCAAGTCCGCAGATAACTTTAAGATATATCGGGATTGGACAAAATCAAATCGACTATTCCTACAGCAACTTTATTTTATAGTCAAAACCCTCTCAAATAAACCATTTGCATTACATTTTATATGGATTACAATATATTCAAAATTTAATCCATTCAACAAAAAATCTGTTTAAACATGCGTAATAACTGACTTTTTTGTTTTTAATCAATTTTACAAAACATAATGTAACAAGTAATTTTTTCGTTTTCAATTAGCCACTTGTCTTATTTTATCGGCATAAAAAATTTGCATTACAAATTGAATAAAAATTAATCCATTTCAACCCTGAAAGGTTAATTTTAATGCATAAGCACAAAGCTCGCTTGACTCAAAGAAGACTTGAAATTTTAAAGCTAATTGCAAAAGGTTTTAATAACGAACAGATTGCAGTAAAACTGGAAATGTCTTTATCTAATACCAAACTACAAAAATGGCGACTGTATTGTTATTTGTGTGTGCATAGCGCAAATGATGCTGTATTTATAGGCATTCAAAAAGGATTAATTTTTAAAAATGATTTATGTGAGTCAATGAAGGAGGTTATCAATGGTGCAAATACAAACATCTAAGGCATATTGCCCGAGGCAACGTAAATTTTCGATTACACTAAGGGAAAATAACGCAAATCCCTCTAGTTATAAAGTCGATAGAAAAATATTTGATACTTTAAAAAAATATTTAGAGCCGTTTCGTTCCTTGCAATCAAAGGCGAAAAAAATCAAATGTGTTGAAACGGGACAAATTTTTAATTCGGCAAGAGAAGCGAGTCGCTGGATTGAGTTTGTAAGAGAAATTTATTATTGCGATATGAATTTAATAAAACAAGCCTGCAAGGGTAAACAAAAAACGTCCTATGGCTATCACTGGAATTTGTTGAAGAAGAATCAAATTAAATAATGTGTATAGCTTAATGAAAGGATAGTTTATGACAATTAATCAAAGAGAAACAAAAATCAACACCGAGGTTGCACTTTTACCAATGGCATCAATTTTAAAGGCCTTAAAAATTCAATCAAAAACACTTTTGAATTATGAAAAAGAAGGAATTTTAAATCCCAAGAAAAAAATGAAAAAAGATATTATAGTCTTGATGATTTAGAAAGAGCAAGGCTTGCAAGATTTTTAACTAAAAACAAAATTATGAAACTTGAAGGTGTAAAAATCCTTATTTCCGTATTAAAGAAAACGAATATTAAACCTGAAGATTATTTTAATAGTACTCAAAGAATTTTAAAATTGCAAAAGAACAATTAATTAAGAAAGCCGGAATAAGAAAAAGAGGTTATGCTCCCGAATCAACGGGAGCATAATTTTATAAAATACGTTTAAGAGCCTATTTGACTCATGACACAATCGCATAAGAATTTGTAATATTTTTGTATATAATTATGCAAAACGCAAACATTAATATTTGAGATTTGTAAATTATACTATTAAAATAATTCCAATACTAACAAAATATTGGATTTAGGAACATTTTAGTAATAAAATAAGCTCAAGGGGGATGATATTTTGAATATTCAAGCTATTAAATCAAATTTTTCTACAAACTATGGTGTAAAATCTTGTACACGAAAAACTTTAAACAATATATCAAATAGCAATATGTCCGATAGTTTTGTAAAACAAAGTTCTGATATATCCTTTACAGGTTTTAGAAAGAAAAAACCAGCTGAAACAAAAGTAGAAAAGAATATAACAGATTCTTTAAAAAATGTTTCAGTTAAAGGTATGCCTTTTTTTATTGGGTTTAGCTGCTTCTGCTGCAATGGTTAAAATGGGCGATGGTGCTAAAGACCTGTTGTGCGATGAAGATGGTTATATAGTAAGCCCAAACGGTGTAAGTTCAGATATGGTTAATATCGATGAAAAAGCCGGTATAATTAAGTTTGAAGGCACTGGAATTGAAATTGATGCCGACGATTATGATTTTGTAGATTGGGAAAATGGTATATTTAAAAACTATGATGGCAGTGTTGATATTGATTTAAGTGCCAATAAATTTATTGATACAGAAAATGGTATTTTTGTCGATCCAACCGAAAAAATATCTGCAATTTTAGATGGCGATAGTTTTGAAAACATAGTAATTCCGCATTTTCCAAGTTTTGGCTCAGGCTATCCAACAACCCCATGGGATGATAGATGGGGAACAATCCAAAGCCGATATGCTGATGAATACGAACAAGAAGAAAGCATTTTACAGAAAGCTTCTTCATTCATAAAGGGTTTATTTGTCAGCGATTCTGTTGCAGATGATATATCGGAAGCAAAAGATATTTTTGGTAACGATATTATGGTTGCAACTGATAAAGACGGTGATACATATTTAACTTCAAAACCCGGCATTACAGATAATCCTGTATTTGCCAAATTCCAAAGCATATTGGGTGGAGATAAAGAAACCGCTGTTGAAACTTTCAACAATATGCGTTTGCAATCATATCTTGGAAGCAAATATCCTTCATTCGGTACAAGGGTTCTTGTGTATGAAGGCGGCAGACATTCTAATGGTGGCCATATTGCACCTATTCAAGAAAGATATGACGGCAAACAAGTTCAAGAAGTTTTAAATAAAATATCTGAAGATGGCGGTTATTTCCCTGACCCTGGTAGTGAAGAAGCAATTAACTTTGTAAAGTATCAAAATATAATGTTAAAAGGCGGCTTTTGGGAAAAACCAATGATATAGCCAAATACGCTGCTTGATATAGATGGGGACGGAAAACCTGATATTGATTTAGACGGCGACGGCATACCTGATTACGACAGAGATGGTGATGGGATAATCGATTTAAGTTCCGAAGGTGGCGGAGGGATATTAGGAGCTGCATTTAGATTCTTAAAAGGATTAATGGATTAACATGAAAATCTCTCCTGTTATTGATACATTCGGCACCTATAATAATTTCCAGTCTAAAAAAACGGCACAAAATCCAATTTCTGAAAATCAGACTGAAAGTATTATCATTCCTTTTGTGCCAAGTGATTATAGCTACGAAATAACAAACGGATTTGAAGATTATAATACCGCACAAAAACTATTTAGAAAAAATCTGAAAGACGGTAATGGTGTATTTGGCAATCCCGAAAATGCTGAAGCATTAATACAAAATGAGAAAATAAGAAGAAATGTAGTTAAATTTTTTGCACAATATTCACAAGAGGAGTTGGACAAATTAGATTCTAAAAAAATTCTAACAATGGACGAAGTCAGATATAGAAATGACCTTAAAGAAGTCAGGGATTTTTTTAGCGAATATGATGCCTCTTGGAGTGAAAATGATAAATATTTTAAATCCGAAAGACCTGCGTACACTAAAAATATAGCTTTCGCAGGCAATATGACCAGAAAAGATGAAAGCCACTGTAAAAATATTGTCCACGTTTTTTCTGCTGCTTGCGGTGCAGTTTCAGCGGCACTAGGCGAAGGCGCTGCTGTCGGTGCCGATACCGTACCTCTTAGAGTGCTTCAATTTGCAATGTTTGCAACAATGGCGGCATATTTAAATGTACCACCTATACCATCTTTAGAATATTATACAAAAGAAATGTTTGCAGGTGCTACACTTGGTGTTGGCGGAGCGAAACTCGTTACATCTTGGCTTGGTATTGGAGGTCATGTTGCCTCTGGTGTGACGGGTACATCGGTAGTTACTGGTGGTGGCTCAAACGTCGCAATAACAGGAGGGGTTCGTGCCGTAAATGCAACATTGAGTACATTTATTACCGAAAAAATGGGTAGAGGTTATATTAATCGAGTTAAAGCCAATAAAATGAATTTTAAAGATCAGTCTTGGGAAACCTTAGCTTATTTTGTAGGCAGAGGTTTTTTAACATCTGATAATCCATTTAAAGATATGATGAGTGTTGATTTTAAAGACACTTCTTCGCCAGATTTAATTAAAAGTGCACTTGAGCGAATTCCTAATGCTTCCCAAGAAGCTATTGTTACAGCTCTTGAGTTGGCAAAGGAATTTACAAACAGAACCGGTACGATGTTTGCCATCAATTTTGTTGTAGATTTGTTTTCAAATAAAGAAACAGATCCTGAAAAAATAGTGAAACGTGCCAAGGCAATTTTCAAGCAATCTTTGATAAATGCAGCAGTATATCAATTGTGCGATATTACAGTTGAACAAAATATAACAAGAGAAGCAACGGAAACCATTAAAGATATACAAGAAAATCTTGATAAATATCCAGAAGTTTTAAAATTTTATCTTGAAGATTTAGAACAGGAAGAATGTGATGAAATTGCAGATGCAATTATGGAAAAA
>CALUXW010000046.1 GCA_944324865.1 Candidatus Gastranaerophilales bacterium | reverse complement strand
TGAGAAATTATATAAGATGGTACGATAAAGACAAGTATTTAAGTGCTTTTATGCGGTTATTAGAGGATTTAGACCCACAAACTCAATGCGAAGTAGCTGTTGATATTATTTTAAAAGTTCCAAAAATTATTGAAAAAGATTATGAGAAGTTTGTCAAAATTATTGCAGATTTTGACCCTCGTGATTATAAAAGATGGTACGATAAAAACCCAAATCTTCATGCTGCAATTGAAGCACTAAGGGATTTAAGCAACGAACAACGTGAAAGCTTAATAAATCAAATTTCCGATATTGTAATAAAGCACACCGAAGGTCTATCATGAAAAATGTGCTTTTAACAGGCAGTACAAAAGGTATTGGCCTTGCAATAAAAAAAGAATTAGAATTATCTAAATACAGAGTTTTTGGATCAGGAAGGACAAATTTAAATAACATTAATTATTTGAGTGTTGACTTGTCAAATACTGATAATGCAAAGCTTTTGTACAAAATGGCAAAAGAAGCACTTGGTAATATAGACATTTTAATTAATAATGCAGGTTGTTTCTTTTATGATTCAATAGACGATATGGATTTTAACAAAGCTAAAGAGCTAATAAATCTTAATTTTATTACCCCATGTCTGCTATGCTCTTTGGTTGCCAAAGATATGAAAAAAAATAATTACGGAAGAATAATAAACATAGGGTCAATTTCAGGTGCCGTAGGAGAAGCATACGCTTCAATTTACTCTGCAACAAAAGCAGGCTTAAGCGGGCTTACAAAATCATTGGCGCTTGAACTTGCTCAATATAATATTACAGTAAACCAAATTAACCCCGGATGGGTTGAAACAGAACTTTCCGACAGCGTATTGGCAAAAGAAGAAAAAGAGCAAATTGTTAGTGTTATACCTCAAAAACGTTTTATAGAACCTATAGAAATTGCAAAACTCTGTAAATATTTAATTTCGGATGATGCAAAAGGACTTAGCGGTCAATCGATAAATCTTTGCGCAGGTTTAAGTTGCGGTTCTTAAGAATTATAATTTAAACCCTCGTCTTGAGAAGTATTTATTTTATCTTGATTATTTTGCTCCCCTCGTCCGGAAAGAGCAAGACCTATTTTCTTGCCTGCACCAAAAGACAATATAGAAACACCTACCAGGGCTAAATCAGCCGCAATTGTCAACAAAACCTTTTTAGCCCCTGTTAAATTTTTTGTTGCATTTTTAACGTTTGATGCAATATTACTTATTATTCCCGCAGTAGACTTAATTTCCTTCTGAGATATCGGATTTGATACAAGAGTTTTGAAAAGTTTTTCCCCGGCAAACATAGCTCCCATTGCACAACCCTCTTCTATCAATGCAGCATATTGATCATCATCTTTTAAAACTCTTATGCCCGATGCAACGCACAAAAGCGGATTAACAGCCTTTGATGCTATATTTGTAACCTTGGAGGCAGCATTGCTAACTCCTACAAATTTTCCCGCATCATCTACATAATTAAAAACAGTATCTGCAATATTTTTTATAGGTGTTATTGAAGATTTAGATGCAGCATTTAAAAGGTTTGTTGTTTGTGCAGCTGCAGCGCCAATCCTGCCTGTATCACCATGACCAGCCTTATCCATATTTCTTATATCAAAAATAGCAGTTGCGCAGACACCCATAGATATTCTAACCTTTAAAACCTTTCCACAAATAAATAAAGTATTTTTATACATGCGAATTGCCAGAAAAATATAAATTTTAATATTTTTTTACAATGCCAAAAGTCGCTTTACATCTGATTTAATATTTACTACAATAAATTTAAGAAAAATTTATATTGGAGGATGTTTTGGATATAAAACCAATAAATGCAATAGTATATAATCAAGAAAAAGTTAACATTGATGATGTAATAGCCCCACCCTATGATGTAATAACAAGCGCACAGCAGGAAGAATTATATGAAAAATCTCCGTATAATATTGTACGTCTTATTCTTACAAAAGGCGATAAACGTTACGAAGATGCTAAAAACTTTTATGAAAAATGGCTCGAAGATGATATTTTAATACAAACTAAAAAACCTTGTATTTTTTATTTAATTCAAAAATATACAACTGAAAATGGTAAAACAATTGAAAGAAAAGGGTTTATTGCAAGAAATAAAATTGAAAAATTTGAATCAAAAAAAATCTTACCTCATGAATACACTATGGGCGGACCAAAAGAGGATAGATTAAAACTTACTAAGTCCTGTGAGGCTAATTTTAGTCAAATTTTTCTTGTATACAACGATCCAGAAAAGCAAATTGAAAATAAAATTGCAAAAAAGTATTTATCCAAAAAACCTTTTATTGATGTAACAGACACAAATGGTGTTCAAAATATAGTATATTTAATCGATGATGAAAATGATATCGAGATTTTTAAACAAACTCTAAAGGGTAAAACTACTCTTATTGCAGATGGGCACCACAGGTATGAAACAGCGATGGCATATTCGGAGATTTCAAACAATCCTGAGGCCAAGTATGTCATGAGCTATTTTACAAATGCTGATGACGAAAATTTAATAATTTTTCCAACTCACAGAATAATTACAAAATTTATAGAACCATACATACTTTTAGAAACAGTCAAAAAATATTTTAATCTGGCAGAGTTCACATTTAATAGTGTAAATAAACAAAAAGTTAAAGAACAATTTTTAGCTGCCATTGAAAAAAGTAATAAAGAAGTTATTTCTATGGGACTTTACATGAAAAATGTTAACAAGTTTTATTTATTAAAGTTAAAAGATGGTATGACAGACTTGGTAGATGCACCTGATGTACTTAAAAAACTTGATTTAACTGTATTACATGATTTAATCATCACCAAAGAACTGGGATATACAACCCAGGAACAAATGGCCCAAAATGGCATCAAATATATCAAGCAAGAATTCGAAGCATTTGATATGGTTGATATGGGCAAAGCAGAAGCGTCTTTTATTATGGCTTACCCAAAGATGAAGGATATTCTTGAAATATCATCTCAAGGGTACAGAATGCCTCAAAAATCGACGTATTTCTATCCGAAATTATTAAGTGGGATTGTCATTAACCCGCTAAAATAAGGGTAATTTAAAATGTTTCATAAAATTCCGGATTCAAAAACAAATCTCGGTGCAAATTTAGACCCCAACGGCAAAGAGGTCACGTTTAAGTTGTATTCAAAAAATGCAACAAAAGTAATTTTATGTATCTTTGAAGAACCACAAAATCAAAACCCTCTTATGAATCTTGTTATGAAAAAGGGTAAAAATGACATATGGGAAACATCTGTTAAGATATATGCCCTAAGTCAACTAAAAAAACCTGTATTTTATGGTTATAGACTTTTTGGTCCAAATTGGGAATATAAAGAAAATTTTGAACCTGGTAGTGCCGTAGGTTTTATAACAAGAGTGGATGAAAAAGGTAACCGTTTCAATCCCAACAAATTAGCTTTTGATCCTTATTCAAAAGAATTAAGTCATCTGCCATCAGATGTATGTCCGAGCCTTGAAATTTTTCGCTCAAGTCAAGATGATTATTTAACAGATAATGCAAAATACGCACCAAAATCAGTATTTTGTCTTGATAACTATGAAAAAAGCATCACAATGACAGAGCTTCGCTCCTTTAGCAGTGAAATAATCGGGGAAGTTCATATAAGAGATTTAACCTTTAGTTTACCAATAAACGAACGAGGAACATACCTGGGAGCTGCAAAGTTTGCTCCGGTAATAAAAAGAATGGGTTTTACCATGATAGAATTTTTACCACTGCAAGAATTTGATTACAGGGAAGATGGCAAAAATTACTGGGGCTATATGACACTTAATTTTTTTGCACCTGCTAGACAATACTCGTATAACAAAGAATTTGGCAAAAATCTTGATGAATTCAGACAAATGATTGATTCATACCACAAAAACGGTATAAAAGTTTGTATGGACGTAGTTTATAACCATACGGGGGAAGCGAGAATATTTAACAATAACAACGAAGATGCATGCCTGTTTTCATACGCACTTATTGATAATCAAAGCTACTACAAACTTTCAGACGGAAAGTACTATAGACAAAATTCAGGTTGTCATAATGACACAAACTCTACTAACATAGGTTTTTGCAATATGGTTGCAGATTCTGTAGCTTTTTGGGCAAAGCAAGGTGTAGATGCATTTCGTTTTGACCTTGCAGTATCGCTTATGGATGTTTCAAATGACCAGAATGCAAAATACTGCTCTCATACAAGTCTTTGCGCATCTTTAACAAATGAGCTTGAAAAAAGAAATGTAAAAGTAATTACAGATCCTACAAAAACGCAAGAGGGCATAATGTTAATCGCAGAACCTTGGACTTGCGGGGGAGAAAATTCTTATCAGCTTGGAAATTTCCCGGATAATTGGATGGAATGGAACGATGTTTCACGTGATACAATTAGGCGTGCAGCACTTTTTGGAAACAGTATAAATTTAAACGACATAATTAACATCTTTGAAGGAACAAAAAGCAGATTTAAAAATAAATATGGCGCAATAAACTATATTTGTTGTCATGATGGGTTTAGTCTATATGATTGCAACAGTTATTCAAAACCAAACCCTGATACAACCGGAGGCTCGCAGTGGGAAATTTGCCATGATAATAACAACAATGAACAAATAAAAGAAAATGCCATAAAAAAAGAGCTCGCAATGTTATTTCTATCTAAAGGTGTTCCTATGATGCAAATCGGTGATATTATAATGCACTCAAAAGATGGAAATAATAACAGCTATAACAGGGATGACAAAACAAATTATTATAATTATACAAAAGCAAACACACAAAACTCTTTTCAAAACAGAATTTTTGAATTTTGCAAAAATCTAATTAAGTTTAGAAAGAATAATAAAATATTTTCTGAAAAAAATTTTGATGAAAGATTAACTTATTACAACGAACATGCACAAATTTTAGATACAAAGAGCGAAAATCTTAAAACGGATTATAATAAAAATTATATAGGCATAAAAATAAAACATGAACACGGTGACTTTTTCATAGGATTTTCAAAACATCCTTATGATTATAATTTTAAATTACCACCCGCACAAAATAATAAAAACTGGTACATTTTGTTTGACACATCAAACAAAGAACATATAACTTTAGAACCAAAAACATTTTTTGGACTGGATTACACACTTAATCCAAATGCACTTGTAGTCTTCAAAGAATGTTAAAAAAATTACATTAAAAAAGAGACCTTAATTGGTCTCTTTTTTAAATGGTGGGCGAGAAGGGAATCGAACCCCCACGCATTGCTGCACAAGATCCTAAATCTAGCGCGTCTACCAATTT
>CALUXW010000045.1 GCA_944324865.1 Candidatus Gastranaerophilales bacterium | reverse complement strand
TCTTTATTTGTTTTCATCAGTACTGTTGTATGATACTTTTGAGAAATGTTTTCTATAAAATTTTTAAATCTGCCTATCATAGCTCTGCCTTCAAGCGTGTCATCGTTTGTTAACAACTCATCAAGATTATTTACAAATAATAAAGTCCTAACCCCACTTGCTTGATGATATTGCTCTGCGAATTTTGCAATTTCAGTCATTTGTGTAAGGGAGTCAAGTGGCTCTTGAGGGTCAAAGTCAATTTCTTTTGTATAAGTTTCACTCTTATTTTTTATCCAATCACTCAGCTCATCTATTCCGCTTTTTGAATTACCATAAACTAAAATTCCATTGGGTACTTTGCTTGGCAAACCATTTTTTTCTGCTTGCAACATATCAAAGAATTCATGCATAACAGTTCTTTTTTGTTGAACTATATCATGGTATTCACCTGCAACAATAGGGCCCAATTCATTAATTTCGCTACCAAGTTGGCTCATTTTTGCCCTTACTTTGTTAACATATTGCATGATTGTGTCAAAATCTTGCTGTCTACCTTTTTTGGTTATCCTTTTGCTGCACAGTTCCGATTTAATATAATCATCCTCTTCTTTCCAAAAATGTTCCGCAAATTTTTGCAAATTTTGAGGGTCTTTAAAATCTATCGAATAATAATAGCCAGTAAAATTTAAACTTTTAACAAATGTATCCTTTGTGTAAGAAAGTGAATAATTTTGCTTGCCCTGTCTTAAAAGATTATTATGGTTTATTGGTACCGTTTTAAAAGATGAGATATTTTGAATTTTCATTTATGTTCCTTTTTTAAACTTCAATTTAAAATCAATGCACAAAACTGCCTCTTACGTATACTTTTGCGTAAGCCTCTGCTGATTTTAGTGAATTTATACTTGTTTTTAGCAAATCTGCATGCAGGCTAAGGTATCCAAATCTTCCGAGTGCGCTTATTTGCCAATTATTTAATGGAGGACTTATATATTTTAATCTATTTTTTTGGGTCGCTAAATCAAACCCTGCGGTATTGTCAGGTAAATTTCTATCTTTTTCCTTTGAAATCGGTACTTTAACCTGCTTTTGTAAATTCTGGAGTTTTAATAATGCGCTTTTGGCTTTGTCAGCAATTCTAAAATCAGGGTCTTTAACTAACGGTTCAACAAGCTTAGAGTGTCTTTCTAAACCCCATTTTGATAAAACGCTTAATGCGCCCATTTTATAAACATCATCAGATTCTAAAAGTGTCTTTAACTTGTCTAAATTATAGTGTTTATTTAATAATAATCTTGCTTGGTAATTTGTTTTCTTATCATTTATCGTTGCAATATTTTCGTCGCACTCAAGTACACTTTCGGCTATTGGCAAAAATTCTCTTGCCCCGTTTTTATTTAACATACTCATAACAAAAAATTTTGCTTCATAGTCATTTGAGCTGTAAAAGAACTTGCTCAAAAGAGTTAAATCAGTGTTATTAACAGTAAATTGATTTTTGCTCTCGACTTGCGATATAGCAGTTGCAAGAACAACTGCTGCTTTATTTATATCAAAAGGTTCGTATGAGTGTGCAAGATTTGTGAATAAAGTAATTCTATTGGCAGGTAATTTATATATCGGGGTTTTTATCGACACACTTTTTCTAAATTCGTCAAAAACTGTTTCGGATAACTTATCTGTCCTGCCCTTTCTGTACTCATAAGCTAATTCACCCGTACGTTTTTTAATATATTCGGGCAATTTTTCCTTTTGTATATAACTTTTAAAGGTTAGTGCATTTTGTAATGACAAAATCTTCATATTAAACCCTTACATCTAATTTTGCAATTTGAGCTTCAATCGCCTTTGCATCATTTATCATCCCCGAGCTTTCGTATGATTTTTTTAAAGTAGAAAGCAAAATTTTTAAATCATCATCACCAATCGGACTTCTTTGTGCTCTTGCTTGGCTGATAAATTTATCATAAAATTCATCGTTTATTCTTTTGCGGCAGTTATTATACACGTCCTTTTCCATAGATGCATAATTTTCACGCATTACTTGTTTAATTTGTCTTTCAATGCTATCTTGTGGAATTGATAAATTTTGCATTTATGTTACCTCGTTAATTTTTTGTTTATTTTCTAAGCCCGATTTTTCTTTTTTAAGCAATGGGAAAAGAACAAGAGTTAATAATGCGCCAAAACCAACGATGCCGCTTTGGATTTTTCTTATTGGAGTTTTAGCTATAAAAGTCATAGGTACGCCAACCAAAGTCATGCCTGAAAGCAAGGCAGTACCTGCTTTATCATTTTTAAAAGTCTTTTTGTACTTTTCAAAAATAGGGTTGTTATTTTTTACAGGTTTTGCTGATTTAAAATTAATCGAGCTTATTTTGTTTATCATTTACCTATCCTTTCTTAAACTCTTTAACAACATTATTTACAGGCCTTGCAATAAATGCCATACCCATAAGCAGAGCACCAATCGCGCTCAGTGTAGGTTCACCCGTTGACATCATTATTGAACCTGCCTTTGCAAAATTACTTAGCGCAAATAAACCGGGGGTTATATTGCCGGGGTCAATTAATCCTGCTTTTATTTTTTCAAGAGTACTTCTTGCTTTTTTAATGTCTTGTTTTTTCTGAGGGAATTTTTTCTCTATTGTATCAAATTCTCTCATTATTTGAGCCTGAAATTCTCTTGCTTGTTGTGTATTGCTGCTCAACAAGGAATAAAGCGCAAAAAGCTGTTTACTTAAAGCCTTTAGTTCTGCTGCAAGCATTTTATCATCCTGTGTTATTTTATTTATGGCTTGCAACTGCATATTTTTCATTTTTTCACTATGCAGTGAAATTAATCTTGCGGTATTATTGGCGATATCAATTATGCTCTCTTTTTGCCCGTCAACATCGACTGTAATATTGGATAAGATATCATTAAATCTTGAATTCAAATCATACTTAATAGTTTCTATTTCATAGGCATTAATAGAGCTATCAAGCACCCAATCTTGCCTAATTTCTTCCAATAATTTCAATAACTCTTCCTTGGGTAGTTGTCTTAAATAATCAACTTTTTGTTCAAATTCCATAAAATTTAAATCAAAACTTACAGGAGTGTGTTTTAAAACTAAGTCAATAACAGGATTAGCAAGTATTGTTTTTTGTAAGATTTGTAATTCAGGATTATCAGAGTGTAAAGCGCTTACAAATCGGTTTTTAAATTCGTCAAAATTTTCATCTGCAAATTTTTCACTATCTGCAATATTATTAATTATTTGTTTTCTTACTGTATTATTTGGAGGCTGAGAAATTAAAAATTTACACAAATCATAGCCGTGAGGTTGTGCCAGTTTATCAATAAGAAAGATTTTTTGTTCTAAAGAGTAGTCTTGTGAATTAAAAATTTCATCAATTATATCAAAATTATTTGATTTTTTTGCAAATGCCGAATTGAGAAAATGCTGAAGCTTTTGAGTTTTTTCATTTGTTTCTTGCATTTTCCTTGGCAGGTAAATCTTATGGTAATAATTTTTTGTTGTATCAAAAATTGCTGCCCACAAGCTTTCTGTTTTTTCCTGATTATCCTCATATATGCCTTCTGAAAGACCGTCTAGCAACCCGAGCATTTGTTCGTATTCATCATTATTCGAGCTTGAAAGGTAATCTTGAATAAGACTAAATACAAAAATAATATTTTTTGTATTTAGTTTGTTTATATCTGCACTTACGTTCAAATCAAAAGTTTCATCCGTCAATTTTTCATTACATAAATCATTAGAGGATGAAGAATCATAAATACTACTTAGATATTTTTTGAATAATTTGGCTCTGATATTTTCATCATCTGCATTTTGCCCTAAATCATAAATTTCACAAAGTGCTAACCTGTCAGCCTTAAATATATTACTTATTAAACCCTTTAGGTATTCTTTTATTCTTAGGGTTCTTTTTTGTCCATTTAAAGTAAAGACATCCGCTGTATTATTGTCTGTATTTTTTACACCACAAAATGAGGTACTTGCTTTTGGTATTTTGTGTAAAACAAATACCTGAGAGGGAAATTTAGATATAATGTAGTTTTTTTGTTGTACTTTCATAAAATATCAACTTACTTAAAATGCAGAATCATCATCAAAAGAGTCATCATCTACACCATCATCGTCATCTTCACTTTCATCATCAAAGTCATCTGAATCATATTCATCTAAGTCATCTGTGTCTACATTATCAGCGGGACTTTCAACTTCAATTTCATCAACTTCATCTATAGCATCGTCTGCATCAAGACCATCTGTGCCACCAAATTGCGGATAATGCTCATCAATATAATCTTGGAAATTTTTATCATTTATATCTTCAATAAATTCATGGATATTTAGCATAGAACTTTGCTCAAAATTAGCCGGTGTTACAGATAAGTAAGTTTCTCCGTCTTCATCAACTGCTTCAACTAACTCACGACCGAATAAATCTTGAACTTCTGCGCCTTCACCCTCAGTGCCAAAAATGTCTGCCCATAAACCTTTAACAGCATACAATCCTGTTTCAATAAGCCCGTCTTCAACAATATTTGGTACATCATCCATTGGCAGTGGATTATCATGGACACTTAGGCAACCGTTTTGATTTCCAAAACTTATAAGCGGAAAATGTTTGACATCCCCGTCTTCATCAATAAATGCAGAAATTTTACTTTCAGGGTCAACAAAAATACCGTTTTGTGTATCTACATATTTGCCATTTAGTAAATCTATATCAACACTACCGTCAAAGTTTCTATATATACCGTTTTCGACATCAGCATAATCAAATCTGCTTGCATCGAGATTAATTGGTGTTCCCTTAACCACAAAAATTCCGTCATCAGCATCTGCGGTTATGGCAGCAGATTCTATACTTCTTGCCTCGGTGTCAATAGAATAATCATCTGGTACTTCCATTGATTTAGCACTAAGCACTCCTGCAATAATTGACAACAAGATTGGTGCACCCACAAAGCCTATTGTTTCTATGTTATCTTTTAAACTTTTAGAGTCTTTTTCTCCCTTAAATGAAAGATTATTGCTTTTTATAAAAAAATCGCCAGAACTATCATATATTGGCGACAAATTGCAATTTTTATATTTAACTTGTTGTACGGTTGTATTAAAATTTGCAATAGGCAAAACTTTCATACAATTATCCCCTTCTTCTACTATCATCAGTATAACAAATGTAAAAATATAATTTTGATAAATTATTATAAATATGACAATTTTATTTACAATTATTAACAATATTTTAAAACTATAAAACATTTTAGCCCATCTAAAGGGTAAGCAAGAAGCAGATGTACTAAAGTAATTACTGCTATTATATTTAAACTTTTCATAAATTACATGGAATTTAATTTATAATACAGCAATAAACTTTACCAAAATAATCAAACTAAGCGTACATAACAATCAAACCATGTGTTTCTTTACAGATATTTTATCTGAATGCATAAAATGAACGCATAAAAAGATTATTCGGCAAATTATGTAGGTTGGGTGAAACCCAACATTTATTTTTTTTGTAATTCATTATTTATATTTATTATAAAATGGCAAAATTAATTTACTGCATGACTTGTTAAAATGGATTTGATATAATGTGCGTGTTGTTAAGTTTATTTGAAGGGTTGAGAAGATATTGTTTAAGAATAAAATTAAGGCTGTAGTATTTGTTATAGAGTATAAATAACAATAAAATTTGCAAGAGCAAAACTACAAAATTTAATTAGAAATTTTATAATCGTATATGATAAACTTAATAAATACTATGATGTTGTAGCAATAAGGGGGAAAACAAATGAGAAGCGACTACAAAAAAGTTCAAAGAAACTACATTATTTCCTT
>CALUXW010000044.1 GCA_944324865.1 Candidatus Gastranaerophilales bacterium | reverse complement strand
CTGGGCGGCATAGCAATATGGATTTCGGTTATGCTTACCTTCTTGTTTTTGGTGCTTTTAAGTTATTATCCAAACGGCGTCGGTTTGTCGGGTATAATTGTAGGCGGTTCTTTAATGTTCCTTTTAGGCTTGATAGATGACATTTTCTGTCTTAATGCCAAATTTAAATTATTTATTCAAATCGCTATTGCAACAATGGTAATACTTTTGGGCATAAGAATAGATGAACTGTATGTCCCTTTTATGTCAAATCCTCTGTCTCTTGGATTTTGGGCTTATCCGATAAGCCTTTTATGGATTGTCGGTATTTCTAACGCTACAAATTTTATAGACGGTGTTGACGGGTTGGCTGGTTCAATTGTTACAATAGCTTGTATTGCGATTGGCATAGTATCTTTTGTTATGACACCGTCCTCGCCAATTTCTGCCCTTGTAGCTTTTATCTTAATGGGTGCAATGCTTGCATTTTTAACTTTTAACTATAATCCTGCCAAAATATTTATGGGTGATTCAGGTGCACTCTATGCCGGTTTTTTGCTTGCAACCCTTTCTATTAAAGGTATTATGAACAACGCAACAAGCCCTGTTATGTATCTTCCCTTTATAATTTTGGCTGTTCCTATCTTAGATGTTGCATTTTCAAGTATTAGAAGAATTATGAAAGGTTCAAGCCCGTTTATTGCGGATAGCGAACACATACATCATAAACTACTGCATCATGGTTGTTCACAAGATAAAGTTGTGCTTATTTTGGCAACTTTTGCTTTTTCCTGTGCAATTATTTCAATTCTTATTGCAGGTTCTTTTAGTAAATACTACATATATGCAGTTATTCTTGTTGCTGTGCTTGTTATATTAAATTTAATTTCAAAAGCAATTAAAAAATCGGATAAAGATGAGTGATAATAAAATAAAAAATAAAAGATGGTATGATTTAGATCCAACTATTAGTCTTGCAATTAATTTATTTGAACATAGTGATGAAAATGTTAAAATACATATTGCAGATTATATTATAGAAGAATCTGAAAATTCCGGTTTAAAGTTGGATTTTAATAACAAAGATGAGTTTAATTACGTATGGAAACGTTGGCAAGATAACGATGAAAAAATGTTTAAGGCAATGGAGTATCTTAAAATAATTGACTTTGAAACAAAAAAACAATTATCATTGGAGATAATTAATTACATAAAAAAATATCAAGATAAATTTTAATTATTTCATGCATTTGTTTGATGATATTTTATGAGGAGTTCAATAGAATAGTTATATGATAAGGGTGATATTTAGTTTTGTTACATTGTTATTTTTTGCACTTGTAAGTGTTGCACCCGCTCATGCAATAAAAATCGGACTTGATGATGGCGTAAAACAAACGTATATAGGTTCATCAAAACAAAGTGTTATTTTGGATGGCAAAACCGGAAAAGAATTATATACTTTGAATTCTTTTGTTCCATATACAATCAGAGCTTATAATAATCTTATAGTTATTAAAATTGATGGTAAATATTACAGTTTTGGTACAAATTATATAAAAGTAAGGCCAAAAGAAAAGAAATGTTTTTTTGCAACAAAAAGAAAATGGTACCGTGGAGAACTTATTGTATATAATATAAATAAAAAATTGGTTGTGATAAATGATGTTCCTATCGAGGAATATCTTCTGGGAGTAGTACCGGCAGAAATGCCCTCTAAATGGAATATTGAGGCACACAAGGCACAGGCTATTGCTGCAAGAAGTTATGCCATAGCAAATCTTGGTAAAAGAAAACACAGTGGTTATGATTTAAAAGATACTCCTTTGGACCAGGCATATGGTGGTGCAAGTGCAGAAACACCACAAACAACAAGGGCTGTAACCCTAACAAGAGGAATAGTATTAACATATGGAGGAAAAGTTATTCCTGCTTATTATCATGCCTCATCTGGCGGAAAGACTGTGTCTTCAGGTGCTGTCTGGGCGAAGGATTTGCCGTATATTAAATCTGTTCCTGCTTATGACGATGGTGTAAGAAAAAATGGTCATGGAGTTGGCATGAGTCAACATGGGGCGAATAATCTTGCTAATAAAGGTTATAATGCTTATCAAATTTTAAATTATTTTTATAAAAATGTAAAATTTTCCGTTGTTAAAACACAGTTATAAGTGTTTTTTGCTAAAGATTATTTCGGAAAATCAGTTATTTTGCTATTTTTTAAAAAAAATACTTGCCAAATGCCTATAAATAGGTATAATAAAGGGGTAAATATGGAAAGGGGTTCATAATGAACAAAGAAGAATTAGTAAAAGCGGTTGCAGAAAAAGCTAAAGTTTCACAAAAACAAACAGCTGAAGTTGTAGCTTCTATTCTTGAAACAGTACAAAAAACTGTTGCTAAAGGTAAAAAAGTTACTTTGGTTGGTTTTGGTACTTTTGAAGCTAGAAAAAGAGCTGCAAGAGTTGGTCGCAACCCTCAAACAGGTAAAGAAATTAAAATTGCTGCAAAAACAGTTCCTGCTTTTTCAGCTGGTAAAAAATTCAAAGAATTAGTAAAATAAATATGATAACTTTGGATTAAAATTTTAAAGACCGATTTATTCTTTTTAAAGAGTAAATCGGTCTTTTGCAAAAATTAAAATTTGTGATAATATTTAAAAGTTACAATACAATAAGGAGATAAAACAATTAATAAAGAAATCAAAGCTCAGAAGGAACTGGTCAATGAAAGAATTAGAGCAAAGGAAGTAAGACTCATTGACAATGAAGGTGTAAATCACGGCTTAGTTATTACAAGTAAAGCATTAGAAATGGCACGTGAAAAAGATTTAGATTTAGTTGTTGTTTCTCCTAATCAGTCTCCCCCTGTTGCAAAAATTATGGATTGGGGTAAGTATAAGTATGAAACCGAAAAACGCGCAAAAGAAGCACGCAAAAAGCAGCATACAATAGATATTAAAGAAGTTAAAATGCGCTACAAGATTGACACTCATGACTATGAGGTACGTCTTAAAAGTGCAAAAAAATTTATTGCATCGGGCAACAAGGTTAAGGTTGTTGTTATGCTCAGAGGTCGTGAAATGCAGCATAGCAAATTGGCTCTTGATCTTGCAAATAAATTTTTATCTGAATTTGAAGAAAATACATTTACTTTAGAAAAAGCTCCTGCACTTGAAGGTAGAAACGTAGTCATGGTTTTGGCACCTGCAGGAAAATAGATAAAAAAATGCCTTTCGTTTGGCAAAAGGCTTAAAAATGGTAAGTTTATATGCTTATTTAAATATAGTTTAGCAGAGTTGCTTGTTGCATTATTGTAGCACCTGCCTGTAGTGATGCTTGCAGTGCTGTTTGGTACATCATAAGTTGTGTTGCAGCTTCTGCCATGTCTGTATCTTCAATGTTTGACTTCATTTCCGTTAAGCCTAGTGTTACATTGTCATTTATTGAACTTGTAGCATCTAATCTTTGTACTCTGCTTGTAATTACTGCTTGAGCACCTGTAATATCTTTTATTCCGTTTTGAACAGGTGTTATACAATCGCTTATTGCTTTTATATCCATATCAGGATTAGCAAGAGCATCATTTAACTGTTTTAGAGTAGCAAAAATTCCACTGTTTTCGTCGCCAAATATTTCTTGTCCGTTAATATTTAGGGGCATTGTAACACCTTCCGAGATTTCTATGTTTCTTTGCCAACTACCATCTTGAGCAGTACCTGAGTATGTAATATTCAGATCTTCATCAAGAGAATATGGTATTGTATCTGTATTTGAACCCGAAAAAATGTATTTATCCTGATATTTAGTATTTGCAAGTTGTGCTATTGTACGTGTTCTTTGTTCTACTTCATTACGAATCGCCTGCATACTGTCTTCAGAGTTGTATGAATTTGCAGCTTGAATTGCAAGTTCGTTAATCCTTTGCATGTTTTCCTGAATTAATCCTAAAGTGTCGTAGGATTGGTTAAGTTCATCTTTTGCAGTTTCAATGTTTTTTGACCAGTCGTCAAGTTGTCCTAATTGTTTATTATATTTCATAACTTTTGTTCCGTCAGAGGGGTTTTGTCCGACAGAGGTAAGTTTTTTACCGGAAGTTATTTGTTCGTATGTATTATAAATATTCGACAAATTTTTATTCATAGTTGTCGTTAAAAGATTCGAAGTCATTTGTGTTGTTATTCTTATACCCATAATTTGCCTTCTATTCTCCTAGTGTAACAAGTAACTGATATATTTCATTCGCAGTATTAAACATTCTTGCTGAGGCTTCATAGCCTCTTTGGAATTTAATCATATCAGCAAGTTCTTCGTCCAGATTAACACCTGTTATGCTCTGTAAATTTGTTTGCGCAGAGTCATTAAGTGTATTTGCGGTATCAAATTTACCTTTAATATCGCTTTGTTGTAATCCGATTTCGCCACTATAGTAAGTTAAGAAACCTTCGAAAGTGACATTATTTTCGCCACCAAAAGTGCTCATTGTCTTTTTATCTCTTAGTTGTGCTGTTGCAACAATATTGTCTGTGTTACCTACGTTGTGTTCCCAGCCGTCAACTGAGGTATCTACCCTTGCTGTTGCAATAAGGTTAGGATCATTAATTACATTTTGGTTAACACTTATGTTGCTTGCAGTTATCGGATTTGTAATATTAAAAATCGGCTCGGTAGAAGGTACAAGTATCTGTTCGCCGGTTGCCGGGTCTACGCTTAGTGCCATTGCTTGAGTAGTGCCATCAACAAAAGTTTGAACATTATTTACTTCGTTTGCAAATGTATTTGCCATCTGGTCAATTTTTTCTCTCATGCCACTTATTGTAATAAAACCGTCGTCAGATTTATTAACAATATCAAGTATTGCACCAAGTTGACCGCCAGAAACCTCAGAGTTTGCATTAGAGTGAACTAAGGTACCATCCATTTTTTCAACTTGAATTATTGCAGGTGTTGTTGCATCTCCTGCGACAACATTGAGCTTAAGTTGTTGTTCTGCACCTGCAACAAGCTTAATATCACCCATTTTCAAATCTATAGAGCCATTCTTGTTGTATTCAACATTTAAGTCAATATATGCCGACATATCATTAAGCAGATTTTCTCTTTCATTAATGAGCCCTGCAGAATTGTCGACTCCTTGAACAACAATTTGTTTGTTTATTTCTGTAAGTCGTTCCAGTTTTTGATTAAAATCTTGAACACTCATATATATATCACTATTCTCTATTGTTGCAGGTTGTTGCCAATTTCCCACCAGTTGTTCTTGTAAATTATCAAGCGAACTTGCAACAGAGTTAAATTTCATTGCAACACTTTGAGCACTTTCGATATAAATTCTTCTAGCAGAAGGGTCTGTTGGATTTGCACTTAAATTTTGTGCTGCAGAGAAAAAATCCGCAAGTGTTGCTTGAAGTCCGTCATCTCCTAATTCGTTTGATATTTCACCTAATTGTCCCATTATAGAATCAAGCGTATAGTAATATTGTGCATCAGAGTTGGAACCGCGGGCAGTATTTGCAGCTGCATTGTTTGCATAGCTTGTAATCTGAGAAATGCAAGCTCCATTTAAGCCTCTAATGTTGCTATAGACATTATTTCCGTAGCTGTATGTAGGATTTGTAGCAAAATCAGCACGTAGTTTAATATAACCGTCAACATTCATGTTTGCAAGGTTGTGCGATACAACTGCAAGTGCATGTTGATAGTTATTCATGGACTCTCTGCTAATATTCATAGTTTGGCTTATTGTCATTTTTAACTCCTTTTAAACTTAGGCTTCTTCCGTGATTGAAGAAATATCAAGACTACCTTCTTGATTTTTCTTGCCCAAATGATTATAGTCTGCATTTTTTGTAGACGTTATATTTAAAATTCCCTCAAATATTTTATTTATAACATTGAGTGAGTGTGTTATTAACACTTCGTTATTTT
>CALUXW010000043.1 GCA_944324865.1 Candidatus Gastranaerophilales bacterium | reverse complement strand
ACAGAGTATAATTAAAAGTTTTTTCGTATCTTAATTCATTTGGGCGCACTTTGTGTGCCCGTTTTTTTATTAATTTTTGTAAAATTATAATTAATTTTAGAAAAAGTTTAGAAACTAAAAAAGGGTCAAAACACTTACTTTAAAAGTATTTTTAGGACTTTTTAATAAGTTTAATAGCTAAAATTACTCAAGTAATTTTGGCGATTTTCAAAAAAAGTTTGTTTGTTATTATGTGAATAGTTGGAATTAAAAACTGTACACCCCTTTAAAAGAGAGAGTATACGGCTATGGAGCAAAAAAATAAAATGCCGAAAAAACTGCTCAAATTTGTATTAAATTTTTTCTATTTACAAAAATTTACACGAATAAAATTTTTTCTTTTTTTAGCTAAAAGCCTTTTAAAATTGGTTTTTAAGCATAACATAAAAAGTAAAAATTTAAGCGCGGAAAATACATTTATCTTTTTTCGGCAATTTGCTGATATGAATAAAAAAGTTGCAAAAGAGGATAAAAAATGAAATTAACCAATCGAGAAAAACAAGTGATGTCCTTATTGTGTCTTGGATTAAAAGACAGGGCAATTGCAAACACTCTTGGGTTAAGCGTGCGAACTGTTCAAAACCATCTCTCGAGAATTTATTTAAAATTTCGCGCCCAAAACAGAACTCAAGCTATTACAAGATTTTTGGATATTTACGGAAAATTAGCATTTGACTTACTTTCAGGAGAAACTCATGAACAGAATAATTCTACATTGGAGCGGGGGAAGTTATACTCCGTCATTAACGGATTTTGAACATTATCATTTTGTAGTAGACAACAAAGGTAACATTAAAAAGGGTAAATACAAACCAGAGGACAATTTAAACTGTAATGACGGATATTATGCAGCACACACTGGCGGTTTTAATACAGGTTCAATAGGAATTGCGCTTTGTTCAATGTATGGATACAAAAACCCCACAAATATTGGAAATTTCCCATTTTCAAGAGTTCAGGCAGAAAGTGCTTTTGCACATAGTGCAACTCTTTTAAAAAAGTATGGGTTAAAGCCTGGTAAAAACACAATAATGACACACTACGAAGTCGGTAAAATGTTACCTAATTCAAGCAGTGCAGGAAAAATTGACATTACTTATATTCCATATGAACCCTCAATCGGAGCAAATGAAGTCGGTGATTACATTAGAAATAAGGTAAGGTGGTATTATGAGCGATAATAAACTTGCATTTTATGATTTTTCAGGAGGAATAAACACAAATTCAACAAAAGTTATGCTTGGTTATGGAGCCAAAAAACTTAACTGGGATGATAGCTACAACGTTGAATTATATAAAAATCAAGGTGTAGAGCGTATGATGGGTAATCAAACATATCTTGATGAGGATATGGAAGACAATTGTGCTATTATAGGACTTTGTGAATACCCAAAAGCATCAAATAGCTTTGTCTATGCACGCTCTGACGGTAAAATCAAATATTATAATTATATAAATAAAAGCACAAGTGTAATACATGACTATGAAAAGACAATAAAATCTGCTAGCTTTACCTTATTTTTAGATGGAATTGTATTTTTTGCATCAGACAGTGAAGGCTATTATTATAATTCAAATCTAAGCACAAGCCTAAACTCATTAAATGCAAAAGATTCAAAAGGCAATAATATAAAACCAGATGCAATATGTTCTTATGCAGGCAGACTTTGGATAGGTTCAAACGCAACACTTTACTACAGTGCCCTAGGAAGATTTGACGACTGGGAAAGCGAAAATGATGCCGGTTATATATCAAATTTTCATTCCTCGGTTACTAAAATTTCTGCATTAGCATTATACTGCGGAAATCTTGCAATATTTAAATCCGACGGGGTATACTTGCTTTCCGGTTCGTCTAACGATAATTTTGCAATTATTAAATTTGCTGATAAAGGAACAGAAAGTTCAAAAGCCGTCTGCACTTGCAACAACAAACAGTATTTTTTCAACTCTGATGGACTTTTTGCTCTTTCGCAAGTGGGCGAGCTTTCACAAATAATGATGAGCGGAAATATTGCATCTTGTGTTGAAGATGCTTTTAAAAACACCGATAAAAACCGCATGAGCGAAGCATTTTGTGTACCATACGAAAAGAAAAATCAACTCTGGTTTTATCTGCCATATCCTGACAGTCAATATTTTAGTACGATTTGGATTTATGATTTTGCAAATGATTGTTGGACAAAAAGAATTGAAACACAAAATATAACTTGCGCATCATGTATTAATTTTGAAATTTACTCAGGCTGCAAAGAAGGCAAAATTTTAATTGAAAATATAGGCTCAACATTTGACGGCGAACCAATAAAATTCAGCTTTTCGACCCCATTTTTTCATCTTGGAAAACCATCAGAAAGAAAAATAATAGAAGATTTTGCCTTACTTTTAGATGAAACAGGAGAAAATAGCTTTCAATTCAGTGTTTCTAAAGATTTTATAAAAGAATTAAAAACAGATCATGAATATATAAAAACAGTGCAAATTGGTGCACTAATATGGGCATCAGAAACAGAACCCAAGGATAAATATAACTGTTTCGAAAACAGTTACGAACCATTTTGGGCAAATTCATATCAAAATTCGATAAGTCTTCAAATTTTCGATTCTAATTTAAGCGTAGCAATAAATATTGAAGGAGAAGAAGAAGGCGACGGGTTTAAACTTGTTGGGATAGAATTTAAGGAATTACTAAATGACTTTTAATTACGAGTATGCACAAATGCTTGGCGAACATGCAATTTGGATAAAAAGCTCTATGTTTGCAGATTTTAAAATTAAAATTCCATCTCACAAACTTTTGGAAGATTTAAAAAAAAGCACCAGAGGCAAAAAACTTGCATCAAAAATATACTTTGAAGGATTAGACAAATTTACCTCTCGGGGCTTTAAATATGAATTTTTAGGCTTTGTTTAAAAAGGAGGAAAAAATGAGCGAAAACACTAGCAGTATAATCTCTTTAAAACCTACTTATTATGAAATTTTCACAAAAATTTTAAATGAATTAAGTTGGAGAGAAGTAAGTGATTTTGACGAAATTACAAAAAGTGAACATAAAAGGGTATTAAACCTTATAAATATGACAAATTCAGAAGTTTTAAGTTCTTACATTTGGGATTTTCAAATAGAAAAAACCGAAGTAATACTTGATGCAGAAGAATCAACAATTTTTGAAAATTTTGGCGGCAAAATAATTTCAATTTGGGAAGGAACAAAAAAATATAAATATATTCATCCTTCACTACTTTCAAACGATAAAAATTACTGTACAGACTGCTATTCAAATATCGGTGATTTAATAATTACCATCCCATGCAATTATGAAAGAAAAATAAGTGTCATATATGTTTCTGACCTATATGCACAAGACGAAAATGGAACAAAAAAAATAAAAATGGAAAATAAAAACGATACAAGCATAATCCCAATACCGCATATTGAGCCAATTTTAGTTTACGGAACACTTATAAAAACAAAGGCAAATCCATCTTTTGCAAAATTCGGATACTGGAGAACATTATATTATGAAGCACTGGTAAACCTAAGAACTTCAAGCATGAAATCTGCAGAAGGCACTCCAAGAATTACATTAGGTTAGTAAATCTTGATTAAGTTCATTAAAAGTGAACTAATTCCATTAGAAAATATTATCAGATAGATACAAAACAAAATTATTGCAAGAAATTTTTGAAAATCAGAAAAAACTATCGCTTTTTTGTCTTTTTTAGCTTCTTGAAAAGCTTCATATTCCCTTTTATAAGGTGAAAATGGCAAAAACTTCTCCATTTCTTCCAATACTTTTGCATATTTAATTTTAATTAAGAACTGGTAGCTATCAAGATTTAACCACCACATAACACATACAGCCATACCAATTATTGAACCTACAACAATCGGAGCAACCGATGGAGTTAAAGCATAAAAAATATATAAAAGTAAAAATAAAACTAAAGATAATACAAGATAAAACCTGTTTGTTTGAAAATTTCTGCCAATGAATGATTCTTTTGCTTCAGAATAAACTCTGTATTGCTCTATAATTAGAAATTTTTCTTCTTTTTCCATAATCTACATTCTCCAAATTAAAAATAGCACAAATTTAACAAAGAGGCAAGTATGAAAACAGATAAAATAAACCATTTGTTTGATATTAATTTTAAAAAAATAAGACCTAAAGAACTTATAAAATTTTTTCGCCTGTGTTTAAAATATCACTCCAGGCTTTTTGATGACGAATTTTTCAGAATAAATTTTTCAACTCCGGAAAAATTTTTAAATTTTGTGAAAATGTTTAAAAACAATATTTACTATGCACTTTTAGGCAAAGACGAAAAGTTTGCAGGCTTTTTCTATCTTTATGAAACAAAAAAAGTTCCAAACGGATTTTTTGATTCAAAAGTAACTTTTTGCATTTGCAGACCATACTGGGGTTTTGGTTCTTATGCAATTGCAAAAAAAGCTCTAAAATTCTTATTTGAAGTGATGAATGTCAGAAAACTCAGTATTGAAATTGTGGGCGAAAACTCTTATGCAAAGAAACTTATCGAAAGACTTAACTTTGAATATGAAGCAACACTAAAAAAAGAATGTTTCAAAAATGGAAAAGCAGAAAATTTATACATATTTTCAAAATTTAATCCCGCATTATAGTGCCTTGCGGGAGGCGCATAAAAAGAAAGGAAAAACAAATGACACAACAACTCACAACAACACCTTACGACAGTTTAATTGTTACAACCTGGAGTAAAAAAATTAATGCAGGTTTAGACAAAAATTGTACTATGTTGCAATGTGTAAACAGAGATTATCAAACAGATGCAGATAACGGAACATCTGAAATCAAAATTGCAACACCTGAAAGTGTAGCAACTGGAACATATACAGGAACATTACCTGCATACACAAATGCAACAGTTTCAAGCAAATCTTTGAAACTAGACCAAAGCTTATATTTTGCATTCAGTATACCTGATATCGCACAAGCACAGACAAACATTTCTCTAGCAGATGCTATATTAACAAAAGCTCAAAAAGCAATTGACGAAGGCATTGATAAATATATTTTTGGTCTGAATACAAATGCAGATACACAAAATATCTTAAAGGGAACATCTGAAACACCTATCACATTGAGCAAAACAAATATTTATTCCGAATTCGTATCATTATCAAAACTACTTAAAAACTCAGGCGCAATAACTGCTCAAAAACATGGATGGGTAGTTATACACCCTGATGTAGAAGAAATTTTACTTTTGTGCGAACAGTTCTCCGGTGCTTCAAATGAATCAGATAAAGCCAAAAAAGAAGGTTCAATAGGACGAATTGCAGGACTTGACGTATTTGTAAGCAATAACGTAGGTATAGAAAGTGATGGAAGCTATACTATTATGGCAGGTACAACAGAGGGCATAACTTATGCATCACAAATCAAAAAATTTGAACAAATTAGAGCCGAACAATCTTTCGATACCGTAATCAGAGGGCTTTATACATTTGGCGCAGTAGCCGTAAATCCTAAAGCCTTGGCCGTATTGAAATGTGAAATATAAAAAAAGTCCCCGAAGGGACATAGTAAAACTAGGTTAAAGGAAGGGATAAGATGAAAGATAATATGGTACAAGAACTTTTAACTAAAGCACTTTTGGAACAGGCTCAAAAAGCAACTCCGTTAGCGGCAAATAACCAACATCAAAAGACATCGAATAGTATGCTCGACAAGAGAGAAATATTACAATCACTCTTAAAGTCCTTGTATTTAAATAATGCCCAAAAGGCTCAAAATTCTAACGTTAACAATGTAAAAAATACAAGCAATTCTAACCTCAATAACTCTGTGCAAAATCAATCATCAAATACTAATAATTTACAAATATCAAAAGTATTTGAAGAGTTTATTAATAAAAATCCTGATTTTTTCAATGGTCGTGAAATTTTATTTGAATATTTAAAATCCTGTAACGTTGTTTTAGATGCGGATGAATTGGAAAAAATAGCACAAATAACAAAAACTATAGAAGACGAAGCAATAAAACGTTTCTGTGCTAAAAATCCAAAATTCGCACAATTTTTAACAGATGAAAATTCAAAACAGTTGAAAAAACTTGAAAAAAACGCTCAGAGTGGATTTGATGGAGATTTAAAAAATCAAACTTTCTACAGTGCACAAGATATTGATAAAATGTCAACTGATGAATTTTTAAAACACAAAGATGAAATCGATGCGCAAATATTAAACCTCATTAAAAACAGCTAGTAAACACATGCCCCTGGCAGTCTTGTGCTGTTTTGGGGCTTTTTTTAAATTTTTGTTAATCTTTGGTGAAACCCGACGGGCGGAAAAAAAAGGGGTCGAAACCCCATTCGCATACTAGCCGAAGCATTAACAACACAACCATTGTACATAATTAAGCTA
>CALUXW010000042.1 GCA_944324865.1 Candidatus Gastranaerophilales bacterium | reverse complement strand
AACGGAACGATTGCACGAACTTTTTGAATACCTGTTCCTTCAATCATTTCCATACCTTCTACACGACCTCTACGAGAAGAAATATCACCGATAATATCACCTGTATTTTCTTCAGGAACTTCGATTTCAACTTTCATCATAGGTTCAAGGATACAAGGTTTAGCTTTTTTGATACCGTCTTTCATAGCCATAGAACCTGCGATTTTGAACGCCATTTCTGAAGAGTCAACATCGTGGTATGTACCATCGTAAAGTGTAACTTTAACGTCGATTACAGGGAAACCTGCTATGATACCACCTTCAAGAGCTTCTTCCATACCTTTTCTTGCAGGTTCAATGTATTCTTTGGGAATAGCACCACCGACGATTTTGTTTTCAAATACAAATCCGGCATTTTCTTCAGCAGGTTCGATTTTAACTTTAACGTGTCCGTATTGACCACGACCACCTGATTGACGGATGAATTTAGAGTCTTGATCAGCAGTACCTCTGATTGTTTCACGATAAGCAACTTGAGGTTTACCAACGTTAGCGTCAACTTTAAATTCTCTCATCAAACGGTCAACGATGATGTCAAGGTGAAGTTCACCCATACCGGAGATGATTGTTTGTCCTGTTTCATTATCTGTTTTAACTTGGAATGAAGGATCTTCTTCGGCAAGTTTTTGTAATGCAATACCCATTTTATCCTGGTCAGCTTTTGTTTTAGGTTCAATAGCAACCGAGATAACAGGTGTCGGGAATGTCATTTTTTCTAGGATGATAGGAGCTTTTTCGTCGCATAGTGTATCACCTGTTGTTGTATCTTTAAGACCAACCGCAGCACAAATATCACCTGCGTAAACTTCTGTAATTTCGTTTCTTTGGTCAGCTTGCATTTGGACAAGTCTTGAGATACGTTCTTTTTTGCCGTTTGTAGCATTAAGAACATATGAACCTGATGTTAATTTACCTGAGTAAACTCTCATAAATGTTAAACGACCGACGTAAGGATCTGTCATAACTTTGAAAGCAAGAGCTGAGAAAGGTTCATCATCTGATGAATGACGTTCTACCTTTGAACCGTCTTCCAATTCACCTTCAATGGCTTTAACATCAACAGGAGAAGGCATTAATTCAACAATTGAGTCAAGAAGTAATTGAACACCTTTGTTTTTAAATGCTGTACCACAGGTGACAGGAACGATTTTGTTATCGCAAACACCTTTTCTTAAGCCTTTTTTTAATTCTTCAATTGAAAGTTCTTGTCCTTCAAGGTATTTTTCCATTAAATCGTCATCAACTTCAGCAATTGCTTCAACCAAAGCTTCTCTGTATTTTTTAGCATCATCTACCATATCTGCAGGTATTTCTTCTTCTTTAATGTCTGTACCTAGGTCATTTGTATAGATATATGCTTTCATTTCAAGAAGGTCAACAAGACCTTTAAATTGATCTTCTGCACCGATTGGAAGTCTTATTGGGTGAGCATTTCCTCCTAATCTGTTTCTGATTTGGTCAACTACACGATAGAAGTTGGCACCTGTTCTGTCCATTTTGTTAACAAAAACCATACGAGGAACTTCATAACGGTTAGCTTGACGCCAAACTGTTTCAGATTGTGATTGAACACCACCTACTGCGCAGAATACTGCAACAACGCCGTCCAATACCCTTAGTGAACGTTCAACTTCAATCGTAAAGTCAACGTGTCCGGGGGTGTCAATAATGTTTACTTGGTGACCTTTCCAGTATGATGTAACCGCAGCAGACTGAATTGTGATACCACGTTCTCTTTCTTGTTCCATAAAGTCAGTAACTGCAGCACCATCGTGTACTTCACCGATTTTGTGAGTTTTACCAGTGTAGAACAAAATACGCTCGGTAGTGGTTGTTTTACCTGCATCTATGTGCGCTGCGATACCAATGTTTCTGATTTTATCCAAAGGTGTCTTTCTTGGCATATTTTTTTCCTTTTCTAAAATTAATTACTACTATAAGGTTATTTTCGCATAAAAATAACCTTTGGCAAGGAAAAAGTTATCTTTCATTAAATTTATTTCCAATCTTCTCCCACAAATCGGGGCGACGTAGTTTTGTGCGTTTAATTCTCTCGCTAAGTCTATATTTTTCAATTTCCTGATGATTACCGTTTAAAAGTACATCAGGTACTCTCATTCCCCTGTATTCTCTTGGTTTTGTATATTGAGGATGTTCTAAAAGTCCGTCTAATCCTTCAGAAAAGCTGTCATCGACTGCAGAGTTATCTTTGCCCAAAAAGCCATGTAAATTTCTTGAAACGCTGTCTATAATACATAGTGCACCTAATTCTCCGCCTGTTAACACGTAATCACCCAAAGATATTTCCCTTGGTTTTAATCCAAGGCGAATTCTTTCGTCAAAGCCTTCATATCTGCCGCAAAGCAGAATTATCTGTTCTTTTTGAGCAAGTTCTTTGCTTATTTTTTGATTGTAAACTTCGCCTTGAGGGGTTAGCATTATAAATTCCGAATTTGCAAGTTTTTCAATACTTTCGTAAGCCTCAAAAACAGGCGGTGCCATCATTACCATGCCTTCTGAACCGCCATAGGGTGTATCATCAACTCTTCTGTGCTTATCGTGGGTAAAATCTCTCGGATTTATCGTGTTTACCTTGATTACTCTATTCTTAATCCCTCTGCCTAAAAGTGAACAAGAACAGTAGTTTTCAATTATTTCTGGGAAAAGTGTGATTACATCATATCTTAATCCCATGGTAAAAGTCCTTTTATGGGTTTAATTATGACTTTTTTATTTTTAATATCCACAATGGGAACAAGCTCTTTTACAAATGGGATAAGAATATTTCCATACCTTTCGTCTTGAGGTTTTATGCATAAAATATCGTTGCCTGAATTTGTCGCAATATATTCAACTGTCCCTATCAAATCGTCTTTATCATCAAAAACTTTGGCATCTACAAGGTCGTCAATTAAGTATTCTTCGTCCTCAAGACCTTTTTTAACAGCTTCTTTTTCAAGGTAAATGTTCTCACCTTTATATTTTAAAAGTTCGTTAATGTCTGAAATTTCTCTAAATTTTATTATGGCAAAATTTTTATGAAATCTGAATTTTTCAATATTTAACGGTATATTTTTAACAATAACTTTTTTTGCATTTTCAATTCTTTTAGGGTCTGAATAGCCTACCTTGGCTTCTCCCAAAATGCCATGAAAGTTAATTATTTTACCTATGGAGATTAGTTCATTCATAAAAAAAGTATAACATAAACTTGTATTCTTAATTAAATCATAAGGAGCTTATTTTTTAAAATATACCAAAATGGGTAATATCCCGGAATCAAAAATTATTATAGTATTCTATTAAAATTTTATGAGAAAAGAAAGGATGGTAAAAATGTCTGTTCAGACAAGTGCTTACAATATTACAGAAGAAATTAAAGTTGTAATTGTAGAAGATTATAAACTTACTCGGGTTGGTCTAAGATATGCATTGAATCAAATCGAAAACATTAATGTTGTTGCAGAGGCAGAAAATGCTCAAGATGGACTTGAAATTATTAAAAGGGAGATGCCCGATGTTGTACTAATGGATTTAGGTTTACCAAATATGAATGGTTTAGAAGCCACTATTAAGGTAAAAGAAATTTCGCCAAAAACTCAAGTTGTTATTTTAACATCTCATGACAGGGAAGAGGAAGTATTAGCTTCATTAGGTTCAGGTGCAAGTGCATATTGTCTAAAAGATATCGACCCGAAAGCTTTATCAGATGTTATCAAAAGTGCTGCACGTGGAGCATGTTGGATAGATCCTGCTGTTGCAAATCTTGCTTTAAAATTATTTCCACGACCTGAAAATGTTGAGTTACTTTCTAAGGGTTCAAATACTGATGCTAAAGCACATCTGACAGAAAGAGAACAAGAAGTTTTAAAACTTTTGGTACAAGGAAGATCAAATACCGAAATTGCAAAAGAGCTGATTGTAAGTGTTCATACTGCAAAAGCACATGTGTGTTCGATTTTGCAGAAGCTGTGTGTGGATGATAGAGTTCAAGCTGCAGTTAAGGCAATAAAAGAAGGCTTAGTGTAAATTTATCTTAAAGTGAGTTTTAGAGTTGTATAACCCCGTCTTTAGGCGGGGTTATTTATGCTATTTTAGAAGTCCAGTGTCGCAGCCTATAGCCTTATTAGCAATGTGCATCGCATATTTAAGGCTCACTTGCTCTTAAGCAGTGCAATCGCATTAGCTTTCGAGCTTCGTTATGCTATTTCTTAAAATTTAAATTGAACTTTCTCATTCTGATGCTTAAGGGTGTTACCTCAACCAATTCATCATCTGCTATATATTCAAGGCAATCTTCCAAGCTCATAATTTTTGGTGCTTGAAGTGTTACCATAACATCGGCGGTTGCAGATCGCATATTAGTAAGTTTTTTTGTTTTACATACATTAATTGCAATGTCCTGAGGTCTGTTGCATTCGCCTACAATCATACCCCTATATACCTTTGTTTTCGGTGTTACAAAGAATACACCACGGTCTTCAAACTGATGAAGTGCATAAGGAATTGCCTCACCGTCTTCAAAAGCAATAAGCGAGCCTGTTCTTTGGCGAGATATGTCGCCCGCGTATTCTCCATAGTGTGAAAAGGTATGATACATAATACCTTCGCCTTTTGTCATCCTTACAAAGTCAGACCTAAAGCCTATAAGCCCTCTTGCAGGAATAAGAAAATCAATGTTTGTGCGTTTTTCGCCTGTTTCCATGTTTTGCATTTGAGCTTTTCTTGAGGCAAGTTTTTCAATGACAGAACCTGCGTATTCTTGTGGTACGTCAACAATCAGATTTTCATACGGCTCAAGCGTATGCCCGTCTTCTTTTTTAAAGATTACTTCAGGTTTTGAAACTGCAAACTCATACCCTTCTCTTCGCATTGTTTCGATTAAAATTCCAAGGTGTAATTCGCCTCTGCCTGAAACTTTGAAAACATCAGTAGAGTCAGTATCTTCAACCCTTAGAGAAACATTTTTTTCCAATTCAAAATAAAGTCTTTTTCTTAGTTGTCGGCTTGTTACAAACTTGCCCTCTTGTCCCGCAAAGGGTGAATTGTTAACGGAAAAGTTCATCTGAAGTGTCGGTTCGTCAATTTTAATTAAGGGAAGTGCAACCGGATTTGTCAGACTTGAGATTGTTTCCCCTATTTGAATATCTGCAAAGCCTGCAATACCTACGATATCGCCTGCACCTGCTTCTTCAATTTCAACTCTGCCAAGGTCTTTAAAGCCAAACAGCTTCATAATCTTGCCTTTTTGCATTGTGCCGTCTGCTTTAATCAGCGTAACTTGTTCACCTGAGTGCAACACGCCGTTTTTAATTCTTCCTATTGCGATTCTTCCGACGTAGTCGTTGTAATCAAGAGTTGTTACCTGAAACTGAAGTGTTAAGTCGTCATCAGCCACAGGCGGTTGAATATTTTCCAAAATGCAGTCCAAAAGCGGAAGCATATCCTTTTCTTCATCTTCAAGTTCTTTTTTTGCAAACTTATGAAGCGAGCTTGCATAAATTATCGGGAAATCAATTAAATCTTCTCTGTCCGTTAACTCGGTAAACAGGTCAAAAACTTTATCTAAAGTGCCGTTTGGGTCTGCACCTTGTTTGTCAATTTTATTAACCACAACGATGATTTTAATACCTAACTCAAGTGCTTTTGAAAGCACAAAGCGAGTTTGTGGCATAGGGCCTTCTTGAGCGTCAACAATAAGCAGAGCACCGTCCACCATGCCTAAAACACGCTCTACTTCTCCGCCGAAGTCTGCGTGCCCTGGGGTATCCACGACGTTAATTTTAACCCCTTTGTAATCAATTGAAATATTTTTAGATAAAATTGTAATACCACGTTCTCTTTCGATATCGTTGTTATCAAGAACTCTTTCTTGAGTTTCCTGATGTTCTTTAAAAACACCCGTTTGACCTAAAAGGCAATCAACAAGAGTTGTTTTACCGTGGTCAACGTGTGCAATAATGGCTATATTTCTGATATTTTTCTTTTTCATTGTTGTCAATCCTTCTTATGTAAACTATTTTACAACAAACATTTTTAAGGTAAAATAGTTTGTAAAGAAGGAGTTGGAAATGGAATTAAATAAGATTGCAAAAATTGACCCTGAGGTCAAGGAATATATCGCAAAAGAGCTTGAACGCCAACAAAATACAATTGAGCTTATCGCAAGTGAAAATTTCACCTCTGAAGCTGTTATGGCAGCTCAAGGGAGTGTTTTAACGAATAAATACGCAGAAGGCAAGCCTTATAAAAGATTTTATAACGGTTGCGAAAACGTTGACAAAATTGAAGAATTGGCAGTTGAAAGATGTAAAAAACTGTTTGGAGTTGACCATGCTAATGTTCAGCCCCACAGCGGTGCTCAGGCTAATATGGCAGTATTTTTATACGCACTAAAACCCGGTGATACCATTATGGGTATGGACTTATCAAATGGCGGACACCTGACTCACGGCTCACCGGTTAACTTTTCGGGACTTTATTTTAATGTTGTAAGCTATGGAGTTAACGATAACGGCGAAATTGATTATGAAGATGTTAAAAATAAGGCTTTAGAGAATAAGCCGAAATTAATAATAGCAGGTGCAAGTAATTATTCTAAAATCATCGATTTTAAAAAGTTTAGAGAAATAGCAGATATGGTTGGTGCATATCTTATGGTTGATATTGCTCACATTGCTGCTCTTGTTGCAACAGGATTGCACCCTTCACCCACTCCTTATGCGGATTTTGTTACAACAACAACGCACAAAACTCTAAGAGGCCCTCGTGGCGGTATTGTTATGTGCAAAGAAGAACATGCTCAAGGCATCGATAAGGCTGTTTTCCCGGGTATTCAAGGCGGGCCGTTAGAGCATGTAATTGCTGCTAAAGCGGTTGCCCTAAAGGAAGCTTTAAGTGATGAATTTAAACAATACGGTAAAAATATTATTGAAAATTCAAAGGCACTTTCAAATGCCCTTATGCAAGAAGGCATTGATATTGTAGGTGGTGAAAGCGAAAACCACCTTATGACAGTTGATTTAAGAAAGTTAAATAAAACAGGTAAAGATGTTGCTAATATGCTTGAGAGAATCGGCATTACAGCTAACAAAAATACCGTTCCGAATGACCCGCAAAGTCCTTTTGTAACATCAGGTGTCAGAATCGGTGTTCCTGCCGTAACTACAAGAGGCTTTAAGGTTGAAGATATGAAAACCCTTGCAAAGATTATTGCTGACGGTATCTTAGAGCGTGAAGATGAAGCGGTTCTAAGACAAAGAAGTTTAGAGCTTTGCAAAAAATATCCTTTGTATCCTGAAATGTCTTGTGGGGTGTAAAAATGATAAAACTTACTCAAGCTCATATTCTGGGTGCAATTATAGCTTATCTTTTGGGAATTTTTATAGTTCCTTTGGTGATTTATTTTTCAAAAAAGGCAGGACTTGTTGATGTCCCAAATGAAAGAAAAATCCACCACGGGCCAATATCAAGGCTGGGCGGCATAGCAATATGGATTTCGGTTATGCTTACCTTCTTGTTTTTGGTGCTTTTAAGTTATTATCCAAACGG
>CALUXW010000041.1 GCA_944324865.1 Candidatus Gastranaerophilales bacterium | reverse complement strand
GCAAGATAGAGATTATACACTTGGAAAAGCAGCAAGGGCATATTTAAAATATATGTCCAAAAAGCAGCTATGAAGATACAAAACGACACATTAAAGCTTTTTAGAATACTTTGGCGAGAATAAACTTGTAATGAGTGTAGACCATGAACAAGTAAGGGAGTATAGAAAACATATTGAAAACTCAAAAATTGTTACATTGGCGGAAACATAATAAAAAAAGAAAAAGACAATAAAACTATAAATAATTGCGTTGCAAGTGCAAAAAATATGCTAAATTTATGCTATAAAAACAACAAAATATCCAGAAATCCTATAGAAAAGTTAGAGGACTTGCCAATAAAAGAAAGCAGAAAGCGCGTATTGTTTGACGATGAGCAACAAAGGATCTTTGACATAATAAAAAGAAAGGGATATAAAGATTTAGGCGATACGATAATCACAAGATTGTGTACAGCAATGCGACAGGGTGAAGTTTTTAATCTTGCATGGGAAAATATAAATCTTGAAAACAGGATAATGAAAATTTACAGGCAAAAAACGAAAAACTGGACAACGCTGTACATTTTAGACACTTTATATAAAATACTTCTTGAAAGACAAGGCAATAATAGTAAATGGGTCTTTCCCAATCCAAAAACAGGAAAGCCTTATACAAAAATGGACAAAGCATTTAAAACCTGCAGAGAATTGGTGTAAAAGAACACATGGTTTGATTTCTTGTTACAGATGGTTTGATTATTTTCGGCATCATAAATTTAAAATTTTAAATAAATAAACAAATTGAAATTTCAAAACTATACCCCATTGTCAAGTTATCTTCTTAGGGGAAATCATGTATTAATCCATATCACCTTTGTCGGCACAATGTATATTTTCTTCTTTTAAATAATTCATACCTCATTTGTTTAACTCAATAATTGCCGGAACAAGCATTTCACCTCTTTTTGTAAAGTTTTATAATATAAATATAAAAAAATATGGCTTTGAAAGACTTGTATATCAAAAGGTTGGATTAGTTTAAGTGCCGTAAATAGATATTTATTACAAAATGTTTCTATTCTTCTTGAAATAATCAAACGATTGTTTTATAATCAAAATATAGAATAAGGAAGTTGGCATGCCAAGAATTAAACAAGATGAAAAAGAAAAATCCAAACAACGCATATTAAATTCTGCAACAAAATTGTTTGCACAAAAAGGATATGACGGTGTTGGAATTAGAGAAATCTGCAAAGATGCAAATGCAAATATTTGTATGATTTCTTACTACTGGGGCGGGAAAAAAGAGTTGTACGAAGGTATTATTGAAAACCTTATTGAGCAGCAAACTGCTTATGCTAAAAGCTTTATGGATTTAGACAAAAATCCGTCTGAATTCACAAAATCAGAATGTATTCAGCTTTTGCTTACTATTTTTGAAAAAGTCGTTGATTTTCTGTATTCAAATAAAGTTTCAGATAATTTAATTATGTTTCTTTTAAAAGAAATGCAGAATCCCGAAAGAAAATTAAATTCTCCTGTTTTTAATTATATAAGGGCACTTATAGCAAGGATTTTTAACGGAAATATAAATGACAAAGAAATTATTTATAAAACTATATTTATATTTTCACAGCTAAATTCTCCAAGAATTTTGCCGGCTTTTTCTCTGCGGGAGCTAAATCAAGACAGATTTGAAGAAGATGATATAAAAATCATAAAAGACAATATAAAATTTTATATCCGCACAATAACAAAGGAGGGGGTAAATGAGGATTAAAAGTTTACTTCTTTTATTCATTTTGTTCTTTTTTACACAAAGCTGTTTTGCGGTTGATATTCAAGAATTAAATATTGAATTTTTCAACAGATTTAATGATGAATATTTGAACTGTTATATTCAAGATGCTTTGAATAACAATCATGATTTGAAAAAAGCCGGATATGTTGTCGAGCAGTACCGTCAGCAGACAAAATATTCTTTTGGAAGAGAGCTGCCGGCTTTAAGCGTGAGTGCTAATTATCTGGGGATAAAAGTTCCCGAACTTGATACTTTTCAATTAAAGGAAAATGCTTTTATACTTCCTTTTATTGCAAGTTATGAAGCCGATTTTCTTTTAAAAAACAGGGATAAGACAAGGGCTGTAAAAAAGAGTTATGAAGCGTCACAATATCACGAAAAAGCAGTTTATTTAGCACTATTGAGTGATGTTGCAACTGTTTACACAAATATTTTACAGTATGATGATTTGATTAAAAATCAAACTGAAATTTTAAAAAATCAGGAAGAAATTTTAAACAGAAGCAATAAAAAATTTGAACGAGGCATAATAAGTTCAACCGAATTAAATAACATTAAAAAAACGTAGAAACAAGCAAAAGTTCTCTTGAAAAACTGCAAAAGGAACGGGAAGCTGCAATGATGCAGTTAGCGGTTTTGACGGGGAATTCAGCCTCAAATACTGCGGATATGGCAGTTGGTGCTCTTGAAGATTTTGAATACTCTAGCAAAATCCCTGATGAGATATCTTCTGATGTAATATTTTCAAGACCAGATGTAAAAATGGCAGAGACAAATCTTGAAAAAGCGAAAATTGATGTAAGAGTTGCAAAGAAAGAATTTTTCCCTAGATTTAATATTGTCGGAGTGTGGGCTTTTAATACCATAGCACCGGGGACATTTTTCTCGTGGGAATCTTCGCTTGCTGCAATTTTAGCGGGAGCAACACAGGATATTTTTAAAGGCGGCATGAAGGTTGCAAATTTAAAAATTCAAAAAGCAAAGTATGAAGAACTTTTTGAAGAATATAATCAAACAAATTTAGAGGCTGTAAAAGAGGTAAATACAGCTCTTTGCATTATAAAACATGACAAACAAATTGAAGATAATACAAAGGCAGAGCTTAATTACGAAAATAAAAACTTTGACAGCGTGCAAAAAAAATTTAATCAGGGGATAATTTCTGAACCCGAATACTTATCAGAAAAAAATAAATTTATAAATTCAAAAAATGCCTACACTCAGGCAAAAACACAGAGAATAGTAAACTATTTTACATTATATAAAGCCGTCGGAGGTCAATTATGAAGAAAAAAGCAATAATTCTGGTACTACTAATACTGGCAATTGGCGGAACAATAGGATATTTGTATTTTAAAAACCGCAAGGTAACGGATGAACTTACACTTTATGGTAACATTGAAATCCGTCAGGTGGATTTGAGCTTTCAAGTTTCAGGAAAAATTGAAAAAATGCTCAAAGAAGAAGGCGATAGTGTAAAAGCTGGAGAATTGCTTGCTGTGTTAGATGATAAAGACTACAGGACAAATCTTGAAAAAGCTGAAGCGGATGTTGAAAAGACTTCGGCTATAAAATCTGATGCGGAAGCAAAATTTAATCGTAATGCACCGCTTGTTGATGATAACACTATTTCAAAACAGGATTATGACACGCTTTTGAACAACAAAAACAGAGTAAAAGCTGATTATGACGGTGCAGTTGCTCAGAGAAATTTTGCTAGAAACCAACTTGATTATACAAGACTTTATGCACCGGAAGAAGGCATTATCATGATAAGAGTTCAAGAACCCGGTACAAATGTTGCAAAAGGTCAGCCCGTTTATACAATGGCAAAAACAAAACCCGTCTGGGTTAGGGCTTATGTAAACGAAACCGATTTAGGCAATATTAAATATGGTCAAAGTGTAAAAGTATACACGGATACGACAGACCCAAAAACAGGACAAAAAAGGGAATATACAGGACAAATCGGATATATTTCACCGGTTGCCGAGTTTACTCCTAAAACAGTTCAATCGGCAGATACAAGGACAAATCTCGTTTATCGTATAAGAGTTTATATCTACGATATAGATGAATATTTAAGACAAGGTATGCCTGTAACAATAAAGGTAGATTTAGCGGAAAATGATAACCTCTCCAACCCTCTCCCACAAGGGGCAGGGGAGTAATGGCATGAATACCGTAACAATTGAAAATCTTACTAAAAAATTTGGTAATACCGTTGCCTTAGACAGTTTGTCTTTAAATATTGAAAAAGGTAAAATAACAGGTCTTATTGGTGCAGACGGAGCAGGAAAAACCACACTTTTAAGAACAATAATCGGTTTATTATTACCGGAAATTGGTGAAATCGATGTGCTTGGTTTTAATCCAAAAACACAAAAAGATGAATTAAATCTGCATATTGGTTATATGCCGCAAAAATTCGGATTATATGAAGATTTAACCGTTATTGAAAATTTAAGACTTTATGCGGATTTAAAAAATGTTCCGCACGATTTTGACAGAATGCTGGAATTTACTACACTTGCTCCATTTCAAGATAGGCTTGCAGGTGCATTATCAGGTGGTATGAAGCAAAAATTAGGTCTTGCCTGCACTCTTTTGGGTAATCCTGAGTTTTTACTTTTAGATGAACCATCTGTTGGAGTTGACCCGATTTCACGCAGGGATTTAATGAAAATGGTTCGAGAAATGAAAACACCGGACACAACAGTTTTATGGTCAACTGCTTATCTTGATGAAGCTCACAGTTTTGACACCGCTGTTGTTATAGATAAAGGCAAAGTTATTTATGAGGGAAAACCTCATGATTTAGGTGCAACGACACAGGAATTTGAAAACAAAGTAATTGATTTGATGGGCGGATATAAAAAGGAAGAGTCTTTGATTGCTAAAAACTACAGTTATAATGCACCGGATGTTGAATTAACAGTTGAGGCTGATAATTTAGAAAAAAGATACGGCAATTTTTATGCAGTAAAAAATAATACATTTAAAATAAAAAAAGGCGAAATTTTTGGGCTTTTAGGGCCAAACGGAGCAGGAAAATCGACTTCGTTCAAAATGATGTGCGGACTTGCAAGACCAACGTCAGGAACTGCAAGAATAATGGGGATTGATATAAAAAAAGACCCTGAAAAAGCACGCTCAAATTTAGGTTATATGGCACAAAAATTTTCATTGTACGGAAGTTTAACCGTACGGGAAAATTTGGAATTCTTTGCTCTTGCCTATGGCATAACAGTTCTAGAGAAAAATAAAAAAGTTAATGAAGTTATAGAAGTTTTCGGCTTAAAAGAATATGAAAAAATGAAAGCTGAAGAGTTGCCGTTAGGGTTAAAACAAAGATTATCAATGGCAGCAGCACTTATTCATAATCCGCCTGTATTATTTCTTGATGAACCGACATCAGGTGTCGATGTCTTAACAAGACGTGATTTTTGGAATCATATTACATCATTATCAAAAAAAGGTGTAACAATAATGGTTACAACACATTTTATGGATGAAGCGGAATACTGTGACAGAATAAGCCTGTTCTATAAAGGCGAAACCATTGCAATAGGAACACCAAACGAGTTGAAACAAAAGGCCAATGCCAAAGATATGGAAACCGCTTTTATTAATCTGATAAAAGAAAGCGAGTGTCAATAAATGAAAATTTTATTAGCCTTGATTAAAAAAGAAATAAAACAAATCATTCGTGACCCGTCGAGTATTATAATTGCATTTTTACTGCCTTTAATTTCAATTTTAATTTATATGTACGGGATAAATCTTGATTCCGTAAAAATAACAATGGGTATAAAAAACGATGATAACTCTACGGAAGTTGCAACTCTTGTTAAATCTTTCGGACACAGCAAGTATGTTAATTCAATAAATTTTGATAATATGCATGATATTGAAAATGCGATTATACGCTCAAAAATTAAAGGTGCGGTTGTTATTCCAAACGATTTTTCAACAAAATTATCAAGAGGACAAATGGCAGATTTACTTGTTATAACTGACGGCTCAGAAACAAATACAGCAAACTATGTACAAAGTTATGCAACGGCTATCTCTAACAGTTGGCTTATGACAAGTAAATATGCAGGTAAAATAAAAAATCCAGCAATTAATGTTGAAACAAGATTCTGGTATAACCCTGATTTAGATAGTCATTATTTTATATTACCAGGCTCAATTGCAATTACTATGACTTTAATCGGTATTCTTTTGACATCGCTTGTTATTGCACGTGAATGGGAAAGAGGAACAATGGAAGCTCTTCTATCGACAAAAGTCAGGTCAATAGATATTGTTTTAGGGAAATATATTCCTTATTTTATCTTGGGAATGTTGTCTTTAACATTCAATGTTTTTATTGAAGTTGTAATTTTTTCAATTCCGTTTAAAGGAAGTTATTTGGTATTATTTGCGGTAAGCAGTTTATTTTTGTTTGCTTCTTTAGGAATTGGTTTGACAATTTCAACAATGCTGAAAAATCAATTTTTAGCAAGTTTAGTTTCAATAGGAATCGGATTTCTGCCGGCTTTAATGTTGTCAGGGCTAATGTTTCCGATAAATTCAATGCCCGTATTTTTTCAACATTTAACACGTATACTTCCGCCAAGGTATTATGTTTCGTTTATAGAGAGTGAATTTATGGCGGGTGGAGTAAATATGATTAGGATAGAAAATGCTATATTTTTAACAATTTTAGGATTGATTTTATTTGCAGTCGTTTATAAAAACACAAAAACGAGGTTGGGGTAAATATGAAAGATTTTCTAAATAGAGTTTTAGCATTAATAAAAAAAGAATTTATAACTATATGGAATGACCCTAAAAGCAGGGCAATTATTATAATGCTTCCTTTAATGCAGCTTATAATTTTCGCAAATGCAGCTACAATGGAAGTAAAAAATATTGATGTTGCAGTTATTGACAGCTCAAATACCGTTGAATCAAGAGAACTGATTTCCAGATTTGAGCATTCACCGCGGTTTAGAAATATTTATTTAGTTGAAAATGAAAACGAATTTCAAACTCAATTGGATAATCAAAAAGTGCAGCTCGGAATTTATATAAATAATGATTTTTCCAGAAATTTAAAAAACGGTCGTACGACATCTATTCAAGTGATAGGTGACGGCAGACAAACAAATTCATCATCAATCGCTGCAAATTACGCAAATCAAATTATACTCGGCATGACAAATCAACAAGGTGGCGGAATAAATATTGTTGCAAGAAACTGGTTTAATCCTAATCTTGACTATCAATGGTATGTTTTAACAGTAATTGTCGCTATGCTTTCAGTAGTTGTAACACTTATTTTAACCGCTTTATCTATTGCAAGAGAAAGAGAACTCGGAACATTTGACCAATTAATTGTAAGTCCGCTGTCTTCTTTTGAAATCCTTTTAGGCAAGACAATACCGCCTTTATTTATTGCTATGATATTAACCTGCATAATGACAGCTATTGTAATTTTTGCATTTCATGTTCCATTTAACGGCTCAATTTTGCTATTATTAATATCTCTTTTAATTTCTTTGCTTTCTATTGTCGGAGTCGGGCTTTATATTTCATCAATTTGCAATACTCAACAGCAGGCAATATTGTCGGTTATGACATTTATGATGCCTGCAGTACTGTTATCCGGTTTTATTTCTCCAATAGAAGATATGCCTGTATGTTTACAATATTTGACATACTTAAATCCTATAAGGTTCTTTATGACTCTGACACGAGGAATTTTCTTGAAAGGTATGGGACTTGAAGATGTAATGATAAATATTATCCCACTGGTAATAATTGCATCAATCACACTGACGCTTGCGGGTAGAACTTTCAAAAGAAAGTTGGGATAGGAAAATGCTAACTTTGTTTTGCCTTTTTTAACTAGTTTTCAGAGTTTTTTCTCTCTTTAAGTTCTGCTTTAACTTTAGCTAATTCTTCGTTTATCCATTCCTAATGAGTCGTATTAGTTTTTTGTTTACCTTTACAGGCTTCTTTATCTCCTTTCTTCGACCTACAAACTATTCAGGTTTACCCCTCTAAAAATTTTTCGGTCACACCGAGGATTTTCTCAAAATCTTCAGGGGTAAGTTGCAGGTAAGAATGTGCCGGATTTCAACAGGTTTATTCCGTCTTGCATTTCAGCCGAGTTGGTGTGTCTTGAACCTATAACCGCAGAATTGTTATCATAATATGTATTAACAGAAGATGTGAACAGATATGTAATCTGCAGAATCAATCCGCTGCACTGTTTATTTTTATTTCGTTGCTTGATTGTCGATACTGATAGTTCTATCCATTTATCGGGTCTGCCCTCGTTTTTAAAATTTTCTTCTGTTGAATATACAAAAACCACAGTGATGTTCTCATTAACGGTCACAAGTTTTAGCTTTTTTGAGCTAAATCAAGGAGTCTTGATTCGACTTCTTTGTTATCAATTTTTACTACAATCGAGAGGTGCAAATTAAAAAAACTCCTTTTTAAAATTCGAAACGAGCGAAGTGAGACAGTATAAAAGAACACATGGTTTGATTATATTTTACAGATAGTTTGATTATTTCGGGCAAAATAAATTTAAAATGTTAAACA
>CALUXW010000040.1 GCA_944324865.1 Candidatus Gastranaerophilales bacterium | reverse complement strand
TTTGTATGAAGCAGCATCATTTCCGATTGATTTCGAAGAAAAAACATTGCCGATTTTGGAGCTTTCCTCTTTATTTTGTGAAGATTTGTTTGAGGTTAGAAAATCAAAACGATTTTCCAACAAATTTATATACAATTTTCAAGATATAAGTAAAACATATCAGCAACTTTTCCGCTATGCTGACAGCCCGACTTGTTTTAATTAAATCTTAAAGCATGGCCTTACTTTTACTTATTAAATTTGGATTTCAATTCCGATTACCCCAAATTCTTTTTGGCGTTGGCTAGGATAAAATTCTTCCAGCGTTTTTAATAATTCGTCTTGAGATGAAAATCCGATTTTGCGAATAGAGATTTTTGAACATAATGATATAAAATCCGGAGCTTTGTGCAAGTTAATCACCTGAGCAAAAAAGGTATCTTTTGCATTAGCGGCATTGGAGAACTCGATTATATCTCCAATTTTTATCTTTTGCCGCTTTTCATCAAAAAGCCTTAATTCAATAGTTTTTCTACCCGATTTGAGCAGATTAAAATATTTTTCTTGTACCTTCATCTTGTGCATTTGGTTTGCCGAGGGAAGTTCAAAATTATTGATGGTTATAAAATTTTCATCTTGCGCAGGGGCTTCAAACGATTTTTTGATAATCTCAAAATTTAAGAGATTTTGCTCTGCAATTTTTCCGCTTCTTGTCATCAACCGTTGTTTTAAGATAAAATCAGGCGCATAAATATAATGAATAATTGGTTCTCCGCCCATTTGCCTAATTTTTGCAATTGCATTTTGGCGAGAAGATTTTGACCAAAACCCCATATCAAAAATGACATCTTGGTTTTGTGTAATATAAGAGGCTACCTTCTGCCACAAAAAATCAAGAGTTTTTGCAAAACACGCTTCCCAATTATTTTCATATTCTTGAGGTTTATATTTTTGCATACAAACATCATCGGGGTTTAGATGCACTGCTCCCGTGTTTTGAGCCAATTTTTTCGAATAGGTAGTTTTTCCGGCTCCAAGAAAACCACAAATCAAGTAAACAGTTGAAGATTTTTTCATATTAATGCCTTATCTCGTGCATAAATATTAGCTGAAGTATCACATTAAGCAATATTTTTGTGATATAAAATTAGCCGACTAATATTTTTCGATACTTTTGAGATGAGCCTGACAATTAGTAACAGATTAGTAACCAATCAGCCGCGCCATGCAAAAATAAAAAAGCCAACCTTACGGCTGGCCTTTCCCCTTTATTGGTTGCGGGGGCAGGATTTGAACCTACGACCTTCAGGTTATGAGCGTATTATTATATAGATAATTTAATATCACAAATCATCAGCGATATGCAATAAATATATTGATTTTGCTTATTTTTTATTATAAGATGTATTCCATAATGTAACAGAAAATCACTTTTTTTATTGCAAAAAAATGGCACAGGAGTGGCACAAATGGGTGAAAAATATTTTCCGTCAAAATATACAGGTGTTCGCTATAGGGAACATGCATCCAGAAGAAATGGAATCCGTAAAGACCGTTATTTTATGATACGTTATAAATTTGACGGGAAAACTAAAAACGAAGGTTTTGGTTGGGAAAGTCAAGGATATACTGAGCTGAAAGCTTTTGAAGCGGTTTGTGCTATAAAACAAAACATAAAAAATGGTACAGGATACAAAAGCCTAAAAGAAAAATATGAATTGGCCAATCAGGAAAGAAAAGCAAAAGAAGCAGAAGAAGCTGCAGAAAAAGAAAGAAACATCACTTTTTCTGAATTATGGGATAATATTTATGAACCGATTTACTTATCAAAAAAGATACAGAAAACACAGGTTAATGAAAAATCCTTATACAAAAAATATATTTTTCCAAAAATCGGCGCTTTAAAAATATATGAGATTACTCCCGCAGATATCGAGAGACTAAAAGACTACTTATTTTCTCCGGCTTTACGAGCAAATGGAGAAGAAAAATGCCTAGCTCCGGCTACCGTTAATCATATTTTAGATGTAATACGACAAGTATTTAATAGTGGCATAAATGCCGGAAAATTTTTAAATACAAATCCAGCTTCTAAAGTAAAAAGAATAAAAAAAGATAATCGTCGTATTCGTTTCTTAAGTAAAGAGGAAATCCAGGAACTTCTAGACACTCTTGCACTAATGACAAATTCTCCTTTGCATGATATATGTTTATTGTCTTTAGATACAGGACTGCGGGCAAATGAAATTTTCTCTCTAGAGTGGATGGACGTTAATTTTGAAACCAAAACCCTATCCATAAGAGATCCTAAAGGTATTATTAACAGATACGCTAATATGACCAATAAAGTATATGAAATGCTTGTTCAACGGAAAAATACGGTAGCTGTTTCTTCTTATGTCTTCACAAACACAAAAGGAGAAAAAATAAAAGAAATTTCAAATCAATTTGATAGAGTTGTTGCAAAGCTTGGTTTTAATGATAACATTACGGACACGCGAAATAAAGTTGTATTTCACACTTTAAGGCATACATTTGCAAGTAGGCTAGCTATGGGGGGAGTTGATGTATATACAATAAAAGAACTAATGGGGCATTCTGATATAAAAATGACGATGAGATATATGCACTTAGCTCCGAAAAAATTTCAAGAAGCCATATCCGTAATTGAAGCAGACTAAAATTTTTATATTACCTATAAAGCTAATTATCCTAAATATTCTAAATTTTAAAAATATATTTTATAAAAATCCCGGCAGATTTTGTCGGTCATGTATTATATCGTCAAAAAATGATGGGGGATAAATGTATTTCAAAGGTAAAAAAAGAGGAAAAATTTCAGCTGCTCATTTTCTAAAAAGAAAGGAGAAATAAAATGTTGAAAAACATAAGTCGTATATTTAAGTCTATAAGTAGAAATAAAAATGAAACTAAGTTTATTCCTACAAATGATGTTATAAAATTCGTAAAAAAATCTATGAAAAAATACAGCAAAGTTTATGAGAAGCTCGCAAAGAAATGATTAACCAAGTTATATTCTGTTCTCAATTTTATTATAAAATAACAGCAATATTTTTTTTGTAGACATTCGGAAAATATTGCAATGCTCCGTTTTTTTATTTCCTCGGAAGCCTTGTGTGTGCGGACTAAATAGCTTAAATATTATATTTTCTATAAAAATCTCCTTTTATGATTTTTAAAAGTATCTTATAAAATCCCCGTCAGATTTTGTCGTTAATGCATTATATCGTCAAAAACAACAGAAAAAACGGTGATAAAATGTACTTGTATAGAATAGAAACAGATAAAGATAAAAATTTAAACAATTTTGAAAAGTTAGAAAAAATCATAAAGAAAGCTCCCTTAGCCAGCACCAATTCTGAACGTCTAAAGCAAGAACTTGAAAACATTAAAGAATTTGGAACGGCAACAGCTTTTTTAACTCTTATGAAATTAAAGAAACAGCACGGAATAAAAATTCCGTCATTTTGTGGATGTTTGCCTTATTCGTACATTGCCTATATATTGGATATTACCAAAATTAATCCTGTAAAATATGATTTGTGTTCCTACTTTTCCGCTCATTGTCCGGAACTAATCCATATTTTAGCTTCCGATAAAAATGACATCAGCAATATAACGGCTGATAGAATTGAAGATCTCTCTTCTTCCGAATATTCAAAAGAAGTTATTTTAATGTGGAAAATGGTTAATAATTTTGATGAATTAACCATTGAAAATTTTGAAAAATTTATGAGGTTAAAAGAAAAAAACTCAAAAGAAACCTTTAGAAATAAAATTTATAATTCAGATAAGCTTAATATTGAAAACTTATGTAACATAATTGCCGAGCTAAGAATATCCAGATGGACTAGAAATGTTTCTCCGCAAGATATATCCAACATTCCAGATAATTTTTATAATATTTTTTCTTTAACCAACGGCAAGCTTTTATATCAAGAACAACTTTATGAAATATGCAAAAAATTGCTTGGTTGCGATTATAAACGTTTTTCTAAACTCGCTCTGGCTATTGAGTGCCAAAACCCTTTTACACGACCTTTATTAAAAGGAAATGATGAGGATTTTTTAGCCGAAGTTATAAACAAATCACAATACTTAGAACGGAAAGGAAATATTCTACATCAGGCACTGCTGTTAAGAAAAATATTAAAAAAGCAAAAAGAAAGGAAATCATAATGGACAAGGAAATAAAATTAAATCTTAATAAGTTGTTTTGGTATGTCCTTAGCTGTGAAATTAATAATGATGCCGCTAAATATTATAAGTTCTTACATTAAAAATTTTAACTAATTCACTACCCGAAAAACTTTCTCTTTCTTTACCTTTTTCTTTTTTAGGAATATCAATATCATATTCAAATGCTTCTGTAATATACCGTCGTTTTTTCGCAAATCGTAAAAATTCCTTAAATGTCATCAAGTGATTTCTAATAGATGCCGTTGATAAAGTTTCATACCCTTTTTCATCAACTTCATTAACCAATTTTAATAATGAAGCATTATTATAACGGTCTTTCCACCTCAACGGAACTTTACTGATTAACTTACATACTGTTAAGCAATGTTTATAGGTAATATCTTCAAGAACAGGATTTTTCATCAAATAAAAAACCGTCTCTAAATATCCCCGATTCTGATTGATGGTTGTTTCTGTAATTTTCTTAAAACCTCGCTTATATTCCGCAAAATCATCAAACAAATCACTCCATTTAGTTTTAGATTTAATAGGAGCAGTAATTTGCACATCAAGCGGCAGTAAGGCGTTAGTGGGAAAAGCCAGTATTTTTACCGGATATTCAAAAGTAATATCATTTGGAGCATTTTGCAAAGCGTTACGAATAAATGATATTATCGGAATTAATAAAGATTTCATCAGAGTATTTTTTTCTTCAAAGCTATATCGGGAGCAAATAGCATCAAGTATCCGGCACGTGAAGTTGGTAACTTTGCATCATTAGATGACTTAGAGCTAATGATAAAAAGGCAGAAGCCGGGAACTAAAGACACTCGTAATGCTATTGTAAATAAGGAAGTTGACGAAACAATTATTAACCGTAGTAAACTCATTGAAGCAATTAAAGAAATGATTGATTCTATGAATGTCGGTGGCAAAATGCGCAGAAAAGGCTTGCTTGTATTGCCTTGTGGTGTCGGCAAAACAAGAACAGCCGTTGCATTAAGCAAAATTTTAATCAATAATGATTGGGTGCAAAATATTCTTTTTTTAGCTGACCGCAATAATCTTGTTTCTAATGCCTTAAAGCCGTTTATGCAATATATTGATGGTGTTGTTAGCGATATATCGGCTGAGAATCCTAATAGAGATACTACGGCACGCGTCTGCATCTGTACTTACAATTCAATGCTTAATTTCTTAAATAAGCCAAAGAAAGAATTTTCGGTCGGACACTTCGACTTAATTATCGTAGATGAAGCACACCGCTCTTTGTTTAATGTTTATCGTGCCATTTTTGAGTATTTTGACTCATTCGTAATTGGTTTAACTGCAACGCCAAGCACAGCAATTGACCGCTCTACTTATGAAATCTTAGATTTAAATACAGATGAGCCGACTTTTGAAGTTAAATTTGAAGAAGCTGTTAACCTTGAATATCTTGTTAGCTATCGTGCCTTTGATAAAACCTCTAATATTCTGAAGAACGGCTTAAAATATGCTGACTTAAGTGACAAAGAAAAGGTTGAATATGAAGAGCTGTTTTTAACTCCAGAAGGAGAAATACCTGATACCGTAGATGGAAGTAAGTTTAGAAAGAATCTTTTTAATGAAGATACTATTAAAAAGATGTTTTCTGATTTATTCGCAAATGGTCTAAGGGTTGATAACGGAAATAAAATCGGTAAAACTTTAATTTTTGCCGTCGACCACAATCACGCGGTTAAAATTGTCGAGGTCTTTAAGAAGACATATCCGGCGCTTGGTGATGAATTTTGCCAGGTTATTGATACGCAAATAAAGAAAAATAAAACGAGACAAGACAATTTTGCAAAAAAAGACTCTAATCCGCAAATTGTTGTTTCTGTTGATATGATGGACACAGGTGTAGATATTCCGGAGATAGTCAACCTTGTATTTTTTAAGCGCGTTTTATCTCGAATTAAATTTGATCAAATGTGGGGACGTGGCACAAGAACCTGTAAAAACTTGCACGTTATAACGCCTTCGAGAGATTATTTTGAAGGTCGTTCTATGGACGATACTCGTATGGATTATTGCGACAAACAAGGCTTCTTTATCTTCGATTATTGTAATAATTTTGAATATTTTGACATGAATCCGGAAGGTAAAGATCCATCAAATCAGCTAAATCTCAATCAAAAAATTTATTCTACGAAGCTTGATATTTTAACAAAGTTGCAAAATATTACCTATCAAGAACAACCTAATTACAAAGCATATCACACCGAGCTAAAAAGGTATTTGGCAAAAAAGATTGCAGACTTAGACACTAACAGAATTGATGTAAATGCAAGGCTCTATTATGTTGATAAATATAAGACAGAAAAAGCTTTAGAATGCCTTACAGAGAAAGATTTATACGATATAAGAGTTAACTTATTAAAGCTTATAGACCAAGACACAACTGATGACACATATTCAAAATCTTTAGAGTTTCGTTTATGTATTATGCAGTTGTCGCTGTTAGACGATAAAGTTGACTCCTCTAAGCAACAAGTTCAACTCTTAAAAACAGCTCAAGCTCTGCTTACAAAAGCAAGTATTAAAGATGTTTTTGATAAAAGAGAACTATTAAAAACATTAGCTGATGAAGATTATTATAATAACCTGGACTTCTTTGAACTAGAAAAGGTTAAAACAGAAGTCGGACCGCTTATAAAATATCTTCGCGGCGACAGCGTAGAAATTACAATTACAAATTTTAATGATAAAATTGAATCAAAAGTGCGAGATGTAAAATTTGACTTTGACAATTTTCGCTCATATAGAGAAAAAATTATTACTTATCTTGCTTTGAGTGGTGCTGATATCTTTGAGGTAGTCTATTTTTAGCCAAATAACTGCTTGCATTTTTATTATATTGATAAATCTTACCTTTTTTGATGAGTTTTTTATTTTTAACAAACATTTCTAACAACGGAAGTAAAACTTCAGAATTCAATTCAGATATTGTTCCAATCTCATCCAATGTAAATTTATCGAGTCTTTTACACAGTCGCAATACTTTGTCTTTCATTTAATAGCTCCTTTAATATTATTTCATCTAAAACTTCAATTTGATTTATGAGTGCTTTTTTCTCTATTTTATTTATTAATTTAACAATTTGACGAAACTGATCAGCTCTTGTTGTTAAATAATTCAGTCCATCTTCTGTGATTTCTATGTCAGTCAAATCCTGTAAAATCAATTTAATATCTTCAGTTGTGTATTTTTCAAATTTAAATGTTTTATAAATTCTGTCTACCAAATGAGGATATTTTGCAAGTTTCCTGTCCGCATTTGCCATACCGACAAGCACCATCGGGCAACCCGTTCTATCGTGAATATCTCTTAAAGTTTCAACCGTATTTTTTTCGATTAAATAATCTATTTCATCAATTATAATTGTCTTTGGTTCTTGTAAAAGATGATTCTCAATTGAATTAAATGTAGCTTGTGAATTCCAATAATATTCTTCGCCCAATTCATCAGCTATTTCAGATAATAGCCATCTGCTCGACATTCCCTGATTCGCTCTTACATAAATACAATCATTTTTAAATGACCACCATTTAATTGTTTCTGATTTACCGAGACCAAAATCGCCTGTTACAAGTGCTATTTTGGGAATTTTTAGTGGAAGATTTTCTAATTCTGACATTAGTGCTACAAAGCCTTTTACATTTTTTGTTTTTACAAATACATTTGTTTTCATCTACTAACCTCCATATAAGTTGTTGTATTCATTACTTCTAATATAATCTGCGAGCCATTTCCTATCTTCAGGATTGGTACACCCGTTATTCATTAACCACTCGTATTTTTCAAAATCAGAATCAAACATCGGTTTATTCATTTGTTTTTCACGAGGGGTTACCAAATATTAATTTAATTAACAAAATTAATATGTCCATTTTTGACATACCTATTTCTTATAATACTCATGTTAGATGTAAAAAAGAATGTAGGTACTCAATGCCCTTTTGGCTCGTATCCTTAATTTTATATTTTGCGTTTTATGATGATGATTAATACATAGAAATTATAAACTATGTCTTAAAATTATTCGTAGCAGAAAACAAAGAAGATGGACTCATAAAGAAGATATTAAAAATTCATATCTTGCATTGTGGTTTGCAACGCAGTTTATGAGTGCCTTTGAAGAAAATATGCCATTTGATATGGATTCAATTTCTGATGGTATAAGAAAATATACTATTGCTTGGCAAAAAATCGACCAATATTATCGTAAATTTATATATTATGTTAAAAAATCAGGTCGTTTATAACAAAATAACCCACCCGAATATCGTTTTTTTTATTTGGTGAGTTTGTTCTTTCAAATACGAAACAAAAAGAG
>CALUXW010000039.1 GCA_944324865.1 Candidatus Gastranaerophilales bacterium | reverse complement strand
GATGAAGAAAAAATCAGATTGATTTACAAAATCTTAAAGGCAACTTGCGAATAAAATTATTGTTTTCTTACATACGGCAAGTCCATAATATAAGGCTGGGCTTTATCTTCCTTGAGTTCAGTTTTTTTAATACAGTTGTCAAAGCGAAGAAAATACCTGCCTTGGGGCAGTTCGCCAAAATTATATTCGCCATTATCGGATATTTTTACTCTTTTAATTTCCCTATCTGCCTCATCACACAAAACCAAGTCCAGCTCTGCTTTTGAAACAACAAAGTCCAACTTGCCGCCAAACTCTTTTGCTGGTTTTTTAAGGATAATTTCTATTTTTGTATTTTTATCGGGATTAACGACCCTAATCCCCTCTTGTGCAAAGACATTTTGGCAAATGAGAACACAGATTAGAACAAAAATTTTCTTCATTTTTGAAGTTTATATAAAGGGGCTAAAAAATACATTAGCCAAGGGGAGAGTAATAAATTTTTGAAGGTTACGCAACTTGTCTGCCTTTTGGGTCGCTGGGGATATAAAAATAGTTTGGCAAATAACTGGCTCGAAGCCTAAACGAGCCTTGGCGAGGTTATGCAGCTTGTCTGCCTTTTGGGTCGCTGGGGATATAAAAATAGTTTGGGCAGTACTGGACTCGAACCAGCGACCCCCACAATGTCAATGTGATGCGCTACCACCTGCGCTAACCGCCCAAACTATTTACAATATTCAATTTTCAGAGCTCAGGTGGTATCGCATGCGCTATATTTTGAAGTCGCAAGCTAAACGCTCACTCCGTGCGCTAGACCAGCCCAAACTATTTACAATATTCAATTTTCAATACTTACATTTAACTATAAACAAAACACAAAAATCAACAGCGCAAAATATTTTCTTCACAAACCTTATAAAAAAGCAATCAAGAAAGGTAAAAAAATGTCAAATAGTATTAATTTTGGTTCAGTAAACATTGCACATAATAACAATGTAAGATTGGCAATTAAAAGTTACATGGACTGTATGGATACTGCAAGAACAATATCAGATTCATTACAAAAAATAAAAAATCAAACAGGCAATTTTGCAGTAGAAATTAGGGGTAAAATTAAAAAAGATAAAAGTGGCGATTTAATTACAATTGAATCTTATAATGCGAAACAATCTTCATTATTAAGCAAAATATCAATACAAGCAGACGATTATGTTACATCAAGAGCAGAACTTTTTAGGAAATTCTGTGATGATACAATAAAAAAAATTAAAAAATAAACGGTTAACAAATTGACACAAGGTTAAATATGCTATATCCTTATTTAAAGTGTTGTTAGGCAGATTTCTGCAAAGTAAATAATAATTTAACGAACATTAAAAATGTTGGTAGATAATAAGGAAAATATATGTCAATTGCCATCAACCCTATAATTCAAACATATTATACAAGACAAGTAAACCCAATAAACAGCAAAAAAAGTGCTTTTTTATCAAGTAAAAATATTAATTTTACATCACAAATTGCTACAAATTCAGCAGTAATAAATGCACCTTTGAATATGAGACAATCAATGATAACAAACAGCAAAACAAGATTAGGCGCAAATTATAATAAAGAAACCAATTCTATTGATTTTAAGCTTGCATCAAAAAACGCACATGAAGTTATATTATGCATTTTTGACAAACCAAAAGGAGAAAATGCAAAATTAAATATTAAAATGAACAAAAAAGAAGGAAGTAATATTTGGGAAACATCAATACCCATAAGTATCCTTGGCGGAAAAGAAAAACCTGTTTATTATGCATACAGAATTTTTGGTCCCAACTGGGAATTTGATGAAAATTTTTCACACGATTCTACAGCAGGTTACAAAACACTGACAGACAAAAAAGGAAACCGTTTTAACCCAAATAAGCTTGCCTTTGACCCATATTCAAAGGAAATAAGTCACCTACCCTCAGATAATCCAAAAGGTGAGGAAGCATTTATAATAAGTAAAGAAAACTGTTTCGAAGATAATGCAAAATATGCACCAAAAAGTGTTTTTACGGTATCTAACGAAACAATTATCCCAAAAACTTCTAATCGTTCCTTAAGCGATGAAATAATAGGCGAAGTGCATATAAAAGATTTAAGTATAAATGAAGATACAGAAGTTGCAGGCACTTATTTAGGCGCAAAACATATGGCAAAAAAACTTAAAGATTTAGGTTTTACTATGATTGAATTTTTGCCATTAACAGAATTTGATGACAAAGAAGCAGGCGGTAACTACTGGGGATATATGCCTATTGGATATTTCGCACCGGCAAAAAAATATGCATACGATAAAACTCCAGGTGCTGCATTAAAAGAGTTCAGAGAAATGATAAAAGCTTTCCACATGGAAGACATAAAAGTATGCATGGATGTTGTATACAATCATACAGGAGAAGCTGCGATTGTTGAAAATGACATAAACAAGGCAAAACAAGAAAGTTTTTCTTTAATTGACAATCAAATGTATTACAAGCAAAAGGGCGGAATTTACAACTCAAATTCAGGTTGCGGAAATGATATAAACGTAGCACAAGAAGAAGTCATGAATTTTATTGCAGATTCTATAGCATTTTGGGCAAAACAAGGAGTTGATGCATTTAGATTTGACCTTGCAGCAGGGCTTATGGACATAGATAAAAGTGAAAAAGTTTACTATGATGCATCAAAAAGCCTCGTCGGAAAATTAAGCACAATGCTAAAAGAAAGAGGGGTAAATGTTCTTGAACCAAACCAAAAGGGTGAGGGCATTTATTTAATAGCAGAACCATGGACATGCAGTGGTGAAAATTCTTACCAACTTGGAAGATTCCCTGATGAATGGGCGCAATGGAATGACATTGCAAGAGAGACAATTAAAAAAGATTCCACATTTCCTTTTACATTAACACCCAGAGCATTAAAAAACGTGCTCGAAGGTTCTTATGACGTTTTAGGCGCAGGTAACAAATCTGTTAATTACATATATTCTCATGATGGATTTAATCTCTTTGACGGTAATACATATAAATCTGCACCGGATTGTTGGCACTTTGCCACAGATTATGACGGAAATAAAAAACGACAAGAAAATGCCATGAAAAAACAAATTGCCTTGACACTATTATCAAAAGGCACACCTATGTTACAAGTAGGAGACGTCATAGGACACTCAAAAGGCGCAGATGATAACAGTTACAATAAAGATGACAAAACAAATCATCTTGATTTTTCAGTAATTAACAACCAATCTACAATAGAGTACAGACTCTGCGATTTTACAAAAAAAATGATCGAATTTCGTAAAAAACACATTGAATTAAGGGATGGCACTTACAACAAAAATATTCAGTACTATAAGCCTGATGGCTCTTTTGCCCAACCTTGGGATAAAAATTATTGGGATAATGTAAATTCAAATATTATTTGTTACAAGATTAAAGATGGAGGTCATCTTTTCTTTTCAAGTTCTTCCGATGAACATTTTATAAATATAATTTTACCAAAAACAAAAGAAGGTAAAAATTGGTATCTTGTTTGCGATACTGCAAGAGAACAATCTTTTGTAGAACAAGATGAGAAAATAGATTATAACTACGTTCAACATCCACATTCACTTTTAATTTTTGAAGAAAGATAGTTATAGCTTAATTGCTTCTTTTATTGATCTAACATAATCACAAACTTTTGCATCAGCACTTTTTCCATACTGTGCAATAATTCTCACTATGCCTGAACCTATAACAACTCCGTCAGATAAAGATGTGTATTTTTTTGCTTGTTCAACCGAAGAAATACCAAAACCAACAACGCAAGGTATATTTGTAACTTCTCTTATTGCACAAATTAACTCCTCAAGGCTTTGATTTGTTTTATCTATAGGTGGGATTATATATATAAAACCTTTTGCACTTTTTGCAATTTTTTGTACCCTTTCCCTTGGTGCAGCTGCAATAAGTGAAATTAAAGTAACATTATATTTATTTGCAATAATTTCTACCTCTATTTTTTCTTCATAGGGCAAATCAGGAATTATTACCCCGAAAACTTCCAAATTTTTACATTTTTCAAAAAAAGTGTCATAACCGTAATTAAAAACAGGATTTAAATATGTTAAAAATACAATTGGAATATTGCTTTTTTGCCTTATAGAGCTTACCAATCCAAAAACCTTTTCAACATTAGCTCCGGACTTTAATGCTCTAAGTGCCGATGCTTGTATTATTTCACCCTCCATTATCGGGTCCGAAAAAGGTATTTCCATCTCAACAATATCAATACCTGCTTGCTCCATTTCAAGCACATATCTTTCACTTGATTCCATATCGGGGTCACCTGCCGTTAAGAAGCCAATCAGAGCTTTATTTCTAAATATATCACTTAAATTATTCATAAATGTTTTTTCCCCTATATTTTGCTATAGCAGCAACATCTTTATCACCTCTACCGGAAAGACAAATAATCACAATATCGTCTTTTCTCATTTTAGGAACAATTTTTTTTGCGTACGCTAATGCATGAGAACTTTCAATAGCAGGAATTATGCCCTCTATACGTGACAAATACTCAAATGCTTCAATCGCCTCTATATCTGCCATTGCAACATATTGAGCTCTACCTATTGAATTTAACCAAGCATGTTCAGGTCCTACTCCGGGATAATCAAGACCAGCAGAAATTGAATATACAGGAGAAATTTGTCCATTCTCATCTTGGCAAAAAATCGACTTCATACCATGAAATATACCAAGTCTGCCACAGGTTATGCTAGCAGCATGTTTTCCTGTTTCAATACCTAGTCCTGCAGCTTCAACACCAATTAAATTAACATCAGGGTCATTAATAAAATTATAGAACATGCCCATAGCATTGCTACCACCACCTATACAAGCCATAACAACATTTGGAAGCTTTCCTTCCTTTTCAAGTATTTGTTTTTTTGCTTCTTTTGATATTACACTTTGAAAATCCCTTACCATTGTCGGATAAGGATGAGGGCCCATAACTGAACCCAAAAGATAAAAAGTGTCTTTATAATTTCTCGCCCATTCTCTCATTGCTTCGTTCACTGCATCTTTTAGTGTCATTGTACCACTTGTGACACAATGAACCCTTGCACCTAAAAGTTCCATACGATAAACATTTAAGGATTGTCGTTCAATGTCTTCTTTGCCCATAAATATCTCACACTCTAAGCCCAAAAGCGTTGCAGCAGTAGCAGTTGCAACCCCATGTTGCCCTGCACCTGTCTCTGCAATAAGCCTCTTTTTGCCCATATATTTTGCTAAAAGTGCCTGACCTAAAACATTATTTATTTTATGTGAACCGGTATGATTTAAATCCTCTCGCTTCAGATAAATCTTCGCACCACCCAAATCTTTAGTCATATTTTTTGCAAAATACAACAAAGACGGACGTCCTGCATAGCTATTCAATAAAAATTCAAGCTCGGAGGTAAACTTTGAATTTTCTTTAAATTCATTATAAGATTTTTCAAGATTAATTATTTCATTCATTAATACTTCGGGTACGTATTGCCCGCCATAGATACCAAATTTTGTATTGTTCATTTTTCTATGCCCCAAATATATTATTAATACGTTGTACTTAGCGAAAAAATCGCAAAACTATAAAACAGGAAAAACACCTGTGCTGCGCCAACGTTTTTGTATTTTTTCAAAATTGAATTTGAACATAAAAAATATTATACACGATTGTTGTAAATATGCAAGAATTATGCAAAAATAAATTTTCAAAGGGGGTTTTTGTGGATAAAGAATTTTCAAATAAAGTTAATATATTAAAAGCACTTGCTATTTTGCTTGTTGTATCAGGTCACTTAGAGTTTTCGCTTTTTGGAATGTTCAGCCCGTATTCTTTTCAATTAGCATTATTTTTCTTTATTTCAGGATATTTATTTAATGACAAATATCTAAATGATATTGCAACTTTTATAAAAAGACGTATAAGGAGTTTGCTTGTACCTTATTTTTTATATAACACCTTTTATTTGGGTGTAACTGTACTTATTGCAAATCTAACAGGTAAATTTTGGGGACAACCGATTAGCTTAAAAAACTTTTTTATAACTCCTTTTTTAAACGGACATCAATTCGACCTTTCCTGTCCCCTCTGGTTTGTAACACAATTATTTATAACAATGATTGTATTTTTATTTTTGTTTAGAATACTTAAAAAAGCCTGCGACAATAAATTCTTCCATCTTGCAATCTTTGCACTATTAGGTTTTCTTGCAATACCTTTGTCAAAAATAATAGCTATTAATTCTGTTAGTTTAATTATTATCAGAACAATGTTTTCGCTATTTTTTGTGTATCTTGGTTATTATTATCGAAACTTTATTGAAAACAAGGTTAATATCTTTACGCTTAAATGGGCAGGGGCAATAATTACTTTACAATCATTATTATGGCTTTTTAACCGTGACTTTGACCCAGAACATGGTATTGGCTTAAGCTATGTACTTGTTTGGGCAAGATTCGATCAGCAATTGATTGTACCAGTTATTACTGCACTTACAGGTATATGGGCATCCTTACTTGTTTTAAAACTTATATATCCTTACGTTAAAGATTCAAAATTTTTCTTTCATATGGGTGATACAACTTATCACATCATGGCAAACCATTTACTTGTAATGTATATAATTACTGCAATTTTCCTGTATATTAATAATATACCGATTCAAGAAAGGGCAAACCATGATATTTATTGGATTTATAACCCAATTCAAACAACCTATTTATATTTTGTTCTTACAATGGTAATTTCAACATATGTTGGTGTTGCACTAAAAGAAATTAAAAAGAAATTCTTTGCTAATTTATAATTTTAACCAAAGTGCATCATAAGGTTTTAACCTGACTATAATTTGCTTATTTTGTGCTCTTGCACGTATCATTTTGTCGCTAAGCAAATCTTTAAAATAAACGTCTTTACCTTTTTTGCCAAAATTATCATTTATAAAGTTAACTTTTGCCCTTTCACGACTATCCGAAAGGTTATTTATGACGACAATTCTCTCACCGTTATATTCACGAACATAAGCAAAAATCTCGGGGGATTCAGTTTTAAGCTCCACAAAAGTACCGTGAGATAAAACAGGAGTTTGTTTTCTTACTTTTATAAGCTTTTTAACACGTGAATATACTCTATGATTAAAACTTACAGACTCTTTTGTAGCATTATAAAAGACACTTTTTTTAATAGGTCCGCGATTAATATCTCTAGAGTCAAAATAACTGAGCATTTTTACCTTATCTTTATTTTGCTTAGCTTCTCTGTCTTTTGCACTTTTTCTTGCATTTGCAAAATTATTCTGCACTCCAATTTCATCACCATAATATATAATTGGAACTCCTGGCAAAGAAAGCATTATAGAAAAAGCCATTGCTATTCTATCAGGATTATTATCCAAAAAATTAGCCAATCTGCCTGCTATCCCCCAGCCCTTGCGAAAAGCTGCACCTTTTGGTGTTAAACTGTCATATAAAAGTTCACGAATTTGCGGATCTACCATCTCAAGTGTCAATTCATCATGAACCCTTAAAAACATTGCCCAAGATGCACTTTCCGGAATTTTTGGTGTTTGCCTATAGGCATCCCAAAAATATTTATTATCCGCAGTTACTAGAGATGCCCATATTGCAGGCATATAAGGAAAATGGTAACAAATTTGAACTTCTGATGTTCTTTGTATTTCTTTTGTTTCTCCTAAAATTTTATGTTCAACTTTTCTGTCCGTGCCAAAATAAGGGAGGATTTTTTTAGGCTGTTGACAGGCTTCAGCTTGAATAATTGACCTTGGCGCCGTTGTTTGTAAAAATGCGCTTAACAGTTGAATTATTTCATGTGTTTTTGGTAAATTTTCTGCTGTTGTACCATCTTCTTTTGTATAATATGGAATAGCATCAAGTCTAAAAATATCCACACCTAAATTTGCCCAAAAAGCAACTGTTTCTAGTACATAATACAATACTTTCGGATTTTCCCAGTTTATATCAAGTTGAAACGGGTAAAAAGTATGATATAAATAATAATCCTTACCTTGAATTGTTACTTTTCGCCAATGGTTATCCGATACTTCAGGAAAAATTAAACGCCTTTTTGTAATTGTACCGTCTTTTTCCTTATACTCTGCCACATATCCTATTTTCTCATCTTTATATACTTTATACTCAGGCATATCTTCTCTTACGATAAAATAATGTAATTTGTCTAAATCTCCTGCTTGAGCTTGTTTAAACCATTCATGCTCATCTGAAAAATGGTTTAAAATTAAATCTGCTTTTATTTTAAATCCTTTTGCGCGTGCAGCTTGTGCAAACTCCTTAAATTCCGGCATTCCGCCTAAATCTTTTCTTACATTTTTAGGATTTTTAACATCAAACCCTGAATCATTCATAGGAGAATCAGCAAAAGGCATTATGTAAATTGTTGTAACACCCAAGTCTTTAAGATAATCTAACATACCAATCAAATCTTTAAAAGTATTAGGTTTATTATCCTCTGCAACACCAAACTGATCAGGATAAAACATATAAATTACTTCATCCTTATACCAATCACTCGCTCTTGACAAGTCTTCTTTCATAAGTTCCAGACTTCTTTTGTCTTTTGATTTTTTGATAATTTCATAAACATTTGCATAGATAATATCAACATTGTCCCGCCCATAAATATGCGCAATAGAATTTTTCATTGCTGTTTCAAGTTTTTTTGGAACAATAGCATCATCAACTGTTCTCTTTAAAATATTATCGCTAAATTTAACACTTTTCTGAACTGTTTTAAATTCTTTTGTGATAGGGGCACTTGCAGGAGCAATTCCATCTTTTAATATTGCCGCCTCACTCTTTGCTAAAAATAAAGGAGAAATAACTAAATTCATTAAAATAAATGAGGCAAATATTTTCTTGAACATAAAAACATCTTTCATATTGTAATTATGTTTTTATTATCAAATCCACAAATTTTTAAGTCAATAAGACACAAGATAATTGTTACAGTTGGCAATTATGGTACAATTAAAAGCTTTTTATAAACAGGGTGAGTATATAACTTTTCAATTAAAATAATAATTTTCTCATCCTTTTCTTTTACAAGCGCTTTACCAATTTTTAATTTTGATGAAATAAGTATTCTTATTACAGGAATTGTTACCCCAAGTTTAATTAGTTCTCTTATAATTTCAAGCCACTCAATTTCCTCAAGAGTAAAAAGTCTTTTACCGTCTTTAGTATGTTTTGCACGGTAAGGTTTGATAATACCTTCTTCTTCGTATGTTCTTAATCTGTCAGATGTTATGCCTAATAATTTTGAAACTTGTGAGATTTGATAAAAAGGCATATCTTTAGCTAATATTGTCATATTATACCCCTTTTTGGTAATGATAAAACAAGATATTAAAGATTAATATTTAGGTCTTGTAATTTATGTTTTTTTATATCCTTGCATGTTTTTAAACTTAGGTGTTAGAATATATATGTTTTTATTTTATAATCTGGAGCAAAAGATATGAAAAATCACAAATACCTTGAAAAAAAGGTAATACGTCTTTCACAAAATCTTAATTATAATTACGCATTTACTTTAGCGGAACTTTTAGTTTCGGTATTGGTTATCTCTATTATTATGGTTGTATTAGCACCTGTCAT
>CALUXW010000038.1 GCA_944324865.1 Candidatus Gastranaerophilales bacterium | reverse complement strand
TCTGCAACAAGCATCAGCTTCTCTATTGGTTCAAGCAAACCAACAACCAAACATTGCATTGTCTCTCATATAATTAACATATTATTAATAATTGTTAATTATACACATCAAACAAAAGCCCTTTTACCACACCGGTTTAAGGGCTTTTAGTATATAAAAAAACTTTAAGTTTTGTAAAAAAAACAGCAAAACTTGTTAGTAATTTATGCCAAGCGTGAATTACTAAAGTATACACAAGGAAGTATTTAGTCAATCGAAAGGAGATTCAGATTATGGCTATTGTGGTTAACACAAACGTTCAATCAATTCAAGTACAAAACAACTTGAACAAAGTTACTGATGCAATGAACACCGCTATGGAGAGAATGACAACGGGTTCAAAAATCAACTCTGCTGCGGACGATGCTGCAGGTTTGGTAATTTCAAAAGGTATTGAAGTCCAAACTCGTGGTACATCAGTTGCAAACGACAATGCTCAATCAGGCATTAACTTGTTACAAACTGCTGAAGGTAACCTTGCAGTTATGCAAGACAACTTTATGCGTATTCGTGACTTGACTTTGCAAGCTATGAACGGTGGTCAAACAGACGAACAGTTACAAGCTATGCAAGAAGAAGCTCAAGCACGTTTAGCTGAAATCGACAGAATTGCAACAGGTGCGAAGTACAACACATTTGACTTGTTTGGCGGAGATACCCATGATGGTAAAGACGAAAAAGTTACGCTTCAAATAGGCACAGGTTCAGAAGGTTCAACCAACACTATTGAAATTTCAGGTGTATTTAATGATGCGCATGTTTCAACATTAACAGGAAAAGCAGGATTTACATCTAAATTTACAGGTCACGCTGACTCTGCAACTGCTTTAACTGCTATGCAAGAACAATTAGATGCTTTAGATGAAGCAATTACTGAAATTTCAACAAGACGTGGTACAATCGGTTCAACTTCAAACAGGTTGGACTCTGCAATTGAGCAGCTTAATACTCAATATGAAAATTTATCAGCTGCAAATTCACGTATTAAAGATGCTGATATAGCTACAGAATCATCAAATTACATTCAAAACCAAATTCTGCAACAAGCATCAGCTTCTCTATTGGTTCAAGCAAACCAACAACCAAACATTGCATTGTCATTAATATAATAAAGACAATTGTAAGAATTTTTACCCTCATTCCTTAAATGGTTTGAGGGTTTATTTTTTGCTCTATTACTTTCTTAAAACATAATGCAGGATAATAATCTTTTGCACTTTTTAATGTTTCATTAATGCTTTCAAGTGCTTTTTTGTATTCGTGTTCAATAAAATATGCTTGCGAATCAATAAAATGAGCTTCTGGATCAGAATAAAAAAGTTTTTTTGATTCATTTAAAAATTTATGTGCAAGTATCATATATCCGTTCGCAAAAAGAGCTCGTGCAATAAATTTGTATGTTTCCGGGTTTGATTTTGCTAAAATATCACAAGCACTTATTAGATTTTCTGCCCACCTTAGATTTTTATTTTGTATAAAAAGATTTAAATAAACTTCAAGAAATGCTCTTACTTGAAAAAATGAAGGACGTTCTTTTATTTTTAGATGGATAATATTTAATACTATAAGCCCCCATTTTGTTGCAAAGTCAGGTTCTTTGTCTTTTGTCCAAAAATCTTTTGCATATTCTTCATCACCAGACAAAAGGGCACATAGTCCTGCTTCGTAATTTAAATTTTCTGCACTAAAAAGTTTTAGTGCACCTGAATAATCCCCACTGTAAAATAGTTTTTTTGCTTTTTGTTGCATTTTAGTTTTTGTGTTTAAGTTTATCTGCAAGATTAAAACCTTGCGTTTTTGGTGTATTTAAGCTATCTAATGCTTTTATGTCGGCAATTTTTGACATTTCATTTGCTTTTTTTATTTCTCGATAAATTTCTTCTCTAAATACCTGAACATTATTTGGTGCTTTAATGCCAATTTTAACAGCATTTTTATATGTTTCCAGAATGACAACTTCAATGTTATCATTTATTATTAATTTCTGATTTAATTTTCTTGTTAATATAAGCATTATTTTTTACCCTCATTAGGATTATTTTTTTCTTCTTTTTCAAAAAGAGGGTGTCTTACAGGAAATTTAGAGTCTTTTAAAATTACCTGCATTGCATTGTTATTTGTTGTGTTAATAACAATAGGAGCAAGTAAATTGATGGTTGCTCCTTGTGGATTAATTTGAGGTATTGTAACAATATTTAGTGCTAAGATTTCATTTGCATCTTTTACATTTAATAATTCAGCATCCTCATCACTAATTTCAAATTGGTAATCAATATTAAAATAACTGCAAAGTGTTACAGGAAAGGCTAAATCCATATCTTCCATTGATTGCAGCCATTTAAATGGTGAATCGGGTCTGTAATCAACCAGTGTAAAACGCTTTTTGTCGTTATAACCTATAATTGGCGATACAAAATTAAATAAAAGACTGTTGTCTACTTCAATTTCTCCAAAACGAGAAGTTTTAATTCTTTCAAGATTTTTTTCCATATTTTTCTCTAATTGTTAGTGTTTCCAAAGTCAAGTCCTGATATATTTTGGTTTAATAGCATTGCTTGAATTAATTCAGGACTTATGTTGGAATTACTATTTTTTTGTGACATAAGATAAGGTAGTAAATTTACGAAATTATTATTTGTATTTTGGTTTCCAGTAAACATGCTTAATTGTGCCATTTGCGGGCTCATATAAGCGTTATTATAAACTTGTGCTGCAGGGTTATATCCTACTTTTGCCAAAACCTTTACTGCAGCTGCAATTTGTGCATCTGTAGGAACTTCATCTTTTGCATCATTTATAAATCTGTAATCTTTTAAGTCAGGTAATTTATCTGCATTGAAATTTTCTTTTAAGTCTTTTAGCTCTCTTTTTTGCATACTTTTAACTAAATCAGGATGTAAAAATTGTCCTGATTCAATAAAGTCATCCATTTCAGTGTCTTTGCTTTCTTTGCTTACACAGGACTTGTCTTCAGGGTTATCAAGGCATACGGTTGCTTTTTTTGAATAATCAACCAGTAATTTTTCATCTCCTTGTTCAATTACTTGTTGGTAATATTTTTTTGCTTCACTTTTTAAACCTATTTTTGTATAAACCAGTGCCAGATAATATTTGGCAAGAATGTCGTTTGGGTTGTTTTTTAGTGCAGCTTCCATATCTTGAATGCAACCTGTGTAATTTGCTTTTTTATAATTTGCAATCCCTGAGTATACTTTTGCACTAACTGATTTTGTTTGTGTTTTTGCAAAGCACAAACAACTGCTAAACATTAAACATAATATTAAAACTGCAATTTTTTTCATATTTGTAAACAACCTCTTTTTCTATATTTTATAATGTTTTGTTGTTAAAAGACAAGTATTTTATATATTTATTTACGTTTTCTTTATTTTTATATTTAATATTTTCTATAATTTTCATCCAAAAAGAGTAAAAAATATAAAATCACTGTATTAAATTTATTCCTAAGGATATAATAAAACATGGGTTATAAATCACCATATTTGGATTAAATAATGAAAATTAAGATTAGAGAAACGGCAAAAGAAAAAAAAGGCTATAGTTTATATAAACTTGCAAAAGAACTTAATTTGCCTCAACAGACTGTTTATTCTTGGGCAAACGGTAGAACTCAACCGTCTTATGAAAATATGGATAGGCTTTGTGAAGCTCTTGACTGTACTATTGCCGATTTACTGGAAAACGAGCCAATACAGCATAAGCTTAATTTAAGAGAGATTGTTTAAACTTTAGATTTTTCGCGCTCTAATATTTTGTTTAGAATTATTGCACTGCTTTGTACCATATTTACACAGTGTTGTTTTCTTTCTTTTGAATGAAAGTCGAGTCCTGCAGTTAATGCTCTACAGCATGTTACTTTATGTATTTTTTTAAATTCTTCTACAAATTCTTTTGCAAGTGTACGTGCTCTATTTGTTTTGTTTTTGCCATGTAAATATCCTGTCACTATTTGTGCACCTGCAATTGCTCCGCATAAACAGCCTGAGCCCATACCACCACAGAATGATGTTGCGACACTTATTAATTCCTCCGGTGCATAATTTGCATCAACTGCTGCTGCAACAATACTTTCAGAACATGAGAAACCTTTATTTAAAAAATTATCAACAGCGGTTTTCACAAATTTGTCATCCATAAAACTCTCCTTAATTGTACATTAATATAATAACATAAAAGAGGGACACCTGTATGCGGGTCCCTCTTACCTCAATGTGAGGTTTTAGCAGTGCCAAATGGCACAAAATTTAAGAAAGTTCAAATATTGTGTTTGCTTGTTTATTCACCAAAAGCAATGGTAACTTTTTCTTTAGGATTTACCTTTGAAATTGCCATGCCATTTGGGTCAACAAGATAAGTCAGTTCGTCTGCTGATGTTTGCAGAGTACCTAAAGTGCCTGACAGAGCTGTCCTTGTTAGGTCAACAGGAGCCTTGAAAGCTGTTTTTAAGCCGTCTTGATAGCTTCTGCCTGCTGCTTTGAACTTACCTGAGAATAATTCGCCTGTTCCAACACCTGCTTGGTCAAACAGTGCTTCTGTTGCATTGGCAATACCAATTGCAGCACCACCTATGGTTCTTCCTGCAGTACCCAAAACAGTACCTACCATTGTGAATGGGAATTGAATTGCACGTATTGCAAAATTAACATCTTTTTGTTTTTGTACCATAGCTGTATGAACTTGCCTTGGCAGCATTTCTTTACATTTGCCGTAGGAAATTTGGTTGAAAGATAGTTTTAATGCTCCGGGATTTCCTTTGCTAGGTCTTACAACTTCGGTTATTTTACCTCTTACTGTAGAGCCACATGGGAATGTTGTTCCGTTTATTGTAACTTCATTTAATGTTGTTGCTGCAAATTGTTCGCCTACGTTTGCATTTTTAGCATTAATTATGTCGTTCATTGAAAGTTCAAGAGTAGGCAGTTTTACACATTCTTCTTTTTCAATAAACATTTTTTCAGTTTGTTCACAAGGAGCGCATGCTGACTTGACATCAGTATCATATCCGCCTGCTACACGTACGCTTTGCAACATTGAGCTGATTTCTGCCCTTGTGGCTTTTTGATTGGGGCGAATTTTTGAGCTTGATTCATCCTTTAGTGCGCCGTTGTCAATAGCTTTTGCTACACACTCTCTTGCCCATGCAGGAACTTGGTTACCATCGGTGTATTTTGATAAAATTTCATTTGCTTTACATTCATCCATAGGGCAATTGATACCTTTTGATAAAATTGCAAGAGCTTCTGTTCTTGTAATGTTACCGTTTGGTTTAAATAAACCATTTGTGTAACCTTCTATCATATCAGCTCCTACGCCTTTATTTATAGCTTCATATGCCCAGTGTGATTTAGGTACATCGGGGAAATTTCCTGCTTCTGTCAAGCATTGATCTTCAAGGTTGTAACCTTTAACAACCATTGTTGCCATTTCTGCCCTTGAAACATTTTTATTTGGTTTAAATAATTTATCAGGATAGCCGACGACTATACATTGTTCTGTTAAGCGGTTAATATCTGCGCTTGCCCAATAACTGTCAGGAACGTCAGGATATAATTGTTCACCAATATCTGCTGCCATGCCTGTCAGGTTATTTGGTATTTCTTCTTTAATAATTTTTTTTGCATCCATGCAAGTGGGCGAAGTTATATTTGGTGCCGGGTTGCAGTCTGTTTTGGGTAAATCCTGAATTACAGGTGCTGCACATCCTGTAGGGCAAGAGTCATCCACCATTACACCATTGTATGCCTCTAACATGTTGTCATTAACAGTTGCTGTGTTTGCGCTTTCTCCGACAATTGCTTCGTTTGCATTTGTGTATATAGAGTTAGGATAAGCGTAAACTTGAGCTTTTGGTTGAGGTGCTTGTTCATAAGTCGGTGCTGCACAACCTGTGTTGCATCCACAGTCGTCTTTTGGGATATCGCAACCACAATCTGGTGCTGGTGCAGCAGCTCCTGTTTCACACGGATCACATTTGTGTTTCTTTTTCTTTTCCTTTTTACATTTGCAAGGTGTTTGATTACACTTTTTGCAAACGGCGTTCTCGGGTGTTACTTTTTCCATACATGGTTCAGGGCTGCCACAATTGTTGTCAACAGGGCATGCCGCAAAACTTACCGGTACGGTAAGAGCAAATACAGAGGCAACCGTTGCACTAAGTACAAAATTTTTAATAGTCATTTTCCCTCCTTTTATTGAAAGATGCGTTTGATTTGACAATAAAAAATGCATAACTCATTTTTCTTGAATTATGCATTTTTTAAACTATATCTTCATTACCATAAAAGGTTATCTAAAAGGACTATTTAATTATTCTAATTAAGCTCAAGACCTATATTTCAGAGATTAAATAATTTGCAATCCATTGAAATTCCTTTGATTCAAGTGCAAGTTTTTTTAAGGGAGCAATGGAACATTCGCCTAATCTTATAAGACTCATTGCTATAACACCTCTTTGAGCACCTTTAACTTTTTGAATTCTGTCTACAAGCAGGTTTGCAATCCCTTCACCCATATTGACAATACGATTTTCGATATCATTTTTTGTTTTTGCATCTGCATCAACTAACATTTTAAGTAACGTATCAAGTCTTGCTTCATTACTTTCGCAAATTGTCGGTTTGTGATTTAATACTGCTTGCATTTTCATTCTCCTGATTGATTTCTTTTAAAGTATAATCCAAAAAAATGAAAAATTTGTTTTTATTTATACAATCTTTATATCTTTATAAATATTATTAAGATTGCTTGCATGCCTTTTTTGATGTGAGATAATTATGTCTGAGGATACTCAAAAAGAAAGGTATTACAATATGTCAACATTTATTGAAGATGTAAAAGCTAGACAAATTCTTGATTCAAGAGGTAACCCGACTGTTGAAGTTGATGTTACTTTATCATGCGGTGTTGTAGGCCGTGCAGCAGTTCCTTCAGGTGCTTCAACAGGTATTAATGAAGCTCTTGAATTAAGGGATGGTGATAAGTCAATGTATCTAGGCAAAGGTGTTATGCAAGCAGTGGACAATGTTAATTCTAAAATTGCTCCGGAATTAATTGGTGAAGATGCTGCAAACCAACAAGAGATTGATGCTATGATGCTTGAATTAGACGGAACGGAAAATAAATCAAATTTAGGTGCAAATGCTATTTTAGGTGTTTCTTTAGCTGTTGCAAAAGCTGCATCTATGGCTTTTGATATGCCTTTGTACAGATACTTAGGTGGTATTAATGCTACTGTACTTCCAACTCCTATGATGAATATTATCAATGGTGGTGCACATGCTGATAACAATGTTGACTTTCAAGAGTTTATGATTGCTCCTGTTGGCGCGGTTAACTTCCAAGAAGCTATCAGAATGGGTGCTGAAGTATTCCATAACCTTAAAAAAGTTCTTCATGATAAAGGTCTTGTAACATCTGTTGGTGACGAAGGCGGTTTTGCTCCTAACTTAGGTTCAAATGAAGAAGGTATCGAAGTTATTTTGGAAGCTATTAAAAAAGCAGGTTATACAACAGATCAAGTTAAAATTTGCTTAGATGTTGCTTCATCTGAATTCTATGAAGATGGTAAATATGTTCTTGCAGGTGAAGGTAAAACTCTAAGTCGCGAAGAAATGGTTGACTTCTTAGAAGGTTGGGTAAATAAATATCCTATCATCTCAATTGAGGACGGCATGGCTGAAGAAGATTGGGAAGGTTGGAAAATGCTTACAGACAGAATCGGTAATAGATGTCAATTGGTAGGTGACGATTTATTTGTAACTAACGTAAAATTACTTGAAAAAGGTATTAATCGTGAAGTTGCTAATTCAATCCTTATCAAAGTTAACCAAATTGGTACATTGACAGAAACACTTAATGCAATTAACATGGCTCATGAAGCAGGTTATAGCGCAATTGCTTCTCACAGATCAGGCGAAACAGAAGATACATTCATTGCCGACCTTGCAGTTGCTCTAAATTGCGGACAAATAAAAACAGGTTCTGCTTCTCGTTCTGACCGTATTGCAAAATATAACCAATTAATCAGAATTGAACAAGAACTTGGTTCGAGCGCAAGATATATGGGCTTAAAAGCATTTAAAGGGCAATCTAAAACTCAATGCTGCTGCTCTTGTGGTTGTAATTAAGTAAACCTTGAAATATAGAAATAGCATACCTTTATAAAAGGTATGCTATTTTTTGAACTTTTTTAATTTTAAATCGTTATATTATTGTAGGAGTTAAGGAATTTAAAACATGAAAAAAATAGCTGCTTTATTTATTATTTTTGGATTTCTTTTTATTTCAACAACCCCAACATATGCTAAATGCTCAAATACAGGCTCTGTCATTGGTGGTGTGGTGGCAGGTGTCGCTATAGGTGCAATTGCAGCAAATGTTTTATCTGGACCTTGCCATGTAGCACCCCCGCCTGCACCTCCAAAGCATCATCCAAAACCCAAAAAACCTTGTCATTGCAGAGGACCTGTGCATATGACAACTTGTTGTAATTATGCATATCCTGCTTATATAAATTATAGTTATAGGATAAGATAATTTATTGTGCTGCCTTAATTATTAAGTGATATAATATTGCTTGTAAGAGAGGTGGTAAAATGTATAATCCAAAATCGCGCAAGGCAGAAGAATTTATCTGTCATCAAGAAATATTAGATACACTAGAATATGCGCAAAAAAATAAGAATAACATTGAAATAGTTGATAAAATACTTGAGAAAGCCCGTCTTAAGAAGGGTTTAACACACAGGGAAGCGACAGTTTTGCTGGATTGTGATATTCCAGAGAAAGTTGAGGAAATTTATGCTTTGGCTCGTGAAATTAAACAAGATTATTACGGTAACAGAATTGTGCTTTTTGCACCCTTGTACCTGTCCAATTACTGTGTAAACGGCTGTGTTTACTGCCCATATCACCTAAAAAATAAGCACATTCCAAGGAAAAAATTATCTCAAGAAGAGATAAGACAAGAGGTTGAAGCACTGCAAGATATGGGGCATAAGCGTCTTGCCATTGAATCAGGTGAAGACCCCGTTAACAACCCTATTGAATACATTTTGGATTCCATTAAAACAATTTATGATGTTAAGCATAAAAATGGTTCAATTAGACGTGTAAATGTTAATATTGCGGCAACAACGGTTGAAAACTATAAAAAATTACACGACGCAGGAATAGGTACATATATTTTATTTCAAGAAACTTATCATAAAGAAAGTTATGAAAAACTCCACCCGACAGGACCTAAACACAATTATGCATATCACACGGAAGCAATGGATAGAGCAATGGAAGCTGGCATTGATGATGTAAGTTTGGGTGTTTTGTTTGGTTTAGAATTGTATCGATATGAATTTGCAGGACTCCTAATGCATGCTGAACACCTGGAGGCCGCTTTTGGCGTAGGTCCCCATGCGATAAGCGTTCCAAGAATTAAACATGCTGATGATATTGACCCTGATGCTTTTGATAATGGTATTGATGATGATACTTTTGCTAAGATTGTTGCCTGCATTAGAATTGCAGCTCCTTATGTTGGTATGATTATCTCAACAAGAGAGTCAAAGGAATGCAGAGAGAAGCTTTTGAACTTGGGCGTTTCTCAAATTTCGGGCGGTTCAAAAACAAGTGTCGGTGGCTACTTCAAACCAATGCCCGACAGCGAAGATTCTTCTCAATTCGATGTTTCAGACAGGCGTCCTTTGGATGAAGTTATAAAATGGTTAATGGAGTTAGGTTATCTGCCAAGCTTTTGTACATCTTGCTACAGGCAAGGACGGACTGGGGACAGGTTTATGGAGATATGCAAAAGTCAGCAAATACATAATTTTTGCCAACCAAATGCTATTATGACGCTAAAGGAATATCTTGAAGACTATGCTTCGGATGAAACCAAAAAACTTGGTAATGAACTTATTTCAAAAGAAGTTGAGTTAATTGAAAATGAAAAAATAAAGCATGTCGTTAAAGAAAATCTTAAAAAAATTGAACAAGGTCAAAGAGACTTTAAGTTTTAAAAATATTTTTTATAATAGAAAAAACGAGGTTAAATTATTTAACCTCGTTTAATTTACTTTATCAAGATATGAAACTATGCGCTAACGCCTGATTTGGATATAATCTCAGTTTCGATGTTAGCAGGAACTTGTTCATATTTGCAAAATTCCATTGAGAAAGTACCACGGCCTTGAGTTTTTGAACGGATGTCTGTAGCATATCCAAACATTTCAGCCAACGGAACGATTGCACGAACTTTTTGAATACCTGTTCCTTCAATCATTTCCATACCTTCTACACGACCTCTACGAGA
>CALUXW010000037.1 GCA_944324865.1 Candidatus Gastranaerophilales bacterium | reverse complement strand
GCAACCGCACGAGGAATATTCCAAGATCTAAATACCGCTTCAATAGCTTCTTGAAGTTGTACCATAGGATCTTGCGGAAATTCTTTTCCTGTTTCTTTTTTGATTAATTCTTTGTAAGGCTCGATAAGTGATTTCCAATCATCCGCAGTCAGTTCCGTATCTTGTTTAACGCCTTTTTCTTCTTTAATTTTATCAATGTATTCTTCAAATTTTACTCTTTCAATGTCCCAAGCAACCGAGCCGAACATTGTTAAAAATCTGCGGTATGAATCGTAGCAAAAACGAGGATTATTGGTAAGTTTAATCATACCTTCAACTGTTTTATCGTTCATACCAAGGTTTAGGATAGTTTCCATCATACCGGGCATAGAAAGTCTTGCACCTGAGCGAACAGAAACCAAAAGCGGATTTTCACTGTCGCCAAATTTTTTGCCTGTTTGTTTTTCAACATCAGCCAAAGCTACTTTTACTTCGTCCATAACGCCTTGAGGCATTTTGTTACCTGAGTTGATATATTCCATGCAGGTTTCGGTTGTAATAGTCAAACCTGGGGGAACAGGTAATCCTGCATTTGTCATCTCGGCAAGGTTAGCACCTTTTCCGCCAAGTAAATTGCGCATATCGGCATTGCCTTCTCTAAAAAGCCATACACGTTTTTGTGTCGTCATTAATTTTTTCTCCTTTTCAAATAAAAAACTAAAAAAAGTTGAAAATATTCTAACATAAAAGTGATTTATATACAATTTCCTGATATAATCACTTTATGGAAGAAAAAAATAAAATTATAAATCAAGCTGTTGACTTAATTTCAAAAGGCGAATTTCAAAGCGCCGCAGAACTTTTGGAAAAAATACAAATTGATAACGAAAACGAAATTGAAATCATAAAAAATTTAGGTCTTTGCTATATAAATACACAAAATTACCAAAAAGCAGCTTGCGCCTTTAGAAAAGCTCTGGAAATTGAAAAAAATGATGCTACTGCGCTTTATTATCTTGCTAATTGCGAAGAAAAACTTGGTTTTGAAGATGAAGCAGCCCAAAAATATCAACAAGTATTGGATTTAAGAAAAGAATTTTTTGATGCATATAAAAACCTTGCGGTAATACTTATGAAACAAGGACAACATGAAAAAATTATTGAACTTTTAATCCCTGTTATTAAACTAAAAAATGACGACTATATTTTTTATTATCTTATTTCAAGTGCATATATTGCTCAAGGTAAACATGAACAAGCACTCGAATATTTAAAAAAAGCTATAGAATTACGTCCTGATCATTTGCAATTGCAAAACAATCTTGCAAATTGTTATATTGCCTTAAATAAACTTGAAAAAGCACAAAAATTACTTGAAAATACACTCCAAGCAAACAAAGATTTTGCAATGACAAATTATAATTTAGGGGTATTATATCAAATAAAAGGCGAGTATAAAAAAGCTTTTAAATATTTTAATTTTGCATATCAGAAAGAACCGTCAATTTCTTTAATGGCAACACTTGCTTATGCTGCCAGAAGGGCTGAAGAATTTGAACTTGCTATAAGCCTGTACAAAAGTCTTGTAGCAATTTCTCCCGACAAAGTAAATTTTCAAAATAATCTTTTATCGTTGCTTATGGAAACAAAAAAATATCAAGAAGCACTTAAAACAGCTAAAGACCTTTTAAAATTAAACCCAAAAGGAGTAGACTTACTCAAGAAATATGCAGCCATATTAAGATTAACAGATTCGAACGAAAAAGCTTGTGAAGTATTAAAAGACCTTATAAAACGAGGAAAAGTAGACGTTGAAATTTATTATAATCTGGCAATTTCACTTGCCAATTTAGGAGATTTAGAAGGCTCAAAAGATGCGTTTTTAAAATGCATAGGACTTGAACCTCATAACCCTTTTGTACATAAAGATTTAGGCCTTTTATATTTAAAGATGAATATGGTTGACTGGGCACAAGATGAACTTGAAAAAGCAGTAAAATTAGAACCTGAAGAACCTGAAATTACATTTGCATATGCTGTTATGTTAAATAAAGTGAACAATTTTAAACAAGCAAATAAATATTATGAAAAAACAATTTCTTTGGACAATCAAAATGCAGACTATTATGCACATTGGGGCGAAAATTTAGCTGCTACATCAGAAATTAATGAAGCTATTGAAAAATTACAAATTGCATTAAAATTAAATCCTAAAAATTATATTGCTCTTTACAATCTTTCAAAAATTTATTTTTCGCAAAAAAAATATTCCATTACAAAACAAATAATTGAAGATATGCTCAATATAGAAAGTAAAAACCCTGAAACACTTAATATGCTTGCAATTTCTTATATGAACTTGAAAGATTACAAAGCAGCAATTGGAATTTTTGAAAAACTGAAAAAAGATTTTCCTAAAAATTATATTCTATTGTGTGATTTAGGGGAATGTTATTTAAAATTAGGCGAACTGCACAAAGCAAAAGAAGTAGCAAATGCAGCACTTTTAATATTTAGTGATTACAAAAGAGCACTAAAACTGATTAAAGAGGTAGAAAGACAAAATGACAGAGGGTAAAAAAAGAATAGTTTCAGGCATGAGATCAACAGGAAAGCTCCACTTAGGGCATTATTTCGGGGTGCTTTCAAATTGGAAAAAACTGCAAAATGAATATGACAGCTTCTTTTTTATTGCCGATTGGCACGCACTTACAACGAAATTTGATTCAACCGAAACTTTAGCGCAAAATGTTGAAAACGTAGCTTTGGACTGGCTTTCTTGCGGTATCGACCCTGATAAATCCACAATTTATGTGCAGTCTTTAGTCCCTCAAATTGCGCAGTTGCATATTTATTTAAGTATGATTACTCCTCAAAACTGGGTTGAGCGTGATCCTACCTTAAAAGATATGGCAAGGGCTTTAAGAGAAGGTGGACACAACGACACACAAATTTCATACGGGCTTTTAGGTTATCCTGTCTTAATGACAGCAGATATTATGATGTTCAATGCAAACTATGTTCCCGTAGGAATTGACCAAGTCCCACATGTTGAGCTTTCTCGAGATATTGTAAGACGTTTTAATAATATCTATAAAACAGACTTTTTTGTTGAACCTGAACCTCTTTTAACCCAAATTCCTTTAATGAAGGGTGTTGACGGCAATAAAATGGGTAAATCTTTTAATAACGATATAAAAATTTCGGATGACGAGAAAACAACCGAAAAGAAAATAATGAGCGCAATTACCGACAGAAGCCGCCTAAGAAGAGATGACCCGGGGCATCCTGAGGATTGCGAAGTGGTCTATGATTATTGGAAAATTTTTGACAGTGAAGAAAAAGTAAAAGAAATCGACTCGCTTTGCCGCAAGGGTGAAATCGGCTGTGCTCAGTGTAAGCGTGAGCTTGCAAATAAAGTGAATGAAATGCTTGCGCCAATCAGGGCAAAAAGAAAAGAGCTTGAGAGTAACCCTAAACTTGTAAGAGAAATTTTGCTTGAAGGTTCAAACAAAGCACAAAAAGAAGCTCAAATTATTTTGAATAAAGTAAAAGAAGTTGTGAAAATGTACTAATATAAAGGGTTTTTTATGGAAAAACTTGTAGAAACATTTATAGAACTTGCAAAAATTCCTTCTCCGCCCCTTGGGGAAGAAAAAGTTGCGGATAAAATTGTTGAAATTTTAACAAACGGCGGCGTAAACGCTAAAAAAGACGAATATGGCAATGTTTATGCCTATATCGAGCCTACCGACAATACAAAGAGACCGCTGCTTTTAAGCACACATATGGATGTTGTCGGGGATGACAGCCCAGTTAATGTGGTTGTAAGCGGTGATATTATTGAAACGGATAAATCAAGAACCTTGGGTGCTGACGATAAAGCAGGTGCTGCTGCGGCAATTAGGCTTGCTTTAAATGTTAATCAAGATAAAGACCTAAAGCACGGCGGTTTAGAGCTTGTTTTTACCCGTGATGAAGAGCAGTCTATGACAGGTATTAATCACCTTGATTTTTCAACTCTTGAAAGCGAATACATTTTAGTATTGGACAGTGCAAATTTAGGAAAGTTTGAAATTTCCGGTGCAAGTTACACAAAACTTAATATCATAGTCAAAACCAAAATTGGCGGACATAGCGGATTAGATATAGATAAAAAAGACAGAATCAATGCAGCAAAAGTAATTGCCGACTATGTAAATATTGCGCCAATTGGTGTAATTAATGAAGATGAACTGGGAATAATTACATCTGCTAACTTAGGTTGTATTGTTGCAGGTGGAATCGAACGTACATTAAAATCTGCACAAAATTCTAAAAACCCACATCAATATATAGCAAGAAACTGTACTGACAACATAATTAACACTATTGCTTGTGCCCATTATTCAATTAGAAGTTCAAACACTTGGTTTGAAAAAGAATTAATTGATGCATATAAAAATATTGCAGATGAAATTAAAAAGAAATATGGAGAAAACGTAGAAATAACAATTGAAATAACTGAACATTTAAAAGCATTTGAAAAATCTGATGATGACACACTTATAAATATAGGAAAAGAGGCAGCCAAAAAAACAGGACTAAAACTGGATGTAAGTTCATTTCACGCAGGTGCTGAAACACATGTTTATTCAAATCAAAAAAACAAATACAATAAGCAGTTTAAACCTGTTTTAATTGGAGTTGCAAATATTGAAAACATGCATTCGCCCAATGAGAAAATGCACATAAATTCTTACCTTGAAGGATTTAAATTTTTAAAAGAATTTTTTATAGAATTTAATAAATAATTTTATTTTTTCCAAAACTTCCATTTAGAATTTTTTGTTTCATAAAATTTTAATGCTAAACAATCTCCACTTCTTACTTTTAGCGCATTTCCTTCTTCTATGTATGACAATATTGAATTGTCATAAGCATTTTGAACACCTGATTTAAAACGACCCTTTCCTGCAACAGGATGTATAAAGCCGTCACCAAAATGATAGGCTGTACTAAAGCCTTGTACAAAGAAATTTGCAACACTTACACCGGCCTTTTTTGCAGTTTCAGCAGCATCAAAGGGCTTGTATCCGACAACTTTTGCCTCAACATCCAAGTTTTGGACATTATAAGTTTTACCCACCGTAGGATCGGTGTAACTTAGTGGTTTAATTACAAAGTAAGCATCTCTTTTTGCACGTTTTGCATCAATTACTTTCACAACTTTTGCTTTAATTACGGAATTTTCTTTTAAATAAATTCCATTTTTATATTCCATCTCTTTCATTACTTTTGCACTAAAGTATGAAGAAGGACTATCTGATGAAAAAGAATTAAGACATTGCACAACAGTCTTACTTGCAGCAAATGTAGGTGATACAACTAACATTAAAGCCAATGTTAAAAGGATTTTTTTCATATAACCTCCTATACTTTTAAGCTTCTTGTGGTATTAAAACTTTATATCCCTTTTCTTTTAAAATTTTTTCTTTTTTTGCTTCTTCTAAATCACTTTGTACCATTTCGCCAACCATGGTTTTAAGATCGTACCTAGGCTGCCAACCTAATTTTTGACGAGCTTTTGCAGCATCCCCTAATAAAAAATCAACTTCTGCAGGTCTAAAATATCTAGAATCAACTTCTATAATTATTTTACCAGTTTTCTTGTCAATTCCCTTTTCTTCAATACCCTTACCTTGCCAGATTAACTCAATTCCCAATTCGTTAAATGCCATATTGCAAAAATCACGAATTGATGTAGTTACGCCTGTAGCAAGGACAAAATCTTCCGGTTTATCTTGCTGCAAGACTCTCCACATGCCTTCAACATAATCTTTTGCATGGCCCCAATCACGTTTTGAGTCAAGATTCCCAAGATATAACTTTTCTTCCATGCCAAGTGCTATCCTAACAGCAGCACGAGTAATTTTTCTTGTTACAAAAGTTTCGCCACGCCTTGGGCTTTCATGGTTAAATAAAATACCGTTAGCAGCATACAAATTATAGCTTTCTCGATAATTAACAGTAATCCAATAAGCATATAGTTTAGCACAAGCATACGGTGAACGAGGATAAAAAGGTGTTGTTTCTTTTTGCGGTGTTTCTTGTACAAGACCAAAAAGCTCAGAGGTGGATGCTTGATAAAATTTTGTTTTTTTGCCTAAATCCAAAAGTCTTATTGCTTCTAATAGTCTCAATGTGCCTATACCATCTGCATTTGCAGTATATTCAGGTTCATCAAAAGACACTTTTACATGGGATTGAGCAGCAAGATTATAAACCTCGTCAGGCTGAATTTCTTGCATAAGTCTTATGATATTTGTAGAATCTGTTAAATCTCCATAATGAAGTTTAAATTTTAAATCAGGATTATGAATATCCTGATAAAGATGGTCAATTCTTGAAGTATTAAAAGAAGATGCACGACGTTTCATACCATGTACTTCATAACCCTTTTCAAGCAATAGTTCTGCAAGATAACTGCCATCTTGTCCTGTAATTCCTGTTATAAGTGCTTTTTTCATATTCTCTCCGCTAATGTTTATAAGAATATTATACAATTTATAATCTTTAGTGCAAGTAAACAAAATGAATCACCCCACATATGTGGGGTGATTATCGGTTGTAGTGAATTAAACAAAAAACTTATTTTGTTTCCAAAGCAGGTGCATCCAGAGGTTGTATGGCAGGATGGTGAGGAGGCATAGGGCGACCATTATATTCACCTATTTTTTTAGCTTTTTGTTTTTTTGCAAATTCTTTTCTACCTTCTTGTTTCATTTTTTCTAAAGTTTTCTTTTGTTTATCTGTCAAAATTGCTTCAAAATCTTGCATATTTTGTTTTTTGATTTCTCTTGCTTGAGCTTTGAGTTCACCTATTTCTTTATGTAATGCCTGAACTTTTGCATTTGCATCTGCTTGAGTTAAAGAACCGTTTTCGCGGATAGTTTTGATTTCATCTTTTTTAGCTTTAATTTGATCCATTACAGGTTTCATTTTTTCAAAACCGTCTTTTCTTACTTGTTCAATTTTTGTTTTTTGTTCATCAGTCAAACCAAGTTTTTTATCAAATTCGGCTTTCTTTTGTTCCATTTTAGCTTTCATTTCTGGGCTCATTGGCGGTTTTTGACATTTTTGTTCCATTTTAGGGCAGGGTTTTTGTCCTTCAAGCGGGCATGGTTGAGCATTTGCAGCCCCTACGGATAAGAAAAGTATTAAAGTTGATGCAAGTACTATTTTTTTCATAATTAAGTCCTTTCTAAATTAAATCTTTTAAATTTTCTGCAAGTTCTTTTTTTGCATTGTAAAGTCTTGATTTTACTGTTCCTATGGGAGTTTTAATTTTGCGCGCGATTTGTTCATAAGAAAGTTGCTCTATTTCATATAATATAACAACTTCCTTAAGCTTTGGTTTAAGAGCATTAATTGCATTAATAATCAGCTTTTGACGCTCGTTTTGTATTAAAGTTAACTCGGGAGTTTGCTTTTTATCTTTTATTTCATTTAACTTTTCTTCCTCTGCTATTGTTGTATTTTTAACATACGAGGATTTAAGGTAATCTTTAGAGAGGTTTTTGGCTATTGTACCAATCCAGCCCTTTAACTTTCCTTTTTCCTCATATTTATCTTGATTTTGCCAGATTTTTATATATACTTCCTGTTCAATATCTTCATTTTGTTCATTTGTTATTTTTTTTATTATTTTTCTGACATTTTGCTTATTTTGTTTGATTAATTCACTAAAGTTCATCACTCTACCATTATAAGTCCATACTCGTCAGTGGGAAACCCTAAGTCTTCCGCACTCAAATTATGATATACGACAGAATTTACAATGTCATATTCATAATTTAAAACACTGCCACCCAGCGCAAAGAACATTAACGCAATAGAAAAACAAGCTGCTTTAATTTTATACAATTTCTTTTTCTCACGTTGTTTTTGTGCTAAAAAATACGGACGTACTTCACCTATTAAATCCGAAACCTTTTGCATTTTTTCATGCTCAATCTTGCACTCGGGACAATTTTTTACATGTTCTAAAAATTCTTTTTCATCTCGAAATGTAAAATATGCTTCGTATTTATTACATCTTTCTTTCATTTTTTTAGCTCCTACATTTATATAACGAAGCACATTTTTATTTTGTTCATTTTTTATTTAAAAAATTTTTTATTTTAACATTTTGTAAACTTTAAATTCAGCAGGTTGAAGAATATCAAAGGTTATAGAGCCTTTTATTTCTTCTTGCATAGGAATTTCTACAAAAGAACATTTTTGCATTTCATCCAGCCTAAAATCATAAAATGCACTCAATCTCTTATTATCTTTAAGCTTGATTGTCTTATTGAAAACAGCTTTACCTCTTTTTGTCATGCGCTTTGCATTACCATTAACATCTACCACATTAACTTTTTCTGTCGGAGAAAAATAATTTGCAACAATAAAAAGGCTTTCATCAGACTTTTTATCACCTATAATTTCCCAACAACAAAAACCATCCTCACTTTGCACATGTAAAACTGCTTTTCCACGACTTATCAGTTCACTATGTTGCACAAAATAATTTAATGCATTGAATTTTTCATAAAAAGTCCAATTTTTATTTCTGTCCATAGAAACTTCATTGGCTATAATTCGCTCTATTCCAGTTTTTGTAAAACTTTCATCACCATCAACATACATTGAAGGACGTTGTGCAAATTTTCCGCCGGGGAGAAATTTATATTTAAACCACTTAAATAAAGCACCTTGTTCACCGAGTTGCCCCGGATATTGGTCAATCTCGCGAAATTCTCCATCTTGATTGTTATAAGCCTTTAAAATAGAAAGAGGATTATTCTTTGAAGCTTTATTATTGTATATTTCAAGGCGCATATTATCATTAATTATTTGCTCTGGGGTCTTAATATATTGACTTACAATATCATCACCCCAGAGAAGATCGAAATGCATATCACAATGATATTCTTTAAAATAACCATCCCACAACATATATTCTGCAAGAGTTGCAAAATACGGTATGCGTCTTTTTAATTTTAAATTAAGTGCACCCAAAACTTTACTTGGAACCCTATAGCTTATAGGCATGCCTGATTTTTGTGAAACTTCATCCACCAGATGATCAATATGGTCTACTCTAAAACCATCGAAATTAAATTCCTTTTGCAGATTATCCATATAATCAACAAAAAATTCTTTAACTTTGTTATTATATTTTGCTTTTTCAAAATAAACAAAATAATAAGGTGTTTGACAATCAAGATTTGCAAAATGCGTAACATCTTCACCCTTAAAGTTATAATGTTTATAGGTTGGATATTCACCGGATTTATGCATTTTATCATACACAGGAACACCTGCCGAGCACCATGCACCCCCAGGCATAGTCCAAAGACCTTCTTTAATTAAAGCTTTTATTATTTGCGGCTGTTTTACAATATCTTCTTCGCATTTTGGTTTTTTACCATTGACATGCTCAACTATTTCTTCAACACGTTTTGTTAGTTCTTCTTGTTTTTCTTTAAAAGACATTTTATAAGAAATGAAAATCTTAAACTCTTTTAAATCTTCATCGAATGTTTTTGAATTATTTGCTTTCAGAGCTTTTTTAAAATTATTTATTTGATTATCAAGATTTTTAATATCCATCCAACGAGCAACATAAGGATGAGTCAATATAACTTTTGAAAATCTGCCTGTTTGAGGCAAAATATCATAAATTACAGGATGACCTGAAAGTTGAGCAAGTGTTATAAAGAATTTTACCTGTTCTTTTGCACTTAGTCCTAAAAATTTTGCAATTTTTTCATCGCAAAGATTTGGCGAAACATCTGATGACTGTGGTAAATATGCACAACCAAATTCCCTGGGATGAAAAGGGATTAAATACAAAGTAGCAGGCATGATATTAAGCTCTTTGTTACCCCAATCAAGAGAAATAACGGCTGCAAGCCAATCTATAAATTTCCCAGCAGTATTTACGTCCTTGCCTAACCCGGCAAGGGATAAAAGTTTTATATTATGACCTTCTTTTTTAAACCAATTAGAATGTTTTACTTTTCTCCTTGCAAGAGGTGAAGGATTAGAAAAATGGATAAATTTTTTACCATCATAAGTACCCTCAAGTTTTAATTTTTCACAAAAAGTAAAAATTATTTCGCCTGTTGTTAACTCATCAAGAGTTTTAAAATGTGCATAAGGCAAATAACCATATTTTTTTATTGTCTTTGAAAGGTACTCTTTTCTTTCTTCGGAAACATCAGAAATTCCGTAAATTTCTTTTAACTTTGCAAATTGCGTATTAATATCAAAGTTATTCAAAAATTCATAATCATTTGTTTTGGGGTTAATTAAATTAAGCACTTATCCACCGTCACTTATCTGTAATCTATCCTATTAACATGGTATATACTATCAAAAAAAGTTTATTTTTTTAACTTGAAGTAAAGAATTGTAACACAGATAGGCTTCAATATGGTTTACAAAGTAGGAAAATTAATATTTTTATATTAAAATGTCGAATAAAAAAGAAAATTTTAAAGAGGAATTTTAGGGTTTATGGCGGATAACGTTGAAGTAAAATTAGAGCAACTTACAGATGCAATAAGAAGTTTG
>CALUXW010000036.1 GCA_944324865.1 Candidatus Gastranaerophilales bacterium | reverse complement strand
ACTTAATTTTACCGGTTACTTTTTTGTTTGATTTTGGTGCCATTATTTTCTCCTTTCGTGGTAATAGCAGGCAGCTTTAGCTACCCTTCCACATTTGTTATTATACTTTTTGAATTTGTTTGTACTCAAGTTCAACTGGTGTTTCACGTCCAAAGATTGAAACATTTGCACGTAATTTTGATTTATCAGGATAAACTTCCGTGATATCTCCGATAAATTCGGCGAACGGACCTGAAACGATTCTAACCTTATCACCAACTTTAACATCAAGCTCAATTTTAGGAGCAGACGTTTGACCTCTGTGAATAATCTTTTTAATTTCAGAGTCTTTTGCTGGAATTGGTTTTTTGGACGATCCGACAAACTTAGTTACACCTGCTGTATGGCGAACTACATACCATGAGTCATCGTCCATTATCATCTCAACTAAAACATAGCCAGGAAAAATCTTTTCTTCTTTTTCAGTTTTCTTTCCACTCTTGACCTGAGTGATGGTTTTTTGAGGAACTTCAACTCTGAAGATTTTTTCTGACATATTCATATACTCAATGCGTTTTTCAAGGTTGACTTTTACCTTATTTTCATGACCTGAGTAAGTATGAACCACGTACCAGCGTTTTTTTGGTGCTTTTTCGGCTTTTTGAGTTTCTTCTTTTTTCTCTTGCAAAGAATTCTCTTGTTCTTCTAAATTTTCCAGATTTTTTTCTTCTTTTTTATCCATAATTTACCTTATTTAGTTAGTTAATGTAAAACTTAGTGAGGGAGTAAACCCAGTAAACCTTTAAATATTATGTCCATTAAATAAACAATTATTGTAAAAGCAATAACAACAAACAATACAACGGCCGTCTCAAATATAATTTGATTTTTTTGTGGCCAAGAAACTTTGCTCCATTCTGCTTTTACGCCCTTAAAGTATGTTATTAAATCTTCTTTAAAGGTTTTATTTTTATTTGTTTCACTTACTTGTTTTTGCGTATTATTTGCCATATTTTTCCTTTTATCGCTTTAAAATCGCGCCCTGAAGGACTCGAACCCTCGACATCCGGTTTTGGAGACCGACGTTCTACCAACTGAACTAAGGACGCAACTTATAATATTAACTTATCAACCCGTTCAGTTGGTAGAACATATTTTGAACTAACGCAGACCCGGCGGTCTACTCGCAACTGAACTTGTGACGCAACTTATAATATTAACTTATCAACCCGTTCAGTTACTTTGTTTCCTTATGAGTTGTGTGCCTTTGGCATCTTGGACAATATTTGCTAAGTTCCATTCTTTCTTTTAAAGTTTTCTTATTTTTAGTTGTAGTATAATTTCTTTCCTTGCATTCTTCACATGCTAATACAACCATTTTGTCGTTTTTGCCTTTTATTCCCATTTTATCTCCTTTGCATGACAGGGCGTAATTATCTTCTAATTAATAGAATGTCCTATATTTGGGACATTCTATTACAATTTTATTAACTTTATATAATTATTTTAGCAAGAACAAGTTTTTATGCAAACATTTTTTTATTGCCCCAAACTCATTCTTGCACTTTTTATACCTGCAGAACCAATCATACGTTTTAATTCCTCAACATATTGAGCTTTTGCCAACGCATCTTCTTTTGTAATTAATTTCTGTTTATATAAATCACTAAGTGCCATCTCAAGTGTTTGCATACCAATACCGGAGCCTGTTTGAATTGCAGAATATATCTGAGCAGTCTTTTGTTCACGGACTAAATTTGAAATTGCACTGTTAACAATCATTATTTCTTGTGCCATAACACGACCTTTTTTTGTGACACCATCAGGTGAAAGCTTTTGTATAAGTGTTTGTGAAAAAACAGCAACCAAACTGTTTGACAACTGCAATCGTATTTGTTGTTGTTGACCTTGCGGAAAAACATCAATAATACGATCAATCGTTTGGGAAGCAGAAGATGTATGCAATGTTCCCATTACTAAGTGACCAGTTTCAGCAGCTGTTAAGGCTAAAGAGATTGTTTCCAAATCTCTCATTTCACCTACAAGGATAACATCAGGATCTTCACGAAGTGCAGAACGCAATGCATTTGCAGTAGAGCGCGTATCTTGACCTAACTCCCTTTGATGTACAATGCTTTTCTTAGAAGTGTGAATAAATTCAATAGGATCTTCAATAGTTAAAATATGCTCCGTACGATTTGAATTTATATAGTCAACCATTGCAGCAAGGGTAGTAGACTTACCTGAACCTGTAGGCCCTGTTACAAGTATCAAACCTCTTGGTTTTTGCGCAATTGTTTTTACAATCTCTGGCAACCCTAGTTCATCACAACTTGGAGGTTCGGAATTTATAGTACGAAAAGCTGCAGCATAATTCCCTTTATCCCTATATACATTAACCCTAAAACGCCCAACGCCATGCAGGCCATATCCAAAATCCAATTCCCAATTTTGTTCCAACTGGCGCCTTTGTTCATTTGTTAATATAGGAAAAACAACAGTTTCTACATCTTCACCCGTCAACACCGGCAAATTTGTTCTGACCAACTCGCCATCTATACGCAAAACAGGTGGTAAATCAGCAGAAATATGCAAATCACTAGCTTTTTTAGAAACTGTCAATTCTAATATTTCTTCTATTAGCATTTCTTATATCTCCTGATTACAATAACAATATTACACACATTATCTTAAATTGTAAAGAAAATTAATATTCTTGATTATGACAAAACTACACTTATTTAAAATCTGCACAGCGCAACAGATGACATAAAAAACTTTTTTTACATTTTGATAAAGTGTCAAAAGTACTATAAATAAAGGGGTTGCGACTATTGTAAATGTGTGTTACAATAGTAGTAGATAGACAAAAAAACAGACGGAGCAAAAATGAGCGCGGCAGAATTGTTGACCAGTATGAATTGCACGTCGGGACAAATAGGGCAAATAAAGCAAAAAGTCCCGCCGGCCACGCTCAAAACTATAGTTTTGGCCACAATAGTAACACTATGCATAACTGTAATATCGGGTGTCTGTTCAAAAGCTTTAAGCTCAAGCCACCCGATTTTTATTGGCGATAATCAAGTCAATGAAGAAAAAATTGCCTATGTCTCCCCTCTGCAAAATGAAATTATAAACAGGGAAAATTTTGTTCAAAGAATAAGCAAAAAATACCCTGCAAAATGCATTACTTACCCAGCTTATGGAATAGCACACATTAAACTCACAAAATATATAAATCAAAAACCCGTAAAAATAAATATTGTGGAAATTGACAAAAGTGCCAACAGTGCATTAAACATAAAACCCGAAATTGCAGGCACAAAATTAAGTTCAAGAGCACAAATAAGAACAATTGCACAAAAGAACAATTCAATAGTTGCGGTTAATGCAGGCTATTTTAAACCTCAAACCGGTGTTCCGCTTGGTGCGCTTGTAATAGACAAACAAGTTTTAACAGGTCCGATATATAATCGTGTGGGCATCGGCATAATTGAAGAAAATAACCAAACTCGCTTTGTAATGGACAAAGTAGTAATGAATATAACAATACACTCTAATAAATCAATCTTAAAGGCAGATAACATAAACCAGCCCAGAATGTTAAGCACTTATACAATAATCTACACACCGCAATGGGGTAATACCTCCCCAATGGCACCAAAATACGGCAAAGTTGCCGCAGTATCAAACGGAAAAATAATTGCAATGAGTGCAAATCAAATTACAATCCCTAAAGACGGTTTTGTAATAAGTGCGCCGGCAAAAATACTCGACAAATTAGCATTAGAAAGGAACATAACATATGACATAAGAATAAATGAAACATTCAAAAATGCAGACCACATAATAGGTGCAGGTCCATATTTGGTCAAAGACGGGGAAGTTTTTGTTGATGTTAATGAACAAAAATTATCTTCAATAACTGGTAAAAACCCTCGTTCAGCAGTAGGCTATAACGATAAAAATGAACTTATAATAGTAACTATTGATGGACGGGAAGAAAACTCAGTTGGTGTGACATTAACACAACTTGCCCACATTATGAAAGGTCTTGGTTGCACATATGCAATGAACTTTGATGGTGGTGGTTCAAGCGTCATTTATGTAAACGGTAAGATAACAAATTCACCTGCGCAAACAGGCGGGATAAGCATTTCAAATGCTCTTACAGTTTATGAAACCACACAACCGTCTCAAACTTAAATCTTAAGTGAAACAAATAATCCGGCTTCAAAATTTAACATTTGATTTTGATAAGAGGGATGCTCAGCTAAAGCTTTCAAATACGGTTCAACTTTTTTAGCATGTGAAATTGTGTTGTCGGCGGCTATTAACCCGCCAGTAATTAAAAGAGGGTCTATTTTATGAAAATATTCAATGTATTCAAGTTTATTGGCATCGATAAAAATGAAGTCAAAAGGCTCGCGCAAGCCTTGTTTAATTTCGCTACCCATTTCATCTAATATTAAAAGAGCGGAACCCAACTTTGTTTCTATAAAATTTTCAAGCTTACACATTGAAAAATTTTCTCTAGCAATTGATTGCCTTTTATCCCAGAATTCAATTGTTGTAAGCTTACCTGAAGTATGTTTTAACGCATCAGCCAACCAGATTCCGCTATAACCGTTTGATGTTCCTATCTCAAGAGCATTTTTGGAATTATGTATTTTAATAAGCATATTCAAAAAATTTGCGGTATTTCTGTCTATATTCCAAAATTCTTTTTGGGTCTTTTCCAGATTTAAAAGTACCTTTTGAGCATTGTCATCAAATTCTTTTAAAGTTTGCATATTACAAATCCTGAACTCTTTGCTTATCCATAATTATTATATTTGAAACATCAATAAGTGCAGGCTGTTTTTTAATAAGATTCATTTTTTCAAGATCAAAAAGCAAGAATTTTTTTGAATTAACTCCTGTTATAAGAATATTATGTTGATCGGGCACAAGAGTAATTTTTGAATAAAAACCATCTTTTTCAAGCTGCTGAGATAAAATTATTTTCTTTTCAATATTATCATAAATATCTAATATGCCTTCTTTTGCGCAAAGAATATATACTTTATTTTGATACAAGACGGCATCTAAAGGTTTTTGATTCAACTTTTCTTCATCTACAAGTGCTAATGTATTTTTATCATAAACATACATTTTGCTTTCAGTTCTTGAAATAGCATAAATAAATTGATTATCGCAAAGAACTTTTGAAATATTTTTTATTTTAGCAACAGGATTAACTTGAACACTCTCACCCAACTTTAAAACAAACAAATCCCCCGAAATGCCATCAACAAACACGATTGAATTACCATCTGTGGAAACAGCAATACGAGAAGGGGACTGCTCCAATCTTATTGCTTTTGCAAGCTTTGCAGAGTTTAAGTCAACACAATAAATTGTATTTGCATTTTGCGAACTTACATATGCCATGTTTGTTTGAACATCTATATCAGCATCCTTTGCAACATCATCAAGTGGAATTTGTGTCAAAATTCTCTCATTTTTCAAATCTATTATTTCAAGGTTTTTATTTGCAAAATATACAACAAGTGCAAATTTAGTAGAATTTGATGCTACTATTTTTGAAGGCAAAGAGCTCAGCTTAAGCTCATATAGGGGAGATTTTGAATTATCATCATAAACCAACATAAACTTTGAATTTGCAGTTGTGATATAAGTTTTTTTATTTTTAAATTCGCTAAGAGGTATAAACTCATTTTTCATAAGAACATCTGAAACTTTTTTGTCCTTATTTAAATAAATGAGATTGCCTTCTTCTTTTGAAGGAATAATCAAATCACCCAAAACCAGTTTTAAATTTTCTGGCATCTTTAATCCCGGAGGTACAAGCATATCCTGTGGCATAACCCCCAGTTTAACCTTCATTGGAAAATCTTCATAACTTGTCAAAGTATAATCACCGTTTTTATCTTTAAAAAGCTTTAATAAAACAAAATTGTTATTAAAAACTACAATCTCAGGTTTATCCTTTAAAGTTTTTCCCGCAGGGTAAGTATATTCAATCTTAAGGGTACCTACCGCATTTGTTTGTGCAGGATACAAAGGAATATACATAACGTCACTTGAAACTACAACAACAGAGTCAAAACGCTGAGTAGACGAGGGCAATTGCTCTTTTACATACTCCCAAACCTCAATTGGAAGTTTTGAAGCATTGGCACTTTGAGAAAAAATTAAAAATGCAAATAAGCTTATAAAAAGCCTAAAACCTTTGTTCTGCAATATCTTCATAATTCTCCTATTTTTTAAGCGTGGCCTTAACTCTCTCAAGCAAACTTTCTTCTTTTTTGACACCTTTTTGAAGTTCAAAAAGCTCCCTATATAGTTTCTCTTCCCTTTCGGACAATTTTTTGGGAGTATCAATAATTATTGTAACATAATGAATACCCTTTTGGGAATCAGATCCTAGATAAGGTACACCTAAATCTTTAAGCGCTATTTTTTCACCGCTTTGAATACCCTGGGGTATATTTATTTCCTTTTGTCCATAAATTGTATTAACAACTACAACATCGCCCAAAACAGCCTGCGGTATTGTAATATCAAGTTTTGTGTAAATATCATAACCGTTTCTTATAAATTCTTTTGATTCTTTTACATGTAATACTACATATAAATCACCAGTCCTACCACCATTTTTGCCGGCATCTCCTTCGTTTGCAAGGCGAATTTTAGAACCTGTATCAACCCCATGTGGAACTTTAATCTTGATTGTTTTTTCTTTTGGAACAGACCCTTGTCCCTTACATTTTTTACAAGCAGCTTTCGGATTTTTGCCACTGCCATGACATGTAGGACAAACAGTAACGGATGTAAAAGAACCCAAAATTGTCCTTGTACTTTGCTGAACTCTACCCTGACCATGACATGTAGGACATACTGTGTCTTTTGCATCTTTATCTAAACCACTACCTTGGCATACTTCACATTGTTCAAGATGATCAAATTTTATTTCTTTCTCACAACCAAAAAGAGATTCCATAAAATCAATTTCGATATCAAGTCTTAAATCAGCACCTCTTTGAGGAGCATTAGGATTAGAACGACCTGATGAAAAACCGCTCATACCACCGCCAAAAAACGATGAAAAAATATCGCCTAGATCTCCAAAGTCAAAGTCGAAAGCATTTGTATTATATCCGGCATTTTTAAGACCATCTTCGCCATACCTATCGTATAATTCTCTCTTTTGGTCATCCATTAATGTTTCATAAGCGCGTCCGAGTTCTTTAAATTTTTCTTCCGCACCCTCTTCTTTGTTAACATCAGGGTGATATTTTCTTGCCAATTTTCTAAATGCACTTTTTATTTCATCTTTTGTAGCATTTTTACTAACACCAAGCGTTTCATAATAATCCATTTTTATTCCTCATTCAGCGCAACATTAACAAGTGCGGGTCTTAATACTCTGTCGCCCAATTTATATCCTGTCTGCATTTGTGAAATAACAGTATTATCAGGATATTCATTAGTCTGAGTTTGAGCTATTGCCTCATGTAAATTAGGGTCAAATTCTGCGCCTTGCGTTTCTATTACTTCTAGTCCGGCTTTTTTCAATGTATCAATAAGTTGTTTAAAAGCAACTTCATAACTATCTTTTACGCTTTGCACATCTTCAATGTCTTTTAATGACTCTTGTGCGCGTTCAAAAGTGTCCAAAACTGTCAATAATTTTGTCATTGTATCTGCTGCACCATATTTTAAAAGACTTTCACGCTCTTGGGCTTGACGTTTTCTAAAATTATCAAAATCTGCAGCAAGTCTCAAATATTTATTATTTAAATCCTCAAGTTCGGTTTTTAATTTTTTACACTCATCAATATCTTCTTTTAAAGTTTCATCATTATTAGTTTCCTCCTCTTGTGGCTCAAAAGGATTATTTGATACTTGCACATCTTCATTGTTAATTTCATTATCATCAATGAACATTTTACTAACCTCCTTGAAAACATTTAATTAATTAACATTATAAATTATCAATTCTTCTTGTCTATTTAAATTTATTTTTTATTAATAATTCAAAATGTAAAGTTTTGTTTCAAAATAGTGAAAAAATGCTTAAAAAAATTAAAGTGAAAGTAAATAATGCCGAAAAAAATATTACAAGAACAATAAAGTAAGGAGTGACCCTTATGGGAATGTCCGCCAGCCAGGCAAGATTTTTAATTTTAACGGCGCAAAAAAACAATAATGAGTACCAAGCACAACGCATTACTCATGAAAGATTGATGCTGGCACAAGAAACTGAAAATTGGACAATGGAGTACAATGATAAAATGAATAATACTACTCTTTTGTTCAATGCAAAAACTGCTGCAGACACAGATTTATATAATTACAATCGCAAACTCACCTATGATGATATAGTTCGCTCCGAATTAGACGAAAATCCCGGACTTGGTGGCAGACTCGTTACAACGTCAGGAAAAGTTGTAGTACCAAAATTACCCGAATTTGATGAAAATGGTCTTTCGGCAGACGGCTTAAAAGAAAATCAGTATTTTGTAGATCCTGAAATTGAAAGATCAGACATGCTGCAAAATGCCCTGACCGAAGGTATTTACTTTATAGAACTTTTAAAATTCGGCGACGAAACAGGTGAAGAAGGCTCCAGCTGGGAAAAGGTAAACTACGCAAACACAACAGAAACAATGATTACGGAAACATTAGATAAAACTGACGATGCTGCAGCACAAGCAGAATATGATGAAAGACAAACGCTATTTCAAAATAAGGATAAAATGCTTGAATTAAGATTAAAACAACTTGAATCAGAACACAAGGCATTGGAAACAGAAATAGAAAGTGTTCAAAAAGTAATACAGAACAACGTTGAAACTTCATTTAAGACATTTGGATAATAAAAATCCCCTTAAATTTTAAGGGGATTTTTATTATTAAACTTTGAAATTACGCCGCAAAAAATATTTTATGATTGTCGGGATTGTTTGTACCTCCAAGCCCATTTTGAAAATTTTGCGCCTTTTGTGCAAGCATTTGCGGGTCAAGTTCACGTTCTTGCATTGCTGAAAATTTTGGTTGTTCAGAACGACCTTGAGCACCCATTGCGCCGGCACTAAAAGGATTTACAGCTGACGTATAATTTATCGGCTGTTTGTACATTTCATAATCAAGTCCGCCTAATGCTCCAATAGCCATTTTAATTAATCCTTATGTTGCTACATATATATAAAAACTTTTTCCGAATAAAAATTGCACAGATGGTTACAAAACTTTACACAAAAGGATAATGAAAAATATTTAAAACTAAAACAAAATAACAAAAAAGGAGGGAAAATGAAATTTAGTATTATAAAAAGAGAACCATCATATTTTTTTAATAACATGCATGAAGATTTAACAAGATTTTTAAAAGACACTTTTGGCGATATGGAATTTATGGACAAAGGACACATTCCCGTCGAAATGACCTTTAGACCTGCAATAGAAGTCAAGGAAACATCCAAAGATTATAAAATTAAGATTGAACTTGCAGGAGTTAAAAAAGAAGACATAGACGTTGAATTGTACGAGAACGGCATTGTATTACACGCAGAATCTAAATTTGAAAAAGAAGAAGAAAAAGAAAATTTACACACCAGTGAATTTCGTTACGGAAAATTTTCAAGAACAATTCCGCTTGATAAACCGATTGATTTAGATACTGCAAAAAGCGAATTTAAACACGGCATATTAAAAATAACACTCGAGAAAAAAGAGCCCCAAAAAGATGAAAAAGTAAAAAAATTGCATATTAATGATTAATCATTTGTACAAGCAATACAGTCTTTTTCAGTTAATATTGATTTTGAAAGCTCCTCTCTAATTGCAATTGCATCAACAAATTCAATGGGGGAGTTTTCATCTTTTTGCAGGTAAATTTTTTCTATTCCGGCTTGGACTATAAATCTTTTACAAAGTATACATATAAAATTATGCCCATATATATACATTGTCGCACCCTTGCAACGATCTTGTCCTGCCTGAATAATAGCATTTTGTTCAGCATGTATTGAACGGCAAGTTTCATATCTTGTACCTGAAGGAATATTATTTTTAATCCTGTAACAAAATCCAAGCTCGGCACAAGACACAACTTTAGAAGGGGTTCCATTATAACCAGTAGCTTTAATCTTTTTATCATCCCCGACAATGACAGCACCTACATGTGCCCTTAAACAATTTGACCTGGAAGCACAAGTTTTTGCGATTTCCAAAAAATACTCATCCCAAGGCTTAATCATAATTATTACCCAAAATTCTTAACACTAAAAAATTAACACAATATATCAAAGTTATCAAGCATTGAAAGATCATTCAGGTTTAAGTCCGTTCCAATGCTTATTTTCATCTAATCTAATCCTATAACCCAAAAGTGCAGCAATATCCTGAAATTCACACCATTTAACAGTTTCGTTTATAAGCTTTCTTGAAAGATTCGACTGAGTAATATTATAACCGTATGTTTCATTCAATCCTTTTGCAAGAGCACTTAAAGAAACATTACGCCTTAAAAGCATCATTTTTACAATTTCTCTTACGCTTATTTTTTGTTCAGTCATATATTTAGTTTTCTATAAAATTTACACTTATTTGACTTGTTATATCATTATTGATATAATTATATCGTTATTGATATGAATTAGAGACGAAAGGGGAGTCATATGGCTCTAAATTTTTCTTGCACTTTTAAAAGATACGCATTTACTTTAGCGGAACTTTTAGTTTCGGTATTGGTTATCTCTATTATTATGGTTGTATTAGCACC
>CALUXW010000035.1 GCA_944324865.1 Candidatus Gastranaerophilales bacterium | reverse complement strand
TTTATAACTTCTTCAATTTTTTTATTTATTTCAGCTTCGTCTAAATCGTAGGAAGAAATAAAGCAGTTCATAGTGCCAGCTTCACGGATTTTTTTGGTTAATGTTCTTGTGTCAGCACCTTCAATTCCTACAACGTTTCTTTCTTTTAAATAATCACCCAATGACTTTTGACTTTTATAATGAGACTCGTTTTTACAATATTCCTTTACAATAATACCTTTTAAAGCGGGGGTTAATGCCTCAAAATCATCATTATTTATACCATAATTACCAATTTCAGGATAAGTCATGACAATTATTTGATTTGCATAGCTAGGATCAGTTATGATTTCCTGATAACCTGCCATAGATGTATTAAAGACAATTTCTCCAAAAACTTCACAATCTGCACCAAAAGACTTGGCACTCATTACAGTTCCGTCTTCAAGTATTAATGTCGCCATTATATTACTTCTCCTATCTCTTCATAGATTTTTTTCATTGTTTCTACTCTGTTTTGCGTTGCAGTTACCGCTCTTCCAATTACAAGATAGTCAGCACCGTTTAAAATTGCATTTTTTGGCGTTGCTATTCTTTTTTGGTCATCCTTTAAGCTCCAAGAAGGTCTTATTCCGGGGCATAAAACTTTAAAATCCGCTCCACAAGCTTCTTTTATTGCACTAAGCTCATGAACTGACGCTACAACACCGTCCAGCCCCGCTTGTTTTGCCAGTTTTGCAAGGGTGATTGCAAGCGTTTTTACGTCTTTATTAATTTCAATCTCGTCATTTAAAACTTCTTGCGAAATACTTGTAAGAACGGTAACTGCAAGGATTATAGGCGGTTTTTTGCCCATTTTTTGTGCAGCCGAATAAGCACCCTCTTTTGATTGCTTCATCATCTCTAAACCACCCAGTGCGTGCACATTATAAAAATTTGCACCCCTTAAAACAACGTTCTCGCTTGCTTTTTTAACGGTGTTAGGTATGTCCATTAACTTAACATCCAAAAAGAAATTTGAATTTTTGTTTTTAATATAGTCGATAATTTCGTTGCCAAAACCCGTATAGAGCTGTAAACCTACTTTAAAAGTACCAACATAATCGGATAGCTCATCAACAAGGTTCTTTGCCTCTTCAAAAGTTTCCACATCCAAAGCAAGGACAATTTTTTCTTTTATTTGTTCATTAATCATTAATTTTAACTCCTTTTAAAATCATATTTTCATAAGGTGTAACTTTGCACTTAGAGCTAAATTCAGCCCCATGTACTGTATAGGTTTTATCTAAATCAAACTTGTTTTTCCCTTTAATTTCAACTCCCAAAATTTTTGCAGGGTTGTATGACATTAATTCAAGGGTTTTTTCAAGTCCAAACTGTGCATAAGTCAGTGAAAATGCCGTTTCAAGTCCTGTTATTCCATTTGGAGATTTATCATAGGGCAACAATTTTTCTTCATTGCCGTGGGGAGCATGGTCAGTTGAAAGAACATCTATTGTGCCGTCTTTAACCGAGTCAATTACAAAAAGCCTGTCAGACTCTTCGCCAAGCGGAGGATTCATCTTGAAAACGCCTGTGTCGGTTACGTTTTCCTTTGTAAAGGTAAAATAATGCGGTGCAGTTTCACAGGTAATTTTTAAACCGCGTACTTTTGCCGCTTTTATTGCCTCAAGTGTAGATTTTTTTGAAATATGGCAAAAGTGCAAGCGTGGTGAAAAGCCTTCTCTTGTAAGCTCTTCAAAGATTTGAATTTGCCAAATTGCTTCCTTTGTTTCATCTTCAAGGTGTGAGAGGATTAATTTTTCACTTTTTAAGGCATTATAGAAAACACTGTGGTTTAAAATCGGCAGACCATCATTTGAAAAAGCAACGGCACCTGCTTTTTCAAGTGCCGTAAAATCAACTAATTCTTCAGAATTTAAATTTTTAGTAATTGCGCAAACAGGTAAAAGCTTGCAAGAGTAGCCTTTTGACTTTTCAAGAATATAGTTTAAAATGTGTATATTATCACAAACCGGTTTTGTGTTGGGCATAGTGCAAACAATTTCATATCCTGCTTTTTGAGCAGATTTTAAACCTGTTTCAATAGTTTCTTTGTATTCAAAACCCGGTTCTCTAAAATGAACATGCATATCTACAAAAGCAGGTATTTCAACTATTTTCACCTTTGAACTCCCTCAAAAATCAAGTCAAGCACCGCCATACGTACAAAAACACCATTTCTTGGCTGCTCAATTATTATATTTCCTTTTTTATCAAGCAAAGTACTTGAAATTTCTACATCTCTGTTGACAGGTCCGGGGTGCATTAAGATTGCTTTTTGGGGCATATTTTTTTCATTAATTTGATAATCTGCAATGTATTCGTCATAAGGAATTTTATTTTCTAATCTTTCCTTTTGAATTCTAAGCCCCATAACAGCATCTGCCCCCTTCAACGCAAGATTTATGTTAGGTTCATATTTTATATGCTCCAATGTCCAATCTTCAAAGTAATCCGGTGAACAGCAAACAATTTGTGCACCAAAACGTGAAAGCAGTTCTATATTTGATTTTGCAACTCTTGAGTGAACTATATCTCCTACTATAACAATTTTTTTACCCTCAAGCGACCCTAAATGTTTTGTCAAAGTATAAAAATCCAAAAGCGCTTGCGTTGGGTGAGAACTTTTACCTTGACCAGCATTAATTAATGAAAGCCCATAAGCATAGTCTTTTTTTGAAAGTTCCTCAATAAAACCTTCACGTGAATGCCTTATAACTGCAATATCACAACCAATCGCATTTAAATTATTAAGGGTATCAAAAAAACCTTCACCTTTTAAAATAGAAGATTTTTGCGCCTCAAAGTTAAATACGTCAAATCCTAATTTCCTAGAAGCCATTTCAAAAGAAAATCTGGTACGAGTCGAATTTTCAAAAAATAAAAGTGCAACAGAACCTTTTTGTTTTTTCTTTTGTGTCCCTGTAGGAACATTGTTTTCATAATATTTTGCAAGTTCAACTATCTCAAGTATTTCTTCATTTTTTAAGCTTTTAATATCAATTAAATGTTTCATTTATTTTCCTGTCCTGCTTCCCGGTTTTGTTATCTCAATGCCTAATTTACAAAGAGGACACTGATCAGGTGTGTATGTTACAGGATCCACCTGAAGAAGGGACGTTATATTTAATTTATCCTTTAGTTTTCCTGCAGAACGGTCAACAATACATGCTACTCCTGCAACCTCTATTTCAAATGGTTTGAGGGCTTCAATTGTTTCAAAAATTGTTCTTGCTGTTGTTATAACGTCTTCTACAATTAAAACTCTTTCGCCTTTTTTCAAGACATAACCTCTTCTTAATTGCATTTGTCCATCTTTTCTTTCTACAAAAAGATTTCTTTTATCTGTTGCTGCAGCAACTTCATATCCGAAGATTATTCCGCCTATTGCAGGCGAAACAATAGTATCAAATTCCAGCCCTTTAAGTTTTTTAGCCAATTCACCGGCTATTGTTTTAACCACAGGTGGATACTGATATAATTTTGCACATTGAAAATAAGTATCGGAGTGCAATCCTGATGTTAAACAAAAATGCCCGTTTAATAAGCCGTCAAAATCAATTAATAACTGCTTTACATCTACTTGTGCCATTATTTTATCTCCTTAATTTCATTTTTTAAATCTTCCCAACTTTTAAAACCATTGGTTTTAATGAATTTTTCAAGTTCGTCTGCTAAGTTATTGCAAACATCACATTGTGTAAAATTTTGAGTACCGATTTCAAAAGCATCAGCACCGGCACACACAAATTCAAATAAATCAGACAAACAAGAAATTCCACCCATACCTATAATTGGCAATTTTGTAACTGCTCGAATACGCTTAACCATGCTTAATGCAACTGGTTTTATACATTTACCAGAAAGCCCCCCTTGGACTTCTTTTTTATAGAATTTTCCGTTAATATAATCTATTTTTATGCCCAAACCTTTTAATGTATTAATTGCACTTATTGCATCAGCACCAGCTCTTTCAACTGCTTGAGCTAAATTTTCAATATTTGTAACATTAGGAGTTAATTTTACAATCAAGCAGCCATTATAATTTTTTCTCACATCTAAAACAAGCTCATACAAAGAATTTGCATCCACACCAAATTCTAAACAACCTGATTTTACATTGGGACAAGAAACATTTAATTCTATAGCTTCTATACCATTTTTATCAGCAATTTGCGCCATTTTTGTATAGTCTTCAATCGTGCTACCCGCAGTATTTAAGATGTATGTAATATTTTTCTTTTTTAACAAAGGAATTTTTTCTTTTACAAAACGTTCAATACCTATATTTTCAAGCCCGATGCGATTAATCATCCCGCAATTTGTTTCAAAAATTCTATCACCATCATTACCCATACGCGGTTCAAGAGTAATGCCTTTTGTAACAATAGCACCTATTTTAGATAAATCGCAAAAATCTTCATACTCATCTGCATAACCAAAAGTACCTGAAGCAGCAATTATAGGATTTTTTATTTCAAAATTTGCAATTCTTATTCCCATACTACCGCCTTCGCATCAAAAACAGGGCCATCATGGCAAATTGTGGCATTTTGGACTTTTCCATCTTTCAAAATTTTAATAACACACCCTCTGCATACACCAACCTGGCATGCAAAAACTTTTTCCATTGCTATTTGTGCATCAAGATTATATTGTTTAGCAACTTTGCTAACAAGTTTAAGCACAACTTCTGGTCCGCAAGAGTATATTATTTCAGGTTTAAATTTTTCAATAATCTCAGGCAAAAAATCAATTACACTACCACCAACAACTGTTTTATCAAAACCCTGAATTACCTCATCAATAACCTTAAAACCTGTTATAAGAAAATTATCAATATTAGCAATATTCAATTCATCTTTTAAAAATAACATTGGCGCAATACCTATTCCTGCACCTACAAGAAGAGACTTTTTATTTTTAATTTTAAAACCTTGTCCCAAAGGCCCCATAAAATCAACACCATCACCAATTTTCAGAGATTTTATATAATTTGTACCTTCGCCTTTTAATTTAAAAAATATCTCAAAAGTACCGTTATTAAAGCTTTTTATACTAAAAGGACGCCTTAAAGTCTTTGGTGGACATAAAATTGAAATAAACTGTCCCGCATTTGCCGTTTTGACAGTTGAACTTATTTCAAGCACAAAAGTATCAAATGCGATTTTTTCTATTTTATTAACAATACCTTTTTGAATTTTTTTCATTTTTATCCATAAAAAAAGAAAGGCAAAAACCTTTCTTTTACTTATTATATTTAAATTTTGACGTTTTTAAAATCATTCAGGCCAAATTCCTTTTTTTAAATTATAACTCAAAGAAAATTAAAATTAAAAATATTTGTAAATATATGTAACAAATGCAAATTAAAAGTATAAACATTTTCATAAATAAGCCGATATAAACAACATAAGGAACAATGGAGTAGAAAGAAACAAAATGAGTGTTTCAGGACTTGGATTAAATCAAAATTTATTTGCAGGTGTCGACAGCTTAAATGCCGCAAAAATTTCAGGTGAAATTTTTTCACGTGCATCAGAAAAAAACATCGACTTAACAAAAGCTGATTTATCGCAATTTAAACGCCCGACACTTGGAATTGATCTTTACAATTCAAAAACAAGTCTCGAATTACAAAGACAAATTGCTATTACGCAATCAGGAATTAACACTCAAAATATTGACACATCATTTCTTAATTCACAAGCTGCAAGTGCGCTTTACGGTGCAAACAACATTACAAAAAGTGTTGAGGGCAAACTTTTTGTACCAACTAATTCAGAAGTAGAAACTTTTAAAACTCAAGAAGCACAATCACAAAAAGTTGATTTGTACCAAATTTCAAACTTGAACAAGGACGCAAAAGGCTCTAACCCATTTGCATACAAACCTCAAGAAGAAAGCAAAAAAGAAGATAATGAACCTATAAACATTTTTGCTTAATCTAATGAAGCGTGATTTTTTCTCCTCCTCTATTGTTCAACATAATGCAGCCTTTGGCTGCTTTTATTTTTTAAAGACCAAAACGGGAATAAATCAAATCAATATTTTTCAAATATTTTTTTTCGTTAAAACATTCAAAAATTTCTTCATCACTTAAGTACAGACGCATATTTTCTTTAAAATTTCCTTCATCACCTTCAGAAAATGCCTTTAGGGCCTCTTTTTGTACAATTTCATATGCTTGCTCTCGAGTTAACCCTTTATGTGTCAACTTTAGCATACAAGCTTGAGAATAAATTATACCACCATATTTTTGAACATTTTTTATCATATTTTTTTCTTTAATAACAAGATTATTTACCACATTATTAAATCTATTTAACATATAATCTATCAAAATTGTAGAATCTGGAAAAATAATTCGCTCCACGCTGCTGTGTGAAATATCTCTTTCATGCCAAAGAGCTATATTTTCAAGTGCTGCAATAGAATTAGCCCTTATAATTCTGCTAAGTCCTGATAAATTTTCACTTGCTATCGGATTTTTCTTGTGTGGCATTGCAGATGAACCCTTTTGACCATCTTTAAAGCCTTCTTCAACTTCACACACTTCCCATCTTTGCAAGTGTCGTATTTCAATTGCAAAATTTTCAATAACACCAGCAATGTGCGCTAATGCACTAATATAGGCGCTATGCCTATCACGAGCAATGACTTGGGTTGAAATTTTAGCAGGTTTTAAACCCAAATATTCCAATGCAAGTTTTTCAACTTCCATATCAACATTTGAATAAGTCCCTACAGGTCCTGAAATTTGCCCGACGGAGATATCTTCTAAAGCATAGTTAAAACGACTTTTTGCTCTGGATAACATATCATACCAATTTAAAAGTTTAAAGCCAAAAGTTATTACTTCAGCACCTATACCGTGAGAACGACCCAAACAAACAGTATTCCTATGTTTTTTTGCTAAATCTAAAATAGATTTTAAAAGAATTTCAATATCTTCATTTATAATCGCAGAAACATCTTTTATCTGAAGTGCAAAAGCAGTATCTATAACATCCGAACTTGTCAAACCCATATGAATATATGGAGAAAAATCACTACCGACATTTTCATTTACGTTTGTCAAGAAAGCAATCACGTCATGGCGCACTTGTTTCTCAATTTCATCAATTCTCTTAATGTCAAATTTAGCAGTTTTTTCAATGTGTTCAAGTGCATTTTGAGGAATTTGCCCAAGTTTATTATAAGCCTTACATACTGCAAGTTCTACTTTTAAATAATAAGAAAACTTTTGCTCTAATTCCCAAACAGATGAAATTTTTTCTCTTGAATATCTTTTAATCACAAACTTTATTATACTATAAAAAAATATTTTTTAGGGGTTTTATAAATACAAAGGATATTATGAAAATAACGTCAATAATTTGTAAATTGCCTGATTTTAAAGCAAAAGTGTACTCTAATGGTTCTCCTGGAGCAAATCCGGTATTTGTAACTGTTGAAAAACCTGACAGAGCACAAATTTCTACAATCAAAAGAGCTCTGGACGAACTTGAAGAAGTTGAATATCTGCAAAATGACCTGTTATACATGAAAACACTGGGCGCAAATCCCCCATTCCAAAACGGTCGAGAAGCTGTTGATTGGATTAAAAAAAACAAGGCAAAGATTTTATATGCTGATTTTTCAAATAGCAACGTGCATGCCTGTTTAAATTACAGCGAAAATGACGGAATTACAATTCTTATAAATTCAAAATATAAAAATGATTGTTCTTACCCTGATGTATTAGCCATTTCAGAGGCAATATTCCACGAATGCGGGCATGGCAAAGATATGGATAATGAAAATTCAATACAAGAAGAGCTTAATTGCCTTAGTTTAAATGTCTTGGCACATAGATTTTATCAAAAAAAATACAAGGGGATTTTTGATAACAGTAATTCTTTTTTATACACCCAAGGAGTAAGCCTTTATCCTAAGTTATTTTTTGATTTTTTTAAAACCGCACTTAAAAACAGAATCGCAGACAAATACGGATACTTGCGCAGTGGAGACAGTAAACATCCTGCTACAGATTTAGCAGAAGATATAAAAAGAATATACGAAAGTGCAACATATATTTAACAAAAATTTACATAAAAATTTCAAAAATAGCCTAAAAATTAGCCTATAGGATAATAAAAAGGGCTTACAAATTTGAAAAATTATGATATAATATTTTTAAGGTTGTTAGATTATGTGTGTGCTTTAAAAAATGGGAGGCAAAGTTTATGTCAACTCTTGTAGAAAAATTAAAAGTTAAACCCGCAATCAAGTCCAAATTTAACGATGAATTTCAACACTACCTCAAAAAACAATGTTTAAAGACTACCTTTAACGGTCTTGAACTTGAAACTTTCAGTTGGTACAAAAAAATGTTAGGTTTAATGTAATTTTAAAAAGTTAGGTGTTGAATTTTAAAACTTAAAACTTATACGAGTCTGTCAATAATTTACAGGCTCGTTTAGGTTCTTTAACTGCCTTTTTAAACCAATTGAGTGTGCAAAAAAAATTTTAATCCGAAACTGCGGATTTAGACCCTAACGCGCACACAAGTTCGGAGTTTTAACCCCCCTTTGCAGAAGGGGGGTTTTATATACACAAGGGTATTATAAAAACTTAATTTTAAGGTATAATTAATTTATGAAAAAAATTTTTTTAATATTATTCATTTTAATTTTTTTTACAAATATTACTAAAGGCGAATCGAACTATAATTACAGTGTCTATTCGATGAGTTCCAACAATAAAAATCAAATCGATACAAAGCAATTTAAAACTTCCTCAATGATACTTTTTATTGTTGATTTCTCAAACAGCATGAACGAAAAAATGGGTGATAGAACAAAACTTCGTGTTGCACTTGATACTTTGACTTCAATCCTTCCTCAAATACCACCTAACGTACAAACAGGCCTTAGAATATATGGCCATCGTGGCGGATTTACTTATATGGACGGATGCATAGCATCAAAACTTGCTGTACCACTAAGAGCAAATAATTCCGGTGCAATTTTAAATTCGCTATACCAAACCTCTGCTGTTGGTTGGACACCTATTACATATTCTTTAAAGCAGGCCGTAAATTCAGATTTTGCAGGAATTGGCGGTAAAAAACATATTATTCTTTTAACAGACGGTGGTGAAAATTGTGACGAAAGCCCATGTACTTATGCTATTGAACTTATGAAAACAAGAAATGATATTTCAATAGATGTTATAGCTTTTGATATTTTTGATCAAGAAGCAAGAAATCAATTAAGATGTACAGCACTTACAACTTCAGGCAAATTTTACAGTGCAAACTCACCTGATGAATTAAAAAACAGTCTTTTTGAAAGTTTAAACATTGACAAAGACGTAAGAGGAACTATAAAGATAAACCCTTAAAAAACTTGACTAAAAAACACCAAAAGCCTATTATTATGGAATGAAAGATATTTTTATAGTATCTCCTGTCAAAACTCCGGATAATATCCGAGAATTCTGCAAAAAAACAAAATGCAGAGAGTTTTACGTCTATCATCACCGTTTTATAAACAACAATTTTAAATACATAGAAGAATATATAAAAATTGCGCATGAATATAATGCACGTATTTTTGTTAATTTTAAACACTCAATAGATGAAGAAGAAGTTTCTAAAACAAAAAAATTCATAGAATTTTTACATACAACAAAAATAGATGGTATTTTTGTAAATTCATACGGAATTTTAGAAATTATTAAAACTATGGATTTACCCTTTAAAGTCATAATAGACTCTTATTTCGATATTCACAACTTGTGCGGTATTGAATTTATGGAAATGTTTCATAAAATCGACCGTTTAATTATTACAGAAGAGCTTTATATTAAAAACATTGAAAAAATTAAAAAATATGCAAAAATTCCCCTTGCAATAGACACGGATAACTTGCCTTATTTTGCTGATGATATTATAAAATCAGGCGCAATTTCCGCAGTTGTAATAAAGGGGAAATTTGCAAATTCGGATGAAATTTTAAATGCAATTAAATTAATAGAAAAAATCTTAACAAAACCAAAAATGTTCAAAGAACAAAAATTACCATTTAGGCATGTAAGAAAAAGCTTTTACAGAACTAATCATTTTTGCGGAGAAATACAAAGTGCACAAGGCGGAGATTTTAAGTTTGCAAATAATATTCACAAGTATAATTGGAAACTAAAAGGTTCTATAATTAAAAAAAATATTGATTACAAAGCACTTAAACTGCCAAAAATAAATCTTAGAATTGCAAGCCTTGAACAATTAAAAGAACTTGAAAAATTTATTGAAAAAATAGGCTTTAATCCTATAAACTCAATTGAATATGGAGAAGTAGCCTCCACTGTTGACTTATATACAAAAAGTTTTGATGAATTGGTAAATGTAGTAAAAGATTTTTGTAAAAAACATAAAATCAAACTTAATCTTTCGACCCCGAGAATACTTATAGAAAGAGATTTTGACAGGGTTTATGAACTCATTAGAACTCTTGCATTACAAAACCCAAAACCAACAAGTGTTGTTGTTAATAATATAGGCATGTGGTGGGCAATTATAAATGATTCAAAACTAAGCGATATTAATGTTGAAATAGGCAGCGGAATTAACCTTTTAAACAGTTATTCCATAAAATGTCTTTCAAATTTGCACCCTATTCGTGCAATAGATTTTTCCACAATTGGTGATAAAGAAAATATTATTTCCTGCATTAAAAAAACAAGACGTCTAATCCCAAATAAAAAAATGTTCATTGGTGGTGCAAAAAGGGTTGAAAGCATAGGACTTTGCCCCCTAAATTGCGATAGTGCCGTTATTTCAAGGTTGTCTTGTTCTGCTCCTTGCCACATAGGACACTGGTGTGTTACTGATCCTTTGATAGACAAAACTTTTCCTATAATGGTTGATGGTTTTTGTAAAATGCATATGTTTGAAGAGACAATTGTTCAAAACTTTGATAAAATACCATATTATACAACACTTGGCATAAACGAGTTTGTTATTGACTTTTCTTCGATACATTCCCCTTTAGTATTTAAAATTTTATCCAACTATTTAAATACAATGCAAAAAATTTGCTCATTATCTTAAATATGCTAAATATTGGTATAATGGGAAAATTTTATCTCTATCCTCAAGCGCATTAATGACTTCTTGTTTCATTGTTTCCAGATCTTTTTCACTTTCGTCAAAATAAAGCTGCCAAGGAGCCACTTTAAGAGCACGTGCAATTGCAACAAGGTTTTCACACTGCGGATAATTGTGCCCTGATTCAATTCTTGAAAGACTTTTCATTTCAATATTTACAATTTCCGCTAATTGTGTTTGTGATAAACCTTGTTTTTTTCTAAAATATTTTATTCTCTCACCAAGAATTTTTTTTAGTTTTGCAGCTTCAATTTCCTGCATAAAATTTCCTTTATATTCTTAATAATTTTAGTTTTAAAAAAAGGCAATAAAAACTTATTTTTAATTAGATTTTTATATAATTTTCTTATTTTTAGTTGTAATTTATAGAATTATAATGTAAAATTTCTATAAAAATTATTATTCAAATGGGGAATTTATATGAAAAGATACGCATTTACTTTAGCGGAACTTTTAGTTTCGGTATTGGTTATCTCTATTATTAT
>CALUXW010000034.1 GCA_944324865.1 Candidatus Gastranaerophilales bacterium | reverse complement strand
ATTGAAGCAAAAGAAGGCGTTAGCTCATCTGATGCAACTCCTATTAAAGCGGCTCTTCCGGGTGCTGTTCTTAAAATCAATGTATCTGAAGGTGATATGATTGAAGAAGGCGATGTACTTTTAGTGCTTGAAGCTATGAAAATGGAAACCGAAATTAAATCACCAAAATCAGGTAAAGTTGCTTCGATTGATGTTAATGTCGGTGAACAAGTTAAAACCGGTCAAGTTCTGGTAACTTTGGCATAAGGAGGATTTGACTAATGAATTTTATTGATATTTTTCAAAATTTATGGAAATCAACAGGTATTTTCAATATGATTTTACCTGCAGACCCGAATTTGTCAGGGGCTGAGCAAGTGATGCATATGTATGGTGCGCCAATTATGTTTCTTGTTTGCCTTGTGCTTTTGTATCTGGGTATTAAAAAAGAATTTGAGCCTCTTTTGCTTGTACCTATTGCTTTTGGTGGTATTTTGGCAAACATTCCTGTTTGCGATATTGCAGGCCCTAAGGGTTTTTTGGGTATAGTATATGAAGCAGGTATACACGCAGGATTATTCCCGTTGTTTATATTTATGGGTGTAGGTGCTATGACTGACTTTGGTCCGCTTATTGCAAACCCAAAAACTGCGTTATTGGGTGGTGCTGCACAATTCGGAATATTTTCTACTTTATTGTTTGCACTTTTGCTTGGTTTTACTCTTCCTCAAGCTGCTTCAATAGGTATCATTGGTGGTGCAGATGGCCCGACATCGATTTTCGTTACATCAAGATTAGCTCCTGAATTACTTGGGGCAATTGCGGTTGCGGCATACTCATATATGGCTCTTGTCCCGATTATACAACCACCTATTATGAAAATGCTTACAACAAAAAAAGAACGTCTTATTGAAATGACTCAAATGAGAGAAGTATCGCAGCGTGAAAAAATCGTTTTCCCGCTTTTGGTATTAGGTCTTTGCATTATTTTGTTACCAGATGCCTGCCCGCTTGTTGGTGCACTTGCCTTTGGTAATTTATGTAAAGAATCTGGAGTAGTTGAACGACTTTCTAAAACTTTGCAAAACGAATTCATCAATATTGTTACAATTTTGCTTGGTTTATCAGTAGGTTCAAAACTTCAAGCAAGTCAGTTCTTGACTGTCCAAACACTATACATACTTGTGTTGGGCTTGTTGGCATTTAGCTTTGCAACAGGTATGGGCGTAATTTTTGGTAAAATTATGAATAAATGTTCCAAAACGCCTATCAACCCGCTTATCGGCGCAGCTGGTGTTAGTGCAGTTCCTATGGCTGCACGTGTAGTTAATAAAGTTGGTTTGGAATATAACCCGAATAATTACTTACTGATGCATGCTATGGGTCCAAACGTAGCAGGTGTAATTGGTTCAGCTGTTGCTGCCGGTGTATTACTTGCAATCTGCGGTTAATATATTCAGTAATTTTAATGCAGCCCTTTTTTAGGGCTGCATTTTTTATGGTAAAATTGTGATGATTCTTATAGATAAACATAATCATGCGTCCGTAGCTCAGTTGGATAGAGCGTTGGTTTCCGAAGCCAAAGGTCATGGGTTCAACTCCCGTCGGGCGCAATATAGGGGGAATAATGTATATATCTTTAGCTTTAATACTAGGTATAATTTTAGGGTATATAATTTCAAAATTAAAATTTGACGTTTTAAAGGTAAAATTGCAAAGTGAAATTGACTCTTTGAAAAATTCACAAAATACATCACAAGTACTTTGTGAAATGTTAAAAAACGAGTTTGTAAATATGGCAAATTCTGCAATTTTAGAAAAGCAGCAAATACTTGAGGAGCAGAATTTAAAAAAACTTGATACACAATTAAGCCCTCTTAAAGAAAGAATCTTAGAGTTTCAAAAAAAAGTTGAAGAATTCAACATTTCAGGTATTAAAAATACAAATATAATCCAGGAACAAATAAAATCGCTAACGAATGAAAATAATTTAATTCGTACACAGGCTGAGAATTTAACTCGTGCATTAAAAGAAAATTCAAAGTCACGTGGACTTTTTGGCGAGATGATTCTGGAAAACATTTTAAAATCATCTGGAATGGAAAATATGGCCGAAAATCCTGAGCGTGGAACATATATAACCCAAAAAGGATTTCGCTCAAACAATGACCCTAATGGTGCAAAAATAACTCCTGATGCTGTTGTATACTATCCTGATGATGATAAAAATATAGTAATAGATTCAAAAATGTCATTTGTAGATTTTTTGGGTTTTGTCGAATCGGATGATGAAGAAGAGAAGCAAAAATTTTTAAAGCAGTTTTACAAATCTGTTACAGACAGAATTGATGAGCTAAGTGGAAAATATGACAATCTTGAAGGTCTTACGACTCCTGATTTTACTCTAATGTTTGTACCTGTTGAGGCTTGTATAAATTATATTTACTCAAATGCAAAACTTGTTGAGGATGCTTATAAAAAACGAGTTGTAATAGTAGGACCAGCTTCTTTGATTGCGACTTTAAGAGTTATTAAGTATTCATGGGCGCAAAAAAATCAAGAAAAAAATGTTCGTGAGATTTTAAAACTTTCTGACAATATTTATACAAAAGTTTCCACACTTATTGGCAATTTAGAAAAATTGCGCAATAATTTTACTACGGTACAAAAAACTTTTGATCAAATTGTAGCTACACTAAGTGGGCGTGGCGGATTATTTAGTCAAACGGAAAAATTAAAGGATTATGGCATTTCACCTTGCGGTTCAATAGACAAAAAATATATTGAAACAGATAAAAATGAGACTATAGAGATGAAAATGTAAATTTTTGTAAAATTAATTGACAAAAATTGGAAAAAACTAACAAATTAAAAAATTTACATGCTTTAATGCAAATGTAAACTCCTCTATAAACTCCGTAATACTAATTCTATCCATCACGGCTTCAATGCAGTAGCATCGAGCCGTTTTTTTTATTAAAAAAGTACAAGTTTGGCGCAACAAAATGACCCTTAGTCAATTATATGCTTAAGATTTCTTTAATTGCCATAGGTATTACATTTGGAAGATTTGAAGCTAGCACTGAATATTCTCCTTGTGTTTTACTTGCAATTTCGCCACAAAGGCCATGCAAATAAGCTGCCAAGCAGGCGGCATTTTCTAAAGTTGCACCTTGTGCGCAAAAACCTGCTATCATACCTGTCAAAACGTCTCCTGCTCCGGCTTTAGAAAGAGCAGAATTGCCAGTCGGGTTGATAAAAATTTTGCCATTAGGTATTGCAATTATGCTTTCATGTCCTTTTAGGAGTACTATACAGTCAAAATATTTACTTGCTTCCCATGCCCATTTTATTCTGTTTGACTGTATCTCGCTTACCTCAACACCTAGAAGCCTTGATAATTCAAGAGGATGTGGTGTTATAATGGAATTCAGCGGGAGCATTTTTTTATTTTCATTTGCTAAAATATTTATTGCATCAGCATCGATGATTATAGGTGTTTGAGAATCTATATTGTTTTTTAAAAAATTTATTACAAAATTTTTTGTTCCGCCTAATGTTGATAATCCACAACCAATTGACACTGCATGTGAATTTGCAACACCATTTAAGTATTTAATTCCATCTTTTGGTATTGTTCCCAATGGGCTTTGACCTAAATCCAAAAATGTTATATCCGGAGAATTTGCTGCTACAAGGGGTATTACATCGCTTGCACTTGCAAGCATAACTGCGCCTGCTCCGACTTTAAGAGCAGAAATTGAGCTTAGGTAAGCAGCTCCGGGATAAAACATTGATCCTGCAATATTTAAAACATTGCCATAAGTACCTTTATTTGATATCTGAATTCTTTGTGGCAAAAACTTAGATACAATTTCTTTATTTAAATTTGTAATTGATATATTATTTTCCATCTTATTCTCCTAAATGTCCTAGTTGTCTCACGGCTTCATATGCCCCCACTGCTATAGAATTTGAAAGATTAAGGCTTCTTGTTTCTTTTCGCATAGGTATTGTTACAAGATTGTTTTTATATTTTTTTAAGATTTCATCTTTTAAACCTCTTGTTTCCGGCCCAAAAACAAGAAAATCACCTTCTTTGTATTGTACATTAGTATATATATTGCTAGTTTTTGTTGTAAAAAAGTAGAAATTATTTTCATTTTGAGGGAAAATTTCACTTAATTGTTCAAAGCTTATAAGATGTTCAATTTCAACTTTGTCCCAATAATCAAGTCCGGAGCGTTTTAGATATTTATTTGATAATGAAAACCCCAAACGTCCGCATAAAAATAGCTTTGCACCCAAGCAAGCACAAAGACGTGCAACATTGCCTGTATTTTGCGGTATTTCTGGTTCAACCATGACAATATTTAAGAATTTTTTTTCCATTTACTTCTCTGCAAAAAATCTTTTACTTTCAATTACGACAGGTAAGCCCCTTAAGACACAAAATATAACAGAAATGTAAGCACAAATTATGCCAATTGCAAGTATTGTATGGTCATAATTAAAACTTAAATGTCCTGCGATTATGAACAAGAAAGCAATTGCCTTACAAAGTGCGTACGTAAATCTTGAAAAATTGGATGCAACGATAAATTTAGCAATTTTTCCTTGCATCATTGTTTTTTCGCCAAAAGCTGTATAACCTTGTGCTAAAGCAAGTGAACGTAACGAATCTGTTACAATCCCCCTTGTTAAAACAATAATAGGTATTGCCACATTTAACCATCCAAGAGCACAAAAAGTAACCCAAAATATGTTTTCAACAATCCTGTCGCCCATAATGTCTAATACTGCACCAAGTTTTGATGTTTCATTAAATTTTCTTGCAATATACCCGTCTAAACCGTCAAACCACATTACGAAAACAGTTAAAATTACTGCCAAAAGTGTAGCGGTGTTATTTTTTAAAAATAAAAGTATAACAACTGTAATAGCAAGAAAAATTCTTGAAAGTGTAATAATATTTGCCATCTTATTCCCCTTTTAACTCGTAATTGATATATTTTGCAACTTCTTCAACACAGTGTTTCTCTCCCATCATGGAGCGTAATTGAGCCAAACCTTCAAGCTGCTTTTCCCTGTACTGTTTATCATTTAAAAGCTTTATAATCTCTTGTGCAATTTTATTTGGTTTAGCATCGTACATTAAAAACTCTTTTACTATGTTCTTACCTGTTATTATATTTACAAGACAAGCATTTTTAATACTTCTTACCACAAGATAAATAATGTAAAATAAAAATGGTCCTCGATAAGCTATTATCATTGGTGTATTATACATTGCAGCTTCAAGAGCAACTGTTCCGGAAGCAAGGATTAATGCATCTGAGACACTTAAGAGTGCTTGATTTTCACCTTTTATGGTTTTATATTCAGTATAGAATGCGTTGTCCTGCAAATTTGAGGCATGTGAAAATACAAACTGTACATCAGGACAAGCTTTTTCAATAATTTTGACAGTTGCTTTAAAAATATTTAATAGATATTTTATTTCAAACATTCTCGAGCCCGGAAAAACAGACACCAAGCGTTTATTTTTATCTAAATTGTGACGTTCAAAAAATTCATCTCTATTTGCTTTTTTTGCCAATTCAAAATTTATTGGATGCCCTACGAATATTGAGTTTATACCTTCCTTTTCATACATTTCTTTTTCGAAAGGAAAGATGGTAAAAACTTTGTCTATATTTTTTTTAATTGTATGGATACGCCATTTTCTTGATGCCCAGACTTGAGGAGGTATAAAATAGAAAATCTTAAATCCTTCTTTTTTTAAAAATTTCGAAATTGTAAGATTAAAAGCACCATAATCTACAAGTAAAACCATATCAGGCTTAAAGTCATTTTTTAGATATTTTATTATCTTTTTCCCTAAGGTAAAATGGTCAACAAGGAGCTTTGGGGTAATTCCCATGCCACCCATCTTAGAATGATCCGAAAACAGTTTTATACCCTGATTTTTAAGGTTTTCTCCACCAATACCTTCGATTATTACATCAGGATTGATTTTTTTTAGTTCTCTTACAACTCCTGATGCATGTTTGTCACCTGAGGATTCACCAGTAATAATAAATATTTTTTTTATCGTCATTTTTACCGCTTATACTGCTATTATTGAAATATTGTGTTTGTTTGCGTAATCAATCATTTCTTTTTGATTTACAATAATTGTTTCGCCTGCTTCAAGTGCAAGCACACCTGCACCATAACGATGCATAGTTTTTAAAGTTTTTATACCAACTGTTGGAATGTCAAATCTTTTATCTTGATTTGGTTTTGCAACCTTTACAACAACAGCACCTTTTCCTCTTGCCAGTTTTGCCCCTCTTTTTATACATTTATCAGTACCTTCAATTGCTTCAACTGCCATTATCATACGATTTTTCATTACGACAGATTGACCTATGTCAAGTTTACCCATTTCTTTTGCCGTTTTAAAACCGTATTCAATGTCGTGTAGCTCTTGTTCATTTGGAGTGCATTTCGTAAGAACCCCTTTTTGCACCATTAAATCTTTGATAAAAATTGTTTGATCTAAAACATTTACACCAATTGAATTTAGTTCTTCTACTATTCTTAACATAATAGCATCATCATTAAGTTTAAATGCTTCTTTTATATATTGCATAGCCTTAGGTTCGAGCTTAGGCCGTTTTAGAAGCATGGTTTTTGAAACTTTGCCAAGAAAAGTCAATTGCTTAATTTTTTCATCTTTAAGCAGTTTTTCTATTGTCTCTACTTGCCCAAAACCTAAAGATACTACTTTTGAACAGTGTTTTTGCAATTCTTTGCAGTTGTCTGAAGAGAGTGAAATTGCTATTACTTCAAATCCGTTTTCTTTTGCACTTTGTGCCATTTTTACCGGTAAAAGACCATCTCCGGCTATTAAGCATTGTTTATTTTCTAAAGTTATATTCATAATTCCATTTTGCCTTCTTGTGCTATGCTTGTTTTTACATTTCCATCAGCAAAAAATGCTTTTGGATTTAATGTCATTCTTATCTTATCTGCTTCTACGGTTGAGCCTTGATTTGTAATTTTTGATCGTCCTGTAAAAATTATTGTGTTTGGTTTATTTGTTTTTGGGTCAACAAGTAATTGTGCTTTTGGACCTTGAGCAAAATAGTCTTTGTATTTAACTTTTACATTACCTCCTGCAACAAGAGTGTTTGCTGCTTTGTTGTATTGCTGGTACCTTGCTTCTACATAAACTCTTGTTCCGTCTTCAAATGTAACATCTGAAGATGTGTTGCCCGAAACTTGAAATTCATCTCTTTGTGGAATATATTCAAATATATTGCCTTTTATTATATTTGCTTTTTCTTTCATGACTACACTGCCAATTAGCTTTAAGTTTTGTATGTTTCCACTTTTGTCAATAATGGCACTTGCTTTGTCTGAAAATGTTTCTAGGTCTTGATAATGAATTACGACAGAACCGTCTGCCTTCATAAGTTTTGTATTTGTGTCATACTCTTGCGAATCTGCATTAATTGTCATAACAGGTTGACGATTTTCCATCATTATAGATTGAGAGTTGCCTTGTGCAAGTACTGTTTTTTTAATTAGAGATACTTTTATTATGTCTGCTTTTATTTCATTTTTTTTATTTTCTTTGTTTTGAAATGCATATGGGTTGTCGAAAAATGTTGCCAGCGAAGGTTTTTTGCTAACAGGGTCTAGATCAAGCTCTGCACGTGGGCTTTTTACTTTTATATCGCCAACACTTACTTGTACGTCGCCTTCAAAAAAACCTTTATTTTGATCCATTTTGATTGTTTGTTTTTTTGCTTCTATTACTACATTTGCACAATAACCATATAGTGTTGTGAAAAGTGTAATAATGAGTATTAAAATTACTTTCTTCATTTATCTTCCTTTGTGCTGAATAAATTTAATTCTTCTTGCTTTTGACCTTCCTTTGCAAATATTTGCGTTTCGGATTTACCAATTATTTTAAAAAAAGTTAAGTCTGAATTAAAAATAGCTTTTTCGCTTTTTGTTGCCAGCTCTTCATTTCTTTTTATCCTTACATTGCCGGAAGCTACTATATCCGTGTTTTTACCACCCCACTCAATTTTGTTTGCTAAAATTGAAGAACCGTCTTTTGAAACTATTAACGTTTCACCTTCTAAAGTTACTTTTTTTGTCGCATCTTCATATGTCCCTTTTGGAGATTCAAAACTAAGTGCAACATTTTTGTCTTTGTCATAAAAATTTCCAGTTATTTCTGTTAGGATGACAGTTTTATTCGTACTTTCATAACTTCCTGTTTTTGCATATAACTCCCAGTATTTTTTGTGTTCTTTTGTTTCGGTTAATATAAGATGTTTTACAATTACTTTTTGAGATTGGTTTAATGCGCCTGATACGTTTTTTCTGATGTCACGGGTTACATACCAAGCCCATAAAAAACCAGCTGTGCATAATATAGTAATTGATAGAAAAATTATAAAATAAACTTTTTTCTTGCTTAAGCCCATGATAGGCATTATTTTAACATAAAGTGAATAAAAAAAGTTAATAAGATTTTTTAAAAATTAAGTAAAATTAAGGGTTGAAATTTATTTTTTAGCAGTTAATAATATGTTGTACATATTATTAACTGCATAATGGAGTTTTCTCCTGACCCGCCGAGGGTCAAGTCGAAAATACGAGTCGGGCGACGAGATGCCAGACTGTAAAAATGATAATTGAATAAGTTTATCGCGGGATGGAGCAGTCTGGTAGCTCGTCGGGCTCATAACCCGAAGGTCGTTGGTTCAAATCCAGCTCCCGCAACCAATTTCAAGGATGTGTTTCAAAATTATGTGTCATATATGTGACGTTTAAGATATGAAACACATCCTTTATTTATGAATAAAATTCTCTTATAATGAAAAGTTGTTTAGTTTGTTGAGCGCTTCTTTTCTTGCTCCATTCGTACAATGAACATATCGCATTGTTGTTTTAATATCTGAATGTGCCAGTATCTCTTTAATTACGTTCACAGGAACATTTTTTGATGCCAAACGTGTGCCGACCGTATGGCGTAAATCGTGAAATCTGAAATTCTCTATTCCTGCCTCTGCTAGCGCTGTGTTCCAAGACTTTTTTATGTCCTTGTAATTTTCTCCTGTTTCAGGATTTACGAAAACATAACCCGTAGTGCCGTTTTCAGCCAATTTTTCTAAAAGTTCTCTCATTGTGTCATTGATGGGAATGTAGATATGCTTATTCCCTTTATTCTCAAGCACCTCAATAAGTCCGAACTCTAAATTTATTTGTTCCCACGTCAACTCCAATATGTTTGATTTTCTTAACCCTGTGTTAAGCGCTGTTATTACTATTGGCTTTAAATATTCGGGAAGTGCTTTGAATAAGCGTTTTTCCTCATCTTCTGTAAGGTATCTAACTGTAGTATTTCTGACGGGGAACTTTTTTACAGATTTACAGGGGTTTTTCCTTAAGTATTCATTATCAACGGCAATATTGAATGACTTTGAGAGTTGCTCAAGATACCTATTTACAGTAGCTTTACTTTTTCCAGTTGATAACAAATAGTTTTTAAACTCTTCTATTTTTTCAGGCTTTACGTCCTTAATAAGGCTATTCCAGCCGAAAAACTTCTTGATAACTTTTGCCCTGCTCTCGTCGGTTTTATAAGATTTTTTATTTAGTACAGCATAGTCAAGCTCTTTTTGCAGAAGTTGACTCATTGTCATATTAGGTAAATCTTTTGGTATCACGCCGTTTACTTGCTGTTGTAGCCTGTACTTAAAGGCGTTTTCAATCTGTTCAGCCTCTTTTTTATTAGTTGCACCCCGACATAGTAGATGTTTTCGGAGGCTCCCATGCCGAAATTCGCAATACCATTTGCCATTTTTCTTTTGATAAACACCCATTTACACACCCATAAAGGCTTTTGCTTCCGCTTCTTTAACAAAAACGGTTACACCGATTGTTAAAAAACACTTTTCAGGAATATCCCCTCGTCTTTTCCAAGTTCTTACCGTACTTTCGGGCACCCCTAGCATCTTTGCAAATTCTTTCAATTTTATTACACCGAACATTTTTACCTCCAATCTGTTATTATTTAGCGTGCGTTCATTTAATATTATCATACATCTATTGTTTATTTCTGTCAAGTATTTGCGAACGCACGTTTCAAGTTGACAACTCAAGACACCTGTGTTACATTCAATGTGGAGGTATTTAATTATGTTCCCACCTTTAAACTTGAATAATATTACACCCGCTGAATTATATAGCTATATTTCACGTATTGTAGGCTCTCAATTCCGTAGCTACCGCGAAAATAGTGGATTGTCATTACGCGATATTTATAATACAGAAAAAGTAAGTATGGCAGTAGTTTCAGACCTCGAGAACGGTAAGAAATTACCACGTGTTGAAACACTGATAAGACTGTTAAACCTTGTCAAAATGCCGTATTCAGCTCTTTTTAACGCTGATATTTTACCCAGCAATTCCCCAGTTGCTACACGTATTGGAAAAATTCAGGATACCAAGTATCCTGATATAAAAGAGCTTTTGTTAGTCAACGGGTTTAGCAACAAAGAAGTTGACGAAATAACTTTATTCATTGATTTTGTTGTTAGTAAACGCAAGTAACGTTCAATGAAGTACACTTGAACGAACATAATAAAACCCTTGAAAAACTCCTATTTTATACGTTCAATGAAGTGTTAAAAATTGTAACGAACGTTCAAGAAAAATACTTGACTTTCTTGAACGTATGAATTATAATAATATTATCGAAAGCAAGCAAATAGGAGATAAAACAATGAAAAACACAGAAATTAGAAACACAGTAGCAGAATTACAAGACCTTTACGCACAGGCAGACCTTTTAAAAGCTGAAATCACAGCTCGCGAAGCAATGATAAAAGAGGAAATGGAAGCAAGAGAAACAGAGGAGCTAAATCTCGGTAACGTTATAATCCGCTTTACATCCGTACTATCAAACCGTTTTGACACAACAACCTTTAAAAAGTTACATCAAGACTTATACAATACCTTTATCAAGCAAGTTTATAGCAGACGTTTTTCAATCGCATAAGGGGCGCAAGCCCCTCCCACAGGGGCGGAGGTGAATATAATGAACTTAACAGACATAGCAGATAAAATATCATTAAGTATTGGATTGACAACAGCCTTAAACAAAATGGCTTGGGGCATTGAAAGCATACCACCAGCATATACACCAGCTTTTAACAGTGTGCTTGCTGTCGGGGAAGTTTTAGAAGCAGAACTAAATAACTTATACGATAGTATCAAGGGGGATTTATGACATCTAAAACTTTTGGATATTGTAGAGTATCTTCCAAAGACCAGAACTTAGACCGCCAGATTGAAGCAATGAGAGCTTTAAACATAGATGAGCGGGACATTTTCAGCGAAAAACAAAGCGGGAAAGATACAGATAGACCGCAATATCAGGCACTTAGAGCCACTTTAAGGGCTGGCGATACCTTAGTTATACATTCTCTAGACCGTTTAGGTCGTAACTATGATGATATAAAAAAAGAATGGGCTTACATAACAAAGGAAGTCGGCGCGCACATAAAAGTTTTAGACATGCCAATACTTGATACAACCAATGTCCAAACCGACCTCATAGGGCGCGTTATTGTAGATGTAGTGCTTGATTTACTCGGTTTTGTCGCGGAAACAGAGCGTTCCAAGATAAGAGAACGACAAGCTCAAGGCATCAAACTGGCTAAGGAAAAAGGAAAGTTTAAAAAATCCAAAATTCAAGCCCCACAAGGATTTAAAGAGAAATTCATGGATGCTGCAAGCGGGAAAAATACACACACAAGCGTTATGAAAGAATTAAACCTTAATAAAACTACTTATTACCGCATCGCGAAAGAACTCGGATTATCAACCACAAAAAGAATTATTAAATAAGGAGTTAAATTGTAGCGGTAGCCATGCTGTAGCATGTCATGCTACAATTTAATTCTTAATAATCCCCTAATATCAAAACCTGAAAACCCACACCCCGCAAGGCTTTAAACCTATTTTAACCCTTAACCCCCTCTAAAAAAGGTATTACCTCATTTTGCCTCTCATCCAGTCATATCAAGGTTTTATGGCTTCCCAATTTTCTATATTTTGAACAAATCAGCTTTCTTTTCAAGTACTTTTATCAGTTTATTTATATATTCAATTCCCGTATAAATGCGGTCTGGGAAGCGTTTGCGCCCACTTTGCGCTTGAAATTCTTTTAAAATAAGGAACATTACAAGCTCATTAACCGCTATAACGTTAAAATTGCGCCTTAGCGCGGTCAATAGCCTTATAATAACTTTATGAACTCGAAAAACAACAAGCCCATAATTGCGCCTTTTGCGCATATTAGCATCATCGAATTTGACAGAGTTAAAATACAACTCCAACGCCTCGTTTATTACTCCGGAGGCACTCAAGCCCTTATCCCCTTGTAGCAATGCTTTTAGCCTTTCCTCATTTTCCTTATTTATATAAATTGATGTTTTCATGCCTGCTCCTGTCCCCAAATCATCTCTAATAAATAGCGCCATTGATACAGTTGATGCTTTTTACTAACCCATTTTGCACTTGTCCACCTCGAAACATCCGCAAATACTGGCTTTTTAACTACTTCAAAATACCTTTTATCCCCGTCCATTTTATAAATAAATAACCCAACCTCACTAAACATAGGCTCACTATCTAATATTTTCAACGCTTCTGCCTTGTGCATCATCGTAGTAGCAACTATAACAACGTTAAACCATTTCAAATAGCCTGCTTTCAACTGTTCAGACAACCTATACAGCTCATCCCTGTCAGATTTAACCTCAACTCCTATTAAACAAGGCTTTTTAGTATCTATAAACACTAAATCAGCCGTAAAACCCTCAAACCGCACCTCTTGCAACATCGGCAAGTTTAAAAACCTCTCCACGACTGCATCTCTAATAACCTTATCACCTATTAGTTGCTTTTTATTCTCAATAGCCTTTAAATACTTCTTTTGCCACATCTTAACCCCTCTTTCATTATAGTACAAAATTACTTTTTAAAATAGGCTATATGCCTATAAATAAAGGCATTTTAGCCTTACTTGTTTATTTCTCACCCACTGCAAAAATTTTATAAAATCTCAATGCTGGCATGAACTAAAAGGCGGAAGCCCAGTTAAGACCTAGACTCCCGCCGTTTTTGTAGATTTTTTCTACTTCCTAATCAGATGTTCGTATTTATCGCTCCCTACTGCGGATGCAACAGCATGAACTACCTTATTAATGAATTTCTCTTTTAGTTCATCTGCTGTAACCCCGCCCAGTGCAAGGCTTAAAGGCATTTTAATAGCCTCAATAGCCTTAATTACAGCTTCCCTGTCCTTAGTATTTAATATTTTAGTCTTTAAATAACCTGTCATTTGTATGCGCCAAATATTGGCTTGTGCAATTTCCGCATTCATTAAATATCGTCCTCGCTAATAAAATCATAATCTGCCATAACCTCCGATAATCCGCCTATCAAGGCACTTTGCAGGTCATCAATAAGGTCATTAAAAGCGCGTACATCTAACCCTTTATGAAGCCGTCCAAGCCCCTCTCTACGCGCAATTTCAGCTCTTAGTTTTTCACAAATTTCATAAATAATGAATTCTTTATATATAGCTTTTATGCTATGAGCCTGTAGTTGCCTTAATAAGCGCCCTAGATACTCTCGATGCGCCACTTGAGTTCTACCCTTTTTTATATATGCCTGTGCATCACCTATAATGCGCTCAATCAGCGCTATTCTTAAGTCTGTACCTTTTTTAACTAATTTACTAAATTTTTCCATTGTTACCCCCTTTAGCATCCGCTACGATTAGCGCCTCAATATATGCGCTTAAGTTAATGTGTTTACTCTCTTTTAACTCCTTTAGATGCTCTATTGCATCATTGGAGAGGGTAAAGGTCATACCTTTTTTAGCGTTTTCCATTTCTTCAGTCTCCCGATTTTTTCATGCATCACCTTTGATGCAAACTACATGAGAAAATATAAATATGATTAATAACGTCCACATTTAAAATAATTCAAATATTAGAGGGTATTAATATACCTATTTTCGATTTTACCCACCTTAAAACGCATCCTAGCGCGTGCAAATTGAGAGAACACATGGTTTTTAAAATGTCAAACCCTAATGCAGAAATTTTGCACGCAAACAGACCAGCTACCCTGAAACCTTAAAACCCTTGTTATAAGGGCGATAGAGGGCTTTTAAATATTTTGTTATAAAATCAGCGCATGGGACTGACAGAAAGTCATGAAGTTTTCAAAACTTCTTACCTCTCTGTCACTTGAGAGCTAATATCGATTTAATAACACTTGATATACAGCGACGTTCTCTATCGTTTAACGAGTCTAATAGTTCCTTAATTTCATCATCTCCACCGAGAACATCACCGAATACAAATAACTTGTACACAGGAACGCCTAGAGCATTAGCTATTGCAGGAATTTTGTTAAATGTTACAGCATTATGTCCATTCTCCCAATAGCTAACTGTCTTTACTGCAACCCCTAATTTTTCCGCGAGTTGTTCCTGTGATAAGCCAGCCACTGTCCTAATTTCTCTTAATTTGTTAGCGAATTGTTTCTGAAAATCTGTCATAACTAAATTATGGAATTTATAAAGCAGAAATGTAATCCTAGAATGAAGCATATCAGTGCTTGAAAATAGTCAATAAGTGTAATATACTTTCAGAGTAATTATGGCTAGACTATTTATAACTTTATCAATTTTAATAACTCTTATATCCCCTCTAAAATCACTTGCAGAGGGTAATTACACCTATATTAAAATCCCGAGTCATAAGCATAATGAAGCATCATATCAACAGGCATGGTGCTCGATGCACAACGGCATCACAGAGTATGAAAACACCGATAAAACGCGCGTAGACTGTCTTACAGCCACCCACGCCGTAGAGTTCGATTTTTCAAACAAATGGGCTGAAAGTGTAGGACAGGCGCTTCATTACGGCGTTATGACTGGCAAAAAGCCTATGGTCGTGCTAATCCTAGAAAACCCAAAGCGCCAAATGGTTTATTATAATAGAGTTGTACGATTATCTAAACTTTATAATTTCGATGTTGAATATGTAACTAATGACATTTTAAACCTTGACAAGGACGGCAAATGCCCTTATATTGAGTGCAAGTGTCATCGTGTAAAGAAATAGAAATCTGTGTGTCATATGTGTGTCAGTTGTATAAAAATTCACCCTTTTAGGATTTAATTCATGGGGCTGAAATACCTGTTATTCCGTTCCATAAACCCTTAAATAGGCGCTCATAACCCGAAGGTCGTTGGTTCAAATCCAGCTCCCGCAACCAATTGATATAACTGGCTTTTAGAGATTTACTAAAAGCCAGTTTTTTAGTAAATACAATGTAATTAAACGACCAGTTTGATTTGTACGGATACTTTGATTATTTTGGAGAGCCCGCTCTGCGAGGGCGTTTTCAGGTCGGAAAATTATGTTTTCCAAAAAAATCAAACTACCAAATTGGACTTTTTTCGGTCTGTACGGGTAGTTTGATTTTTCCTTGATATAGCTGAGTTTAGCACTGTTTTTGAAGTGTACGCTTAGTTTGATTATTTTGGTAAGGTCCAGTTGTGCAAAAAGCGTAAGCCAGAGTGAAGACCAAAACGATGAGTTTTGGTCGTAACTGTT
>CALUXW010000033.1 GCA_944324865.1 Candidatus Gastranaerophilales bacterium | reverse complement strand
GAAAAAAAAGGGGTCGAAACCCCATTCGCATACTAGCCGAAGCATTAACAACACAACCATTGTACATAATTAAGCTACAAAAATCAATGACTTTATTAAGAAATATTAAAAATGGATAAAGAAAATATTAATATTAACCAAAAAAAATTTCTTGAAAATTATGCCAAAACTCTTGATGCGGAACAGAGTGCACGCCTTGCGGGATACAAAAATAAAGCTTCCGTTACAAATGTAAAAAAAATCCTCGACGACCCAAAAAAAATAAAACAATTAAACGAAATTATAAAACAAAGCATTAAAAAACTTGAAATTACAAAAGCTTTTATTGTTCAAAAATACTTAAAAATAATTGAATATGCTTTTTTTGAAGATGAAAATGGCTTAAAAGAACCTCAGCTGGCGCTAAGAGCACTGGATGGACTCTGCAAACAATTAGGTGGCAATAAATACGAAGAATTAAAAACAAAAAAATCAATATTTGAAAATATAGAGGGACTTGACCCTGATAAAATTTAAGAAAGGTTAGTTATGAACAACACAGAATTTGAACAAATAAAATTTAGCGAATTTGAATTAGAAGAAATAAAAAATAAAATTTGCGAAAAATTTGACAAATTAAATGAACAAAGAAGAAATCAACTTTCTCATATAAAAAACATACGAAACGCAATCTTTGGAACCTATTCACACAATGAAACCGGTACTAAAAAATTAAACCTGCCCGATGCTTGGGAACAAGCAGCAACATTAAAGGCACATCTTTTAGAAGCTATTCCGTCATATCCTGAAGGGCTTTTTGACGTGTGCGAAGCCGATAACTCAAGCACAGAAAGAGCAAATAACCATAAATTATTTCTGTGCAACGCACTTGAAAAAATGAAATTCCCTGAAAATTTAGAAAAAATTATTGACCAACTTATCGAAACAGGTGAAGTAACACTTTTTATCGGTTGGGAAACCCGTTGGAGAAAAAGACGAAGCGCATGTTCGCTTTATGAAAAAATTAAAAATCCGCTGGAACAAATATTTAAAACAATAAAAGAAAAAACTTACGAGGGAGCATCCCTTAAAATAATACCTGCACATGATTTTGTATTTGATACACAAAGGACTCAAAATTGGGATAGTTGCCCTAAAATACAGCGCAGTTGGATGGAAATAAACGAAATATTAGATAACAAAGAAAACTTTATCATAACCAAACAAGCAACAAATGAACTTGAAATCTTGCTTGAACGCTCAAAAAAAGATAAAGACACAACCGGGATTTCCGATGGTTTAGTCGAAGTACTGAAATTTTTCGGTAATATAAGGTTAGATTCTGGTAAAATCTTAAAAAATCGCATGATAGTAGTTGTAGGAAGACTTGCAGTAGTTCAAAACGAGCCTAACCCTTATATCAATTGTCCGTATATTTATGCAAATATTATACAAGACCCTTGCACAAAACGTGGCTTGAGCCCGTTAGCACCAATTATACCTGTTTTAAATACAGCTGGCGAAATCATGCAAACTCAAATTATGGGACATAAACTTGTTTCTAATCCTCCATTTTTAGCACCCAGAGGTGCTTTTCACGGTGAAATTGAAGTTAAACCCGGAAAAATAATAGAATATGATCCTTCATTATTACCTCAAATGCCACAACCGCTGAACTTTAGTGCAATGCTTGGCGGGTGGGAATTTATAAAATTCTTTAAAAGTCAAATTGAACGTGCAACCGGCATTTTTGATAATATGGCAGGAAGTATACAACAAGCAGGTGAGCGAACAGCTACAGAGCTAAATTATACAGCAAACGGTCAAAGCGCACGTTTGAATTGGTTTATTGACTCAATAAACAGAAAAATAATTCTGCCCTTGTTAGAAAAAACAGCACTTACAAATGCTAATTTTATGATGGGTAATTCAAAAATCAGCACAGAAGTTGAAGGTAATCCAATAACAGTTGAAATAACTCCTGATGTAAGAGAAGGAAATTTTATTTATAAATATTCAGACAGAAAAACTTCACTTGCAAAAAATTCAAAATTTAAAGAAATACAAAAAACAATTTCCGAATTTTCAAAAATACCAACAATTGCACAAAAAATAAATTGGGAAGAGTGCTTTAAATATACACTTGCAACTCTTGGTGTAGAAAATACTTCAAAATTTTTGCTGACTCAAGAACAAATTATGCAAAAAAATGCACAAAATTCCTCTCAAAATACTAAAACAAACCAAATTGTTTTGGAGGGCAAACAAAATGAAATACAAACTGCTTAAAACTCAAAAAAGATTCCTTGAAATCCCACATAATTTAGAACTGGATGTTTGTGTGTATCAAGGTGGATTCGGCTCAGGAAAAACCTGGGCCGGTTCACTTTTGGGAACACTTTTATGTTTAAAATTCCCGGGAATTAACGGCCTTTGTGGAGCACAGACTTATTCTCTTGTTCGGGATACAACGTTAAATGCATATTTTGAACATTTTGAAAATTTTGAACTTCAAGAAGGAAATGACTGGCAATTTATAAAATCGCAACAAAAAATTGTTTTTAAAAACGGTTCAAATATACTTTTTAGGCACTTTGATGAACCAAACAAACTAAAATCTCTTAACTTAGGCTTTGCAGAAATTGAAGAAATGTCAGACATACCCGAGGCAACATTTAAAATGCTTTTAGGTCGTATGAGACAAAAAAAGAAAAAAAATTGGAAAGATTTTAAATATAGAATTTTTGGGCACACAAACCCTCAAAGCAGACGAGGCTGGATTTACAAAAACTTTCACGATACAAAAAAGCCTAATTACAGGCTTGTTATGGCACCATCAACCGAAAATATCTATTTGCCTAAAGATTTCTGCGAAAATCTCAAAAGTGCATATGACGAAAACTATTATAAAAGGAACGTTTTGGGGGAATTTGATGAAGACAATTGCCCTCTTGTCGTGCCTAATTTCAGCGAAGAAAATATTGAAAAAATAAACTACCTTGACTGGTGCGACTTGCACATTTCATGCGACTTTAACGTTGATCCTATGTGCTGGATTTTAGCCCACATTGATAATCATAAAGTTTATTTCTTTGACGAAATTGTACTTGAAAACACAACAACCACCCAGACTTGTGAAGAATTCGCGCGCAAATACCCGCACCACAAGGGAAAAATCATCATAAACGGCGATGCATCGGGCGATAACAGGACTTGTGTAAGCGAATACACAAATTATATGCTAATAAGAAACTTTTTTGCACAAAAGATGAAAAGAAACGTGGAATTTCACCTTAGACAGTTCAACCCGCCGATTAAAAACAGGGTTGCGGCTTTTTGCTCAATGATAAAGTCAATGGACGGACAGAGAAAGATTTTAATTGACCCAAAATGCGAAAAATTAATCTACAACCTTAACAATCTAAAATATCGAGAGGGCGGCTCTAATATTGATATTCCGACATATTGGGCAATTAAAAACAACAAAGAACTAAAATTCCTCTCGCACCCTTTTGATGCGGCAAGCTACCTTGTAGAGTATTATTTCCCAATTATATAGAAAGGATAAAAATGAATATTGACAACTACATTGAATTTGCACCAATTTTAATAGTAATTATTCTTTTTGCGGCACAAACGAGAATTTTTATAACTCCTGAGGCACTAGAAAAAAAGCACAGAGAAATTATGAACGAATGCCAAGGGCGTTTTGCCTCAATTATCTACATTAAGGAACTGAAAAATCAGTGGGGCGAGATTAAAGAAAAAATAGATAAAATTTATGATTATTTTCTGCAAACCCATGGGGATTAGGGCAAAATGTACTTATAAATTAAGTAAACAAAACAAAAACAGTGGTGAAATTAAGAATATTCCCAGCCAAAAAAAGAAAATATAAAACGGATAAAATTTATCGGGAATTTTATTAATAATAGTAAACTCCGTTTTGTTTATTTTTCTTACAATAAGTTCAATAATTGCAAGTGCAGTAAAAGCTATAAAAACAAAAATGGCAGCAATTACTAAAATACCTGTAAAAATAGCACTATAATACCCCGACATCTCAGGATGGATAACATATTCAGGATTTTTTATATCTGTTTTAGAGTATATAAATAAAAAATACATACATGCAAGTGCATAAGGATACCCTAAGGCGGAAAGTATATTTGCACAGACTGATTTTGTAATATTATTTATTTTCATAACAATATTATATACAGATAGTTAAAATGTCACAATAGTAATAATAAGAGAGGAAAACAAATGAATAATAAAAAATTTATGCAAGGGCCTATAACTAATTTTAAAAATGAAATGTACAACGATACAGGGCAATATCAGAAAATATATGGTTTTGAAATCGGTTCGGACCCTCAACATGCAACTTGGAATAATGAAGCAGATGCTTTTAAACATGCATATATGCAAGCGATAGGAACGCAAAGGTATTCTGCTCCTATTGCTGCTTTATTTGGTGCATTACATGAATTAGCTGGCAAATTTAGCAATAGCCAACCAAGCAGCGAAGAAAATATGGACAACTGGAACAACAGGGTTGGTAGAACTATAGGTGTGAAATTAAAAGAACAAATAAGAAAAAATAAGATAGAGTCGCAAGATATAAAAACAATCAAAGATATGGCTGCACAAATGGTTGTCGAAAAAATGCGAGAAGGAAAACTTATAACATCGCCTAACGACACAAGGAAATTTGATAAATATCCGCACATAAATAAATTGATAAAAAATATTCAGGGCACCTTTAGTGGAGGTGCCGCTCCCATAAATGACGGTAATACATTCTTTACTACAGAAGACATAGCAAAAATGTCAACAGATGAATTTCTCGCTGTAGAAGATATAATAAATAATCAAATAAAAAACAAAATAGCAATCCCAAAATCTGAAGCAAATCAAGGAGTGACACAAGGATCATACATCTACATAAGTGGATACACAAGAGATGATGGCACAAAAGTAAGCGGATACTACAGGAGAAGGTAACACCAAAAAGCCCCCGCAAAAATGAGGGGGCTTTAGTTATATTAATCAAACTACAGAATGTTTGATGTGATTGTAAAGTGGACACGGCAGTTTGATGCACCTTCAGGTTTATCACCAATAGGAATACCTATATAAATATTACCTGATAAATATCTTGTAAGTCTTACGATTAAACCACCGCCAACACTCATTACATAACTTGGCCCATATGTACTTGTGCCAACATTTCCAAACCAACCTGCATCATAAAATGCTGCCCATTGAATACTATCATCAATAAATTGAAGTTTTTCAGGCAAAATCCTGTTTAAAAACGGTATGTGAGACCTGAACTCTAAAGAAGCAGTTACACCATAATCACTTAGCAAGAAACCTTCTTCGTAACCACGAACGGAAGAAATACCTCCAAATAGCATTTTTTCTGAAGGATACAAGCCATGACTTGCCCATTGACCGCCTGCTTGAATAATAGCCATTGATCTCATGGGCAATATTTGTAACCTTGCAATATTAGCATTAACTTTCACAAACTTATTGGTTGGCAACCATCTGTAATGGTACCCGTCATATTCATCAGATGCATCCATCATGGGCAATCCTACACTTGCACCGACATTACCAAACCATTTACCATAAAAGTCATCTTTTATATTTGTAAAGTTAACCCTTAGGGCACGTGTTTTATACTCATTTAAGGTAATTTTTTGATCACCGAAAGTAGTTTTTGTATTTCTTATGTCTAATGAAATATCACCATATAACTTATAGTTCTCGGTTTTAACCAATCTTCTTGACAAACCGGCAAAGAAGTTGTGTGAATGACCCTTAATATCATAATCTTTCCACTGCTCACCCATGGTTAAGCCGCTGTAGCTATAACCTAAATTTAATTTAGTTTCATGACGACCTATAGGTACAGAATAAAACACACCTTGGCTGACAGAACGTCTTGCAAGAGCAGTAGTTGATAACAATTTATCACCAAAACCCGTTAAGTTATACATACCTGCAAAGAATACTGCACGGTTTAAACCAATAGCATCGCGACCTTGGTTATCAAAACGAAAATCAAAGTCTATAGGAAATCTGTCTTTCATTTGCAATGTTAAATCGGTATATTGTGCAGATTCTTCATTATCTTGCATAGAAACTTGCGCTTTCATATAGCCTGAAGCGTTCATTTCCCTCAGTGTTTCTTGAATATCACGAACATTTAATACTTTTTCAGTTTCAATATTTTTATCTTTTAGGTAAGTTGCACGGACAAACTTATCTCTTGCCCATTTGTTACCTTCAATTTCCACATTGCCATACTTACCTTCCATAACGACAATCTCAACATTACCGTCTTGAACCTTTTGAGGTGGAAGATAAGCTATAGTGGAAATATAGCCATTTTGTTGATAATACTCGGTTACCATATTTGCCATCGTAATAAGGTCGTTAATAGTAACTTCATTGCCTATTCTTTCGCAAATTAAATCCATTAACTGTTCTTCGGTAAAACAAGTATTACCTGTAAATTTTATTGAATTGAGCTTGAAACTTAATTCTTTATTGGGGAGCTGATCAACCTGCTCTCTCATTTTCTTGTCCATCTCAATAACTTCACGACCACGCTCATGTTCTTCCATATTTTCGCGAGTTTTTCTTTCATATTCCTTTAACTGAATAAGGTTTGTTTGGTCGATAACACCTGGGTCAAAACTTCCACCTATAGGGTTACCTTCCATAGGAATAGATGGGACAGAAAAAGCTGCCGTGCCGGAGATCATGAAACATAAAAATAAAGACAATATATCCGACTTTTTAAATTTAAAATTGCGCATTTAAATTCCTTTTCATACTTTTTGTTGCAATAATCCAATTTATTACACTTCAATAATAATATATAATGGCGATGTCGGCAATAAATCATATTGATGATTTATTTTAAAGGATATTTTCACCATATTTTAAACACATTCCTTTTTCAACATGGTTATTAAAATATGTAAATAAAAATATTTGCGCACAAATATAATGCAAATTTTGTAATATAATAGTAAATAGACACTGGTAGCAAGGAAAATCACAAAAGTAACAATTTGTAAAAATATGTAAAGTTTTATTACATTTTTTGGGATTATTGCAATTTTTCATATTCAGATGTTTTTACATAAGTAATCGGAATTTTTATATAAGAAGTATATATTTTTTAGAAGAAAGGATAATATAATGAACTTAAAGCAAAAAAAATTAACCTCCGTGTTAGTTTTACTAAGTTTCTTAAGTTACATGCCTCTATCAAGTACAATGGCTTTTGCCTTAGATGCCGGTGCATTACCTGATTTAAACAACTCAGTAAACGGTTACACTTCTGTAAGTGGCAACAAGATGGACGTTGTGGTTGATGGTGGCGCAGGAGCAGTCGGACAATTTGATTGGAACAGTTTTAATGTAGGTTCAGGTGCGCAAGTTAACTTTGGTTTTACCAACGTTTCACAAACATCGCTAAACAGAGTACTTGCCTCGGGCAATTTGTCACAAATCTATGGTAAATTAACAAACTCCTGCGTTGGTGCTGATTGTACAAATTACATGGGCACAGGTAAAGTTATCCTTATAAACCCAAATGGTATTATGTTTGGCGCAGGTTCTGAAGTTGATTTAAACTCATTTACAGCAACCACTTTCGACCTTAATGGCGCCAAGAACCTTGATACATTTAGCTCTGATGCAGACCGTATATTATATGCAAAACAACTCAATGTAAACAATGCAGAATTCATAAGAAATGGTGCTTTACCAACAGTTGACGGAGCTGAAGTTAAGCTTGAAGGTTCTGAATTTACAATTGATAAATCGTTAGCCTTAGCTGCAGACAATATTGCAATTAAAAAAGGGTTAATGCCTGATAATGTAACATATAAAGAATCTTTAATCAAAACAAGCATACAACCAAACTACGGTGGAGATAACGATCCTTCAAAACACTGGCAAACATTCTCTAATGTAAGAATTGTTACAGGTGACGGCGTTAACTTTACATACGAAGCAAACGGAAACATCAAAAATCACACTACATTTCTACAACAAAACCCTTCTTTTGAAGGAAATGTTGAAATTTCAGATTCTCAAATAGAATCAGGTGGTATTTACATTGACAACGCTAATGCTAAAGAAAATTCTGATATTAACATCAAAAATTCTGTAATTAAAGGCTACAAACTTATTGAAGGCGACTATGGCGACATTGTAATACAAGGTCAAAACGACATTATAGCTGATAATTCAAGCATATTAACAGAAAATACTCGCAGAATTGATGATCATAGTATAAATACAAACGGACAAAACGGCGGCAGAGTTAAAATTTCTGCAGGCAAAAACGTTCAACTTAAAGATTCAAAAATTTCTACAGCACACTCTAACCAAGATTTCTCAACATCAACTACAGGCAAAAACGCAGGTGATGTATACATTGAATCCAAAAACAATAATGTAAACATTGAAAATACCAACATTCATTCAAAAGGCAATTTAACTGTAGAAGCAAATAAAGGTTCAATTAAAACAAATGATGCAGCTCTTGTAGCAAGAAATTACGATAAAGAAGACACAGGCGCAGCAAGCATAATTAAAAAATTAGTTCTAAATGCAAAAGATGCAATTACTTTAGATAAAACATACTCGGAATCAACTGATGATACTACTTTAAAAGCAGATGCTTTAAGTGTACAAAACGGTTCAACATTGCACTCAAATACAAATATTAATATGTTTGGTAAAGATACAACAATTGCTGACTCAACACTTCAATTTAAAGGTTTAAATTTTGTTGAAGACGAAGATGTATTAAACAATGTGACTATTTCAGGCACAACAGGATTTAATAATTACGCTGACAACTTAAATCTCACTACTAATGGAAATTTAGTAATTAGTGCAAACAACCTGGTAAAAAGAGGTTTTGGTTCTACTGTTGATGATAGTACACTTGATGTAAACGTAACCTTAAAAGAACTAGGAAACTATGATTCAATTGCTCTTGAATCAACAAAAGGCAAAGTAGAAATTAAAGATAATTCTAATATTACAGCAGATGCAGGTGACATAACAATCAAAGCACTTGATAAAACAAATGGCGAAACATTTATTAAGGATTCTACACTTACAGCTGCAGGTAATGTAGATATCAAACAAGCTCTTACTCATAATGCAGGTAATCACATTACTAAAAATTCAACAATTAACGCAAAAAATATTAAACTTACAACTACAAACTCAGATGCAGATATTAATGCAGACCTTGCTAACTTTGCAAATCTTAACTACAGTGAACGCTTAGTTCTCAATGCAGGCAAAGATAACAATATTACCGGCACAGGTGATTTAAATGCTCTAAATGTTGATTTCAACGCAGCAGGCAACAACAACTTAAATATCACAGGCAACATTAAAACAGATAATTCTACATTTAACGGAAATATTAACAATATAACTGCTACAGGTGATGTAACACTTAAAAATACAACTGTTAAAGCAAAAGACTCTGCAACACCTGAAAATACAAAAACAATTGTTAACGCAGGCGGAAACTTTACAACAGATGGCACAGTTCTTGCTCTTAACCAAACAAAACTTATAGCAAATGCCGACAAAGATACAAACATTGCATTAAGCGGTGCAGATAACAAAAAAGCAGGTATTGAAATTAATGCTAAATACAATAGCAATCAACTTTCAGATAAAACTGTAACCATAAATGCAGCCGACAACAAGCTTGCAATTTCTAAAATCAAATCAGGTAATTTAAATCTTGATAAAAATGATACTTTCTTGGCAGCTGTCACTGATTTAACTGCTTCTGATATTGAAGGTGTTACAGCTGATACATCAGACAGAGCGTATATTGAAGTTGCTAACTGGGGTAAATTCAATTTAGATGAAATGGATGACCTTGAAACTGATTTCAATCAACCTGACTCATTCACATATACCGATCACTTTGTAAACGGAAAATATACAAACAGTGCAAGCGAAACTATAGATACTTTCAAAAAACACTTTATCGAATTCAAAAACAATACAATGGAAAAATTCCTTCTTGTTTATGAAAAACCTGTTTCGGTTACACCACCTCCAGTAATTGACAATGAACCCAACATCTTACTTTCAGACAGCTTAATTAACCAATTGCGTTTACCTCGTCAATTAGAACCAACTTCAAGAATAGCACCAATTACCAACAATACAACAGACCCGACATCAGGTATAGTAAATGCGGCAGCAAGGGTTGAAGTTGACGAAAATGCAACAGTGACAAAACAAGATGAAGACGAATTTGAAATATAATTCACTATAAATAAAAAACCCCTCTTTAAAGGAGGGGTTTTTTATTATAAAAAATCTCATACAAATGATAGTATTTATTTTAAAAACAATTTGATATATAATACAATCAATGGAAAAACGACTATTAATACCCCTGATTTGTACATCTTTTATGTTACAGTTGAGCACAAATGCTCAGGTAACAGCTACTTGTGCACCAAAGGAAGGTTTTGGTGCACAAAAAATATATACACTGGAACAACAACTTCGTCAAAATGAAGACCCTAAAACAATAAAAGAATACATTGACACGCAAAAAAGACGTTCAACTTTTTATAAAGTATTTAAAAAAGACAACATAGAAGCCTGTGATAACCTAAAATCTGCACTTTATTTTTTAAGAAAAAATAAAAACTCAGAAGAATACAAAAAAACTTTAGAAAAATTAAACAACCTTATAGAAAAATCAGGCTTCCAAAATGATGACAACAATAGATTTGAAATAGCAAAAAACTTGTTTTTGGAAGGCAAATATTACGCAAGTGCGTATGAATTTGAAGAATTATTAGAAAAAAATTACCAAAGTGCAACATGCTACGAATACTTAGGCGATATCGAACTAAAAATAAATAATGACAAAAGTTGCGCACTGCCTTTTTATAAAAAATCAATAGAATTAAACCCAAACGGAGCATCTGCACTATTTAAAATTGCAACAATATTGAATGAAATGAATAAAATAGACTTAGCACTTGAATATTATACAAGAGCTATTAATCTTACAGATGATCCACAAATATTAAAAAAGGGTATAGCAGTATTTACAAGAGCAGTCAGAAGAAAACCTAAAAATGCAAATCTTTATGAAATTTTAGGTACTACATATGAAAAAACAGGGGATTATAAAAAAACTTATGAACTATATCAAAGGGCAATTTATCTTAATCCTAAAGATATATTCTTAAAATACCGCCTTGGCGGACTTTTATATGAAACAAAACAATACCCTCAAGCAACACGCATTTACGACAATATTTTAAAAGATAACCTATACGAATCTCAAATACGTGCAGGCAAAGCAAAAAGCTTGCTCGCACTAGGACAAACTAATGCAGCATTAAAAGAATATCAAGTGATACTGGCAATTTATCCCGAATCAAAACAAGCTAAATACGGTATTTATGAAATTTTTAAAGATAAAAAAGATCCTGATTTTATAATTAATAATTTTTATCCGCTAAATGAAGATTTCAAACCCACAAGTGAATTTTATGCAGATTTTGCAGAATTAATAACAAGTCTTGACGGCAGTAATAAAGATGCCATTTACCTTTTCAAAAAAGCAATCGAAGTTGATGCAAAAAATGCAAATGCTTATTTAAAACTATACGAAATATATGAACTTAAAGGTGAAGATAATCTTGCTTTTGAATTAATTAAAAAAGCACATAAAGAATTGCCCAAAAATGAAGAAATAAGTAAAGTTTTTTTTTATCTCAACAAAAATACAGACACAAAGAAAGATGAACTAGCGCTAAATTACTTAAAAAAGAGCGAATGGGCAAAAGCAATTAAAATGTATGAACAAATTGAGCCCAAAACAAGTCAGATTTATGTCGCTATAGCAAATTGTTATAAATACTTAAAAAACTATACTAAAGCTGTTGAAAATTACAAAAAGGCTCTTGAGCTTGACGATAAGCAATCTGATACTTATTATTCTCTTGCTCTTACATATCTTGAACAAAAAAGTCCCAATCTTGCACAGAGCATGTTGCTGAAAGCTATTGAAATAGACCCAAAAAACGTCAAAGCAATAAAACTTTCGAATTATTTAAAAGGTCAGGTAGTAACAAATCTATTAAATGAAGCATATAACTATTACGACAAAAAACAGTATGAAAAAGCAATAAGTATAGCAAATGAAGCTGCAAAACGCTATCCGCAAGATGCTCAAGTATATTACTACAGAGGAATTATTCTGGAAGCTATGCAGTTATATCCGCAAGCAATTAAAGATTATAAAATGGCAGTAAAACTTAATAGAACATTTAGCTTGGGCTATTATTCAATGGCAAAAGTATACGAAAAAATAGGTCGAGAACGTGATGCTTTGGAAGCTTATGAAAAATACTTATCTGGAAATCCAAAAGAAGAAGAATTGATTAAAGAAGCTGAGAAGAAAGTTATTGAACTTGGTGAAAAATATTATTAAGGAAAAAATATGAAAAAAACAGTTATTATAATCCCTGCCAGATACTCATCCACAAGACTTTGCGGCAAATTATTAAAAGAAGTAAACGACAAACCTATTATTCAATGGGTGTGGAATGCAGCAAAAAAATCAAAACTTGCAAATGAAGTTATAATAGCTACAGATTCGCAATTAATTTTAGATAAAGCTAAAAGCTTCGGTGCAAAAGCAGAAATGACATCAAATGAACATAAATCAGGTTCAGATAGAATTTGCGAAGTTGCAAAAAGACACAGTGAATATGACTACATACTAAATATGCAAGGTGACGAACCTCAAATAACTCCAGAAGTGATAGATTTAGCGATTAAAACTCTCATTAATGGCAACTGCGATATTTCTACTCTTGTAAGACAAATAACCGACCCCGAACAAATTCAAGACCCAAACTGTGTAAAATGTGTTTTTGATAATAATTTTAATGCTCTCTATTTTTCACGTTGTCCAATACCATACGAAAGAAACAAAGGAGAAGCAAAATACTACGCACACATTGGTATTTACGGATATAAAAGAGAGTCTTTAATAAAAATGACATCTGCTGAACAATCAGACCTTGAAAAAGCTGAAAGTTTAGAACAACTGCGTGCACTTAAAAATGGTATGAAAATAAAAGTTGCACTTACAAATTTAAATCCTATTGGAATTGATACTCAACAGGATTTAGATAAATTTATAAATATTCAAAAAAACAAAAACTAATTGCCGCTGTCGCTACTTTCGCATTTTCCTGTGCTGGCATTCCAACTGTAACCCGTTCCGAGACCTTCACAATATGTTTTTGCAGCATTTTCGGTAGTTGTTTGAACATCATCACCAACACCGGTTACTGCAGTATTTACTTTTTGACCTAAAAATTGCAGTGCAGTTATGGCAATAACAGTAACTAATGCCAATATTAATGCATATTCAACCAAACTCTGTGCCTTGCTTTTTTTAACAAAATTCATTAAAACTTTCCTTTTTTGTTTATATTTGTATTTTACCATATTTTTTTACTATGTAAATAAGTTTACATATAGCGAATTTGAGCTTTATCTAAGCGCTTAAAAGCTTCTACAAGACGTTCTGCAGGCTGAACAATAGAAACCCTAAAATGATCATCACTATAATCGCCAAAAGCAATACCAGGAGTAAACATGACACCAGTTTTAAACAAAACATCTCTACAAAATTCTTTTGATTTTCTGCCACTTGGAACCTTTAGCCAAAAGTACATAGTTGCAGAACTTCTTTTCATATGCCAACCTAATTTATTAAAACCTTGTGCCACTATTTCACGACGAGAATTATATTTGTCCATAATATCCTGAACGTATTTATAATCCATGTTTAATGCTGCAATACAAGCATCTTGAACAATTGAAGATGTACCATAGTCAATATTTGATTTCATGGCATACAATACGTCAATAAACTCTTTGTTGCCAACTGCAAATCCAGCTCTCCAACCTGCCATATTAAACGTTTTCGAAAAAGAGTGAAATTCAATTGCAATATCTTTAGCCCCCTCGATATTAAAAATGCTCAAAGGGCGATAATTATCATAACAAACTTCACCATATGCCATATCAGATACAAGCAAAATATTATATTTTTTACAATATGCAACCATTTTTTCTAAAAATTCTCTTGGAGCAGTTGCGCCTGTAGGATTATTAGGGTAATTTATAAAAAACATTTTTGCCTTTCGCGCGATATCCTCGGGAATTGAGTCTAAATCAGGTAAATAATCATTCTCATCTGTTAGGGGCACATGGTACACTTGTGCACCTGCAACCCAACTGCCACGAGATAAGACGGGATAATAAGGATCTGGAACAATATTTATATCACCCGGATCTGAATATGCAAGTGCAATATTTGCAAGACCTTCTTTTTCACCTATTAACGTTTGGACTTCTTTAATAGGGTCTATATCAACATTGTATCTTTTTTTCATCCAATTAGCTATAGCACGTCTGAAATCATCCTTACCACGAAAACTCGGATAACCATGGCTTTGTGGCAATTGGATAGACTTTAGTGCTGCCTCGACAACAGGTCTTGGTGTTGCACCATCAGGGTTGCCTATTCCTAAATCTATTAAATCTATTCCCTGGGCACGTGCTTCATCCTTCCACTCGTTTAACTCAGCAAATATATATTTTGGAATTTCAGAAATTCTTTTTGAAGGTTTTATTGTATATGTGGTTTCCATTTTATTCTCCTTAAACTTTTATTTTAGCATTAAACGTTTTAAAATCACTCAACTGTATTAAGTATCTCGCGCGCTCGCGCAACAATATCGTAATGTTGGCTTACTAGCTTTCTCGCTCGTGCACGTATTTCATTACGCTCATTTTCAAAAGACAAATAATGAGAAATTTTTTCAATTAAATCGTGCTCATTTTCATATTGCACAACAACATCTTTTAAACCTAAGGATTCTATATCTTCTCTTTTATCGCACAATAAAAAACCTTTTGAGGCAAGCACCTCAAAGGTTCTATAATTTAGTGAATTATCACCTTGTAAATTTATGTTTAAGTTTATTTTTGACGAATTATAAATCTTTGAAAGTTCTTCCTGTCCTTGCACATAACCACAAAAACAATTTTTATAATTTTTTATTTCTTCATCATTTAAAAATTCTTTAACGCCTTCAAGACTACTTTCAAAATGTTTGGGGTAAGAAAAAATTTTAAGTTTATGAGGAAATTTTTTCACAATCAAACTTAATATCTTTTGCCTCTTAATACTTAATGGACGACCGAGAAAAGTAATATCATATTTTGTTTCAAGACCATAATCCTTATATAAGTCACAATCTACACAAATAGGGAAAAAATAAGACTTTAAACCTTCAAAATCATTTATATATTTTTTATCCCAAAAAACAAGTTCTATATTTTCTTTATACAGTTGGCAAAATTCAAAAAAACTTTTCTTGAGTTCAATATGCCCACTATGAGCATAATTTAACGATGGGTTATCAGCAAAATAATGAATTAACTTAACCTTTGGATTTATCGAATAAATTTTTCTAACAGTCAAAAGGGCATTTCTCTCTACCATATAACCGTAATCATATGAGAGAATATAATCAAAACCAAAAGGCTCTTTTAGATCTCTTACATCAACAAAAGATACTTTATGCCCGATAGCTTCAAAGCCTTTTTTAAAGCCACGCATAATCAGTTCTCCTGCTATACTTATTGGTGATATAACTAAAATATTTGCCAATTTTTCCTCTTTATATAAAAAAATTGAGCCTCGATCTGAGGCTCATTAAAGTGTTCTTTTCGATTTTATTCGTTAGCTTCACTCGCCTCAGACTGATTTTCTTCCGCTGCCGCAGCTTCATTTGCCGCAGCTTCGGCTGCCGCTGCTTGGGCTTCTTTTTCAGCTTGGAGTTTAGCTTGAGCTTTCTTAGATAATTTTACTGTTTCTTTTTTGTTATAAACTAATTTACCTTCTTCGTCACAATTTTTCATAAGGTAAACAACTGTAGCAGTAGGTTGTGCACCTTTTTTAACCCAGTTTTGAGCTGATGCTAAATTTAATTTCATTTCTTTTGTTTTAGGATTGTAGTGTCCTAACTCTTCAATAGGCGCACCTTCTCTTTTGCAACGACCGTCAATAACAACGATACGGTATGTAGGATTCTTTTTATAACCTAGTCTTTTAAGTCTAATCTTAACCACTTCTTTTAATTTTCTCCTTAGTCATTAATTAGTTATATAGTAATCAAAACACAAGCATAATTTATTTGCAAGCAAATTTAATAAAAATACTTGACATTTTAAAAAAAATTTATCTAAATCTGCCGCCCTTTGGTAATTTACCGTACAGTGCGGATTTTCCACCCTTTTTAAAAGTATTCTTTAAAGCTCCGAAGCCTTGCATCATTTTTCTCATCTGTTCAAATTGAGTTACAAATGC
>CALUXW010000032.1 GCA_944324865.1 Candidatus Gastranaerophilales bacterium | reverse complement strand
AAACTTCTCTCCATACTTACTTATGATTTTATTGTATAATAAAAACAGTAAAAAGTGAAAAGAGGTTTTTTTGGGCAAGATAAAACTTTGGATAACTGATATCGACGGGACAATTCTCGATGAAACAAATGTTTTTTCTCCAAGGGTCCTTGAAACTATTGAAAAAGTTAAAAAATCTGATACTAAAATGGTTGTTGCAACAGGTAGAATGTTTGATGGAGCAAAAGGCGTTGCAGATTTTTTAGGTTTAGACACTCCTGTTGTTTGCTATCAGGGTGCAATGGTCAAGTTGGGTGATAAAATTCTTCATAATGCACCTGTTGAGAATAATCTTGCAAGGGATGTAATTGAAGTTTTAAGAAAGAAAAATATTCATACGAATCTTTATAATAATGATGAATTAATTGTAGAAGATGATAATAAAAAAATAATGAATGATTATTGCCAAGGTCGTTTCACAACATATAAGGCGGTCAAAACTTTTAATGATGTTGAATTAAAAAATGTATATAAACTCCTTGCAATAGTTTATGATGAAAACAAAATGCAAGCGCTTATAAAATATATGAATGAACGGTACAGAGGAGTCTTATGTATAGTTCGTTCGCATAAATATTATATGGAAATAACTGACCCTAATGCAACAAAAGGTGCTGCGCTTAATTTTCTAAAGGATTATTGGAACATAAAACAAAATGAAGTATTGGCAACAGGTGATCAGGATAATGATTATGAAATGCTAAAAAATGCAGGTATAAAAGTTGCAATGGAAAATGCTTCATTAAAGTTAAAAGAAATTGCAGATTATATTTGTCCAAATGTAAAGAAAGACGGTGTTTGCAAGGCTGTTGAAAGGTATATTTTATGCGAATAGGCACGGGTTATGATTTACACAGATTAAGCGAGGGCAGAGCACTTATTTTGGGAGGGATTAAGATTCCTTATGAGAAAGGTCTTTTAGGTCATTCTGATGCTGATGTACTTGTGCATGCAATAATAGATTCGCTTTTGGGAGCAATGGGAGAAAAGGATATTGGTACTCATTTTCCTGACACAGATGAGAGTTTTAAAAATATAAGTAGTATTTTATTGCTCCAAAAAACTATGCAAATAATGCAAAATAACGGTTATAAGATTGTAAATATAGATTCAAATATAATTTGTCAAAAGCCCAAACTTATGCCCTATATTGATAAAATGAAAGAAAAGCTTGCACCGCTTTTAAATATCGACGAAACAATGCTTTCAATTAAAGCAAAAACTAATGAAGGGGTTGACTCTGTTGGTTCTGGCGAGGCAATTTCAGCGCAGTGTGTTTGTTTAATAGAGAAGGCCTAAATGAAAATAAAAAAGAGTGAAATTAAAATCTTTATTGCACTTATTGTGTTGATTTTAGGGTATTTTTTTACTGAAGGTGGCGAATTTAGTGATAATTTTAAGCCTGTTTCAAATATTTGTAATAAAGAAATGAAAGAAAAAGATTATGTTCAAAAATATTGCAAAGGTACAATTGAGTATGTCTTGAGCGATAAAACAAGAGTAGATTGTTTAACTGATGAATATGCAATTGAATATGATTGGGCACACAAATGGGCAGAAAGTATTGGGCAATCTTTATATTATGCACACATGACAGGCTTAAAACCTGCCGTTGCAATTATTATGAGAAGTCCTGAGGATGAAAAGTATATAAAAAGAATTCAACTTGCAGATGAGAAGATAACAATATTCAGAATTAAAGCGTACGAGTAGTTACCACAAGGCTTTTGGCATTAATCTTTCATAAAACCAAACATCCACTTTGTCGTAACTGCCACCTTTAAAATCGTATTTAAATTTCTCATCTGCACCTATTGCAACTATAGGGATGTTTGTTTCATTTGAAACTTCCTTTAAGATTTCATATCCTCTTATGATATCTGAAACGGTTGTTTCATTAGACAAGTGAGTATTTGAAATAAAACCTGAAAATTTTTTCCAATCAGTTTTGTTAAGCCCTGAAGAAAAATCAATATATTCTAAAATACTTTCTTTATTAAATGTTTCAAATTTTGAGGTATTAACTACAAGATAAATTTTAAGATTTTTTTCTTGCTCAATCCCGTTTAATATATCAAGTGTATCTAAGCCAGTTGCACCATATCCGACATCAATTATTATGTCTCCTTTGGTTTTTAAGCAGTTGATTTGCTCTCCTGTAACATAGCTGCCTGCTTCTCCCAGACCAAAGTAGTCACTTTGTGCAATAACATTTATTCCGCGTGCTTCAAGCTCGCCTATAATAGGGCGCATACAGTATGCAGGTTCAACTGTATCTAAATCAACAAGAGTTATTTCCTTATTGTTCTTTATATATTGTATTGCTCTGTTTATTGATGTTTCACTTTTGCCTGAGGCATATGCTCCGGTAAATACTTCAACTGTTCTTATCATTTTTCTTCTGTACTCACATCTACATTTGTCTGAAAATTTTCTTTTAAATTCATCTTGCTTTCATAGTCGTTAACTTCTTTAATGGCATCAGGTAAGACATCTTTGAATAATTTTACAAGTGCAGGATCAAATTGTGTTCCTGCTTTTTCTTCTATAATTTTCAATGCTTCATCAGAGCTTAACCCTGTTCTGTAAGCTCTATCTGATACCATTGAATCATATGCATCAGCAACTGCAATCACGCGTGAACCTAAAGGTATTTCGTCTCCTTTGAGTCCATAAGGGTAACCGTTCCCATCATAATATTCATGGTGATATTTAATTATTTCTATTACTTCATAAAGTTGTTTGATATCTTCTAAAATTTTTACTGAGTGGTGTACGTGTTTTTTAATTTCTTCGAATTCTTCCTGTGTAAGCTTTTGACTTTTATTTAATATATCTTCTGCAACACCAATCATACCAATATCATGTAGTAGACCGGCTAGTTCTATCCTGCCTTTTTCTGCACTGCTAATGTGCAATTTATCTGCCATTTTTAGCGAATAAAAAGTTACTCTTCGGCTTCTGCCCAGCGTAAAAGAATCTTTAGCATCGAGAGCTTCTATGATTGCTTTTATAGTGCCTGAAAACAAATCCTTTAAGTCTTTAATTAAATTTTCATTATCAACTTTAAGTTGATGATATTCTAGTCCTGCTTCAACAATATGAACAAGCTCATCAGGATTAAAAGGTTTTTTTATATAACGGTATATTTTAGCATAATTAATTGCATCAATAAGAATTTTAACGTCGGAATATGCTGTTACCAAGAGTCTTGTTGTATTTGGGCATACTTCATATGTTCTTTTTAAAAATTCAACTCCATCCATTTGAGGCATTTTATGGTCAGACAAAATACAGTTAAATTCTTGATTTTTTAATATTTCAAGAGCTTCTACAGCACTTGTTGCTTTTGTTATGTCATATTTGCCTCTGAGCGTTCGATATAAAAGTGCCAAATTATCAGGTTCATCATCTACAATTAAAATTTTATATTTTTTTTCTTCTTCCATTTATCAGCACTCCTGTGTTTCTTTGATGTTATCTTCATTATTATTTTTATAATTTATAGGTAATTTTATTGTAAAAGTTGTGCCTTTGCCAACTTCAGAATCAATACTTATTTCACCATTATGATTTTTTATAACTCTGTAAGTTATTGACATGCCAAGTCCTGTTCCTTGTCCTACCGGTTTGGTTGTAAAGAATGGTTCGAACACTTTTCTGATATCTTCTTTTTTAATGCCCTCACCTGTATCAGAAAATTTTATGACAACATTTTCACCTTCTTGTTTAACACTTATTGTCACTGTACCTTCGCCCTTTATGGCATATTGAGCATTGTCTAATATATTCATAAATACTTGATTGAGCTGTCCTCCGAAAGCTTCTATTTTTGGTACATTTGGTTCATAATCTTTTACAACAGTAATTCTATTTTTGTATTTGTTGTTTAAAATATTCAAAGTTGTATCAATTTCTTTTGGAATATTAAATTGTGTGAGGACCATTTCTTCCATTCTTGAAAAATTCTTAAGATCTAAAACAATATTTTTTGTTCTTTCTGTTCCTTCAACACAACTTTTTATTAGGTCTTTTACATCATCTCTTATAAAATCTATGTCAATATCAGCTTTTTTCTTATTAATTTTTTTCATTTCATCTTCAGGTATTGAATTTTCGTTTTGAATATATAAATCAATTAATGAAAACATATCTTTAACATACTTGTCTAAAATTACTATGTTTCCATGTATAAAATTGACAGGATTATTTATTTCATGTGCAATACCTGCTACAAGTTCACCCAGTGAACGCATTTTTTCTGAGTGTACCATCATTGCTTGTGTTTCTTTGATTTCCTGGTTTGCTCTTTCTAGTGCAAGAGTTCTTTCTTGAACTTTTAATTCAAGGGAATCGTACAAATCATGTAATTGAAAAGCCATATAGTTATATGCATCTACAAGTTCATTAATTTCTGCAAAATTAGATTCCTTTAGTCTGTAATCAAAATTACCGTTAGCAAATTCTTTTACACCTTTTGTCAGTTGTACCAGGGGCGTTAAAATGATTTGTGAAATAATTGCGCTTGCAAAAATACCTATAAGCAAGAATAAGGCAAGAAATATTTTTATATTTTCCAATAAAGAATTTAAATAAGTTGATGCTATTTTTTGAACCGGGGTGCCCATATATAAAGTGTAATCTTTTGTACTTGAGCTTGTTTCCGCAATATCTCTGTTTTGATATTTTAAAAATAAATATTTTTTTGCATCTTGAGAATTTTTCCCCTTTATTTCAGGATAACTTGAGAAAAATACTTTGTCTGTTTTGGTGTCTATTGCATATATGTATGTTACCATACCCCTGCTTTTAAGACTGTTTATTATTTCTGAGATTTTCTCAGTTTGGTTTGTCTTGTATGCATCTTCAAAACTTTCCCTTAGTAAAGATGAAATTGAATAGTTGAAAGTATTTAATTTTGTATCGTATTCCATAACAAGGTATTTAATATGATTAAATACGTAACTCATTGTAATTATTATTATGCCTGCAATTAATATGCCCGTCATAAACGCCAGATAGGCACCAAGACGCTTCTTCCCGTCAGATTTAAATTTTTTGAATCTGCCTAAAAAATTATTGATTTTGTTCGTCATTTTCATTTTCTTCCGTTTTGTTGCTTATATCAAACATACTTTGCATATTTTCATCATTAATTTCATCAGCGCTGAACATACTTTGAATTTTATATGCATTGTCTACTGTGGGAGTATTATTTTTCTTTTTCTTTTTAAATGGGTGAAAATTTTCACCTTCATCAAAAATTTTTCCTATAACAAAGCCTATAAAACCCATTGATAGCGATGCGGGAATAACTATCGAGAGCATAACAAGTATACTATAGTAATCCAGTGAAAAATTATTTAGAAGACTTAAAGCACCAAATGCCAACATTGAGGACGAGGCAAAAAGTGTGCTTAAGTTTTTTTGATAGGAAATTTTTTCTTCTGCTCTATCTTCCATTTTCTCTGTTTTCTGCTTCCATTAAAACTTTAAAAGAATATTGCACAAGAGCAATTCTGTCTATGCTTGAAATATCTTTGTAACATCCGGATATTGCATAAAATTTACCTTTTGGTGTTTCTTGTTCTTCTATTCTTATAGGGTGTAGCGTACAATGAATTGACAAGTTATTTATAAGATTTATTGTTATTTTATAGTTTTTTGTAGCATCAAGAGGTTTTCTCGTAATTAATTTTAAACCTCCTGCAGATATGTCTTCTACCGATACAATATTGTCATTTTCGCCTTCAAGATTAATATCACCCATAAATTTTACGCGCGAGTATTCTCTTCTTTGAATACTGCTATAATTTTCAGGTATACTTACTTTAATATTTTTCCCATTTTGGTGGTTTATTTTAGATTCAAAAAATATGAGTCCTTCTGTGCCTGAACCAAATATTTCTACATTTGTACCTTCTTTATAGTCATTTAATTCTTTGTCTGTTGCTTTAGTAAGTGTTATTTCAAAATCATTTTCATTTATGTTTTTAACTTCGAAAATTGTTGCACTTTCAAAATTTTCTGGAATAATTCTGTAATCATGACCTTTTTTTATTATTTCACGCATAATATTTCCTCATTGCTATGTAATTGCTGCTTTTAAATCAGTTCTTATCGTACCTATCGATTTTGCTTTTGTATTATTTGTTACTTCATTATATGACATTATAACAATTTGTGGGTAAGTTCTCTCAATTAATCTTCTAAAAATCAACCTTATGGGCGATGAGCATAGAATAACGGGTCGATTACCTGTTTGTTGAACTGCTTTTGTAAATTCTAAGTTTAAACTGTCCATAAGTTTTTTAACAAAATCAGGATTAAGAGTTAAGCTTTCACCATCAGGGTTAACACCTTGTGCTATTTGCTGTTCTACATCTTGCGAAAGTGTAATTGCAAGAAGCTCTCCTGTGTCTGCTAAATTTTGCTTGCAAATATTCCTTGCAAGAGCTTGACGACAAAATTCAGTGAGCGCGTTGTGATTTTTATTTGTCCTGGCTTGTAAACTTATTGTTTCAAGGATTGTCTTTAAATCTCTTATAGAAACGCATTCCTTAAGCAAATTTTGGATGACTTGTTGAACATCAGCCGTTGATATTTCTTTCATAAGGTCGTTAACATATTCATCAGATACTTCTTTTTTTAGATTGTCGATTAATTGTTGTACATCTGCACGTGTTATAATTTCGCTTGCATTTTTTCTTATAATTTCTGTTAAATGTGTAGAAATAACTGCAGATGGACTTACAACAGTATAGCCAACGGTTTCGGCATATTCTTTGTCTTTTTCTTCTATCCAAATAGCCGGAAGTTTAAAAGCGGGTTCGATTGTATTTATTCCTTTAATATTCGGGTCTTCGGCGCCGCCCATTGAGTTCATTGCAAGAGATCTGTCAGGATAAACTTCTCCTGATTCTATAGAAACACCTTTTAGTTTTACTTGATAAGTGTTTGGAGGAAGTTGTAAATTATCTCTAACTCGAATTGAAGGAAGTACAATACCAAGGTCAAGTGCACTCTGGCGTCTGATTTGAGCAATTCTGTCTAATAAGTCCCCTCCTTTTTCTGGGTCTAAAAGGCTTACAAGTCTGTAACCTATTTCAATTTCAAGTGTTTCGACATTTAGTAGTTCGAGAACACTTTCACGAGTAGCTTTTTTACGTTTTTTGCCAAGTTTTTGTGCTTTTTTTGCATCCTCTTGAGCTTTAAGGTCTTCACTTTCTTTTTTTTGTATTTCTTTATGCTTATTCCAGCCATACCAACCTGAAGCAATTGAAACTAAAAGAAAAGGGATTGTAGGCATACCGGGAACTATACCCATAAAAAATAAAAGACCGGAAACTATAAATAATACTTTTGGATTTGAAAACATTTCAAGTCCGATATCTTCGCTTAAAGAACGATCTGAACCTGAAGCACGACTTATAATTAAACCGGTTGCAGTTGAGATAATAAGGGCTGGTATTTGAGATACAAGACCATCTCCAACGGTTAGAATCGTATAAGTAGAAAGTGCTGTTGCGGGAGCCATTTTGAGTTGTAATATACCTATAATTAAACCGCCTACAATGTTAATAACAGTGATTATAATACCTGCTGTAGCATCGCCTTTAACAAATTTTGAAGCACCGTCCATAGTACCATAGAAATCAGCTTCACGTTCAAGTTTTTTACGTCTGAGTTTTGCTTCTTTTTCGTCAATTAAGCCGGAGTTTAAATCTGCATCAATTGACAATTGTTTACCCGGCATAGAATCCAATGTAAATCTTGCCGATACTTCAGCAACTCTTCCGGCACCGCCGGTTATTACCATAAAGTTAATAATTACAAGAATTACAAATATAACAAAACCAACAACGTAGTTGCCACCTATTACAAACTGCCCAAAAGATTCAATAACGCTTCCCGCATTTGCCTCAAGCAATATCAAACGGGTTGATGTCACGTTTAATCCTAACCTGAATAAGGTTACAACAAGTAGAATTGTAGGGAAAGAGGAATAATCCAGGGGTTCTTTGGTATATAAACATACAAGAAGTATTAAAACTGAAAGAGAGATATTTATTGTAAGCAAAAGGTCTAGTAATTGCGGAGGCATTGGTATAACCATCATAAGGACTATGACAACCAAGCCTATTGCAAAAACTATATCATTATTTTTTAATAACAGTGCCAGCTTACCCAACTGTTATGTTTTCTCCCTGTTTTACTTCCCTTTTGTCGAGTATACAAATCTTAGAACCTCTGCAACTGCTACATACAGTTCTTGTGGTATTATACCACCAATAGGAACTAATTTGTATAAACTTTGTGCAAGAGGTTTATTTTCTACAATTGGTATATTATTATTTTTGGCAATTTCTCTTATTTTAAAAGCCAGAAAATCAACACCTTTTGCTAAAACTTGCGGAACAGGTGTATTTTCCGGATCATATTTAATTGCAACAGCATAGTGTGTGGGGTTTACAACAACAACATCAGCCTGTTTAACATTTGTCATCATTTTTTGTTGCATAATTTGCATTTGGAATGCCCGAACTTTACTTTTAATTTTGGGATCTCCTTCCAGGTTTTTCCATTCATCTTTTACTTCTTGTTTTGTCATTTTAATAGACTTTTCATATTGATAGTCCTGAAATTTCTTATCAATAATTCCGACAATTAAAAGAATTATGCAGATGTTTACAATAAGTTCCATAATGACTGAACCAACTATTGCAAAACTTGTATTAACATCCATACCGATTGTTGCAAAAAGATCGCCTTTTCTTTTGTTTATTACATTAAATCCCACAAGCCCCACTGCAGTTAGTTTTGCTAATGATTTTACAAGCTCCATCATGGTTTTTGGTTCAAAAAAGTTAAACTTTTTAAGGAGTGCTTTTATCATATTTCCGGGCATAAGCTTTTCAAAATTAGGTTTCAGAGCTTCTTTTGCAAAAAGTGCACCTGTTTGCAGTCTCAAGATAAGAGCTGCACCAAGGCAAAGAAGAAAAAGAAAGGGTACTAGAATTTCTGCTGTAGTTTGTGCATAGGGTATAAAAATTCCCATAGGATTTGCTTCGTTTATCTCTTCCGGATTAAGGTGGGTAAATGTTTGGTATAAAATGTTTTGAATTTTTTGTAACATTGCGGATGAGAGCATATATATAAGTCCAACACCCAAAGCTAGCATAAGAGAGGATGTAAAATCCTGACTTTTTGCAATATTGCCTCTTTCACGTTCCTTTTCCCGTCGTTTAGGGGTAGCACTTTCTGTTCTTTCTTCGTTTGCCATAATTTATATTATAAACTTTCTCCCTTATGTAAACAAATGCAAAATGCCCTGTAAATATTGTGCCATAACATCCATTAAATAAGCGATAGATCCTTTTAAAAACAAAAGTATTAAAACAAGTCCTAAAAATACTTTAAATGGCAGTGATACCATAAAGATATTCATTTGTGGCATAACCTTATTCATCATACCTAGTAAAATATCACACACTAGGAGTACTGAAAAAATAGGCATTGCAAGTCCAAAAGCTATTTGAAACATTTGCCCTGCAAGTGTCATTGTACCTTCAATAACTCCGGCATTAAAAATGCCTTCAAATCCGACAGGCATGGCAAAAAAGCTTTTATATACTGCGGCAAAGAGATATTCATATGCACCAAGACCTATAAAAACAAGGATTGCTAAATAAGTGTATAAAGTAGACATGATTGTTGAACTTTCGCCGGATACTGGATCAAGTACGTTTGCCATTGATAAACCCATTTGGATACTTATTAGTTCTCCAACCATTGAAACACCTGCAAATAGTAAATTTGCAATGAAACCTATGGCAAAACCTATACAGAATTCTATTGCAATTAATACGGCAAATTCAGGCATGGAGTGTGGCATTATAAACTGGGCTTTTGCGCTTAAAATTGGGTATAAAATAAATGAAATTAAAGCACAAAACCATATTTTAACTTGCTCTGGCATTTGAAAAGTTGAAAAAAACGGTGCTGTGGCAAAAAGCCCTGACATCCTTGTAAAAATCAACATGAAAACAACGATGTTTTTTGGTGAAAATAGTGTCAAAAGGCTTGGTGCATCAGACATGTTTTACCTCACCCGATAAATGTTCTCATATAATCAAAAAGTTCATTTGTTCTTGATATAAAAATGCTTAACATCCAGGGCATACAAACAATAAGTGCTAAAATGCAGGCAAATATTTTAGGAACAAAGGTAAGTGTGGATTCTTGAATTTGTGTTACGGATTGCACAATGCTGATTAAAAGCCCTACTACAATAGAAGTTATTAATACAGGTGCACACATTTCCATTGTGAGTACAAGGACTTTTTGAAAAATAGTTAAAAATATTTCCTCTTCCATCATGCTCTCCTTATGTTACAAAACCTTCGATAAGTGATTTGGTAATTAAATACCAACCATCTACCATAACAAACATAATAAGTTTGAAGGGCATGGCAATAGTTGTTGGAGGTAAAAACAGCATACCCATCGAAACAAGTATACTTGCTACAACAATATCTATTACCAGAAATGGTAAAAATATTATAAAACCTATTTTAAATGCTGTTTTAAGTTCTGATAAAACAAAGGCTGGAATTAAAACATATGTTGGAACAGAATCTGGATTTTTGAATTTAGGTAATTTTGCAAGATTTCTGAATAATTCAAGCTCTTTGTCATGCGTTTGTTTGAACATAAAAACCCTAAGCGGCTTAATTGCATTATCAAGAGCCGCCTGTTGTGTTATTTGGTTTTTAATATATGGTTGATAAGCTGTTTCGTTAATTTTAGATAATGTCGGAGACATTACAAAAAATGTTAAAATAAGAGCAAGTCCAACTATAACTTGCGATGGAGGTAGGTTTGTTGTGCCTATTGCTTGCCTTGCAAGTGTCAAAACTATTACAATTCTTACAAAAGCTGTTGTCATAATTATTATACTTGGTGCGAGGGTTAAAATAGTTAAAAGTATTAAAACTTGAACACCTTGAGTAAATTCTTGCGGTGTATTTGTACCTTGCATGCCGATGTTTATATTTGGGAATGCAATTGCCGCAAAGCTTTGCGTATTTGTCAGTACAAAAAGACAAAATACAGCCAATAATTTTATTATATTTTTAAAACTACCTCTCCCCATAAGCTTCTTTCTTTTTTATTGTGCAAAAACTCCCATACGTCTAAACTTAGAGTATCTGTCGTCCTTGAGTTCTTGCGGACTCATATTTTTATATTCACCTAAGGCTTTTAAAAGTGACTTTTTAAGCTCTTGCGCCATAGCTTCAGGATTGTAGTGCGCGCCACCTGTTGGTTCTTTTATGATTTCATCTACTATACCATATTTTAATAAGTCTTTACCTGTAATTTTAAGGGCATTAGCTGCTTCGCGTGCCATGTTTGCATCTCTCCATAAAATTGAGGCACAACCTTCAGGTGAAATTACAGTATAGTATGCATGTTCAAGTATCATAACTTTATTTGCAACAGCTAAGCCTAATGCGCCACCAGAGCAACCTTCACCTGTTATTACTGCGATTACCGGAACTTCGAGTTTTGCCATTTCTTTTAGATTAACGGCAATAGCAATACCTTGCCCTGTTTGTTCAGCTTGCATACCAGGATATGCACCCATAGTATCTACAAGTGTTATGATGGGTAAATTAAATTTTGAGGCATGCTCAAAAAGTCTTAATGCTTTCCTGTAGCCTTGCGGTTGAGGCATGCCAAAGTTATATTCAAGGTTTTCTTTTGTGGTTTTTCCTTTTTGAGTACCGACAAGCATAACATTTTTGCTGTCTATTTTGGCTACACCACCAATTATTGCTCTATCATCAGTCCCTGCTCTATCGCCGTGTAACTCAATAAAATCTTCGCACATAAAATGGATATAATCAAAAAAATTTGGTCTTTGCGGATGACGTGCTATTTGTAATTTTTGATAAGGTTCTAAGCTATCATATAATTCTTTTTTGTATTCTTCTGTTTGATTTTCAAGTTTTTTAATTTCTTCGTTGTAATCCATATTTGTGTCCGCACTAAGTTTTTTTAATTCCTGTATTTTTTCTTCCATTTTATAAATTGGTTTTTCAAATTCCAGTATTTGCATTATTTTGTCCTTTTACCGTTATTGTTTTGAATGTAATTCAATGAGTTTAGAAAGTTTTTCCTTCATTTCTTTTCTTGTGACGATAAGGTCGATTTGACCATATTTCAAAAGATATTCTGCTGTTTGAAAATCTGCAGGGAGTTTTTGTTTAATTGTTTGTTCAATTACTCTTCTTCCTGCAAAACCTATTCTTGCACCTTTTTCGGCGATGATTATATCACCTATGGTTCCAAAACTTGCCGTTACACCTCCAAAAGTAGGTTCGGTTAAAACAGTTATATATAATAATTTTGCTTCATTTAGTTTTGCAACCGCACAACTTGTTTTTGCCATTTGCATAAGACTTAGCGCACTTTCCTGCATTCTTGCACCACCAGATGATGTAAATACAATTACCGGCAAATTTTCTTTTAGGGCATGCTCCATGATAAGTGTTACTTTTTCACCCACTACAGAGCCCATTGAGCCACCCATATAGTCAAAGTCCATAACGGCTGTCGCGACTTTTTGTCCGTTTATTTTGCCTACTCCGCAAATGACTGCTTCATCGAGGTTAGATTTTTCTTTTGCTGATTTTTGTCTTTGTGTGTATGGTTGCGTATCTACAAATTCAAGGGGATCTTTGCCTTGAATATTTTGAAACATTTCGATGAAAGTGCCTTCGTCAAAAATTAATTTAATTCTATCTTTTGCGCCTATCCTAAAATGATAATCGCAATTTGGACAAACCATATTATTATGTTCTAAATCTTTTTTAGGTAATTGTGAATTACAGTTATAACACAGCATCCAAAGTTTTGAAATGGAATCGTCTATTTTAACATCGTTATCACGAGCTGCAATTTGTTGCATTTTTCTTTTATTAAACCAATCGGTAAGTGTCATGCTTAAAATCCTCAACCAAAATCTTTACTACATTATAATATAAATACTTCAAAGTGTGCAAAAATAAATTGAATATCATTAATTTTTTAACTATTATTAATATATGCAAGGGCAGGTTTTTAAAATACATTCTGATTTTTACTATGTAAAATCCAAGGACAATGAAGTTTTTGAATGTAAACTTCGTGAAGTTTTAAAAAAACAAAAACAAAAAGTATTGACGGGCGATTTTGTAAATGTGGTAAATCAAAATGTGATTAATGCTGTTTTGCCTCGTAAAAATGTACTTTTGCGTCCCAGTGTTGCAAATATTGATCTTGCAGTTGTTGTATCCTCCTTGCTTGAGCCAAAGCTTGACTTTATACAACTTAACAGATATTTAACTTTTTTGAAATATCATAAAATTGATACTATGCTGTGCTTTAACAAAGAAGATTTGCTTTGTAAGAGTGAATTTAAAAAGCAGGCAAATGAAATTATAAGAATATATAAACCACTGGGCTATAAGATTATTTTTACATCAGCAAAAGAAAAATACGGGCTTGAAGATTTAAAAAATGAAATAACAAATAAAACTATTGTTTTGTGCGGTTTATCCGGTGTGGGTAAAAGTTCGGTAATAAATGCCCTTAGCCCTGATTTCAAATTAAGAACTTCGACTGTCAGTCCTCAGAGTGGAAGGGGGCGACATACAACAAGACATTGCGAGATTTTAGATTTTAAAGATTATAAAATAATTGATACTCCGGGATTTTCAAATTTAAAATTTGATTTTATTTTACCAAAAGATTTAAGTATATTATTTGATGATATTTATACCTTTGCCAAAGAATGTAAATTTTCCGATTGTTTGCATATTGAAGGTGAAGAATATTCTGATGGTTGTGCTGTTTTAAATAATTTAAACAAAATTAATCCGCAACGTTATCAAAGTTATATTGAGTTTTTAAAAGAAGCACATGATTATAAATATAGAATAACTTATGGCTCTGTAAAACAAGAGGAAACAAAAAAACAAACGCATGGCTTAGATAAAGTAAAAATTAACAGAATTAAGAGAAAAAAAGGAAGAAACACGCAAAAGCAAATAATGAAAAATTTACATGAAATAATTGAGGATGAAAATGAATATTGATGATTGCAAAAAGCTTGTTCACCATACTCTTGAAGATTATTTTTTAAATAAAATTCAAGAAGCAAAATACGACAAGACAATTTGGGAGGCAATGCAATACACTACTTTGTTGGGTGGAAAAAGACTAAGGGCTATATCTTGTCTTGAGTGTTGTAGAATTTTTTCTAATTCATACGAACAGGCGCTTGCAACAGCTTGTGCTATTGAAATGTTACATGCGCAAAGCCTTATTCATGACGATTTGCCTTGCATGGACAATGATGACTTAAGACGTGGAAAACCGTCTAATCACAGAGTTTTTGGTGAGGCAATTGCTGTCCTAGCTGGAGATGCCTTAATATCCCTTGGGGCTCAGACTATAATAGAAAAAACGCCGGCTTATGTTGATTTAAAAGTACTGTTGGATGTTGTGAATTTGTATTTAAAATCAGCAGGTGCATTTGGAATTGTTGCAGGGCAATGTGCTGATATTGAAGCTGAAAAAAATACTGCAGCTGTTGATTATGAGCATTTGAAATATATCCACACATACAAAACTGCTGCTCTTTTTGAATGTGCAATAGTTTCAGGTTCTATGCTGGGCGGAGCAAATAAATTTGAAGTGGATTTAATGAAAGAATTTTCAAACAATTTCGGGTTTGCTTTTCAAGTTTATGATGATATTTTAGATGTTGTTTCTACTACTGATGAACTTGGCAAGACAGCAGGAAAGGATGAAAAAGAAAATAAAGCTACTTTTGTTACACTTTTTGGTCTTGACTATGCAAAAGAAAAATTTAGTGAGCTTATTTTGAATTGTCATGATATACTCAAAAAAGCAGGGGCAAATTCTAAAATATTTCTGCAAATTTTAGATAATATGTGTGAAAGGGTTAAATAATTGACGCACGATTTACAATTTTTTAATACTGGTTTAGAGGTGCTCTGTTCAGGTCTTTTGGCAGCAGGCATAGCACAAACTTTAAAAGTAATTTTTCATTATGTCAAAAATAAAAAGATTAATTTTAAAATTTTTACCACAACAGGTGGCATGCCTTCTTCTCATAGTGCTGGAGTTATTGCTCTTGCAACAAGTGTTGGAATTATTGAAGGGATAACATCTATTGAGTTTGCTATGTCGTTAGGTTTCTCACTTATTATAATGCAAGATGCTGCAGGCCTAAGGCGTGCTGCAGGTAAGACTGCAGCTACTTTAAATCGTGTTGTACAAGAATTTGTTGAACATCATGAAACAAAACCTTACGAAGTTTTAAAAGAGCTTTTGGGACATACCCCTTTTGAAGTATTTTGTGGTGCTGCACTTGGTGTATTGGTTGCATTTGGGGTTCATGCGCTTTCTAAAGTGGCGGTTTTTCAAAATTTATTTAATTTAATTTAATTGGCTCTTTTTAAAAGTTCTGTTAAGGTTGGTTCCCTTTTTATTGCCTTTTTGGGTTCTTCCTTTTTGTCTTCAAGGCAATGAGAATTGTTAGTAAAGCTTGAAAGTCCTATGTAACCTTCATCTTGTGAGTCTAAGCCAAATAATTTTTTTAAAAAATTCATATTTTCACCTGTTTAACTGTTTTTGCTAACTGTAATTATACACTTAAAATTAAAAAAATGCTCGTTTATTTTAACTGTTAATTTAATAAATATATTAATTTAAAGTGTGGGTATTTTAATTGCCGCTTGTGTTATATTTTATCTTATGAATAAGTCTAATGATTTTTTTTCAATAATACAAAATGCTATTAGTATGTCGCGCAATGAAGCATTTGACATACTTTTAGGCGAAGATGAGCAATTAAAACCATATGCATTTTTAAATATTAATGAGATAAAATCAGAAAAAGAAGCAAATTTGATTATAAAACATCTTACAAATCACTCAAATCCTATTAGAGAAGCTTGTGCTATATCACTTTTAGATATGTCAGGTACAAAATTTTTATATAATTTTACTAACATCTTTATAGATGCAATTTGTGATATTAATCCTAATATTTGCCGTGCAATAATAGAGTTTTTAACTAAAAACTCTATTATTGCAAATAATGCATTGCCTTTGCTTATTAAAAAAGTTAATCAAATTCTTGTTGAGTTTAAAATTTACGAAAAGGAATTTGGTGCGTATAAAGATAATAAAATGCGAAACAGAAAAAATCATGCTAAAAATAAAAAACTTTTTAATTTATATTGGTGTCTTGAAGCTATAAGCGAAATTTATAATGATACAAAATATGATGATGAAATTTTTAAAATATGTTTTGTAACGGTTGAGTTCATAGACTACACAATAAGGGAAAAAACAGCAAAAATATTAGCAAGAATTAAAAATTCCCCAAAAGAATTGTTACAGAAATTGAAAAATGATAAAAATTTTTATGTAAAAAATCTGGTTTATGATAAAATTTGTAAAGACAGTGATTATAGGGATAATTTATGATTTCAGTAAACGATTTAAAAACAGGTCTTACATTGCAACTTGATAACGGACTTTGGTCAGTTGTAGAGTTTTTACACGTAAAACCCGGTAAAGGTGCAGCTTTTGTTAGAACAAAGCTAAAAAACGTTGAAACAGGTCAAGTTGTTGAAAGAACTTTTAGGGCAGGTGAAAAAGTGGCAAAAGCTATGCTTGACAGACGCGAAATGCAATATCTTTACATGGAAGGCAAAGATTATGTTATGATGGATCTTGAAACGTACGAACAATTGCCTGTTCCGGAAACTCAAATTGGCGACGGCAAAAAGTATTTAAAAGAAAATATGAATGTACAAATACTTTTGCATGACGGCAAGATTATTGGTGTTGATTTACCAAATTTTGTAGAACTCGAAGTTATTGAAACACCTCCGGCGGAAAAAGGAAATACTGCGCAAGGCGGTACTAAACCAGCTACGCTTGAAGGTGGTGCCGTTGTTAACGTTCCTTTCTTTATTAATATTGGGGATAAATTAAGAATAGATACAAGAACAAATGAATATTTAGACAGAGTATAGGAATTTAGAATATGAATTTTGAAGTTGAGTACATTGAAAAGCTCGCAAAATTAATAGATGAAAAGTCTTTAAGTGAAATTATCTTAGAAGACGGCGAGCAAGCCATCACAATTAAAAGAGAAATCAGTCAAACAGTTGTACAAACTACACCTGCAGCAATTGCAGCACCGGTACAAGTTGCTGCACCGCAAGTTAGCAATGCGGATGCACCTGCAGAAAGTTCAAATGCGCCAAAGGGTAAACCAATAACATCACCAATGGTTGGCGCATTCTATGCAGCTCCAAGCCCGGGTGCAAAACCGTTTGTTAAAGTTGGTGATACGGTTAGCGCAGGTCAGGTTGTTTG
>CALUXW010000031.1 GCA_944324865.1 Candidatus Gastranaerophilales bacterium | reverse complement strand
AACGTCGGTACCATTGGTCACGTTGACCACGGTAAAACTACGTTAACAGCTGCTATTACAGGTTGTATGGCTGCTGCTGGTAAAGCTGAAGCTAAAAAGTTTGATGAAATCGATGCAGCCCCTGAAGAAAAAGCACGTGGTATTACTATTTCAACTGCACACGTTGAATACGAAACAGACACACGTCACTATGCACACGTTGACTGCCCCGGCCACGCTGACTATGTAAAAAATATGATTACCGGTGCAGCTCAAATGGATGGTGCAATTCTAGTAGTTGCTGCAACTGACGGTGCTATGCCTCAAACTCGTGAACACATTCTACTTGCTCGTCAAGTTGGTGTTCCTCGTTTGGTTGTATTTATGAATAAGTGCGATATGGTTGATGATGAAGAACTTCTTGATCTAGTTGAAATGGAAGTTCGTGAAATGTTGTCATCTTATGAATTTGATGGTGATAACATCCCGTTCATCAGAGGTTCAGCTCTAAAAGCTTTAGAAGCTGTTCAAGCTAACCCTTCAGTAGCACGTGGTCAAGACAAATGGGTTGACAAAATTTGGGAACTTATGGACGCTATCGACAGCTACATCCCAACTCCTGAACGTGATTTAGACAAACCGTTCTTGATGCCTGTTGAAGACGTATTCTCTATCACAGGTCGTGGTACAGTTGCAACTGGTAGAGTTGAACGTGGCGTTGTTAAAGTTGGTGATGAAGTTGAAATCGTTGGTTTCGGCGAAACTAAAAAATCAACTGTAACAGGTGTAGAAATGTTCAGAAAACTTCTTGACCAAGGTCAAGCTGGTGATAACATTGGTGCTCTACTTCGTGGTATCGACAAAAAAGATATTCAACGTGGTCAAGTACTTGCTAAACCAGGTTCAATCAAACCTCACACTAAATTTACAGCTAACGTTTACGTATTGACAAAAGACGAAGGTGGACGTCATACTCCATTCTTCCCTGGATACCGTCCTCAGTTCTACATCAGAACAACTGACGTAACAGGTTCAATCAAATTCGACGGCGAAATGGTAATGCCTGGTGATAACGTTGTAATGGACGTTGAGCTAATTGCTCCGGTTGCTATCGAACAAGGTATGAGATTTGCAATCCGTGAAGGCGGCAGAACAGTTGGTGCCGGAGTTGTAGATAAAATTATCGAATAGTTTTATTGCAATATAATAAATTAACCCCCTTGGTGTTTGCCTTGGGGGTTATTTATTTATTTCTATTATTTTAAGCCAAAAAGCTCTTTTACAAAATTCACTAGTTTTCCTGCCGGAGTTTTTTTCGCAGTTTCTACTGTGTTTTCACTAAGTTCCTTTAAGCTATCCATTTTTCTTGTGACTTCATTTTCAAGTGTTTCGTTTAGGCTTTTTCCGTTTTTTAAATCTTCTGCTATATTTTCAACATATTTTGGTAAATTATTTTCTTTGACATATTCAGCGATGTTTTTACTAAATTCAATAACTGAATTTTTTGTTAACATTTCTTCTGCTTGCTTAAAAATACTGGAATTTTTTATTCCTTCTGCTGCATTCCCAACCGTGTCAGCAATTTTTGTTAAGTTGCCTTTAAATGTTTCTGCTCCTGATGCTCCAAGTTCTACTAAGTTCATCATGTTTTACTCTCCTTTTTTTAGTGTGTGTACCTCTTACTTTTTAATAAAGTAAATCTTATCTTGGTTATTGATAAAAAAATAATGAATATTTACATAACTTAATAGCTATTAGCTATTATATACCTAGTGACTGTTAGAAAATCATAAATGCCCTGTTTATAATGTTTTAATGGGTATTAATAAAGATATTGAAAAGAAGTTCGGTGCTAAACTTGCATACGTTAGAAAATCTAAAAAGCTTTCGCAAATGAAACTTGCGGAACTTGTTGATATGAATTTTAACTATATTGGACAAATTGAGCGTGGCGAGGCAAATGTTACAATAAAAACTATGAAAAATATTGCAGATGCACTTAATATTGAGGTTTCAGAACTCTTTAACTTTACTTTTTAGTTGTGCTAAGCTAAATATAAAGGAGAACTTATGAAATATTTACACTCTATGATTAGAACAAAAGACGTCAATGCTTCTCTTAAATTTTATCAAGAGCTTTTAGGGTTAAAATTATTGAGAAAATCACGTCTTGAGGACTGCACTTTATACTTTTTGGCTCAGTATGAAGGTGCACCTGAAATTGAGCTGACTGATAATGATCAAGTTCCATCCGAAGGATATAAAAACGGCAACGCCTTTGGGCATTTTGCCTTTAGATGTGAAGATATGGATGCTTTTGTTAAAAAAGTTCAAGAAATGGGGTATGAACTTATGTATGGTGAACCCTTTAATCTTGATTTGAAAAATGAAGATGGCTCTATTACTGTAAAAAGAATTGCTTTTATAAAAGATCCTGATGGTAACGAGGTAGAAATAATTTATAAAGGTTAAATAAAAACGAGGTTTAAACCTCGTTTTTATTTAACTGAAAATACTACGTTTGCAACTGCTGTTATTTTTTTATCGATTGTGCTTGAATCATTTATGCCCCAATCGGAAACTTCGTTTGAATCAGCAGGGGTTATCTGCATAACACCCATTTTAACAGATGAAATTTTACCGACTCTATTGTTTGTTGCATTTAACATACCTTGAGCGCGTACTTTTGCATCAGCAGTTGCAGCTTTTAGAAGTTCTGCTTTTTTCTTGTTTAAGTCACTGTAATAATACTCGGGAGGGTAAGCCTGAATTGTTATTCCTTTTTGAATTAAAGAGGGGGTTTCAAGGTAAGTTTTGTTTACAAGTTCAGGGTTGTCTGAAGTAATTTTTAGCTCCTGATTGTAGTTGTAAAATGCAACATCTTGAGTGTAGTTGCCTTTGGCATCTCTTTTGTAAGTGGGGTAGTTATTTATTCCAAGGTAAGAAATTTGTTCCTTTTTAATGCCAGATTGTATTAAAAATTCAACAACAACAGGTACTTGTGCCATGATTTTATTGTATGCTTCAACAGATGTTGGTGCTTTTGTCGAAACTTGTACTTTCCAACTTGCACTGTCTGATTTTACAATTTCATAGGCCGAGCCTGTAACTGTGATTTCGTTTTTCTTAAAATTACTTGATAATACTGATGCGCCTATAATAAGACATAGACCTAAGATTAATCCAAGCATGACAACCTGAATTTTTGCAAGTTTTTCAATCATTTTTTTCTCCTCAATCAATGTAAACTTCTTCGATATTATGTAGTGCACCACCTAATTCTGTCGGGTAAATATTTTTAAATTTTTTCCTAATTGCGATTATATTAACAGGACTGTACAGATATATAACAGGATTTTCTTCAGCTACAATTTGTTGATATTTATTATATAGCGTTTTTCTTTTATTAAAATCAAGTTCTAATGATGCTTGATTAAAAATTTTATCAAGTTCTTTTTCAAAAGGCAATATTTTATCTGAGCTTTTTAAGTCTTCATCGCTTCTTTGGTTAAACAGGTGTAGTGCTCCGTCAGATGTCCAAACATTATGTCCGCTATGAGGTTCTAGAGGGTTGCCCGTGAGTGCTATTAGTATTACATCCCAATCGTAAGTATTGGAAAGTTTTGATACAAGAGCATTAAATTCTATAGGTTTAAAATTAACTTTCATACCGAGTTTTTGTAAATCTTCTTTGATGCTAACACCTGTTGCTTCTCTTTGTGTATTTCCGGCATTTGTTAAAAGTTCAAATTCAACTCTGTTATTGTGTTTATCGTATAGTTTGTTGTTTTTTAAATAAAATCCTGATTTTTTTAAAAGTTCTTTTGCATAATTAATATCTTGATTATGTCCTTTTGCTATTTCCTTATTTAGAAATATGCTTGATATTGACTCGGCAGTGTATAAAGGTTCTCCTACGCCTGACAATACATTTAAGACAAGATTTTCTCTGTCTATTGCCCAATCTAGCGCACTCCTAAAATTAGAGTCGCTGAACCATTTTTGTTTTATAGGGTTGACGTAATATTTACCTTCTTTATTTTTTCTTGTATTCATATTAAAAACAATAAAAGTTGTGCTTGTAGTAGGTCCAAGATTATAAAGTTTAAAATCGCTATGTTTTTCCAGTTCCCTATATCTTGCAACCATTGAACCTTGCAGGTTTACAATGTCTGTTTCAAGTCCTTCAAATTTTAATGTGTCGTTATTTAAATCACCTACTATCAAAATTATATATTTATCTAAATATGGCAATTTTTGTCCTTTTTTATCAATCATATAATAGTTTGGATTTCTTTCGTATATTACTCTTTGAGCAGGGACATACTCAACCATTTTAAAAGCTCCTGAGGTTACAAAATCTTTCGGTTTTGCATTTGTGCTAAGGTAACTTCTAAAATAATTTTTACCTTTGTCAGTTGCAGTTTTGAATGTATGTTTTGGGGCTATTGGAGTAGTAAGCATTCTTAAAAATGGTGCAAATGGCTTTGGTGTTACAAATTTTATTGTATAGTCATCTATTTTTTCCACACTCGGCAACTTTCCGTCAATATATAAAGAGTCCCTTGTTGCTGTATCGCCAAATCCGCCAAAAATTATTGTGCCGTATGTAAAAACAACATCATCAGCTGTTATTTCTCTTCCATCAGACCATTTGATACCATGCCGTATATGTATAATATATGTTTTTTTATCCGGTAAAATTTCAATGCTTTTTGCAAGTTTTGGGATAATTGAACCATCATAAGGATCTGTTGTAAATAATCCGTCGTACATAATATTTGCCAGTTGTGCAGAGGTATTGTCATTTGCATTAAACGGATTAAAAGTTTTAGGGCCTTCGCCAATTGTTGAAGTTATTATTTCTCCTCCAAATTTACCGATTTCACCTCTTGACTGCAAGTAGTCAATATTATTTATTGTAACGTTTTTTGGTTTTTCAAAATTATAATTTACAATTTCAAGCGGTCGAAAATTGTCTAAATAAACATCATTATCATATCCTAAGTCCTTTTTTAGACAACTCTTTAGTACAAGGGTAATAAAAATTAATATTAAAATTAAGTATACAATTCTTTTCATTATATTGATTTTAACATAATTATTTGATATATAAATGGCTTAAAGGATAATTTAATTAAATAATTTCCCCAAATTAGAAAGTATAGGAACTATTTATGAGAATATTGGTGACAGGTGCAACAGGGAGTTTAGGACAAGAGTTATGCCCAATGTTAGAGCAAGAAGGTTGGCTTTTTTGGGCTACGAACAGTAAGATTTTTGATATTACAAATATAAAAATGGTCAATGAAATAATAAATAAAGTTAGTCTTGATTTTATTATTCACCTTGCTGCTTATACAAATATTGATTTAGCTGAAACAAATAAAAAAGAAGCTTTTAGAGTTAATCATATTGGCACAAAAAATCTTGCAAAGATAGCAAAGAAGCTCGATGTTCCAATTTTATACGTAAGCACTGACAATATTTTTGATGGGAAAAAAAATTCTCCTTATAAAACATCAGACCATGCAAATCCTTTAAACGTGTATGGTTTATCCAAATTAAAAGGCGAAGAGGAGATTTTAAAAACATGTAAAAAATATTATATTATTCGTACAGGTTGGTTGTATGGCAAAGGTCCAAAGAATTATGTTGATACTATGCTTACTTTTTCCATGCTCAGAAGCGAAATAAGTGTAGTTGATGATCAAGTAGGTTGTCCTACTTGGACAAAAGATTTATGCAATGAGATTATCAACATAATGAAAGAAAATAAGCCTTATGGCACTTATCATTTATGTTCATCAGGGCAAGCAGGCTGGGCAGATTTTACAAAAAAGATTTTTGAGATAAAAAAGCGTAGTGTTAGTGTGAGGGCAATTGATAAAAGTGATTTTCCGCGACCTGCGAAAAGACCTCACTACTGTGTATTAAATAATAATAATATAATGCCTTGCTGGGAAGAATCTTTAGAAAAATATCTTGTTGGCAAATAGTCTAAAGTTGTTGTATAATCTATAAAGACAGATTGCAGGGAGTGAAAAATGTACGGTATTATTTTAGCTGGTGGTTCGGGTTCAAGACTATGGCCATTATCACGTGAGTTGTATCCAAAACAGCTTTTAAGGTTAAATAATTCTAAAAAAAGTTTGTTGGAGATGACTTTTTTAAGACTCCTTGATTTAATCGATGAGAAAAATATTATAAGTATTACAAACCAAAAACATGCAACAGATGTTAAAACTCAATTAAATGCGCTTGCTCAAAATCCAATAGTCCTAAGTGAACCTGCGGCGAAAAATACTGCTCCTGCTATTGCTGCTGCAGTTAAATATATTCTTGACAAGCATAAAGATGACATTGTTTTGGTTGTGCCGTCAGATCATCTTATTGAAGACATTAAAGCTTTTTCAAAGACTGTTCTTGAAGGTGAAAAACTTGCTCAACAAGGCTATATTGTTACTTTTGGCATAAAACCGGATTTTCCGCATACCGGCTTTGGATATATTAAAACAAATAAAGCACTTGAATACGGTTTTGAAGTAGAGGAATTTAAAGAGAAACCTGACGAAAAAACAGCAAGAAAATACTTAAAAGATGGTAATTATTATTGGAATAGCGGCATTTTTATGTTTAAGGCATCTTGCTTTGTTGAGGCTCTTAAAAATTATGCTAAAGATATTTACGAAAATTACGAAAAATTTGATTTTTCAAAGGATGAAAATATTCCATATGTCATTTTCAATCAGATGCCTTCAATTTCTCTTGATTATGCAGTTATGGAGCATGCTAAAAATATAGCGCTTGTTCCTTTACACTCTGACTGGAACGACTTAGGCTGTTGGGAAGCAATTTATGATATAAATAAAAAAGACGATAATGGTAATGTCAAAATTGGTAACATTATGGAAACAGATTGCAAAAATACTCTTCTGTATGGCTCTGACAGACTTGTTGCCGGTGTTGGGCTGGAGGATGTAGTTATCGTTGAAACATCTGATGCGGTTCTTGCTTGCAAGAAAGATAAAGCACAAGATGTTAAAAAGATTTTTGACAAGTTAAAAGAAATTAAGGACGATACATTTAAAATTCATAGAACGGTTTATCGACCTTGGGGTTATTATACGGTGTTAAACCAAGGTGAAGGATATTTGACTAAAACAATTTGCGTTTATAAAAAAGGTCAATTAAGTCTACAATCGCATAATCATCGTTCTGAACATTGGGTAGTTTTAACGGGTACTGCACGTGTTACACTTGATGATAAAACTTTTATGTTAAAACCGGGGCAAAGTATTGATATTCCGGTAAAAGTTAAGCACTCTCTCGCAAATCCTTATGATGAGGAATTAAAAGTAGTAGAAGTACAAAGAGGCGATAAACTTGTAGAGGATGATATTATCCGCTATAAAGATATTTATGGCAGGGTTAAGGCTTAAAATAATTTTTCAATAATTTCTTTTAGTTTTTTTGCATTTTCATCGTCACCTAAACTTTGGAAAAGTTTTAGTTTTGCGCTGTAGAGTGCTTTTGTTTCAGGCATTTTTTTAATGCCGTCATCAAGAATTGATTTTGCAATATCGCTTTGGCCTCTATCATAGTATATGGCGCTTAAATCAATGTAATCTTGAGCAGTTTTTGGTTCAAAGCGTGAAATTTTATTATATATTTTTTGATAAAGATCATCTTGTCGTGTGCTTTTATATATAAGAGAAAGGTTGTACATATAAATTACGTTATTTTGTTCAAGATTAACGGCTCTTTGTAAATTTATTAAGGCTTTTTTTAAATCTTTTGTTTTATAGTAGCAAAGTCCAAGATAATTATGCAATTCTGCGGTATTTTTTAACCTTACATCTTGAGTTACAGCTTTTTGAAAATTACTTATTGCATTTTGATAGTCATTTTTCAAGTAATATATTTTCCCTAATTCAAGGTAATATTGAGGATTATCTGCTTTTGATGCTGCATCAAGCAAGTATTCTTTTGCTTCATCAAATTTTTCATCCAATATGCACATTTTAGCAAGATAATATGATATTTCATCTGATTTAGAGTTAAGTGCTCCTGCATTCCTAAGGGCTAAGAGAGCCTTTTGGGGGTTATTTAGTTCAATATAAGAGATTGCAAGTCCCAGATATGCTTCGTAGTATTCATCGTCATAAATAAGTGCTGTTTCAAAGTTTTTTATTGCATCTTTATATTCCTTTTGCTCAAGGTAGTAATTTCCAAGATTTAAATATGCTCTTTTATCATTAGGATTTGCTTTTATAGCATTTTTAAGCTGGTTTTGCCATTCATTTAAGTATCTTTTTTTGCTGAACTCACTTATGTCATCTTTTGTGCTTTCTAATTTTGCAATATGTGCCAAATTCATATAGGTGTCAAAATATTTTGGGTTAAAAATGCGTGCCTTTTTAAGGATTGATTTTGCTTTATCAAGTTCTTGAATTTTAATGTATGCGCGTGCGAGATTATTTAGCGCAACAACATTTTTGAAATTCATGTCAAGAGATTTCTCAAAACAGTTTATTGCATTTTGAATTTCGCCTCTGTAAAAGTATTCTACACCTTTAGAATTATAATATTCAAAATCAAGAGGGGGTACTTCTGTTATGTCGAATTCTTTTGCTAAATCTGAATTAAGCAAGTTATTATCAGCTTGAATTGCCCGAATAGCAGCTGCTCTTGCACTGTCTTTATCATCTTGCGCAAGATAAATTTTGGCTCTCATTGTATAGGCATCAGCATTATCGGGGTTGAGTTTAAAAGTCATATCAGTGTAAGTGTGAGCTTTATCAAAGTCACCGTTTTCAAGATACATTTGCGCCATGTCCAAATAATCATTTTGATTTTTGAAGCCTACTGGCTCAACTATATCTATATCTTCAATAACTTGAGACAGTTCAAAAGATCTTTGCAGATGGTATGCACTGAGTTCGTTTTGTCCGGCTTTTTTATAGCAAAAACCTAGCCAATAGTGTCCATCCGGATCATTGGGCTTATTATCGGTGTAGTTTTTAAAAAATTCACATGCTTTGTTTAATTTATTGGAATTTAAAAGTTTTATGCCATCCATAAGCTCAGTTGACTGTGCTCTTGAGATTAGTATAAAAAATATAAAAAGAGTGAAAATTATTTTTTTCATATATTTAAAAGTTCTCCGATGATTTTTTTAACTTCTGAAAATACTTCTTCAATTGTTTTATTTGCATTAATTACTTTAATTCTTTCAGGTTCTTGTTTCGCAAGTTCAAGATAGCCATTACGCACTTTTTTGTGAAAATCTATGCCTTGTGATTCCAATCGGTCTTTTGTTTTTCCTAGGCGACTCTGGGCAATTTCACTTTCTACATCAAACAATAGAGTCAGGTTACTTTTTAAACCTTTTGTTGCAATCTTATTAAGGATATTAATTTGTTCTATATTTCCTTCTCTACCATATCCCTGATAAGCAACAGTTGAGTCAGTGTATCTGTCACATAGAACAATTTTTTTGTCTTCAAGAGCAGGTTTTATAATCATTTGAGCATGTTGTGCTCTGTCTGCAAGATACATAAACATTTCAGCTTCGTCAGATACCGGTTTGTCGTAGTGTAAAAGAATTTGCCTTAAATTTTTGCCTAAATCTGTGGCACCGGGCTCAAGTGTCATAAGGGTATTATAGCCTTTTGTATTTAACCATTTTTCTAAAAGTTCTGCCTGTGTGGTTTTCCCACATCCGTCAGCGCCTTCAAATGTTATAAAATAACCTTTTTCTAATTCCATTTAAACTAAAATCCCCTATCCGTCTTACTTTTAAAATTATATTACAATTTTTGTAAAATTTAAATAATAAAACTACTTTTTTGAAAAATTTAAATTATAATATTGTTATCTAGTTTTTGAGGAATTTATCAGGTGGGAAGTTATACAGCCAATCAAACAACAGATACTAATGTCGAAGAAATAGTTAACGCAAGCCAAGTGCAAGAAATTTTGAATACGAGTGCTGCCCAAATGTCAAACTGGTGTCAAAAGGCTTGTTTGAAACCTAAAAAAGACGGTTTTGGTAATGTTTATTTTTCTAAAAGTGATATAGATGTGCTTAGAAAAGTTAAAGAATTATATGAGCACACACGCTCGAGTAAAGAAATGAAAAAAGAAAAAGTGGATAGAGTGGTTGAGCGTATGAAACTTAAAAAACAAGAGGAAGAAATGAGAGCGCAGGATATAGAGACATCGGTTGTAAATTTAAGCGAAGGCAATTTTTTGACTCGTGCAAAATCGAGGTATAATAAAGAAAATGCCGTTGCATCACTTGCATCATATCAATCTTTAGATATGAGCTCCAAACTGGAAAATCTGGAAAATAATATTGTTTCAAAAATCTCTGATGTCCTAAGTGAAAAAATGGACGGGCTTGACGAGATTATAGTTGAACTTATTCGTTCTAAAACAGAGAACGAAACTCTAAGACAAAGATTGAATGAATTAAATAAAGAGAATTTTAGTTTGAAGAACGAAAATGCAAGTTACAAGCCAATTGGACTTGGTCTTTATGTAAAAAAGACAACTGATGATTTTGTTTTATAATGCGAAAATTATCTTAAATTCGAAAGAACATAATGAGTAAAATTTTAAGAAGTTTTTATCATAATTTAAAAGAACCGGTAATAATTTATGATATTAACAAAGAAATTTTATATTGCAACAAAGCTTTTGGTAAGGCATTTGCAAAACTTGACGGTTCTTTAGGACTTGATGCATTAAAAAAATTTAATTATAAATTTTATTGCGAGCTTTGTTTACTTGAAAGCAGCGAACTTATGTCGTATTCACCGGTTATTGCTGCTATTAAAGCAAATAGTGATTTTACGACATATGCACTTTATCAATTAGAAGAGCGCAATTATTTATACTATATTATAAAATCTTTTACATTTAAAAAGTATAAAGTGGTTTATTTCTATGATGTTACAAAAGAGTTAGAACTTGAAAGAGTAAGAAAAGAAAATGAAATTTTGAAAATTCAAAATTTAGAATTTTCAAATACTAATTCTAAGGCACAAAACCAAGCTGTAAAAATGGCACTTTTGAATAGAATATCAACAAGCATAAGAGAAACACTTGATGCAAAAAGTCTTTTAAAGACTGCATTAAAAGAGTTAAGCATGATTTTTGGTGCACATAAAGTTTATTATGCTAATGAAATAAAGGAAAAATTTAGAGTAGAATATGTTTATCCGTCTTCCTTTTCTGCTCAAGCAGGTGAAATGCTTGTTTATGACAAAAAAGTTTTAAAAAATATATATGACGGTAAAAATTCTTTTCAATTTTGCTTAAAAGAGCATAATGATTCAAAAGAACCCCTTAAGGCACCATTAAACAGAATAATAATACCAATTATAAAAAGTTCGGAAACACTCGGAATTATTGTTATTTTTACTCCAAAAAAAGAAATAGGCGAAATTGAAAAAGAACTTTTGGTGGGTATTTCTGGTCAAATTTCAAGTGCAATATTTCAGGTAATTTTATTTAATCAGGTAACAAAAAAGAAAGAAGAACTTGAAGATGCAATAAAAGAACTTAAAGAAACCCAGCTGCAGTTGATAAATGCAGAAAAAATGGCATCATTGGGTCAGTTGATTGCCTCTGTTGCTCATGAAATAAATACGCCGTTAGCCTCAATTAGTGCAAATAATGAAATAGCAAAGAAAATATACGAAAATACACCTGATAATATAGAAATTTTAAAGGATTTGAATGAAATAGATTACGAGGCAATAAAAAGAATTAACAATCTTGTTCAATCTTTAAAGCGTTTTGTAAGACTTGATGAAATGGTCCAACAAGAGGCTGATATTAATCAAGAGCTTGATTTGACACTAAATTTGTTAAAACATAAAACTAAAAAAGGTATAAAAATTGAAAAAAAATATGGAAAAATCCCCCTTATAAAATGCTATCCCAATATGCTCAATCAAGTTTTTTTAAATATACTTATGAATTCAATTCAATCTGTTGAAAAAAAAGCGCAAAAAATAGGTGAATATGGAGCAAGCATCGAGATTGAAACTAAAATAAGCGAAAACAAACTTTTTGTTTTAATTAAAGATAATGGATTAGGTATTGATGAAAAAAATAAAAAGAAAATTTTCCAAGCCGGATTTACAACTAAAAAAATCGGTGAGGGAACAGGTTTGGGACTTGCCATTTGTAAAAAAATTATTGAAAAGCATAACGGTGATATTTTATTTAATTCAAAAAAGACAGATAAAACAAAACCCGATACATATTGTACCGAGTTTTGTATTGTTATTCCCCTATAGATTATTTATTTGACAAGCAAGATATATTTTTGAGCTTTTTCTACAGTTTTAAATGGTTCGAAAACGCCTTTTGGTTCAAGATTTTTGTAAATATCATTTCTAACAATTACATAAATCCTTTTATCTTTTTGACCTGCTGTAGATTTTTTAAATTCTTTAATGCCTTTTTCGTCATAGTTAATTACATAAATAATTTTTTTGTCAAAATCGTTCATTAGAGAATATTTTCTTGCAAAACCAAAAGTTACAAGTTCATTGCTTGTTTCTGAGGCTGCTATTTTTGAAAATTTTTCAAGTTCGCTTTGCCCGAACTGTGTTATTAATGGGAAAATATAAACAGTAGTAAACATCATTATGCCAAGCATTAAGAAAATATGCGAAATAAATAAAAGTGCACGATTCTTTGCTATTATACATAAACATCCGATTAGTGGCATTACAATTAACCAAATACATGCATAATTATAAAAAGAACTTGCTTGTTGTATGTATTGATCAAGTGGTTGATTTGGAAAATACATAAATAAAGCACCTGTGATACCTGCAAGAATGAGAATTACAAATGTTATCAGGCTTGAAATTTTAATATTTTTTGTATATTTGTCAAAACAAACATAACCCCACCAAAAATAACCAATAATTAATGCAAGCGCCGGGAATAGCGCAAGTACGTACGTGGGTAGTTTTGAGCTTGAAACTGAAAAGAATAAAAATGTGGATATTGCATAAATTACTGCAAAAAGTATTACTTTTTTATCATTTGTGTCTGATGTGAACCAAACCTTTACTGATTTTGCGGCCTTATAATTTTTAATGGCCGATTTTATCCCTCTGAATATTTGAGATATAAATGAAATTGTCCAAGGCATTATACCTACAAGTATTATTGGTAAATAAAACAGAAACGGCTGTTTTCTTCCTAATCCTAAAGAAGAATTTATAAATCTGGCAAAATGATGTTTTACAATGTAGTCATTAAACCAAGCTATCCCATGTGCTTTGTAAATAAGTATATGCCAAGGGGCGCAGATAGCTAAAAATATTATTAATCCGGGAATTATATTAATCGGTTTAAAAAGTTCTTTGACTTTTCTAAATGCCAAAAAGCACAAAAATACTACCATTGCAGGGATAATTATGCCTATTAAACCTTTGGCCAGAACTGATAATGCCATAAAGAAATATGCAAAATACCAACAATATTTTTTATTTTGTTCTTTTGAAAATTCACTTAAAATTGCACAATAAATTGCAGCCATTGAAAAAGCCATAAATCCCATATCTAAAATTGCAATATGGGATAAAAGTAAAAACCAAACGGACGATAGAAGTACAAAGGCGCAAATTAGTCCGTAAGCTTTCGATTTCATTGTCTTTGCACCAAAGAAATAAGTGAAAAATACGCTAAAAGCTGCAATAAGTGCTGTTGTAAACCTTGAAACAAAAACGCCGGTATCATTAAATATATGATATGTGATTACATTTAACCAAAAATACAAAGGAGGCTTTTCTAAGAAATTTTCAAAATTTAAATATGGGGTTATATAATCTCTTAAAAAGAACATATCACGTGACATATTTACATATCTTGTTTCGTCAATATCAATAAGCGGATAAAATCCTAAATTGTGAAATAAAAATAAATAACAAAAAAGTGCCAAAATAATAACATTTAATATACTTGAATGTTTTTGGCAAATTGTTTTAAGTTTTTGATAAATTTGCTCCATTGTAACTCCTTGGTTTTTTATTGTTCTACACTGTAAATTCTTGTTTTAATAAAAGCTTGTTGTGTTTTTTTATTATAGTCAATAAATATTTTTTTGTATTCTTTTGATTTCTCAAGATCTTGAACACTTATATTGTAAATACCTCCTTGTTTATATTCATCATCAATGTTATGATGCCCTGAAATGATTGCAATGACGTTGTTGTAATGAGAAAGTGTTGTATGAAAATCATTAATTTTAATTGGCAACATGTCTTTTTTTATATCTTGTGAAGCGAATATGGGATAGTGTCCTACAATAATTACTGGTGAGTTTTTATATTTCCTTAAAGTATCATCTAAAAAAGCAATCTCGTCTTCTTTGTAATATCCGTATTGTGTTGGAATAAACTGATTTACACCATCCATAAAAACAAAGACAAAACCATTAATTTTTTTAACCGAAGGCAATTCTTTTATTTTGTTTTTTGAAAATATTTTTAAAATTCTGTAGTATTCTTTTTTATCAAGATTTTTTGTTTGTGAAACATCTTTATCACCTACATTAACATATTTTGGCTTTTTAAGTTTTCTAATAATTTTTGCAAACATGACAAGATTGTACTTATCTGGACCTTTTAAATTGTCCCCCAAAAAAAGAGTAAATTCGCAGCCGTTGTTATTAATTTGATTTGTTGCATTGAGTAAATTTTTAATTGTCGGGGTCATAACATCAGAATACTTTGTTGATTTATCAACCTCGAGTCCAATGTTTGAAATTGCACAAAACTCAACACTATTTGCGTTTGCACTACACAATGATAAAATTGCGAAAATGAAAAATAAAATAGTTTTTTTCATAGGCTGATTATACGTTAAATACTAATATCTGTAAACCCGTTAAAAAAATCGCAAAAAAATTTTTGTTTGTGCTTTATTATTAGTTTATAAAAGAAACAGTCAAATTTTAAAAGATGGTGTAAAAAAGAATGATATTGTTTTTGTCAGAAAATCAGGAAACTGGGCTGATCTTAGTTCGTCAGAGGTTTAATTAATTTAATTGCTTTAAAGGGGCAGGTGCCTGCCTCTTTAAAGTAGCAAAAAATATTTTGTTGATGCTTTTTATATTTATTAAAGTATTAAGAAAAAAGGAAAAGGTTAGCTAATGTATATCTCATCGATTAATTCGGTTAAAACAAATGATGCCGTCTTTACATCTGCTCGTAAAAAAAACGTACAGTATTTGCCAAAAGAACAAAATAATAATAAGAAAAAAACACTTATTGCCGGAGGTATACTCGGTTTTGTTGCAATAGGTTTGGCTGCTGCATATATGTTCTTAAGACATCGTATGTCAGGTAAAATTTCAACCAGGAATATTGATAAAAGAGAAAAACGTATAATTGCAGATTTAAATAGTATCGCAGAGAAAAACTTGACGGGCAATTTTACAAAAGGTAAAAAAAATAGGCAAAAAATAGAAAAAGATTTGGAAAATTTATACTTTGTTAATTAGTTTTATTTTTTGCTTGTATCCAAAGCTCTTCCCACTCTTCAAAAGTTAAATCTTTGAGTGGTTTTTGGGCAATTTCTTCCATTTTTCTAAATCTTTTTGTAAATTTTTCATTTGCAATGTTTAACGCTTGCTCAGCATCAATCTTGTTCCAACGTGCAAGATTTACAAGGGCAAAGAGAATATCGCCGAACTCTTCTTCTTTTTCTTGTTGGGTTTTGGCGTTTTCAAACTCTAAGAATTCACTTTTTACACACTCTTTTAACTGCTCAAGGTTTTGCCACTCAAAACCCGCTCTTACTGCCTTTTTAGAGATTTTTTGTGCCTTCATAAGTGCGCTTTGGGATTTTGAAATTCCGTCTAAAACACTTTTTCTGTGTGGTTTTTCCTCAAGTTTTAATTTTTCCCAGTTGGATAAAATTTCTTTAACATCAGCTACTTTAGTATCTGAAAAAACGTGTGGGTGGCGGTGAATAAGCTTTTCGTTAATGGTTTTTGCAACATCGTCAAAATTAAACTGACCTTCATCATCCGCAATTTGAGCGTGCAGAACAACTTGCAAAAGTACATCGCCAAGCTCTTCCTTTAAGTGTTTCATATCGCCCGAATTGATTGCATCTACCGCTTCATAAGCTTCTTCAAGCATATTCTCGCGAACACTTTTGTGAGTCTGCTCTCTGTCCCATTTGCAGCCGTTTTCGCTCCTTAAAATTCTCATTGTCTCAAGGAGTTTTTCAATATTGCTCTTCATTATTGCACCATTTGATCAACTGTTAAAATCAAAATTCCTTTACCGCCAATGGCTTTTAGGTGGTCAATGCTGTCGTAAACCTTGTCTTTATCAACTACAACGTGAATAACGACATTGTCATTATCGCCCCAAAGCTGTGTAACGGTTGGTGAAGAAAGCCCCGGCATAAAGCTTTTAACTTCTTCGATTTTATCTTTTGGCACATGCACCATTAAGTATTTTTTCTCTTGAGCGTCAATAACGGAGTTTAGGGCTCTCATTAAAGAATTTAATTTCTTTTGTTTATCTTCTTCAAGATTTTTTCTTGCAACGACAACGGCAGTTGATTTTAAAATTTTGTCTATAATTCTTAATCTGTTTGATTTAAGAGTTGAGCCTGTTGAAGTTATATCTATAACAACATCTGAAAGGCCAAGAGAAGGTGTAATTTCAACCGCTCCTGATACTTCAATTACTTTTGCTTTTTTGCCCAATTTTTCAAAATAATCTTTTGCAATGTTTGGGAAAGATGTTGCAACATTTATTTCATCAGGTAAATCCGCAGCCGTTACATAAGAGTCGTCATCTTTAACCGCAACAACCATTTCGCAGCCGCCAAAGTCAAACTCTTTAACTTTGTCTAATTCAACTTTTGCTTCAACAACAACATCCCAGCCGGTAAAACCTACATCAGCTACTTTTGCATCCAAAAATCTTGGTATGTCTTGAGTTCTGACGAAAATTAAAGAGTACTTCCCGTCTTTGGTTGCAATTTTAAGACATCTTTCGTCTTTTGTGCCAAAGCTAAGACCAGCGTTGTTTAAAAGTTCGTAAATTTTTGTTGAAAGCCTTCCCTTGTTTGGGATAGCTATTTTTAATGTGTTATCCATATTTTCCAGGGTAACACATTAAAAATTAAAAGCAAGAATTATTTACCTTGATTTTCAAGTGAAACAGCCTGTGCTAAACAATCAATACCTAATTGTACTTCGTTTGGGTTTTCACTTTGTAAAAGAATTTTACTATATAATTTCCAATATTTTGAATTTTGATCATTAATATTTATTGCACATTCAATATCTTGCTTTGCCTCATCACTGTTAAGTCTGTAGTTTGTTCTTGCTCTTTGATAGTATATTTTTTCTGAGTTTGGTGCATAGTTTAAGGCGGTTGTAAATTCTTCCTTTGCTTTTTCAAAAGTTTCGCTGTATCCGTTTCTGGCGCTTGCGAACAAGGATATTCCTTTTAAATAGTGATAATTCGCCATTTTTTTATTAAAATCTGCTCCTCCGGACTTTTCTTTGCAAAGTTCAATAGCTTTATCAAGCGACTCTATTGCTCTATCATATTTTTTGAGTTTAATTAAAAGACTTATTTGCGAATCTCGGACTTGTGTACTTTCTTTTATATCTAAACTTCTTTCATAATCCCTTAATGCATCCGAATATAAAATTTCCTTATCTTCGTTTTCTGATGCTGCTAATTTTATTTTTGTATCAGCACGTAATTTTAAACTATTTGCCGAATTAGGATTTAACTCTATTGCAAAAGAATAGCTTTCAATTGCATCTTTTAGCTGCCCAAGTTGTTTTTGCGAACTTGCAAGACAATGCCACCCCAATGCTGATTCAGGGTCGTTTTCTAACATTCTTTCAAGTATCAATATACTTCTTTGATAATGTTCTGAATTAAATGCTTTGATGGCTTCTTTTAATAATATTTTTGTCTGTGCTTTTTCAGGAGATGTATTACTGTTTTTACTTTTGATAAAAGAATCTTCAGATATAGGTTTAATATTTCCTTGAAAAGATAAATTACTTTTTATTGGGTTTGTTTGTAAAATATTTTTTGGATTAATTCTGTTTAAAGAAAGATTATATACCATCGCACCTTCTCCTTTTTTATGGTTTTATAAAACAGGTAAAATATTTGAATTGCTTAATTTTGATAATAATATTAATATTACTTAATATTTCAATTTTGAATTTACTTTTTTTTATCATAAAATATTGTCATACCAAACAAAAGAGGATTTAAGGATATGTCAGAGGAAAAAAAAGAATTTAAAAATACGCTTAATCTGCCGCAAACAACTCTTGC
>CALUXW010000030.1 GCA_944324865.1 Candidatus Gastranaerophilales bacterium | reverse complement strand
AAAGAGGAATTTTAGGGTTTATGGCGGATAACGTTGAAGTAAAATTAGAGCAACTTACAGATGCAATAAGAAGTTTGTACTCAAGACCTTCGCTTACACAAAGTGAAATTAACAATTTAATGACAAGTCTTGCACAAAAATTTGAAAACTCGTCAGAACTTTCTACACAAAAATTTATCGGTGTGATTGTTAATGAAACAAAAAAAGTTCTTGAAGAAAAGCAGCTTGAAATGCGTCAACAGCTTACAGGTTTTGAAAATCTTATAAAACAAATGACTCAAGGGCTATTAAACCCCAAAATGTCTATGGAAGTGTCTAAAATTTTAAATGAAGTCACTGACATGTACGCTAAGCTTGGTTCTCAAGAAATAGCTTTACAGAAAATTAATCAAACCTTAATAACAAACAAATCCGCAAACCCGATTAATGAAATTATAAAACTCAGCAATGAATTTAATGTTTTTAGTCGTGGCTTTGAAAATATTACACACACATTAAATAAAAATTTCACAGACTTTTTAAATCAGGTTAAATCATTTAACTCCAAAGAAGAATTAACTGACATCCAGCTTGAACTAGACACAATAAACGGGAATGTTAACTCTATCATTTCCGCACTTGCGATTATAGATCATAAATACAGAGACTTAACAGGTCTTATTGAAGCTTTTCATTCTAAAGAAGCTGTTTTTGACCAAAGTCTTGAAGGCATTAAAAACATTGCTGATAAATTTGATAACATTAAAGATGATATTTCTAAAAGTGCCACAAAAGATGATTTAGCGGATATTAAAGAACGTTTAAATTTTATGAGTGACAATGTTAGTACTTTACAAGGAAGTGTAGATAAAAGTATTGACCAAAATTCTCAAAAAGTCACAAATGCAATTAATGCTGTAGAAACAAGATTAACGCAAATAGTATCTTTTGAAGATATTAATAAACTAAAAGGCGAAATTAAAACACTTATAGACCAACTAAGTATTCAAAACACAGCAAATAAAGATGAATTTGTTTTAAAATTACAGGAAAACTTTGCAAAATTAAAAATTCAAGGGGATACAGATTTAAAAAGTAAAATTTTTGACCATGCAAATGTTGTTAATCAGGGTATTAACCAAATAAGTTCTCAAATGAAAAAACTTCAAGAAAACCTTGATACCTCTTTTTTAGATAAAACTCAAAGAATTGACGAAAGCGCAAATAATTTAAAAAATAAACTTGATTTAATCGAACAAAATATACAGAAATTACCAAAAGAAAGTATTTTAAATGAGATTAAAATAATTGAAAATAGCTTAAAAACACTTACAAAAGATTCTCTATCAAGCATTGTTGAACTTATAAGCAGTGAATTTTCAAGTCTTGATAAATCACTTGAAGAAAAAGATGCTGAAAATAACAGAAAAGTCGACTTTGCAATAAATAATCTAAGAGATGACATTAAATCTTTTAATGAAAAATTTTCAACACTTAGAGATGAAATATCTGCTGCCAATCAAGGTAATATAAACACATTAAAAGAACCGCTGGAAAAAGCACTCAAAGAATTAAGAGAAACAACTATTGACGAACAATTAAATATAATTAATGAAAATATTAAAAATACAACATCCAGCATAAACAACTCTTTTGACAAGATAAAAGAAAATTTTGAAAATGCAGCATCAGGTACTAACGTTGAAATACTATCTAAAATAAACAATACAATTCCTTTAATTTCAGAAAAACTCGAAGTATTCAGAGAATACATTACAAAAGAAAATACACAAAATTCATATGAATTAAAAAATTATTTTAAAGAAACTTCAGAAGCAATAAAAACATATATTAATGAAATAAAAGATTCTTATAATTCACCTCTAACTGAAATTAAAGTAGATTTACAAACACTTTCCAACTATTTAATTGAAAGTGTTGAAAATATAAATATAAATATTTCAAAAGAATTTGAAGAATATAAAAATACAATAAAAGATTTTCTGGACAATGTTGACAATTCTAACTTAGATAATGCACAAGTAAGAGAAACTTTAAATGAAATTAAAAATGACATTGTAGAAGGTATCTTAGGAAGTGCAAAAAATACAAAAGCAAATTTTATCATTTTAGAAGAAAAAGTAAATAGTATACTTGAAAATCAAGCAAGAAATCAATCTTTAAACAATGAACAAATTGTACTTGAAGTAATCAATAATATTCTCGAAAAAATAGAGCATACAAATCAGCAACAAATATACAATGCAAAAGAATTGCTCGAAGAAATACAAAACAACAAATCTGAAATATTTAAAAAACTTGAAGCTTACAATAAAAAAGAACCGCAAAGATTGGAAGCTTTTGATGATATTATTAAGAAAATCGATGAAGCAAATGAGAAATTTGAATCATTAAACACAATTAAAAATCAAGAATTTAAAGATTCAATCGAATACTTAAAAGAACATATAGAAACAATTGCAAAAGAAACAAACGAGTCTATTACCGATAAAATAAATGAAATTTCGGACAAAAGAGAACAATCAAATAATGAAAAAAATATTGATGTAAGCGAATATCTTTCAAAAATTAATGAATATCTTACAAATGTTGAATATCTTAAAAATAACTTAAGCGAAGATTTGAGAGAATGCATAGAAGCTCAAGTGCTTGATTTGCAAGACAAATTCGATTCTGCGCTAAGTGCCAAAAATGATGAGGCAAAAGTTGAAACTTATAATCTTATACAAAGAGTTTCAAATGTTGAAAATAATATAGATAAAATTGCTGTGGATATTTCAAAAATTATTAACTCAAATGATGAAACAAGCTATGCTTATTCACTGCAAGATGTTGAATCTGATATTGCAAAATTAAGACTAACTATAGAAAAAAATCTTAAAGGCGATAATTACAAAGAATTTATAAATAGATTAATCGAACTTAAAAATATAAATATTGAAAATAACAAATTAAACCATACTTTAGAAGGGCAAATGAACCATTTAAATAATTGGTTTAAATCTGCCGCCCAAAAACTCGAAGGACTTTCACAACAAATTGAAAATGCTGAAAAAATGAGTATGGAAGAAATTAAAGCCAGACTTGTCCGTTCTGAAAAATCTGCTGAAGGCACAAAAATTGATGAAGCAACAAGGAGGCAAATTTCATATCTAGAAGATTTAGACGAAAAATTAAATGTTCTTATACAAAGGCAGCAAGATGGTTTTGATCCAAATTCATTTATTGATGTAACATATGAAAATATGAAACAAACAAAAGAACTTGCAGGAAGAATGGATGAAATGGAAGTTAAAATTGATAAAATTCAAGGGTATATGGAAAAAATAGTCGCCTATATTGAAGAATAAACTAACGTACTTTTTTCAAATATGCACTTGCACCTTGAAGTGCAGAATGTTTAACCTCGTTTTCGCGTCTTTTGAACATTTCTTCTGCACTTAAGTTTAATTTTTCATCCCTATATGGAATTGCAGCTTTTGTATTCGTAAGACCAAGCTCTATTTCGTCAAGTGGAAATTTTATCAATTTTTCATCTAATGCAGCAATAGTAACGAAAGAGTGATTTTTATCATTAAGCATTTTACCAACAAAAAAATTATTTAAAATCATAGCTCGTCTTACAGGTTGTGCGCTGCAATATGTTACAAGAACACCATCAGGCAATAAAAGTCTTTTTAATTGTGCAAAGAATTCAACCGACCAAAGGGTGGGCAATTTGTTTGGTGCAAATGCATCAAGAAAAATAACATCATAAGGTTCATTTAACTTTAAAACAGTTTTCCTTGCATCATCAACATAAAAGTTTATTTTTGAATTACCAAGTTTTCTTTCACCTTTTAAAAATTCATTAATCTCAGGTTTATAAAAATCAGCCGACTTTGAATATTCAACAAGCTCAATATCCCATTCCAATGCATCAATTACAATATCACAGTTTTTATAAAAACAAAGAGCATTTTTTGAATTATAACCAATACCGTAACAAACATCTAAAAGCCTGATACAAGAAGATTTTTTAGTTCTTTTCTCAAAATCCGAAGGAATTATAAATTTTTCAATACTTTCTTTTTGTGCTCCCTCTCTTGAATGGTAAATTTCATCTAATTCCTCATTATATAAGCCGATTGAGCCATCATTAGTTTTAAAAATTCGTGCATTTTTCATAAAAATTATTATACAAAAAAGGGAGCAAAATTGCTCCCATGTGATTTATGTATTTAAAAGATGAGCTAAAAGTGCCATAAATATAACCATTAAAATAAACATAACCATGCCTATTAGCACATCTTTATTATTATGTTTAAATTCGTTCATTAATTACCTTTCTAAATTAAGAATCTAAAATAAATATAAATACTGCTTAAAATTAACGAAATAAGCACGCATATTATGCCATATTTCATAAAATGCAAAAATCCTATGGAATAACCTTTATTCGCAGCATTTTCAGAAACATATACATTCGCTGCAGCACCTATTATTGTTAAGTTGCCACCAAGACAAGCGCCAAGTGAAAGTGACCACCAAATCGGATAAGCATATGCACTGCCAAGTTCACGCTCAATTTCTGCTATTAATGGTGCCATTGTAGCAGTGTATGGAATATTATCAATAATACCTGAAGCAATGCCTGAAATCCATAAAACCAAAGAACATGTAAGGGCTTTTGAACCTTGTGTTACCTGAATAAGCCACTGTGCCATAAGTTTTATGCCACCTGATGCCTCTAGTGCACCTATAATAATAAACAAACCAATAAAGAAAAATATTGCGTTCCACTCAACATCACGTAATATATCTGTCGGTTTTTCAAAAAGCAAAAGTACGCATGCGCCCATCATAGCTACTATACTTGTTTCAAGGTGAATTGTATCATGCAATGTAAACCCTAAAATAACAAGAAAAAGCACTACAAGTGAGCGAACCATTAAAGGTATGTCTTCGATTGTTTTTGAATTGTCAATTTCCATAACGGATTTCATTTTTTCTTGCGTGGTAATAAGTTGTTTTCTAAACAAAAAATACATTGCCGTTACAACTGCTAATAAAATAATTGCTACAATACCGGTCAATTCTTTTATAAAATCCATAAAAGAAAACCCTGCTGCTGAGCCTATTATAATATTTGGCGGATCACCTATAAGTGTAGCCGTACCACCTATATTGGATGCAAAAATCTCAACTATCAAATAAGGTAGAGGATTTATTTCCAATTTTTTTGCAATTGCAAAAGTAATAGGCAAAATCAAAATAACAGTTGTAACATTATCTAAAAGCGCACTTACAGCCGCTGTAAAAATTGATAACATAAAAAGAACTTTTACCGGATGACCTTTTGTAAATTTTAAAAGCTCATTTGCAATCCAATTAAAAATACCGCTGCGAGTAGTAATTGTAACAATAATCATCATTGAAACAAGCAAAAAAATTACATTAAAGTCAACAAAGTTAATAAAATAATGCGGATTAATTACTCCATCTACCATTTTTGTTTGACTTACAAGATTTAACACAATGGCTATAACAGCACCTATTAATGCTATTGTTACTTTTGGAATTTTCTCAAGAGCTATAAAAATATATGCTAAAATTAAAAGCCCTGCGCTAAATGCTACTGCATTTGCGCTTACAAAATTTTGAATTGTTTCTAACATAGTCTATCTCCCGCTTCTTTGCAAATTTAAAATCGAAGCAACAGCAACAGCTACCATTTCTTCTTCGTTTGTTTGCGGTCTTTTTTTAACTGTTGTTGTTTCAACAACTTTTGGCGGGAATTTTTTGTTTAAATAAGTTACAACGCTTGAGGTAATATTCATTGCAATGATCATAATAGTCAAAAATCCGAATACTACAAGCATACCTACAACAGTAATAATCACACCGTCAGAAACGGCTTGAATAATATTTTCCATTATTTTCTCCTTATTTCTATACTATTTTCCAAACATAACAAGTATGTTTTTAAGGAGCACGCCTTTGTATTTCGGTTAAGTATGCGAGTTTAGTGCAATTTGTTGTTAAAAAATTATTTTTATATCTGGATATTTGCCCATTTAAAAAATTAAATTCTAAAGATGGCGCAATTGAAGATAAAAAACCACAATTAGCCTCTTTATATGAATTTAAAAATTTTGAAGAATTGTTTTGGCATATAATATGTCCATTATTAGAAGTCTTGACCAACATGCCATTTTTTTCAGCATCAATTATAAAGTTTTTTGCAATATAATCATTCTTTTGAAAATTAGCATGATTATCTGTGCAAACTGCACTATAAAAAAACAGTTGTACACATACAAAAATAAAAGTTAATATAGTCCTCAAATTCATAATTGTATTTTATAACAAAATATTATTGGTGCAAGGCAAGTCCGTCGACAAGAACAAAACGCCCTAAAGGTAGAACTTCACAATATTTTTTTAAAGAATCAATAAAACATTTATTTTGACAAAAGCCACCTGAAATACAAATTTTCTCAGGATTTTTTGTAAAATTATAGGCATTATATGCTATTCCATGAATAAATTTTGAAATAGCAACAGAAGGCAAAAGGCCTTTTGAAACATCATCCATAATTTTCTCCAACCCAAAAATTCCGCATGTAACAGGATACTTTTCATCACAAAATTCTAAATCATCGACCTTGACATCATAAAATTTCAAAAGCATTTCAATTGTTGCTCCAGTTGCGGCAGCACAACTTGAATTCCAGTCCATATCCGAAAATTTAGAATTTTTATATTTTATCCATTTAATATCTCTTGAACCTAAATCAAGTACAATGAAATTATTCTCAAGATGTGTTCTTGCACCCATGGCAAGTGCTACAACTTCATTTTCATATAAAGTCGAATTTTTATCACTTGTATGACCTGTTACTTTTTCATATCTTAAATTAAATTTTCTTGCCTCAGATGTTGGATAAATAGTATATTTACGATCACCAAAAGGTGTTATTTCAAGAATTTTTGACCAAGTTGTCCCAGCATCTAAATAAAATTTTGACTTACTCATCTTAACCTCAAAAAAGCTTCAATTTTAGCATAAGCAGAATTTGTCGGAGTACAGTCAACATCGATATAAAGTCCATTGTATTTATCGGCTAAATACTTTGCAAGAACCGTTTTTGAACAAAACGTCTGCGCAAAAAATACTGTTGGCAGGTTTTGCTCAACATACATTTCAAGCTCGAAATTAGCAGGATTTTTAGCCTCAACACATCTACACCAACCAAAAACATGTGTTTGTGCAGGAAATAAATCACAAATGTTTAAATCATTAGGTGGTACTCCCCAAAAACCAAATCGGGCTTTAGTTTGCTCCAGATATGAATAATCTTTTTGCTCAACAATATTTGCTGTTATTAATGATAATTTTTCTTTAAGAGGCAAAGAACTTTTGCAAATAGGCACATCAGACAGACAATTAATAGCCAAATTATCCTCAAAGAAAGATAATTCAACTTCAAAACCTTCTTGTTTTAATAAATTTGCAGCAAAAAAACCACTGTCACATTTATCTTTTCCAACTGCCGCCAGAATTTTTATAATTCTGTTTTTTAAATAAAAAGCATTATCAAATATATTTTTAATAATTCCGCAATAAGCATCAGGTGTATATTTTGAAGATGGATAATTAAAGCAGATGTCTAAATCGATCCAGATAGCATTTGGATATTCAATTTTTGTTTTTTTTATTAAATCAGGGTGAGGGTAGCCCCAAAAAGCAATTATATCTTTTGTCATAAGCTTAAATACAGTTCAATTTCTTCGTTGTCATTAAGTTCGGTTACAGCAGTTAAAATTCTTTTTTCATCAAGCGCAATACCACCCAAAATACCCTTTTCTTTTAACATTTGAAGATATTCTTGAGCGTTTTGATTTTCCTTTAATTCATATGTAAATTCATTAAAAAAGCTTTTATTTAAAATTTTATAACCTTTATTTTCTAAACCTTGCGCCAATTTGTGAGCATTTTTATAAGCAAGATAATTTAATTCTCTAAAACCCTTTTCCCCAATCAGGCTTAAATATAAACCGGCACAGAGTGCACAGTGTGCTTGATTTGAACAAATGTTACTTGTAGCTTTTTCTCGTCTGATATGTTGTTCACGTGCTTGTAGCGTTAAAACATAAGCATCTTTTCCTTCTTTGTCAACAGTTTTACCAACAATACGTCCTGCCAATTGACGTTTATATGCATCACGACAACAAATAAACCCGCCATAAGGCCCGCCAAAATTGAGTGAAAGTCCAAGAGTTTGAAAATCACCCACTGTAATATCACTTTTTGGAGGCTCCAAAAGGGACAGGGTTGAAATATCTGTACAGGCAATTATGAGCTCATTTGAATTTTTCTTTGGCATTTCAATTATTTCACCAAAATAATTTGGACTTTGGTACAATTTACAAGCTAGATCTATATCATCACAAGTATTTGAAATAATTAATTCAATATCAGATGCGTATAAATAGGTCTTTATTACTTCAAGGTAATTTGGATTTATATTTTCATCAACAAAAGCTTTTATTTTTTTAGTTAAGCGACAAGCCATTAAAATAGCTTCTGCACAAGCACTTGCAGCATCATAGACAGAGGCGTTTGCAACATCTTGCGCACACAAATTACAAATCATGGTTTGAAATTCATACATAATTTGCAATGAACCTTGCGAAATTTCTGCTTGATAAGGAGTGTAAGCAGATAAAAACTCATATCTTGATGCAGTGTCTGATAAGGCTGCAGGGATGAACTTTTTATAGGCACCACCACCCATAAAACAAGCATATTCGGTAGTATTTTTCTTGGAAATTTTTTTGAGCTTTTTTAAGGCTTCAAGCTCACTTAATGGTTCAAAAAAATCAAAATTCTCTATGCGTGAACTTTTTGGTATTACATCAAAAAGTTCATCAGTTGATTTTATTCCAATATCAGCACACATTTTTATGCGCTCATCACTGCTTAAAGCTTCAAAATTATACATCCTACGCTACTTCTTCTCTATAGTCTTCATATTCTAAAAGACCTAAACTATCTTGAGAAAAACTGTCACTTTGAATTTTAACAAGCCAGCCACTTTCCCAAACATTTTCATTTATAAGCTCTGGCGAATTAATTAATTCTTCATTAATTTCAACTATTTTACCACCAATCGGCATATAGATTTCACTTGCAGCTTTAACAGATTCAATTGTTGCAAAGACTTCGCCCTTTGCAAATTCACTACCAATTTCAGGCAATTCAACAAATACAATATCGCCTAATTGTTCTACTGCATAGTCAGTTAAACCTATTTTAAAAGTGTCGCCTTCTTCAAGTACCCATTCATGGCTTTTTGAACATAAGATTCCTTCAGGTGTTTGAATACTCATTTTATCTCCTATTTAACATATTTTTTTGCAACAAAAGGTTTTTTGACAATTTTTGCATTGTACATTTTATTTCTTACCATAATTTGTATATTTGTGCCAATACTTTTTTCTTTTGTGTTAAGCGATGTTGCTAAATATGAATTTTCACCTTCGAAATAAATGAGGCAAAGGCCTATATTTTTTCCCAAAGTAGGAGAAATTGAGCCCGATGTTACACATCCGCATTTTTTTCCATCTATATAAACTTCAGCTCCATGACGGGCAATTGCTTTATCAATCATTTCAAATGCAAAAAGTTTTTTAGTCAAAGGGATTTCACCATTCAATTGTCCCAAAATTACTTGTTTTCCGTTATAATTCTCTTTTTTATCCTTTGGAACAGACCACCCTAAATCAGCCTCAAGCGGTGTTGTTTCATCGTTAATATCTGCTCCGTACAGACACAAAGCAGCTTCTAGCCTTAATGTATCTCTTGCACCAAGACCAACCGGGGTTATTGAAAATTTCTGCCCAAATTCCAGCAATTTTTTCCAAATTCTAACAACGTCAGCATTTTTACAAATTATTTCAAAACCATCTTCACCTGTATAACCTGTACGACAAAGATAAACTTCAGACCCGAAAAGTTTTGTTTCACTTACTGTAAAAAATTTTGGTTGATTTTCTTTCTCAATTCCTGCAACTTCAATGATATTAAGAGCTTTAGGACCTTGTAAAGCAATCATTGAAAACTCATCAGATTTATCGAAAATATTCACATTAAAATCTTTTGAATTTTTCTTAAACCAATCTAAATCAGCTTCTTGTCTTGATGCATTAACAATTATTAAATATTCATTTTTCAGCTTGTAAACAATTAAATCATCTATCAAAGTACCGTTTAAATTGGGCAACTGACAGTAGTGTGCATGATTAAGAGAAAATTTTGAAACATCTTGAGGCACAATTCTTTGCAAAAAATCTAGTGCATCGTCTCCTGAAACAAAAACTTGTCCCATATGAGAAACATCAAATATACCTGCATTTTGTCGCACATTTTTGTGTTCGTCAATAATTGATTTATATTGAACTGGCATTTGCCAACCACAAAATTCGACTATTTTAGCACCCAGTGCAATATGTTCATCATACAAAAAAGTCTTTTTCATTATTAATACCTCTTATCTGACATAAATTCTTGGCAATCGCACCTTCAGACGACAGGTAAGCTCATAATTTATCGTATTTAATTCTTTTGCCCAATTGTCTATTGAAAAGAAATTTCCAGCCTCGTCATCTCCCAAAAGTGTTATTACATCTCCATTTTGAGCCTCAATATCACCAATATCAAACATCATTTGATCCATTGTAATACGACCTATTTGATTAATTATTTTACCATTTAAACCGGCTTTAATTTTACCTGATAATGATCTTGAAACACCATCTGCATAACCTATTGGAATTGTTGCAACACGAGTTTTTTTATCTGCAATAAAGATGTGCCCATAACTTACTCCATCGCCTTTCTCAATTGTATGTATATTTGTAATTCTACCCTTTAATCCTATAATTTGGGCTAAATCAGGTAATTGCAAGTTTAATTCATTATCAGGTGCGAAAGGTGTTAAACCATATAAAATAATACCTAAACGCAACATATTATATTTTAAATTACCATAAATAAGACTTGCGGCAGAATTTGAACAATGAACAGTCAATCCTGTTGTGTCTATTGAATTTATTACATATTTAAAATTCTCAATTTGTTTTTTTGTAATTTCTTTACTCTCAACATCAGCAAAATGAGTAAAAATACCACATAAATCAAGATAGGGAGCATTTTTTGCTTTATTAAGAAATTCTATTGCACATTTTGGATTTATACCAATCCTGTTCATACCTGTATCTATTTTTATATGGGCTTTTAACTTTTTATCACCCAAGCGTTCACTTATTAAGCGAGCTGCCTCAAGATGTTCATCAGAAAAGATTGATACCGTAATATCATTTTTTATAGCAGTTTCATAAGACCAAATAGGAACAGAACCAAGCACCAAAATAGGCGCTGTTATTTTATTTTGTCGTAATTCTAATGCCTCGTCAATACTTGCAACACCAAAAACATCTATACCACAAGCCAAAAGTGTTGGGGCGCACATAATTGAACCATGCCCATAAGCATCAGCTTTAATAACTGCAAGCAATTTTACATTGTTATTTTTATTATCACCAAAAATTGCTTTTTTAATTTGTAAAATGTTATGTTCTAAATAACCTAAATTTACTTCAACCCAAGCATCACGATGTTTATTTACAAAAGTACCTCTAAAATTTTGCATTTTTTAAACTCAGCTCCAATGTATTTTCCATTAACATGGCAATTGTCATAGGCCCAATTCCACCAGGAACAGGAGTTATAAGAGAAGCAATTTTTGATACTTCCTCAAAATCAACATCGCCTTTAATTTTTCCGTTTTCATCTCGAAAAATACCAACATCAACCACAACAGCACCATTTTTTACGAAATCTTTTGTAATCAGGCCATTTATACCTGTTGCACTAATTAAAATATCGGCTTTACTTGCAATTTGCGCAAGTTTTTTTGTTTTTGAATGTGCAACAGTTACTGTTGCATTTTCTGCTAAAAGAAGCTGTGCTAAAGGTTTACCAACCATATTTGATCGTCCTATTACAAGTACATTTGCACTTGTAATTTCTACATTATATTTTTTTAAAAGTTTTATAATACCCTTTGGAGTACAGGAAATTGCATAAGGGTTTGAATTTGTCATAAGTTTACCGCAATTTAGCGGATGGAATCCGTCAACATCTTTTTTTGGGTCAATAAGTTCTATAAAATCTTGCTCAACAAAGTGTTCAGGTAAAGGCAACTGCAATAAAATTGCATCTGTATTTTTATCTGAATTTAACTTTAAAATTAAATCCTTAAGTTCTTTTGGATCGGTATTTTCTTTTAAACGAAAAGTTTTTGAAACAAAACCAAGTTCACAAGCTGTTTTTTCCTTACTATTAACATAAATTTGTGAGCCGGGGTCATCTCCTACCAATATTACCGCAAGTGAGGGTTTTTTTTGTAACTTATCAACTTTGTGCTTTATTTGTTCTAATATTTCTTTTGAATAAGCTTTACCATCCATTATTTGAGCCATTAAACACCCCCTAAAACATCCTGCGGAAGGTTTAAACGAGAATAAAAATCTTTTATCGAGTCTTTAACTTTTTCATAGTTTATTTCTTCGCCAAAATCATCAATTATTCCCAAAAGATTTAAATTGTTTAGATTAATTTGTTCGACAAATTTATTTAAAGATTCTTTTTTAGCTTTATTTAAGATTATGCCAAACTGTCCGTCTGCAGCATACTTTTTAGAAAAATCATAAATTTCACCTGCAAGATGAACAGACTTTTGGTTTGGATTTGTAACTATTATCGAAGTATCAATCGGATAATCTACAAGCAAATTTAAATATTTCAGATCAAATTCGGAATCAAATATAACAAAATCGTACCTGTCGACAAGTTTTACAAGAGCATCATTCATTTGCTTTGTAATGGGACACCGACAATCTTTTGAAGCAACAAACCAAGATACAATTATATCCGTATTTTCTTCAACCTCTTCTAAAATATCCTCCAGTGCCCATTCTATGTACTCTTGCTTTGTCATACCTTTTGGTATGCCAGTTTTATACTCGTGTTTGCCTGAACGAATCCCATATATTGTATTTCTTGATTTTAAACCAAAACTGCCTGCTAGCTCACAGGTCAAATCGTTATCTACAAGCAAAATAGAAGCCGATGGGAAATATTCTCTCAACAGCGAACAAAATGCACGTGTAAGTGTCGTTTTACCACTACCGCCTTTACCTAAAAGTGCTAGTGTATGTGTCATAAAAGCCCACCATACCTTTCTTTTAAACGCAGGGATAGTTCATGAGCAAGCTTTAAAACTTTTATTGCACCCTCATTATCCAATGAACCGCAACCGCAAGAAGGGGTAATGAAAGAGTGTTTTAGAAGTAAATTTTTGTCAATTCCTTTTGATGTAAAACATTTTATTGAATTATTAAATTTTTCTTCTAAGGTATCAATATTAAGTTTTTTTATTTCGCTATCAACCGTCGGAACAATACCAAATGCAAAAATTCCGCCATTTTCAATAAACTTCTTAGCCACAGAAGCAAAATTTGCAACACTTTGTGAAAAAAAATAAGCATCAAAATTAACAATATCGACACCGGAACAAAGAGCAATTTCCCAATCTGTTTTTCCACAACAATGAACACCACAAAGTGCATTAAATTTCTTTAAATCGTTTGCAATAATTTTAAGCATTTCGACAACATCAGAACTTTCAACAGATAAAAATGCACAAGAACCTACTTGCGAAATAGAAGGTTCATCCATAAAAATTATGCACCGAGCTTTTGGTGCAGCTTTTTTAAATTCCTTAACCTGCCAAAGTGCTTTTAAGGATAGAGTTTTTATACAAACTTCTCTTAAAATATCATTATAATAGGCACATTTGCCTTCATTATCTGTAATTGAAGTTGAAAATGTAAATGGACCCGTAATTGAACCTTTTACGAAGTCAGGGTTTTTACCTTTAAGCTCATTTAAAAAAGGTTTAAGCGTATTTGAATTAGGCGGTAAAATTGCATATTTATCAAGTGTTTGTTCACAATCAGATAAATTATTTGCATTGACAACATTTTCATAATCAAAAAACAATTCTTCAAGTTGAATAAAAAATTCTTCGCTTTCAGGATTTAAAAAATATTTATCTCCCTCAAAGCTAAGTCCTGCAATACCTTGAGTGTATTGAAAAATCATATCTTCTTCACATGAAAAATGTGGCAACTGTGGCCAAAAAGGCATACTTTCGAATTCGTTAAAAATAAAATCTAACGCTTTTTGGGGCGCATTCTCATTCTTAAAAGGCAAAGAACCTATTCCTGTATAATTTAAAGTTAACTCGCTCATAAAATTATTTTATTATAAAATTAAAAAGAAGTAAAACTATGAAAAAGAGGTAAAAATGGCACAAAAAGAACAATACAACAATATTTTACTCATTAACTGGGGGGGGATAGGTGATGAAATTCTTTTTATGCCTGTAATAAAAAACCTAAAAAACACTTTTAAAAATTGCAAAATTACACTTGCGCTTGAACCTCGTAGTGCTGGTATAGTCCAGCTTTGTCCCGAAATAAACAACATAATAAAAGCAGATATAAAAGCACATGGGATAAAAAAATATTTAAACGTCTTAAAATTTTTGGCTGACGTTAAAACTAAAAATTTTGATATCGTAATATCAAGCGGAAAATCACCACTGGTAGCTATTTTATTATTTTTAACAGGAATAAAAGAGCGCATCGGATATAAATCTAAAACTTCCTTTTTACTTACAAAAAGTATAACGTTAAATGAAAATCAATATGCTTCAAACATGTATCACGACTTAATTTCACCCATTTGTAATTTAACTTGTGAACTGCCTAAAATCGAAATTGACAAAAAATATATTTTACCGCACAACCTTGTAAGTGGAGAATTTATTGCGATACATCCCGGAGTAAGTAAAATGAGTATCAAAAAGAACATTTTAAAATGTCCAAAATTAGATTTTTGGAAAAATCTAATTATTAAATTGCTTGAAAAAGGTGAAAGGGTAGTGCTTTTTGGAACAGGTGATGATGAAGAATTAATTTCCGGAATCGCTGCCGAAAAAAAGATTGCATTAAATCAAAATTTCATAAATTATTTTAACAAAACAAAAAGTTTGCTCGAGATGGCAAATATGTTTAGTCAAGCAAAATGTGTAATTTGTGTGGATTCGGCGCCAATGCATGTAGCAGTTGGAGTAAATGCAAAAACTTTTGCTATTTTTGGCCCAACAAATGAAAAAAAACTTTTAGCGAAAAACGAAAATTTTTATGCGATAAAAAATCACACACCATGTCGCCCATGTTTATGGCATAAAAGAGCGCAAAATTGTGATAATAGCAAATGTTTAGAAATTGATTATAAAGAAATAATAAGTAAAATATAGTTCCGGTTTGATTTTCAGCATATATTATTGTAGAATTTTCATAGGTTTTGAGTAAAATGAGGCTTAAAATATATGAAAAAGATATTTTGTCTGTTAGTACTTTGTTTATTGACTTTTGGTGTAAATAAAACTTTTGCTCTGGAAGTCAGTGATGTAAAAAATGATTATTGGGCGGCTTCACAAATTGCAAATGCTCTGAATAAGGGCTATATGGGATTTAAAAGCGGTTATGCTTTTGCGCCCGATGAAACATTATCAAGAAGTGAATTTGTGCATATGCTATTAAAAGTCATAAGAAGCGAAGATATTATGACTGACAGTACTACAAAATTTAAAGATGTTGATTCTTCTACTCGATATGATCAAAGCATTTTAACATCTGAACAATTAAGATTAATTTTTGGATATCCTGATTACACTTTTAAACCGGAACAGCCCATTTTACGCTCAGAGGCAAATGCTGTTATAGCTAATGTTACAAAAGGTTTTTATGGTGATACTAGTATTTTATATAACTTTAATGACAAAGATCAAATTCCAAACTGGGCAATTTACCCATATGCAAAAAATGTTACAAACAAACTTTATATAAATTATCCTAATCCTTCATATTTAAGGCCCAATGACTACTTAACACGTGCAGAAGCTGCAGTTTTATTCGATCAAATTGAAAAGCATATGAACCTTGTTGAAGATAAATTTAAAAAAACAGCTAATAAAGTTCCTACCGAATTTTTAGGTACAAATACACTAAAATTAGTTGAAGGTGCACCAAGAAACACCGTTAATCTTTATAATACAAAAAATGTTATCGAAGCAGGAAATATTATAATTGCAAAACCAAATCAACCTATAAACAGTAAAAAACATGAAATTGGCGATCAGCTTGTATTTGTTGCACCAACCGATGTTTACACTCAAGAAGGTACATTTTTATATCCCGCAGGAACACAATTTGTTGCCGATGTTCAAAAAATTAAATACACCCCTTTCAGAATCAAAAAACAAAAAAATCTTATTGTATTAAGAAAATTCTATATGCCAAACGGAATAAGCCATGAAATGGCAGGTGTAACCTATACAACAGACAAAGGTAAAGTCGTTACTACAAAAACCGTAGACAAAAAAGCTCCTGTTAAAGAAAATTATTTTGAAGGCAGAAAAGAAATCACAAAAGCTGAATTTTTAGTAAAATATACAGACAAATTATCACCTGTTGTTAAATATGATTTAAAGGGTGATGAGCTTGTTTATATTCTTTTAACCGGTGATATGGTTATTCCTAATGAAAATTACTGGGAATTTGAAGTTGAAGATGAAAGTCAAAGTCAGGATGATTCATTTAATACTCACACTGATATGTAATTAAAACGGCTCAACCTAGAGCCGTTTTTTTAATCATAATTAAGTCTTTTAAGGTTAAATCTCTGGGTGAACCAACATCAGTGGAATGTTGCCGCAAAAGATAAGAAGGGTGCAAGATAGGAATAAATTTTATTCCTTTATAATTTTTGATATTTTCAAAAATTTGTCCTCGGACTTTTGAAATTTTTAATTTCTTATCTAAAAAACTCTCCATAGCAGTTGCACCACATAGTACAATGATTTTTGGTTTTATAATATCAATCTGTGCATTTAAAAACTTTTCACATGCGGTTTTTTGCTCTTTTGTAGGTTTTGCATTTTTAGGCGGTCTGCATTTTAGAGTATTTACAATATATAAATCTTTTTCACGGTTAATTCCCGCAGCTTTTAAAAATTCATTTAAAAGTTTTCCTGCCCGACCCACAAATGGCTTACCTTGCTTATCTTCATCTGCTCCTGGTGCTTCTCCTATAAGCATAATTTTTGCACCGAAATATCCGTCAGAAAAAACTATATTATTCCTTGAAAGATAAAGAGGGCAGTTTTTACATTGCTGCACCTCTTTTTCAAGATTTTTTAAACTTTCCGGAACCATTAGTTCTTATATTCCTTTTCAAAACCAAACAACGAAGACACGCTTTGATCATCATGAATTCTCGAAATTGCTTCACCTAAAAGCGGAGCAATGCTAAGCTGCGTAATTTTTGTAGGAATAAATTCATTTTTCAAAGGAATTGTATTTGTAACAATAACTTCTTTAATAGGTGCTTCATCAAGTCTTTTTAGCGCAGGACCTGAGAATACAGGGTGACAAGCACAAACATAAACTTCTTTTGCACCTTCTCTTATAAGAAGCTTTGCAGCTTCACAAATAGTTCCTGCTGTGTCTATCATATCATCAAACATAACACACACCTTACCCGTAACATCACCTATAACATGGTCTGCTATTGCTACATTATGTTTGTCTCGACGTTTGTCAATTATTGATAAAGGACAGTTAAGTGCTTTTGCAAAAGCACGTGTTCTTTGAACACCACCTGTATCAGGAGAAACTGCCATAAGAACATCAGATGGAATATTTAATTTTTTAATATAATCAACAAGAACAGGAGTTGAATAAATATGATCAACCAAAATATTAAAAAATCCTTGAATTTGACCTGTATGCAAATCCATCGCAAGAACACGATTTGCACCCGCTGTTGTTAATAAATCTGCAACAAGTTTAGCAGTGATTGCCTCTCTGCCCGATGTTTTCCTATCTTGACGTGCATAACCATAATATGGGATAACCGCAGTAATTGTCTTTGCACTTGCACGTTTAAATGCATCAATTATAATTAAAAGCTCCATTAAACTTTCATTTACTGGATTACAAACAGGTTGAACAACAAAAACATCATCTCCACGAATAGAATCTTGAATTTGAACATAAATTTCACCATCCATAAAATTTTTAACAATCATAGGTTCAACCGTTGTGCCTAAATATTGAGCAATTTCTTGCGCTAATACAGGATTTGAACGGCCTGAAAAAAGCTTAATGTCATGTGTGGGCAAAACAGTATTTTGTAATTGTTCCATAGTTTCAAGCCCTAATTTCATTTTATTTATCTCCTTTGTTAAGTAATTTTTTTTGTTTATCTACCCAGCCTGGGTATTCTTTTTGAGGTGTTCTGCAAAGAGCAAGAGAGTTTTCTTGAACATTTTTTGTAATTACACTGCCTGCACCTACAAAAACATTTTCGTTAAGTTTAACAGGTGCCACTATAACACTATTCGAACCAATTGAAACACCGTCTTTTAGGGTTGATTGTTTTTTCTCTTTTGTAATTGAATTATAATTAGCAAAAATAGTACCTGCGCCAATATTTACATTTGAACCTAAGTTTGCATCTCCAACATAACTCAAATGTGAAACATTTGTATGTGAACCAATTTTTGCATTTTTTAATTCTACAAAATTGCCGATTTTTGAATAATCACCGATTTCAACATTGCCCCTAAAGTGTGAAAAAGGCCCAATTTTGCAATTAGAGCCGATTTTATTTTTCCCGTTTATATAAGTATTCGGATAAATTATGGTGTCAGGACTAATTTGCGTTTCAGGAGATATTGAAGTCGAATTAACATCAACAATTGTAACACCATTTTCCATAAGCTCACTTAGCTTTTCATTTTTCATAATTTGAGTTGCCTGAGCCAACTGAACTCTTGAGTTTATTCCTAAAATTTCATTTTCATTATCAATTGTAAAGGCTGATGTTCTTTTGTTTTTTGAATTTGCCCAAAAGATAACATCTGTAAGGTAGTATTCCCCTTGCGCATTGTCATTTTTAAGCTCTTTAAAACAATTTTTTACACTTTCCCAATTAAAACAGTAAACGCCAGCGTTAATTTCTTTAATTTGCTTTTGAGCATCACTGCAATCTTTTTGTTCGACAATTTTATCTACATTGCCCGACACACCTCTTACAATTCTGCCGTAACCAAAAGGGTTGTCCAAAATTGCACTCATCACGGTAACATCAAAATTGCCTTGCTCGTGGTATTCAATCATTTTTGCCAAAGTTGA
>CALUXW010000029.1 GCA_944324865.1 Candidatus Gastranaerophilales bacterium | reverse complement strand
GAAAACGAAAAAGCATACGGATGTGAGTCCGTGACGGCGAAACGTTGAGTTTCGACGGACAGGACGAAACTGGACGATGGCGACGTAGAAATCTTTGATTTCACAGGAGCATAGTTCGATTTTACGGACATTATCTCCAGTATTATTTTAATAAATTGAAGTCGTTGGAGTCAAATCCGCGTAGCGGGTGTCATCTAAATCCTCTTCAAGATAATCCGGGACTCCATTTCCATTAATATCATCTTCGGGAAAATCAAAAATACCATCATCGCTCTCATTGAAATTCATTAGCCCTAATAATTCTACTAAGTTAAACGAGTCATCATCTTGTTTACTATCTATACAGCGACTTTGAAATCTTGAAATAAATTGTCGTTTTGTCGGGAAATATTCCTCCAGATAGTCATCAAATTTGCTATCGTTTACATCTTGGGAAAAGTCATCAATAGAGTCCAAAGTATCATGGGCTCTTGAGAGATTTTCAGGCATAGTTGAAGGATATTCGTTTCCGTCATCATCTGTAGCCATAACAACATCCCTGTCAAACAAATCTTTAATTCCGCTAATTAAAGGACTGTTCGCAAATTTTTCTAAAAATCCTTCTTCCCCAATAGAATCGTCATCATTTCTTGTTACAAGGGGATAAGGCCAAGTTTGATAACCTGCAAAGCTTGGGAGGACAAAGTGTTTTACTTCGCCATCTTCATCAACCAATGTTGATATTTTTTCATCAGGGTCAACAAATATACCGTTGTGCGTATCAATATATTTGTTATTCAACAAGTCGATATCAATACTGCCATCTGCGGTTCTATAGATACCATGTTCAGGGTCAAAAATATCTCCATAGCCGCTAAAACGTTGAGGATTAATATCAATACCTGTTCCTTCGACCTTAAATATGCCGTCATCAGCATCTGCAATTACTTTATCTGACTTAACACTCAAAGCGTTATTATCTACCACATATCCGTCTTCATTTGCAAAAATCTCTTCAATATCTTCATCCTTAGCCATAGCAACACCGGCTGCTATACTAAGCAAGGTTGTACCTCCGATAAGACCGATTATTGCTAAAGAATCGGCAAGGTTATCATTTTTATCCTTTCCGCAGAATGAAATATTAGAATTTGTTTTTTCAAAGACTTGGCGTCACGCCGTAATTTTCAACCCCAAAAAAATCTAAATTTTGGAAAAATTGAAGAGGAAAACAGACAAAGAATTATTGACAATTTGCCGTTTGACAAGCCTTGCGGCGGATATAAACAAGAAGATGCCGACAGGGACAAAGAATTTGACATTGCAGCAATAGACCATAATAACGGTGTAATGGTTAAATGGGGAGGTAAGGGACACCCCAGAGGTTTAATCTATGCTGATTTAATTAGGGAACATGTAGATAAAAGCTTTATGAAAGAAACTTATCTTGAAATGACAAGAGAATATTGGGGCAGTAAAAATGCTATGGCTGAAGTATTTTCTTGCCTAGATAACATAGAAAAGCCAAAAACATATAAAATGTTTATGTCATCAATAAATGCAATCAATAGTTATGAGGCTCTCGGCGAAGATTCTTTAAAAGCACCAAGTTCATCAAGTGGTGATAATTCATCCGAACAAGAAGAAAGAGAAGATAACTTATTGTACGGTATGTTTAACAGACCATTGTAAACTTTTGTTTCAAATAATACATATAATTATATTTTACAAGCAAGAATAAATATTCAATCATAGGTTAAAAATGCTGCGATAGGTAAAACTACTCAATTGATGAGTATTTTAGCCCATTGCACTTTACAAAGACTGATGAATTTAAAACACAGCCTTGCAGTTTTACAGGTTATTTCTATTGCTGCGCATTTTTAGTTTTTTTAACAAGTACAAGCATTGGTATTAGCAAGAATGTTGCAAATGCAAACCATCTAAACGTATCTACATAACCCCAAAGCCTTGCCTGCTGCAACAATTCCTGATAAATACTTGCCATTGCCATACCCTGAGCTGTTGCAAAATCAGTTGTTGATTGCATAAAAGCTTGTGACATTGCAGATAATTTTGCAACATAAAAATCATTTGAAAAATTCAGATGGCCTGACATCATGTGCTGATGAGCCTGAGCAAACCTTGAAACCATTGTAGTACCAATAGATGTACCTATTGCACCGCCAATATTTTTAACAAGGTTTTGCAAACAAGATGCATTTGCCATATCCTCATTTCTAACAGTAGAACAAGAAAGTGGCACAAGCGGAGTTAAAGCAAGAAAGATGCCTAAACCATACAAAATGTTAGGAACTGCAATAATATTTAAATTTATCTGTAAATTTATCATGCCAAAAAATAAACTGCCGAACCCTAAAAGTATAAGCCCAATCATTGTAATACGTCTGTCACCCATACGTTTTGAAAGTATTAAATAAGTAATAACACCGCTAATGCTTCCTATACCTCTTGAACCCATAGAAAGCCCGCTCAGATAAGCACTATAACCTAAAAGAGTTTGCAACATTGAAGGCAAAAGTGCAGCTGAAGCCAAAAAAACTGCCATCAATATAACTTGTATTAATGTGCCAAAAAAATATGTTCTATTTTTTAAAATGCTCAAGTCTATAAGAGGGTATTCTTTATTTTTAAACTGAGAAATAAAAAATAAAATTGAACAAATTAAGCTAAAAGCACTTAACCAACAAATCCAAGCCGCACCAAACCAATCTGCATCATTACCTTTATCAAGCACTATTTGCAAGCTTATAAGCCATAAAGATAAAAATGTAAGACCTTTAATATCAATCTTTATACCTTTTTGTTTTCTTGCATAAGGAGGATCTTCAAGTAATTTTTTTGCAAGAATAACACAAATTACACCTATAGGAATATTGATAAGATAAATCCAAGGCCAAGACCAATTTTCAGTAATCCATCCACCCAAAACAGGCCCTAAAAGTGGCGCAAAAACTATTACCATACCAAAAAGTGCCATAGACTTTGGCCTATCTTCCCCTGAAAAACTTTCAAGCATAATAGACTGACCTAAAGGTAATAGACCGCCACCGCCCAAACCTTGAATAAATCTAAAAAGAACTATCTCAGGCATACTTCGTGCAATTGCACACAAAAATGACGATACAGTAAAAATTACTATACTAGCTATAAAATAATTTTTTCGTCCTAATACTTTAGCCATCATACCGGCAAAAGGTATTGCAATACCTGATGCTATAAGATAACTTGTTAAAACCCAAGTAGATTCATTATGAGAAACAGACATTGAACCTGCAATGTAAATTAATGCAACATTTGAAATTGTTTCATCCAAAACAAACATAAAAATTGCAAGCATGACAGGTACAACACCAAGCCACGGGTTTATTATCGGTTTCCATTCTTGTTGTTGAATTGCATCGCTCATATCAATATCCTTTCGGGTGATTTTTATGCCATATCCATGCAGTTTGTATAATTTCTTTTAAATTTGTATACTTTGGCTGCCAATTCAGAATATTTTTTGCTTTTTCTGACGAAGCTATTAATCTTGCAGGATCTCCGCTTCTTCTTAAAGAAATTCTTGCAGGAATATTACTGCCTGTAACTTCCCTCGCAGCCTCGATTACCTCTTTAACCGAAAATCCCACTCCATTACCAAGATTAAAAATATTACTCTTATTGACCTTATTTAAATATTCAAGGGCTAAATAATGTGCCTGAGCTAAGTCTGACACATGAATATAATCACGTATACAGGTACCGTCAGGAGTGTTATAATCATCTCCAAAAATTTCTACAAACTCTCTCTTGTTATTAGGAACCTGTAGCACAATAGGAATTAAGTGTGTTTCAGGACTGTGGTCTTCTCCAATTTTACCACTTTTATGTGCCCCACAAGCATTAAAATATCTAAGTGAAACAAAATTTAGTCCATGTGCTTCTGATACCCATTTAAACATTTTTTCCATCGACAACTTTGTTTCACCATAAGTATTTGTTGGCTCGGTTTTATCTGTTTCTAAAATCGGTATATTTTCAGGTTCACCGTATGTAGCAGCAGTTGAAGAAAATACAATTTTTTTAATATTATTTTTAATCATAGACTTTAAAAGTACCATGGTCCCATAAAAGTTATTATCATAATACTTTAAGGGATTACTCATACTCTCCCCCACAAGTGAATTTGCTGCAAAATGAATAACCGAATCAATTTTTTCCTTCTTAAATAAATTATCTAAAAAGGCTTCATCGCGAATATCACCTTTATAGAATTTAGCATCAGAATGAACAGCTTGTATATGACCACTCTGCAGATTATCTGCAACTATAACATTAAATCCTTTGTCTAAAAAATCCCAAACCGTATGAGAACCTATATACCCTGCTCCACCAAGTATTAATACAGACATATATTACTCCTGTAGTACATCAGTATTGTATCATAAAAAATTACATATAAATAAAAAATTATATATAAATAACAATTAAACCTACCAAAATACCTATTATTACAAAGAAAGCTGGCAATTTACTTCGATACATTAAAATAGATTGTGGTAAAATTTCACCAAAAGTAACATATAACATGGCACCTGAAGCAAAACTCAAGCTTAAAGCAAGTCCTAAAGCACCTATATCGCCAATTAAAAAACCTAAAATTGCACCAATTATGGTTGGTACACCACTAAGCGCAGTTAAAAATACAGCCCTACGTTTACTTATACCACCATTAATTAGCGGTACCGAAATTGCCATACCCTCCGGAATATTATGCAAACCTATTAATATTGCAAGAACAAGCGCAGAACCTTCAAGTGCGCCGCCCATATTTGCAAAAGATGCGCCAATTGTCATACCTTCAGGAACATTATGCAAAGCAATTGCACACGCCATAATTAAACCTGCAACAAAAAGTGAAAATGTCGTATCTTTTTTTTCAATATGCGCACTTAAATGATTAGAGTGAATAATCTCGTCAAGATCATCAGCCGTCTGTGGATGGTCAGAACTTATGTGATGCACTTCATGATTTGTGGCCCTGTCGATAAATAAATTTAAAAGGTAAACAATGCCAACACCAATACAAATGCCTAAAGAAACAATAAAAATGTTTGTCTTTGTATTAAGTGCACTAATAATAAGATCAAAACAAACAATCGCCGTCATTACACCACCTGCAAAACTTAACAACAGACTGACTGTTTTTTTTGAATCTTTTTTAAATAAGGCGCCTATTATTCCACCGAGACCTGTGCCACCGACACCTGCTAAAGTTGTTGCTTCTAATAATTTGATTATCTCATTCATACTTCCTCCCGGGAAGTCAGAGTTATTATTTTTATTAAATTCCAAATAAAAGGCACATGCGAAATTTCTATGGGCTTTGCCCTTGAAATTTTACGCTTTGTGCATCCGTCAAATCACAAAATCAAAGATTTTGGATTTGTCGGAGGATTCTCACCCGCATCGAGGGTTCTCATCCCAACCCGAAATATTAAGTTTTCAAAATTCGGAGAAAGAGGGATTCGAACCCTCGATGCAGAATAGTCCACATAACACCTTAGCAGGGTGCCGCCTTCAGCCACTCGGCCATTTCTCCATATATTAAACTTTCAATAATAAAATCCTATCAAAAATTAATAAAACAATCAAGAATTTAAATTTTTAATTAAATTTTATGCAAAAATAAATTCATATTCTATATTTGTAGTATTAGCTAAATCCCTTGTATTTATTGAGTTTTAAAGTTTTGAAAAAAAACAGGGGGGTTGCAAAATTTCATTTTTAGTGTATAGTAGTGATGAAACTAGGGTTATGTCGGTTTCGCGAAATGTATGTGTAGTAAGTAAGCAAAATTCGATTTTTACCCTGTTTAAAAAAAAGAGAATAAGAGGATGAAACCATGACGAAAAAGCTAATGGCAGCTTTGGTAATGATTTTTTGCCTATTTTTGGGTTCATTAGACAAAGCACAAGCAGCCCAATCGCCACAAGAAGTTCAAAAAGCAATAGCGCAAACTGCGCTTAAAATGGGGGTTGACCCTTTTGTAGCATTAAGCATTGCAAAACTTGAATCTAATTTCAACCCTAATAAAAAAAATCCGTCAGGTGCAGTAGGTTTATTCCAACTTATGCCTGATACAGCACGTAGACTGGGCGTAAATCCGCATGTGCAAAATGAAAACATCAAAGGCGGAATTATGTATTATCAAATGATGTACAAAAAATACGGGTCAATGGACTTAGCTCTTGCAGCTTATAATGCAGGCCCAGGGAATGTAGCAAGATACAAAGGTGTTCCGCCTTTTAAAGAAACAAAAGCTTTTATTTCAAGGATTAAACAAGAATACAATACATTAAAATCGGATCCTGAGATAAAAAGCGTTATTTCAAGTACGCTATAAAAAATTTTAACCGCCCAAAACAGGCGGTTTTTTAATTAAAAAAATTGAACCCCAAAATGCAACACTAAACAAATAGTGTAAGCATTTTGGGGTTTAGGTGAAAAGCCTGCAATAAGCCGGATTCTGTTTTTCAGATAATCATCTGTCTAATGCGTTTTCTTATGCAATTTTTGTAAAACAAAACGAGAAAAGGCACTCTTCTTGCAAATTCAAACTTGCATCCGATTGGGGTTTACCATGCCTGAAGCCTCACGACTTCAGCGGTGGGCTCTTACCCCGCCGTTGCACAATCGCTGTACTGTCCTGATTTCGCCTGTGCAATCAAAGATTGCTTCGCTTCCTACGCTTTCGCTACGGTCGCAACGGCGAAAGGGTACGGTTACGCCCTTAGGCTTTTGCCTTCACAAAACCCTCGGGCTTTACACACCTGATGTCATTTCGCCTGTGCAATCAAAGATTGCTTCGCTCGTTTCGTTTACACTCAACTCGCAACGGCGATCATCTAAGGTCTTCGTGCTTTGCGTCAAGCTCATCGCTTGCCGCTTTAGCACTTCGCACAGCATCCTACTTTTCTGTGGCACTGTCCTCACGCTCACGCGCACTTGGCTTTCCCAAGCAACCTGCCTTTTTGGATGTCCGGACTTTCCTCACAAAGTTCTAAAACCCTGCGCGATTATCCGCCTGCTTTTCATTAACAATTATACAACAAATTCAATTTCTGATATTATATAACTATGATTATTGACACGCACGCACATCTGGATATGCTTGATGACCCAAAAAGGGCAATAGAAGAAGCTTTTGAGGCAGGAGTAGAAAAAATCATCATCCCCGGTGTTGAGGATGAAACTTTTGACAAAGTTATAAAACTTGCACAAGAGTATGAAAATTTATATTTTCTTTTGGGAGTTCATCCCTCGGAAGCTCAAAAATTTAACGACGAAACGGCAAAAAGAATTATCGAATACGCTAAACATCCAAAGATGAAAGGCATTGGCGAAATCGGGCTTGATTACTACTGGGACAAAACTTTTGTCGATGTTCAAAAAAAGGTTTTTAAAACACAAATTGAAATTGCAAACATGCTCGATTTACCTGTTGTGGTTCACGACAGAGAAGCACATGGAGATACTTTTGATATTTTAGAAGAAATGAAACCCAAAAAAGTACTTCTGCACTGCTATTCCGGTTCATTGGAATTTGCAAAAAAGTGCACAGAAAAAGGTTATTTTCTTGCCTTTGGCGGAGTTGCAACATTTAAAAACGCAAAAAAGGTTCGCCAAACAATCAAAGAAATTCCGCTTGAGTATATTATGCTTGAAACAGATACGCCATATCTTACACCACATCCTTATCGCGGGCAACAGAATATGCCAAAATATATAAATTTTGTAGCAAAGGAAATTGCAAACATCAAGGACACCTCTATATCTGAAGTAGAAAAAATCACCACACAAAACGCAATTAATTTTTTCAACATAAAGGAGAATACTAATGAGTAATCAATATAATCCATCAAACATTAAAATTAAAACCTCGGTTCTTATTTTTTTGAAAAATCTTGCCGCCCCGCTTGTTTTATACTTTGAAAATCCAAAAGAAATATATGAAGAAATAAAAGAAGTAGTAAACACACCAACATCTAAAATTTTTGAATTCGAACCATTAGGCCCGATTAAAAAAGTTTGCATAAATGCAAATCAAATTTCTGCCGTCGCACTACAAGAAGAACAGTATATTGCATAATGAAAAAAAGACTTGATTTAATACTTTTTGAACAAGGTTTTTTTGAAACAAAAAATGCTGCCTCAAGTGCAATTTTGGCAGGAAACGTAAAAATTAATGACATACCCTGCACAAAAGCCGGACAAATATTTGATGAGGATAAACTTTTTGACAAAAATAACCCTGCAAAAATTGAAGTTAAAACTCTTCCTTATGTTTCCAGAGGCGGTTTAAAGTTAAAAGGTGCAATAGATGCATTTAAAATTAATCTTAAAGACAAAATTTGCATTGATATAGGCTCTTCTACAGGTGGTTTTACAGACTGCGCACTAAAAGAAGGTGCAAAGCTAGTATGGGCAGTAGACTGCGGCACTAATCAACTGGCGTGGAAATTAAGACAAAACAAAAGAGTTATCTCAAGGGAAAATGTAAATATCAAAAACTGTAAATTTAAAGACATCTTTGGCGAGGATTTCAATGGAGATTTGCCCGAGTTTTTGAGTATGGATTTGTCTTTTATATCAATCAAAAAAGTTCTTGAAAATTGCTTGAATTTCACCTCGACAAATTGCGAACTTGTAATTCTTATAAAACCTCAATTTGAGGCACAAAGAAAAGATATCTCAAAAGGCGGTGTCGTAAAAGACAAAAAAGTACATAATGAAATTATTGAGGATATTAAAAATTTTTGCACAGGGCTTAATCTTGAGTGCAAAGGGGTAATCCAAAGCCCAATAACAGGCGCAAAGCATGGGAATATTGAATATCTTATCTACCTTAAAAGAGGAGGGAAATAATGGCATTAAACATTGTAAACAAATTAAATGCACTATCAGAAGAAATGGAGTCTTTACTGGATTTTATGGCACAAGATGCCAAAATAGGGGAAGATTTTGAAACATACGTTGAAGAAAATAACATAAAAATAGAAAAGCAATCTCAGCTTAATATTGCGCTTATTGAATATCTTTTAGATGGAAAAATGCAAGACGGCACAAGAGTTTTAGATTATTATATCTCTCAAAACAAACATAAAGAAATAAATGTAATTAATGCTTTCAAAAACAGTGTTACTTCAGTATTTGAAATTACAAAAGTACTCAGAAACGGTTATGAAACATATTCATTAACGTGTGAAAAAGAGTTTTGTCTTATACCTCTTGTAAAAATGGTTAATTTAAGAGGCATTGCAAAAGGTGATTTTATTCGAGCAAGAGTTATTGAATATGAAGATGAATTTTACCTTTTAGAAATTTATGACGTTATATCTTCTCTCAACTTTTACAAAGCAGCAACTGAAGCTATAAGATGTCTTATTTACAATTGCAAATGTGCCTTTTTTAAAAATGATAAAAAATTAGAGAAAATTAAAAATTCAATATCAGATTTTAAAAATTCTTTTGAAAAAACATTTGAAAACAAAAATGATATAATTACAACAAATAAATTGGCAGACGAGCTCATAAAGGCATATAATGAAGAAATTAACCCAAGTAAATATATACAAAAAATAAATGAATATAGGTTTTTTGACATTAAAGAATACACAAAAGATGATGACTTTATTCAAAATGCAGTCGGAGGTTTTTCCTCCCACAATTGCATATATGACATTGGAATGCATTTTAACGACAATGAAGGACTTTTTATTATACCATTTCTAGGCACTTTTAATGAGATATTTAGGACTTTTAAAGAAAAAGAATTTCACATTGAAGGAGCAAAGGATTGTATAAAAGAATTTTTAAAAAGCGATAAAGTACCCAAAAGCGTATTTGTTAATGCAGCAAAAAAATACGAAAATTTTTTAGATGTTATAAATTTTGCACTTGGAACAAATTATAAATCAACATCCGAAATTTTAGAAAGATTCAAGGGTGAAAATAATGAGAAATTTAGTCCAATGGTAATTTTATACAATTCAAAGATATTTTCTGAAATTCTGGGTATAAAAGATGAAAATGATGCTCCAAAATATGAAAACATTGGCAGAAACGACCCCTGTCCTTGCGGAAGCGGTAAAAAATACAAAAAATGTTGCGGAGCAAATTAGTTTATTTAATAATAATTTATAGTAAAATAAATTTAAAAAACGGAGAAAATAATGAGTGAAGAAAAAAAATGTTATAAAAAATGGATTATAGGAGGCGTTATTGCTTCTTTAGTATTTTCAATAATATCTTTCGGGCTTTCTTTATTTACAATTTTAGGCATAAATGGAAATATACCCTCAATTTCAATTGGCGCAGACTTGCCTATTTCAAAAAAATATGACAGGGGTCGAACTTTCAAAAAAGCCCTTAAAAAAAATAAACCTGTTATAGTATGGTTTTACACCGATTGGTGCGGTTTTTGCCAAAAATTTGCCCCGACATTTGATGAAATTACAAAAGACAACTACATAAAGAAAAACTTTGCAATAGCTTTTGTAAATTGTGATAATCATGACAACAAAAAGCTTATGGAAGAATATTCTGTTCATGGTTTTCCAACCGTTTATGTTGTAGATGTAAAAACTAATAAAAAAGTTTTACTGGACAATTTTAAATTCTTTCAACCAAGTGCAAAAGAGGATTTAATTAGAGATATAAAAGAATTTTTACGTCCTGAACAATAACCTACATCCAATCGTTGACTTGATTTTTGCTAAAGTGTTTTATGCATTTTGCACATTTTTGTGTGTCTAAAAAAGTCCTTTTTGAGTAATTAGATAAATCAGAACCCACTCTTGCCCGAAAATCATTTGAAAGTGCAGGACAGGAATAAACACCATTTATACTTAATACACGTGAATTATAACAATCTAACTTTGTTTTATCAAACTCAAAATCCTCTATAAACTCATCATTCTTGCCTTTTTCAAAATAAGGCATAATTTTCAAATTTATATCTTCAATTTCAAAATTATGTTTTTTAAAAAGTTCAAAAAACCCCCTGAATAAGTCCCCTTTTGATTCCTGATAATAATTACATACAGAGATTATTGGATTAAATTCATATTTTGCCAGATTTAGAATCGCGCTTAGTGCTTTTCTAAAACTGCCACGTCCTCTTATTTCATCATTTTTAAGTTCGTCGAAATGATCTAAACTTATTCTGTAAATTGTTTCAAAACTATTTTCATCATCAATTTTTCTTAAAAAACGTGCTTTTTTATCATTAATCAACACACCGTTTGAAATAACAGTTACATTTGAAAATTTTAAACACATTCTGAGTATAGTATTAAAATCAGGATGCATAAGAGGTTCACCACCTGTCAAATAAATTGAGCTTAAATTTTGACCTCTTGTTTGCAAAAGTGCAGATTTAATTTTTTCAATAGGAATAAAATCTTTTTCTTGTTTATATGGATTTTTTTCTATATAGCAATGTTTACACTTTAAATTACATGCTTTGTAACAAAGTTCAAAAAACAAATTATTAAGTTCAGCCAACTCTACCTCGGGTGCTGACATAAATTTAGTAGCACAAAAACTGTTAAGTGCTTGTCCTTCAATATTTTGCACTTTTTTCTCCTTTTTTATTTAATCCTTTAGCAATCTTTAATTTAATATTAGTTTTTAAATCAAAATTGAAAATTACCCAAGTGTATATCTTTTTTTACAATAAAAAACCCTTCCTTTTTTTTGGAAGGGCAAACTTGGTTTTTTAATCCTCAAGTTCTTGTGTGTTTTTCTCTCTTTTCTCGTGTCTGTGGTGGTAATTCTCTCTTTTCTCGTGTGTTAGTATTATCTGTGGTGTCTTTGTGGTCTATGGTTTTCTCTTGTACTTATATAAAAAAATACATACAAAAAATATTGCCTTTTTATATACTAAATAGACAATATTTATTTACAATTCTTAATATTTTAAGTCAAGAAGCAGAATTATCGGGCTTTTTAACTGATAATGTTTTATTTTCACTAATTGCAATTCTTGCAGATTTTATTTTATCTTTTGTTTCCTCATCCAACGCATTTCCCATAACAAGTCTGTCAACAAAAGCATTGTTAAGCCTTACAGCCTTTGGAAGCGCACCTATTTCATCCAAAATGTCTTTTATCTGCAAAAAATCATAAGAAAAAGTCTTTTTAGAATTATAAGAAAGTATCTCACCGGAATTTGCAATTATATCTTTTCCACCTTTTTCAAAATATATTTTAAATATCGACCTTAAGTCCTGAATTTCAGATTGCATAACGCTGATTGCGTTTTGGAGTCTTAGATACCGTTCAAAAAGATAATCAGCATTTTGAATTTGTGAAAGTTGCCAATCATACTTTTGAAAATACATTTCCTTAAGTCTGGGGTAACACTGTGCAAGCCCCATGGCATCTGCCATTGCACGATGACGAGTTGAAAAATCAACATTAAATGTATTCATCAAACACTCTAAACCACAAGAATCCATTTGCGGATAGACTTCTTTGAACATCATTTGTGTGTCAACGTATCTATTTTCAAGCGGTTTGTTATAAAGTCTTTTTGATGTCCTGTTTAAAAAACTAAAATCAAAAATTGCATTATGCGCAACAATTACACTATCGCCAATAAACTCGTAAATTTTAGGAAATATATCTTCTTCCTCTGGTGCACCTTCCAAATCTTCTTCACTTATACCATGAATAGCCTGAGATGATTTCCTTATGTGCTGGTGAGGATTAACAAGTGTTTCAAAACTGTCCGTTATTTGACCATTTACCAGCTTAACGCCTGCAAATTCTATTATTTTTTCCCTTGTATAATCAAGTCCTGTTGTTTCTACATCAACCACTACTTCAACTAAATTTTCTGCCATTACCTTTTTTAAATCTCCACTTTGAAAAAATATTAACATAAAAAATTATTTTTTAAAATAAGAACTGACTCTTTTAGCATGTTTATTTGCCTTGTCCAAAGTTTTTTCAAGTTTTTTCTCGCTATTTATAATTTCATTTAATTTTTCGTTTATTTTAGGTTGTTGATTATTTGTATTCGAAATTTCGGCATCAATTTTCTGTAAACTTGAAGATGCCGTTTTAACTACTGCAAAAATTTTATATACATTATCCTGGTTTATTACATCGACAAAGTCTTTCAATGAAGCAAATATTTTACCCATTCCTGCATACTCATCTAAAACATCACTAATTCTTAAAGTTGGTTTTGCTATTATTCCTATGTCAGACAAATTTTCTTTTGGTGGCATAATTTCAATTGATTTCGATCCTGCTATACCGCTAAATTCAACAGAAGCAACAGAACCTGGCGGAATTTTTACACCTTTTTTAGTCACTATAATTTGAACTTCTATTGAATCTTTTCTATATGTAAGACTCCTTACATGTCCTGTTATAACCCCCATAAACCTTACAGGAGAGCCTTTTATAAGCCCATCAGTATCATTGAAAATTATAGTGTAAAGATTAGGTTTTATAAATTTATAATAAAAAAATCCATAAGAGAACCCAAAAAGTGCTCCCAAAACTAAAATCCAGACAACAATTTCAATAAATACTGCATTATTAAATTTTCTTTTTAATTCCAGCCATTTTTGCTTTTTATTCAATACTCCATACCTTCTCTTGCGCTGACACCTATATCCCAATAATGCTTAACAGGAACAATCTCGGATACTAAATGTGCAACTTCAATTATTTCATCTTTAGCATTTCTGCCCGTTAAAACTATTTCTATATCCTGTGGTTTATTTTTAAGGACTTCGAGCACTTCGTTTAAATTTATTAAACCTAAATCTATTGCAATATTTATTTCATCCAATATTACAAGTTGATATTTATTATTTTTTATAGCATCAAGTGCAATATCCCAACCTTTTTTTATTTCCTTCTTGTCAATTTCTTCAATATTATCCCTATAAACTATTCTATCTGCACCTGCATTTATAACTTTAAAACGTCTTTTAATCTCATCAGATAAATTTGCAAAAGAATACAATTCGCCATAATCACTACCACCCTTTGTAAACATTATAATAAGAACATGCCAACCTCGTCCCAATGCTCTTAGTGCAAGACCCAAAGATGCAGTGGTCTTGCCTTTCCCATTGCCGGTATAAACTTGAATATAACCATGTTTATTAAATTTTGGATTATGTAAATTATTTTCCATTATAAAAATTATTATACACTACTTAAAAATTTATAAAACATCGTTATTTATTAAACTTTATGGGGAATAAAAAAAATATAAGGTGAAAATCATGGCAATATCTCCAATAGATTCGATTTCTACATTTACATATATTTATAATATAAGCTCTGATGATGACAAAAAGAAACAAAAAGACGAGCTTAACCTTTTAATGCGTCAATATGACCTTATTCCCAGTGATGACTACAACAAAGATGTAGAACGTCTTAGACAAGCTATGATATTAGAACAAATGGAACGTATGCAAGAACAACAAGAACAAGCTAATGAAGCAGAAGGCTATGAGCAACGTCCTTGGTATGATATTATGTGGGAATTAGGTCTGCATCAAAACGATTCTGTTCAAGAAGACTACGACGATATTATGGAAGAACTTGACTATAGAATAATGAATGCTCAAGACGAAGAAGAATATGACAAGTATAACGATATGAGAATACGTGCAGAAGAATATTTTAACGAATACAACCAAGGTACATCCGTAAGTTTTGTTAATAATAACACATCTTATATGATGGGGCTTTCTTTAATTGGCACAATGAATATGATGGATTTGAATTTAATTTAATAAAACTCCTCGTCTTCTTCATCGTCTTCATCTTCTCCTAAAAGAGGTTCTGACTCTTTAATTTGTATGCCCATTTCAGTCAATACCTCACGTGCTTTAGGACCATAAGCTGTATCAGAAAAATTTTCTATAACTGTTTTCAGACAATCTACGCACTCAGCTTTCATGCCTCTTAATTTATAAAGTGAACCCAACTTATAGTAAAGCGGAGCATAAACAGGCTCAGGCGTAGTATTCATTATACTGTCAAGTTGCAATTTTAAATTTATTAAATTATCACAATCTTCAGGAGAATACAGCTCTCGTGTGTAATATTTTCTTGTTAAAAGGTCGATTTTTTGAGTCATGTCTTTTAATTGTTCCTCATCAACCTTAGGAGCTTCTTGTTTTTCTTTTGCACTTTTTTTTGCAGCATCTGCAGGCATTGTATAGTTAATAATACACAACATGGCAAACATCACAAGACAAATTAGTGTTATTATTTTTCTCAAAATTAAAACTCCTCTCTTACATAGTACAATAACTGATAAATTTTGCCTCAATCCAAAGTATGATATTTGTAAAAAAATTATTATATTTTTGATATATGAGAAAATTTTTAATTGCACTGATTTTATTACTGTTTACGATAAGCTGCACACAAGCAGAAGTTTTACGTGCAACAGTTTCAAAAGATGAAATACCCAAAGGTTTTTTTGGCACATGGCATGTTACATCAAAATTAAGCGAAACTAATAACCCGGAACTTTTTAATACATTAAGCGTCGATATATGGACATTAGGAGGATATGGCAATACTTTAATTTTAGAGAACGTGCACACAGGTGCAAGCTCTTCTATTCAGGTCGAATCACAAAAAAATTTGGACGGCAAAACCTTAAAATTTCAAAGAGTAAAATCAAATACCCGAGGAAATATAAAAATTGTCCAAAGAGAAAGCCCCGAATTTAAGTTAAACGGTAATATTTTTACAGGCTATGACACATACGTTATTGAAAAGTATGTAAATAATAAGCTAATTCAAAAAGATGTAGTAAAATATAAAGTAGTAGGACAAAAAATATCAGGAGATGTTGGATAAATGGAGAAGATTTTTGATACGATAATACTAGGCGGAGGCCCTGCAGGACTAAGTGCAGGAGTGTATTGTGCAAGAGGCAATATAAATTGTGCAATAGTCGATATCTCACTTTTAGGCGGACAACCGACAAACTACCTTGAAATAGAAAATTATTTAGGTTTCCCCACAATTGAAGGGTGGGAGCTAAGCGAAAAGTTTGAACAACATCTTGATAAATTCAATGTAAAAAAATTCACCATGGAAGAAATTCAAAGTGTTGATTTGATTTCAAATCCTAAAATTATAAAAACACTCAAAGGTGAGTATAAGGCCCACAGTATAATTATTGCAACAGGTGCAAAATCAGCAAAACTTGGTGTTAAGGGTGAAAATGAATTTATAGGTAAAGGTGTAAGCTATTGCGCAGTATGCGATGGTGCTTTTTACAAAGACAAAACAGTTGTTGTAGTAGGCGGAGGCAATGCGGCAGTTGAAGAAGGATGTTATTTAACAAAATTCGCAAAAAAAGTTTATATAATTCATCGCAGAAACTCTTTACGTGCAGATAAAATCGTACAACAGAGAGCTTTTAACAACAACAAAATTGAATTTATCTGGGATAGTGTTGTTGAGGAAATTAAGGGCAAAAATAAAGTTGAAAAAGTTATCATTAAAAACACTAAAACAAATGAGACTCAAGAACTTAGTACAGACGGTGTTTTCCCTTATATTGGTTTTAGCCCAAATTGTGAAAACTTTAATGGCCAACTAAAACAAGACAGTAAAGGTTTTATTGTAGTTGACGAAAATATGCAAAGTTCAATTCCTGGAGTATTTGCAATAGGAGATGTGCGTGTAACACCATTAAGACAAGTGATTACGGCAGTTGCAGACGGTGCAGTTGCAGCAGTCAACGCAATAAAATATGTGGAGGAGCATTCAACACAAGAAGTAAGAGTATAGAGGGAATCTTATAGCAAATGAAGGCAGTAGTTTTTGATAACGAATTAAAACTTGACAATAATTACGCAAAACCAACTCCAAAAGAAGGCGAAGTCCTTATAAAAACAATAATGACGGGCATTTGTAACACCGATCTTGAAATAACAAAAGGGTATATGGGCTACAAGGGAGTTTTGGGACACGAATTTGTAGGAGAAGTTGTCGAAGTCGGTAGCAAAAAAGATGAAAACTGGCTCAATAAAAGAGTTGTTGGCGAAATTAACTGCGGCTGCAACCACGATGAATGGTGCTACAAAGGTTTACAAAGACACTGCCCGAACCGCCAAACTCTCGGTATATGGCAAAAAGACGGATGCTTTAGCGAATATTTTACTCTTCCCGTTGAAAATATTTTTGAAATTTCAAATAACGTAAGCAACGAAGAAGCGACTTTTGTTGAACCGATTGCCGCAGCAGTTGAAATTACCGAACAGTTGCACATAAAACCTTGCGATAAGGTTGCACTGCTTGGGGATGGCAAATTAGGACTTTGCATTTCCCTTGTATTATCCGCACTAAACGTGGATTTTGTCCACATCGGGAAACATCAAAATAAATTAGACATTTCTAAAAATGCAGGGGCAAAAACAAAGCTCTTGAGCGAAATTGACGAAAATGACAGGAAATCTTTTGATGTCGTTATCGAGGCAACAGGCTCAACAGGCGGTTTTGAAACCTCATTAAGCCTTACAAAACCAAGAGGGGTGCTGGTTTTAAAAAGCACAATCGCTGCAAAAGAAGGTCTAAACCTTGCCCCTGTTGTTATTGATGAAATTACGGTTTTGGGCTCTCGCTGCGGTCAGTTCGCACCTGCTATCAGACTTTTAGAGAAGGGCAAGATAAATATTAAGCCTTTGATAAGCGAAATTTACCCTGTTGATAAGGCTCTTGAGGCTTTTGAGAAAAATAAACAAAAAGATATCCTAAAGGTTCTTTTAAAGTTTTAAGACGGTAATGCCCGATAATTAAATTATCGGGCATATTTGTGTCTTGGAGTTACTCACCATATACCGTTGTTGTTATTTTCTTGAAAAATATAAAAACGGTCATTTCATGTACATCTATATAGCTAATTTTTTTGATATTTCCGTTTTTTGCAGCTTTGTCAACTCCGGCATCACCAACTTCAACTACCCATAAAACATTAATAGCCTCTGACTTACCTTCTTTTAATTCTGATAAGTTATTAACCTTAACCCCTGTTGCCGTAACAGGATAATTTGCATCCGTATAGAATAAGCCCATAGAATAACTTTTTGCATTTTGAAATAATAAAATTCCAAAAACCAATAAAAATAAAGTAATAATTTTTTTCATATTTCACCTTTCTATTCGCCATAGACGACAGTTTCAACCTTATCAACATGAATTGGGAAAAATAACAAAGGAATAAAAACTTTGTTCTTTTTTGTTTCAACGTAATGAATTTTAGTTATATGTCCGTTTTTTGCAGCAGCACTAATTCCCGCATCGCCTATCTCAATAAGCTTTAAGATATTTGTTTTGTAGGACTTTCCGACCTTTAGTCTTGATAAATCAACATTTGAAACATTTACAAAATTATCTTCGCTATCTTTATATTTTGCCGCACCCAAAGGAATAACCGAATTTGTAAAAATTCCGCCGCCATCAACATATTTATACCCGCTACCGTAGCCTTCGGCATAAACACAGGTATTTAGTGCAAAAATCAGAACAAGTGCAGATATTAAAACTCTTAACCTCATATCACACCTCTAATAGCAACCGCAACTGGGGCTTAAAGTACCGTCGCAACATAATGCCCGACCTGCGGAACAACCGCAAACACCGCCATGGTGAGAGCAACAACCGCTTCTTTGTATTTTATCCCCCGATGCAAAAGCACTATAAATAGGTATCAAAAGGGATAAAGAGGAAACAGCTAACGCAAGAAGAACAACTTTTTTCATAATCTGCCTTTCTTTTTACTTTTTAAGTAATTAAATAAACAATTACTTAACCTAATACATAGCATGATTATAATATAACATAATAAATAGATTTCAAGCTAATTATATAACCTTAAACAATGTTCAATAATAACGACATTACATTTAACATTGACAAAGAGGTTAAAAATGGGCATTAAAGAACAACTTGGCTCAAGGATTAGAGAGCTAAGGCTAAAAAATAATTTAAAACAGTCTGAATTGGCTGAAATGGTAAGCATTGCAACAAAACACCAAAGCTGCATTGAAACTGGCAAAAATTACCCTTCTGCCGATTTAATTGAAAAATATGCAAAAGCATTTAAAATAGAGCCTTGCGAATTACTTCAAATTGCACATGAAAAAGACATTAACATCATTGTTGATGAAATTAATGCAATGATAAAAAACGCTGATGAAGAAAAAATCAGATTGATTTACAAAATCTTAAAGGCAACTTGCGAATAAAATTATTGTTTTCTTACATACGGAAAAAATATCCTAAAGGTTCTTTTAAAGCTTTAATTAAAATCGAAAAGGTCTTTTTCACTGATATTTAAACAACTGCAAAGTCTGAAAAGTAGCTTTAAACTTACATTTCGCTTTGCAGTTTCAATTTTTGCCAAATGTTCTCTTGAAATATTCAATTTTTCAGCTAATTCATTTTGAGAAAGCTTTGCGGCTTTGCGAAATTTTGCAATATTTCTAC
>CALUXW010000028.1 GCA_944324865.1 Candidatus Gastranaerophilales bacterium | reverse complement strand
GAGCTCAAGAGGAAAAACGAATTGCTGCACAAAAAGCACAGCAAGAAGCTCAAAGACAAGCTCAAATAAGAGCTCAAGAGGAAAAACGAATTGCTGCACAAAAAGCACAGCAAGAAGCTCAAAGACAAGCTCAAATAAGAGCTCAAAGACAAAAAATGCAGCAAAAACAAATACAAAGTTCAAATAATCTTCAAGTTCTTGACACCGCCGGAGAAAAATACGAAGGAGGAAACTCAAGCGAAAAAAAGTCAAATACGGAGTTGAATAATAAAACTCCGAATGAAATACAAGACGAATTAAACAAAGAAAATGTAGTAACACAAGAAATTATTAATAATCCTGAAATAAATAAAACATCGTATCAAATACCTGAAAATCAAAGTAATTTAGGGAAAAAAGCTTATATAAAAAAGGTTTTAAAAAATAAGTTGAAAACTTTAATTATTCATCTAAAACCTTATTATTATATAATTAAAGATAATATTATACTTGCAGCATCATTATTCATAGCATTCAGCGGAATCTTAATGCTTGCACTCATAGGCAAAAATAAGAAAAAAGGAACAAATGCAACCATGGACACTCAGCAAACACCTGATAAGAATATTGAAGAACAAAGTCGGGAAAATATAACAACAGAACCTCAAAATGACGATATTCAATCATTTAAAGACGAATTCAAAGAGCTTGCATATGATGATAAAAATATTAAAAAGACACAAAATATACAGACAGAAGAACAATATATCGAACCAACAGTACTTTCTTCTGCTGAAATAGCACCGAATCGTGGCTTTATGGTAATTGAAAGACAGGGAACAAAAGCACTTTTTGGCTATATTTACGAAGATGTTTTTTTACTTTATCAGTTTAGAGAATTTATTTCTGATTACGCAATAAAATTTAGAATTAGCGAAAAACAAGATAGCAAAACATTTTTTATTGTAAAAGTTGATAAATTCAAGTTACTTGTAAAAGTAACAAACTCGCAAATGAAACTTGAACTTGAAATGTAAACTTAAATGAACAATAAGAAAAAAAATAAAAAATTAAGATTAAATACAAAAAAATGGGGAATTAATTATAATAAAAATGAATTTTTTGAAATTGTAGAATCTAATTCTGCCCGCCCGGATAGGATTTTTAATAAATTAATTAAAAATAAATAAAATTTTGACCAAATTAATAAAATAATATATACTTGTAATAAAATTATAGGGGTTGTCGAATGAAAAATATTTTACTAAAAAATAAAGCTTTCACTTTAGCGGAAGTACTTATAACTCTTGGTGTAATAGGTGTAGTTGCTGCAATGACAATACCTATTGTTTTTGCAAATGTAAAACAGCATGAATACAAAACTGCAGGGAAAAAAGCTTTTTCTATAATTAACAACGCTGTTCAAGCAGTTAGTTTAGAAGATGGCATGACTCCAGAAGAATATGCGACTGCTACAGATATAAACAAGCAACATTATTTTGACAACTTAAAAAATAAACTAATTGTTATTAAAACTGAAACTGATGCACAAGGTAACGAAGTCATATTTACAAATGACGGTTTTGCATACCACCTGGCAAACCCCAATGAAATATATGCAGATATTAATGGCGATAATGGTCCTACAAAGATAAATACGCCTATGGCACAATGGAAACAAGTTGAATACGAAGATCAAGAAGATTTATATGACACAGCAGGCTGGGAAAACGTAGTTCTTAGTGACGTGTTTTACATAGGTTTTGGTGAAGACGGTAAAAGTGTAATTTTACCATACATACAAAATGCATCGGCAGTAGCATTTCCGACACAAACTCCTTAATGTTTAATATTTTTTAAAATATCTCTATCAATATCTTTTTTCTTTAAAGATTCTCTTTTGTCATATAGTTTTTTACCTTTTGCAAGAGCAATTTCAAGTTTTGCCCAACGACCCGAAAAATACATTTCAAGAGGAACTATGGTATAGTTTTCCTGTTTTACCTTGCCAAGCATTTTTAAAATCTCTTTTTTATGCAAAAGAAGCTTGCGAGTGCGTTTTTCCTCATGATTAAACCTGTTTCCTTGTTCATAAAGACTAATGTGCGCATTATATAAAAAAGCTTCCATATCTTCTATTTTTATAAAACTGTCTTTTAGATTTACAGCACCTTTTCTAATTGATTTTATTTCAGTACCAGATAAAACAAGCCCTGCATCAAACTTATCAAAAATCAAATAATCATGATATGCTTTTCTATTTGTTGAAATAATTTTTTTCTGCATAACATTTCTATTATAACATAATGTTATTATGCTATAATATTGTCTGAAATGAAAAAAGTTAAATTTGATTTAACAACACAAAATAAACTAATAATTACGGGGTTATTAATTTCGACAATTTTAATTATTGCCGTTGCAGTTTTTGCTATAAGTAAGATTCAACAAAAATTATATGACTCTTACGGAAATTTTGGTCAAATCCTAACTAAAACCCTTGCTATACAAAGTTATGAACTCACAAAAGATACCCCTGAAGAATATAAATATAATCTTTTAAGAACACATGCAAACTCAATTCTTACAAGCAATAAAGATATTTCCTTTATAACCTTTAAAGATTCAAAAGGTAAAATAATATATACAACTGCTGATGCTTACAACAGGCGAGCACAAGATACCAGAATCAATATAAGTTCTCCTATGACAGATTCATTCGGAAGAATTGTGGGAGTTGTTGAAATAGGTTTAAGTGCAGATATGGCAAGTATAGTAGCACGCACTACAAAAAATTCCATGCTAATTGTATTCACACTTGTATGGATAATTTTTACAATAGTAATTCTGGTAAATACATTCCTCATAACAAGGGAGTTAACTCTTTTACATCATGGTGTAAAAGAAATTTCAAGCGGTAAATTTGGTACAATATTAGATTATAAACAAGCATCCGGCGAAATAAAGGAACTTTTTTCAGCATTTAACGATATGTCTAAAAGATTGCACGCCTATGAGGAACAAAATGTTGACCAGCTAACACTTGAGCGCAACAAGCTTGAAGCAGTCCTTATGAGCATTGCAAATGGGGTTGTAGTTTGTGATAACTATGACAAAATTTCAATGATTAATCCTGCAGCGCAAAAGATTTTATCTGTAACTGCAACAGACATTATAGGAACAAGTGTGCAAAATTATTGCGATACTGACGGTGAACTTTGTTTTAGAGAAAAAATAAACATTTTTAAAGATACACCTTTAGATGTTATGGAGAAAAAACCACTTGAATTTAACATTGAAGTAGATAAAAGAGTTATAAAAACTCTTATTTCACCGATGTATTCAAAAGTTCATGATTATATGGGCTACATTATAATTCTTATTGATATAACAAAAGAAGCCGAGGTGGATAAACTCAAAAATGACTTTATTTCAAATGTATCACACGAACTAAGAACACCTGTTACAATACTTACAAGCTATGCTGAAACACTTTATCATTATGGTAAAGATTTTAATTACGATGAACAAAAAGAATTTATAGGCACTATTAATCAAGAAGTTATACGATTAAATAAAATGGTTAATGATATTTTAGATTTTTCTAAATTGCAAAACGATGTCGAACTTGAAAAAACAAAACAAAACATCATGCCTACAATTGAACGTTCTATAGAAGATCATAAAATACTTGCACAAGAAAAAAATATAACTTTTTCAGTTATTAAAGAACCGAATTTGCCTGAGGTTGAATTTAACGAACAAAGTATAGAAAGAGTTTTATCAAATCTTATTACTAATGCAATTAAATATTCTCCTGATAATTCTCGTGTCAAAGTTAGAGTAGAAATTGCAAAAGATCCGAAATATTTAGAAGTTACAATTGAAGATATGGGTATGGGTATTGCACCTGAATATCAAGAAAAAATATTTGACAGGTTTTTTAGAATTGAAAATGCAACTCATACAATTAAAGGCACAGGGTTGGGATTACATCTTGTAAAAATAGCTATTGAAAAACATCATGGCGGAAAGGTTTTTGTACACTCAAAAGTAGGCGAAGGTTCAACTTTTGGTTTTTGGTTGCCACTTGACTTAACAAACAAACAAGAGAAAATTTCAAAAGAACCTGTCACTGTTTTAAATGCTCATAATCAACAAGAAAATCAAAAAGAAAAAATTTATGAACAAACACAAATAACAACAATCAATGACTATAAAATAAAAGCACAAAAAGATGCCGAATTTGTGGACGAAAAACATGAACAAAAGCCTATTGACCCTGATGACGGTTGGGAAATAACCTTTGAAGTGCGAGACAAAAGCTATTAGATCACGATTATCAATATTAAATATTCTCAACAACTTCATCAAAATATTTAACACTCTCAAAAAGTGCATTTTTATCAAAAATCTCAAATGTAATCTGCGGATTTAATTTCATTTCATCCAACACTTTTATAACAGGTTTAATATCAAGCGAACCCTCCAAAAGTGAGCTATGAGAATCCTCGTTTTTAAAATTATTATGAAAATGCATATGATGAAGCATTATTCCATAGCTTCTTATCCATTCTGACACAGGATAATTTGAGTGCAGGTTGCAATGCCCAATATCAATTGTAACTTTTAAATTAGGTGAATTAATAGTTGCAACAATACTTCTGATAAGCTCCCAATCAGGTTCATGCACATTTTCAATTGTTACTGTTATACCCTCTTTTTCAAAATAAGGAATAAACTCATGAAAAAATTCAATATTTCTCCTAAAATAAAGCTGCCTGTACTCTTGATGCTTTAATAAATTATTAAAACAAGTGTGGAAAACTACAGTTTTTGCACCAAATTCACAAGCCAACTCTAAGCTCTGATAATACCTTTTTTCAGATACTTCACGTATTAAAGGGTCTTTTGCAGCAACATTTAAATTTGAAAAAAAGCCATGAAGCGTTACATCACCATTAAAATCATTCAATGCTGCTTTATATTCTTTTTTTGTTATATCAAATAAATCTTCAATATCTTTTAATCTTCCAAAACGACTAATCTCAATGCCACAATTAAGCTCTGAAGCAATCTCAAGTGCTCCTTTAAAATTATGATAATCTACTGTTGATGATATAAATTTTTTAAATTGATTTTTCATATAATAAAATTATAATTAAAAAATAACGTTATGTATATAATCGAATTAATTGCAAAACTAAGCACAAAAATTAAAAATCGGGATTTCAAATTTTTAAATAAAGAAAAACCTGAACAAATCAAAGAGGAACAAAAATGCGAACATATTTTTGTTCCAATAGATTCTACAAAAAAAATACTGGCATGCACAAAATGTGGTTTTATGATACGTGTAAATCCGGATAAAATTAAAAAACAAAATCCTTTTAAAGAATAACGAAATTTTAACAAATTGCACGAATTAATACTAAAATATATAATTATTTTGGATAAGTATAATTAAATAAGGTAAAAATTGAACGCACAGAGGGGTTTAGAAAACATCTTTGACAAAGAAAAATGCGGTCAAATTTCAAGTGTCACAATGGAATTTGACAACGAATTTTTGCCTAAAATTATTGATGCGACACAAAATTTCTGGGAAGAAAAATATGAATTTCGGGTTTTTGATATAAATAATCTTGAAAAAGTTAAAACAGATAAATACCTTGAAAAAGATTCTTTTTTTATAAGTCAAGTGCCTTCAGAAGTTGTTCCACCAGTTACAATTAGGCTTAGCGAAGAATTCGCAAGATTATTTTTACATAATGCTTTTGGTTCTAATTTGCCTCTTTTTGAATTAAATGACTTATCTGAATTGGAAATAAAAATTTTAAACAGTTTTTGTGATTTTTTATATAAATCTTTTTCAAATATACTTATCCCAATATCCGAACTTAACAAATTTGAACTTAAAAACAAAGAAGTTTACAATTTTATAATTATCATTAAAAATAAAGATGAAAAAAATTCAAAAATTGTAATAACACTGCCATCTTCAAGACTTAAAAGGGCAGAAATTAAAAAAGAAGAAAACTATAGTGACGAAGAATTTAAAAATACAAATGCCACCATAGACATAGAAGCAGGAAGTTCTAAAATTACCCTTAATGATTTAAAAAATATTTCCGAAGGTGACATAATCTTACTTGAAGATAGTTTTGTAAACAAAATGAAAATAATAACAGGCGATAATGTAAGAGAATTTAAGATAAATCCTGATCCCGCTCTTATGATTGAGCTTGATGAAGAAGAACACGATATTGATGGAGAGGAGAACACAGATAAAAATATGTGGGATGATATACAAATAGAAGTCAGCGCTCGTTTTAAAAAGGTCAAAATGACTTTAGGTGAACTTAAACACATTTCAAAAGGACTTGTTATCGATCTTGGTTCTGTTTTTAATAACGAAATTTCACTGCTTGTAGAAGACAAAACAGTGGCAAAAGGTGAACTGGTTATCATAAATGATAAATACGCAGTTAAAATTAATGAAATTATAAGTGATATGCCAAAACAACAAACACAAACAACTGGCGCACAAACTGCTGCAAAACCTCAAGGAAACAAAACACAAACAAATCAAACACAAAAAACCACGCCAAAACCTCAAGCACAAGCAGTAAGAGCACAACATCCACAAGCACAAAAACCGGTTTCACCAAAACAACAAACTGCAACCAAAAAAGATGAAGTAGAAGAAGATTTTGATTATTCTGATTTTGAAGAAGAAAAGTAAGGAAAATTAATGACAACACATATAATAGCTTTTATTTTTTACACACTTGCAATGCTTGGCGTTATTTTTGTTGCCTTTGCAGTATATAAAAATGTTGTTTTAGGTCAAAATACATATAATTCAAGATTAAAAATTGATGATATGTTAAGACTTAATCAAAGAAAATCATTATATGTAATAAATTATGAAGGTGAAAAATTTTTAATAGCCTCTGATGTAGATTCAACAACTTTAATTTCAAAATTAAATACAAAAGAAAATCATAGCGAAGCAATTTCACCAACAATAGTTGAAAAGAAAGAAATTCCAATTGAATCACTTGAAGAAAAACTAATTGAATTAAAAAAAGATACCGGTTCAAAAAATGTAATGAGAACAATTTTAAAAGAAATAAATTCAAATAAAGAAAGATATTAATATGGATGTACTTTTAAAAGATATGAATCCTGTTATACAACTTCTGGTAGTAATGACACTCTTTTCACTACTGCCGTTTGTTTTTACCTGTATGACTTCTTTTTTAAGATTTACAATCGTTTTTTCAATGTTAAAGACAGCTTTAGGTACACAAAGTGTGCCTCCTGCAATTGTCCTGATAGGGCTTTCAATGATACTTACTTTTTATACAATGTCGCCTGTTTTCGACCAGATGATAAAAGCCGGTCAAGGTGCATATAAAAGTGGAAATATGGTTGAATGTATTGCACAGGGTTCAAAACCGTTAAAAGAATTTATGCTAAAACAAACTCGTCAGGATGATTTAGCATTTTTTGTCGAAAAAACAAGAAAACAAGCGCCAAATAACCCTGATGAACTTACTATGTGGGAAGTTGCACCTGCTTATATAATAAGCGAATTAAAAACAGCTTTTGAGATTGGTTTTATAATTTTTGTACCTTTCATAGTTCTTGACCTTGTTGTGGCAAATATTTTATTGGCCTTGGGTATGTTTATGCTCTCACCCACAATTATTTCACTTCCTTTTAAACTTTTAATATTTATTGCAGTAGATGGTTGGAGCTTAATTGTTAAGGGACTTGTGGAGAGTTTTAACTAATGGAAATACTTGTAGAATATTTAGCAAAAGGTTTTATGGTAATGTTAATGATATCATTGCCATGTGTATTGGTAGCAGCCTCTATCGGTCTTGTGGTAGGTATTTTGCAAGCTGTAACACAAGTTCAAGAACAAACCATTGCTGCAGCACCAAAAATTATTGCGGTATTTTTAACAATCATTATTTTGGGTATGTGGTACATTAAAATTCTAACCGAATTTATTTTTGAAGGTACAGCAGTTGCTTTTAATACCATACCTCATAATCAAGAGTATGTTTTAGACTCTGATTATTACAAATACACAAGACCTTTTACAAACGAAATGTATGATAAAATAAATGGTTCACAAAAAGATTTAAAACAAATTATGAAAAATCCAGGCAAACTTCCTTGGGTTGATAAATCTGACAAAAATATTTACGGACCAACAAAAAGAGGGGCAAATCCTTCGCCTAATTTAATTGAAAGAAACAAAATGATGGGGAGATAAAAAATGAAAAAACTTGCTGTAATCTTTAGTATTATACTTTCTATAAGTTCTGTAAGTGCTTATGAAATTGATGCAAACAGTATTTTTAGAGAAGGTAACAATGTAGGGCTAAGACCATATTCCAGGTATACAATATCTTGTCCCTCAATTATTGAAAACGTAAACCTTGGTGATAGAGCAAATTTAAGATTTTTCTTTATGGACAACGAGCCTTTTGAAGCAGGCGACAGAGCTGCAAGTACACTTGTAATAAGAACTTTTGATAAATCTAGCTCGTATTTTGAAATATATACGCAGGATGGAAAATTCCAATCAATAAAATACAATGTAGACAATAAATACAATAAAATGGGTGCAATCGTAGGCAACTGTAGAATTGAACCTTAAGAATAAAATATGGACTTATTTTTAGCACAATTTGCAAAACTTTTTCCCGAACTTAATCTGGCATTAGGTGCGGGAATTATGGTGTTTAGCCGTATGCTTGGCTTGATGCAATTTGCACCACCGTTTAACAGAAAAGAAGTGCCTTCAATGGTAAGAATCTCAATAGCTTTGATTGTTACAGTTATTGTAACTATGCTTATTAAACCTCAACCTATTTCACCGAATACTTCTATTATGCTCGGAATACTGTTAAATTTTGCCTTTGGTGCAATTTTAGGTTTTATAACAAATTGTATACTTGCGGCAGTTAGCGCAGGAGGAGATATGATAAATACTCAAATGGGCTTATCATCCGCTATGGTATTAGACCCGACAACTCGTGCACAAACTTCAATTTTAGGAAACTATTTCACAATATTAGGTCTTATCATTTTTATAAGCGCAGGCGGAACATATTGGTTAATAAACGCTTTTATAAGAAGTTTTGATGTTTTTGGCATGTATCAAACACTAATTCCTTTGGCAAAAGTTATAAATACAAATTATCTTGTAATAATAACATCAAATGTTTTATATTTTGGTATGCAGCTTGCAGCACCTGTTTTGCTTGCAACTTTAGGACAAGATATAATCCTGGGTATAATTTCAAAAACTGCACCACAAGTAAACGTTTTTCAATTAAGCTTTCTTTTTAAACCTGTTATGGGCGCATTGATCTTAGTCTGGATTTTACCAATGTTAATAAATGTTATAACAGATTATATGACATCATATGCAAGCATATTTTAAAGAGCTTTTGATAACTCAAATAATTTTTTCAAATTACTGAACAACTCATAAGTATCATCAAGTGCAATCATATTATCTCCATCACACTTAGCACAACTTGGACAAGGATGAACTTCAAAAAATAAAGCTCTTGCCCCAGCTGCAATGGCACTTTTTGCTAACATCGGGGCAAATTTTCTCTCGCCTGATGAAGATGAACCATGTCCGCCCGGCAATTGAACACTATGAGTTGCATCAAATACAACAGGATAACCCAACTCTTGAATTATAGGGATTGAACGCATATCCACAACTAAATTATTGTAACCAAAACTTGTTCCTCGTTCAGTTATTAAAATTTTATCATTATTACTGTCCAAAACTTTTTTTGCAAGTGACTCCATTTGATAAGGGGATAAAAACTGCCCTTTTTTGATATTCACAATTTTACCCGTTTTAGCTGCAGAAACAAGCATGTCAGTTTGACGACATAAAAAAGCAGGAATTTGTAGCACATCTGCTACTTCTGCTACTGTTTTTGCTTGGTTTGGCTCATGAAAATCAGTCACTATAGGTACTTTGAACTTTTGTTTTACTTCGTTTAGCATATTTAAACCAATCTCAAGCCCCGGACCTCTATAAGAATTAATTGATGAGCGATTTGCCTTATCAAAACTTGCTTTAAAAATATAGTTTATATCAAGTTTGTCACATATTTCTTTTAATCTTTGCGCACACAAAAAAAGCATGTCAGAATTTTCTATAACACATGGCCCTGCAAAAATTGTAAGCTTATCACCGCCAATTTCAAAATTGTTAAGTTGTACTGTTTTCATAAATTTTATTATATAATATACATAAAGATTAGGGAATAGAGGAATTTTAAATGGCTGAAACTAAAGAAAAAGAACTTGATGAAATAAAGGCAGGCAAAGACAAAGCCCTTAAACTTGCATTAGATAAAATTGAAAAAGATTTTGGTAAAGGTTCAATCATGCGCCTTGGCGATAAGTCTACACTTAATGTTGAGTATATTCCCACAGGGGCTTTAGCACTTGATATTGCTCTTGGCATAGGTGGTGTACCAAAAGGCAGAGTTATTGAAATCTATGGTCCTGAATCAAGCGGTAAAACAACTTTAGCTCAACACATTGTTGCAGAATCTCAAAAGAGAGGTGGTATCGCTGCATTTATTGATGCAGAACATGCACTTGACCCTGAATATGCAAGAAATTTAGGTGTTAATGTGGATGAACTTTTAATTTCGCAGCCTGACACCGGTGAACAAGCTTTAGAAATTACAGAAGAACTTGTACGCTCAGGTGCTATTGATGTTATTGTCATCGACTCTGTTGCAGCTCTTGTGCCTAAGGCAGAAATTGAAAAGGCAATGGATGAACAACAAATGGGTCTGCAAGCACGACTTATGTCAAAAGCATTAAGAAAATTAACAGGTATTGTAGGCAAAACTAATACAACAGTGATTTTCATCAACCAATTAAGGCAAAAAATCGGCATAATGTTTGGCAACCCTGAAACAACAACTGGTGGTAATGCACTTAAATATTATGCTTCGGTAAGACTTGACATAAGAAGAATTGACAGTGTTAAAAACAAAGATGGCGAAGATATCGGTAACAGAGTTAAAGTTAAAGTTGTTAAAAATAAAGTTGCTCCGCCGTTTAGAATTGCCGAATTTGACATAATCTACGGAAAAGGAATTTGTGCAATCGGGAATATCTTAGATGTTGCCGTTAATATGGATATTGTTAAAAAAGCAGGTGCTTGGTTTAGCTACAACGACGAAAAATTAGGTCAGGGCAGAGATAAATCAAAAGAATTTTTGGAAGCTAACCCTGATGTTTTGGCTGAAATTGAAACAAAAGTAAGAGAAAAACTTGCAGAGGCTAAAAAAATAAACCAAAAACCAGATGAGGATAAAAAGGAAGAATAGATGAAGGGCATAATCCTTGCAGGTGGCGCAGGCTCAAGACTCTACCCAGCGTCATTACCTATATCGAAAATTTTACTTCCGGTTTATGATAAACCGATGATTTATTACCCTATAACTACGCTGCTTTTGGCAGGTATTAAGGATATTTTAATCATAACCAACCCGCTTGATAATCAAAATTTTGAAAAAGTTTTAGGAACAGGCGAGCAAATCGGCGTTAAATTTTCTTACATGGTACAAGATGTTCCAAGAGGAATTGCGGACAGCTTTTTAATTGCAGAAAAATTCATTAATAATGAACCTTGCGCTCTTATTTTAGGCGACAATATTTTTCATGGTTTCGGATTTTCTTCCATGTTAAAAAGAGTAGGTCAAAAAACAACCGGTGCAACTGTATTCGGCTATGCGGTAAATGACCCACACCGCTTTGGTGTAGTTGAATTTGATGAAAATAACAGAGCAATTTCAATAGAAGAAAAGCCTCAAAACCCACGTTCAAATTACGCTGTTACAGGCTTATATTTTTATGACAAAAATGTAGTTGAATATGCAAAAACACTCAAACCATCTCAAAGAGGCGAGCTTGAAATTACTGACCTTAACAATATTTATCTTAAAAATAAGCAGCTTGATGTTGAAATATTGGGCAGAGGGTTTGCATGGCTTGACACAGGTACTTTCGAGAGCTTATTGCAAGCAGGCAACTTCATTAAATCAATGGAAGTTAATACAGGCATGAAAATTGCCTGTATTGAAGAAGTAGCTTGGAGAATGGGCTATATTAATACACAAGATTTATCTAATCTTGCCAAAAAATATAACAATGGTTATGGTGAGTATATAGAGAAAATTATTAAAACAAATACAAATAAATTAAATCGCAATGCAGTTGTTTAAATAATTTATTGTTTGTACTTTAATTTCATACAAATATCTTACAAAATTTAGAAAACATACATTTTTCGAAGATAATGTAAGACTTATTTCAAAACCATCAGAACAAAAAGGCTCATAATCATACACTACATAATTATTATACTTTGAACGCCATTCTTTTTTCTCTACTTTGCAGCGGTATTCAAGCGCCAGGTCCTCCAACCACTCGATATAATCTTTATTAACATCTCTAAATTCCATAAATACACATTCTTCATTTTGTAAACATCTTTTTTCGACTAGCATTGAACACTCCCTTGTTTAAATGTCCTTTCTTGTTTACCAGTCTAGCCGTTTTGAAACTTAAAAAAAATAACCGAAGGGGTAATTTATAGATTAGACTTTTTAGCAAATAAAATATAAATTATCTTGCAAAATTATTTATCGCAACTTTAAAAAAACTTTTTATAAGGGAATAGGAAAAAACTTTTTTAAAAAAGGTAATTTTATTAAGACCTTTATATGCCTTAAATGTCTTAAATAATAGAAAAAGATTAAAGACATCAACACCAATAAGTATAATTTTTTTAATATTGAATTTTTTAACTTTTACAATAAATGAAGCAACTTTATTAAATTTTTTTATTAATTTTTTAAAAGTCTTTATTCCAAATTCAACTTCACTTTTTAATAAAATTACTTCATGATTAATCCGGGTAATTTTTTTATTAATATTTATAATTGCATTTGCTGTTTGTAAAAATACAATTATTTCAAGTATTATTGTAAAAATATATATGTATTGTTCCATTTGTGTATTATAATTTAGATATGTAAATTATTCCATACGCATTGCGGGCGATTTTATGAATTTTAAACAAGCAATAAACTATACAAATAAATTTTACGGTTTCTTGAGAAAAATGAACTCACAAGGCACATCTTTACCCGGAAAATATTTAAGAAAATTTTATCCTGAATTTTTAAGAGAATCTCAAAACTATGTCACTTCATATAAATTTGCCATCACAGGAACAAATGGGAAAACCACAACTGCAGGACTTTTGGCACAAATTCTTAAAGAAGCACAAAAAAGTGTTATCCATAATGAACTTGGTGCAAATATGCCAAATGGGATTGCAACAGCAATTGCTCTTGGACTTTACAATAATTTTAAAGAAAATGGTGAAAATTCAACTGTTGACAATCTTGTTATAGAATCAGACGAGGCATATTTAAAAGAAATTTTTGAAAATATAATTTTTGATTATTTACTTGTAACAAATCTTTTTAGAGATCAATTAGACAGATACGGCGAACTTGATACTACTAAAAAGAAAATTCAAGAAGGTATTAGAATAAATCCTGATTTAAAAATTATTTTAAATACTGATGATCCGAGTCTTTATGACATTGATAAAAATATAAAAAATGACATGATTGCAGGCAAAAAAAAGAGAAAAATAATTTACTTTGGTTTTGAAAATATAGAATTTTGCGATTTCGACGCAAAGTCCAACAGCCCATCTGAGGTTATATATTGTCCTGTTTGCAAAAAACCGCTCAAATATTCTAAAAGATTTTATTCACAACTTGGCTTATGGAGCTGTTCTTGTCATATAAGAAGACCAAAACCTGATATAAGCGCAGATGTAAAAGTTTTCAGAAATTACTCCATATTAAATGTAAAATATGATAATAAATGCATTATGTATAAATTAAATCTTTCAGGTTTATATAATGCTTACAATGCCTTAGGCGCAATTGCATGTGCATATATGGCAGGCATCGACAGAAAAATTATCGCTAAAGCATTGGATAATTACAGACCTGTTTTCGGCAGGGCACAAAAAGAAAATATCGAAGGAAAAGAAATTAACTTATACCTCATAAAAAACCCCACAGGTGCTTGTGAAGTATTAAGAGGATTAAAAAATTTAAAAGACACAAAACTAATGATTGTTATAAATGATAAATATGCCGATGGCAGAGATGTTTCCTGGTTATGGGATGCAGATTTTGAAATTCTTGAAAAATTTAACAACAAAATATTTATATCAGGTTCACGTGCTGATGATATGGCACTACGACTAAAATATGCAGGGGTAGACCCCGGTGTAATGGTTATAGATAATAATATTAAAAAAACTTTTGACTACGCAATTAAGTCAATGCTTCGTACAGAAAGGTTGATAATATTACCGACCTATACAGCCCTTTTAAAGTTAAATAAAATAATTAAAGAAAAAACCTAAATTTTTCCTAATATTTTTAATTCAAATTCATTTGAAATTTCTTCCAAACAAATGACTGGAATATCTGTGTAAATTTGTGAAATCAATACAAATAAAAGTTGTCTTAGGTGTTGCGGCGCAACTAAAACTGCTTTTTGCTCAAGAACTCTTGAAAATTCTTTTTTATATTTTGCAAATTTAGTGCCATCAATTTTTACAACACCATTAAGCTCATCTTCAGACTGCATTTCAAGCATTCTGATAATTTCGTCAGATACTTCATATCCAAAAATTTCCCTATCTTCATTTGCAAGAGAATAACAAATCTGACGAGAAAGTGCAACACGCAACTTATCCAGTAAATCTGATTTTGTAGACTCGTCTGAAAAATCATTTATTTTTTCAAATATAAATACAACATCTTTGACACTGACTCTTTCGCGAATTAAATTACAAAATATATATTTTAACTCACCAACAGTAATAAAATCACCCAAAACCGAATCTATAAGAAAAGAGTTATGTTCCGAAACAAGCTCTATATAACGATTAATATCATTATAACTAAAGATTTCATTTACATGACTAATAGCAAAATGTTTAAGATATTCAACAACGTACTCACAAGGTGTAATTCCCTTGACCCAAAAATCTTTACAATATTTTTCTTCAATCCAAACTACTTTTTTTCCACTTAATTCATCTTTAATCTTAATTGTATTTTTAGGATATTTATCAATATTTAATTCATCTTCAAAATACATTAGATGCTTTGGATATGCCATAGCAGTAACTACAGGGACAGCATGAATAGAAATTGTAAAAGTATATTCATCCAAATCAGGATTTTCAACAAATTGAACCTTTGGAATAATATAACCTAACTCAGAAGTTAAATCTTGACGAGCTTTTATTGTTTGCTCCAGTAAATTATGAACATTTTGAGAATCATTTAAAGTATACAACTCTTCGCTCAAATTAACAGAAAGACGCTCTACCCCAAGATTTTGCGCCATTTTAGACGGGGATAAAAGGCTTTTTAATTGTTTTTTTAAATTGTTTAATTTATCTATTTCTCTTGAAATTTCTTCGTTCAAAAATTCACGCTCAGAATCCTTTGCACCTTCTAAAAATTTTTTAATTTCTTCAATTTTTAATCTTTTTTCACGAATTTTCTTTTGAATATTTAAGCATAATTCCCAAGGTTGTTCTTTTGAATAAAGCATTTTTTCCATTTGAGATTTAAAGCCTAATATATCCTCAAATTCTGCCTCATCATATATATTTTCGATCTCGCGTGCAAATATACAATTATAAACTATTTTTGAGCCATTATCAGACTCGTAAATAGAATATAAATCCCAACCCTCTTTTGACATTGAATTAAGGGTATTTTCAAGTAAAGTAATTTCATCACTGGGACAAACTTTTATGGAAAATTCCTGACGCGTAGGTTTAAACATATATTTATTTTAACACAAATTTATGCTTTTTGTTTTTGGTCAGCTTTATTTCTTGCAAACCTATTTATACAAAAATCAGTAATACCACCTGCGATAAAACCACATAATGCTGTTATAGCACCAGCAGTTACAATATAAGCAGCTTTTCTTGCACCTTTGTAATAATGTTTATTATTTTTTACCGCATCTTTAGCATCTTTAGTCAACTCTTTTATAAATTCATCCGAATTCATTGCATTTTTTGCCAAATAAATGCCGCTAATGCCAAAAGCACTTGTTCCGATTATTCTTCCCAAACGTGTGCAATTGTACTTATTCCCCTGCGGACTTGTAGATTGTGTCCTTATAACACTCATAGCCTTCCCTTATTCTCTTTTTATATTATAACCTCTAAATTTTTAAAAAAACGGCATGTATATTATTTTTATATATACATTGTAATAATATTTAATAATGGAAAAAACACACTTATTTGTGTTATTATTTTATAGCCACGCTTCACGGGGTGTTGCAAGCCCTCGACCGAAAGCTTATGTCGGGTGCAAAGCCTGCTATGAGGCGCTTAAGATGCAGATTGAAAATTAAAATATTGTTGATTATGCAGAATTTTGCGGCGATTATGCAATGAACCGTGTCAGGATGGAAACATAGCAGCACTAAATTGAAGTTAACGGGTGTAAGATTTTACATAGGAGATATTTTAACCGGATTTTTGTACTTTAATCGACGATAGGCAGGGCGTGGCTTTTATTTATTTTGATTGTCAGAACAATCTTTTGCAAAAACACAAGCTTTCAATACATCAGCATATTTTTTATCCATATGCGCCCAGTCAAAAAGTATTACACCTTCGAGTCTTTGATTTCTTATGATGTGAATTTGTTTTAATAAATCTTCACTTTCGCCCTCCATAAACCCTACAAAGAGTCCCGGATAAATTTTTGTTTTAGATGAAGTTTTACGTTTTAATTCTTCAATCATGCTATCTGCAAGATTATAATCTGCAGTTAAAATCAAAGGTGTAAGTGCATCTACATAGTTATAAGAACTCCACCTTTGCCAATTCTGCTGTTTTGTTTCAAGACTTGTTTTATAATCAGGGAAAACAACAGCAGATAAAACTACACCTCTATCTTTTAGTACATCTTTTACACTTGCAATATATTTTGAAATTCTGTCTTGTCTGTAATTATCCCATTTATTCCACATAGAAGTATTCGTACTAATATTTATAGGATCAACACCATATATCTTTTTAAATTCTTCTCTTGCATAAGGAGTATAACCCCAATTTGATGCCTCATAATTTGAGGAAGATGCCTTAGCAGAAAGCGGATACCTGACATAATCAAGATTAACTCCGTCAATATCATATTTTGCGCAAATTTCAAGAATTAACTTTGTTAAAAAATCAATTACTTCGGGATTTGCAGGATCTATAAAATAACCCCTGTGCTCGCTAATATGCGCAACCGGCTGATTTGACTCACTATTTGCCTTATTTCTATTACCCCAAGATGGTCTTAGCGCAAGTATATTATATGCATCTTCTTGAGGAAGTTTATTGCCTATATAAAAAGATTCAAACCAAACATGAAGTGTCATATTGCGCTTATGTGTACCTTTAACCCAAACAGACAATGGATCAAAACCTTTGAAATTTTTGTTTTGCCCTTCAAAACCATAGCTTTTCATAACATCTGAAGGAAAAATTGTTTTGCCATGGAAATAAGTTTCTAAAAATATAGTATTTATACCAAGTTGCGCCATTTCATCAAGTGTACGCTCAACTTCAGCTTCGCTCTTTTCAACAGGACGAACCCAAACGCCCTTTAACTCATTTTTTAAATAAGGCAATGTGTAGCTTAATGCACTTTGAGATGAAATTATTGAATCTTTAGCACACTGCAAAGCAGAATTAGAATTTGAAGAGTATGAACGTTTTAGTTGTTTTTTTGCAATTTTTAAATATTCTTTTACCTTTTTTTCATCACGATTTTTGTATTGTTTTTTTGTAGTTTCTAAAATTTGTTCAACTTCTTTTATCTTAATTTTTGCGCAATAACGGTAACTGTCTATTGTTGTATATGAGTGTAAAACATTATTTTTAGTATCAATTTTAACTTTTGTACCGACTTTTAAATTATCATTAATCCACTTTTTTGCACTCCCATGCCCGCTTATCACAAATCCGTCATGCGGAATAATGGAATCCGCACCGGTTAAGCGCACAACTGTATCACCAACCACAACAGCTTCTTTACCAAATTCATTAGTAAGCGTTCTTCTGCCATACTCTCTTTTATAAATTACAAGTTGATTAGGCCCACGATTTCCCGGAAAAGATATACCAAGTTTATTATACTTACTGCCCGGATAAATTGCATCAATTTTCCTTGATGACTTAGCAATAATTCTGTCTTTTTTTGAAAGTTTGCCATATTCAACAGCTGATTCACTTTCTGGATCAAGTTTTTGCACCGTTGTATCTGAAACCTGCAAAAGTGCATCTTTTTTAGCTGCATGCGCAGGCATGTTTAAAAGTAATACTAAAAATAAAACTATTGCAAAAAGTTTTTTCATTTCATCTTAATTTTACACAAAAATTTTACATAGTGCAAAAAATAATATATAATATTTTACGTAAAAGGAGTTTAAAATGGTAAATGACAATACTCAAACAATGCCCATAGAAGTTTGCATCTTGACAAAAGACCACGACATTAAAGGAACTGTTCATGTTTCAAAATTAACAAAAGCAAACCGAGAATTAACAGAACTCTTGAACGATAAAGAAAGACGTTTTTTAGCAGTTACCAATGCTGAAATTATGGGTAAAAACTCCTCTAATGCACCAAGAAGATATGATTTCCTTGAAATCCACATGGATTCTATAATTATAATTCACCCTGCAACACAAGTATTATTTAAAGAAACTTCAAAAGCTCAAGAAGATATTAAAAGATTTAGAGAACTGAGAAATAAACTTTCACAAACAAAACCTTTTTAGTTAAGACAAAGGCTTTACAAAATTTTAACTTACAACTTTATTTAGTCCATGCGGTTTATCAACATCACGTTTTAATTTTAATGCAATTTTAAGCGCAAGCATTTGTACGACAAAGACAACAGACAAAATTCTTGTAAGCATATCCTCACAATACGGCAAAATAATTGGAATTTTTGCATCAAAATTTTCCTGTGTATCACTAATTACAACACTTTTAGGCTTATAATCATTTACAATTTTATTGAGAGTTTTTATTTCAAAATCACAAAAATCACTTGTAATAATTTCAATCAAAGTGTCAATTTTGTTTAAAATTGCTACATGCCCATGGACAAATTCACCCATTGAATAAGCATTAACATCAATATATGAAGTTTCTTTTATCTTTAGTGCACACTCACGTGCAAGAGCGTAATTTACACCTTGTCCAATTGTAGAAAAAGCATCATATTTAGATAAAAATTTTGCAGCTTTATCAATATTAACAGTTAAATCTAAAATATTTTCAATATTTTTTCTTGTATCCAGAATATTTTTCAAATATTTTGTAACATCTTTTAAATTATTTTGTGCAATTTTTACAGCACATAAATAAAGCGCACAAAGTGAAGCAGTGAAAGACTTTGTAGCTGCAATAGAATTTTCTTTCCCTGCATTAATATTAATTTTATAATCACATAAATTCCAAAGAGTGGAATTTTCATTATTAACAATTGCAAAAGTCACAGCACCTACTTCCTTGACTTTTTTAGCAGCCAGAGTCGTATCATATGTTTCTCCTGACTGACTTATAAAAATATAAAGAGCATCCTTATCTGGCTGTTTGGTTCTACAGACAAATTCGCCTGAAAACTCTGTTTTAGTATCTATTTGCGCTATATCTTCAAAAAATTTTTTCCCTAAAAGTCCGCAATTATAAGAAGAACCGCTTGCAACAATTTTTATATTTTTAATATTTACAGGTACATCAAGCAAAAGTACATAATTTTTAATGTATTTATTTATAAATGCATCAATTATTGCAGGCTGTTCTAGTATTTCGAGCTCCATTTGCGTTTGTATTTGTTTTTTGCGAAAAATCATAAAATCACCCTATCTATATTATAATATTAATATGCCCAAAAGTGTCTATATTCATATACCTTTTTGTATTAAAAAATGTGCATATTGTTCATTTTTATCAGGCTTAAGTCCTATAAATAAAGATGTTTACATTGATAAACTAATTTTAGAAATAAAAAAATTTTACAAAGGTGAAATCTTAAAAACAATTTATTTTGGAGGCGGAACACCTTCAATTTTAAATACACACGAAATTAAAAAAGTTCTTAATTGTTTTAATTATAATCAAAATAGTGAAATTACGCTTGAGATGAATCCTAAAACCTGTAATCTAGAAAAATTAAAAACTCTTTTTGAAACAGGAATAAATAGAATTAGCCTCGGGGCACAGTCTTTTGATGATAAAATTTTAAAAATTATAGGCAGATCACACAACTCATACGACATATTAAAAAGTATAGAAAATATAAAACTTGCAGGTTTTAAAAATTTTAGTATCGACTTAATGTATGGACTACCGACACAAAATATAAAAATTTGGCAAAATACATTAAATAAGGCTAAGAATCTTGCTTTACCGCACATTTCGCTATATGGCTTAAAAATTGAGCAAGGTAGTGAATTTTATTTAAACCCGCCAAAAAATTTACCTGATAACGATATTCAAGCTGATATGTATGAAATGGCACTTGAAACTTTTAAAAATTATCATCACTACGAATTTTCGAACTTTGCAAAAAATAAAAAATTTGTATCGAAACATAATTTAACCTATTGGAATATTAAACCATATTGGGGATTTGGACTTGGAGCATCAGGCTTTACAAACAATAAAAGATATGAAAATGAAACAGATTTTATGAAATATATTAAAAATCCTTGTGCAGAAAAAAATTTTTATACAACAAATTTGCTAGAAGAACATATATTCCTGGGTTTTAGAAAGCTTGAGGGCATAAATATCAGGAAAATAAATAAGAAATTTTCAATAGATTTCGAGAAAAAATATGCTCCACAGCTTAATAAATTTATTTCAAGCGGTTATATTCAAAAAACTTTACAAGGTTATAAACTATCAAAAAAAGGTATTTTACTGTCTAATTCAGTACTTTGCGAATTTTTGGACGATTAGGGTTACCCTTTTGAAAGTTGCCAAAGAACAAAAATAAGTCTAAGATTAAAATATGGCAAATTATATAAAAAAACGTTGGTATGATCGCGAACCTTGGACAGGAGAAGTTCTTGACGTATTACAAACACTTACTATTCGCTCGCATTATGAAATTGCACGAGAAGTTATAAAAGTAATCGACGTTATAAGAGCAAACAACAGAGAACGCGACGAAATACCATTAAGCCTGGGGCTTGACAGAGTTTTAGGATTATATAAAGAACAAAATAAAAGAAGGTGGTATGATAATTCTATGCCTTTATCAAGAATATTTAAAACTGCCTCTTGCTTGCCTGATGAAGATTTTCAAAATATCATGCAAGGAATATCGTTAAGCTTGAAGAATGAAATTAAATGACAAATCAAGAAGAAATTGTAGCAAATATGCAGCTTGTTGTAGAACAAATGTTTAAAGATGATGTCGATGAAAATCCCGATTCTTTAAACGAATATTT
>CALUXW010000027.1 GCA_944324865.1 Candidatus Gastranaerophilales bacterium | reverse complement strand
AGACGTTATATTTAAAATTCCCTCAAATATTTTATTTATAACATTGAGTGAGTGTGTTATTAACACTTCGTTATTTTTTTGTAAATGTCCTATTTGAGCAGTTATTTCATTTAGTTCATTTTTTTGTTCTTGAGTTAGGTTTAATTTTTCCTTTTGTTCGTAAATAACTTTTATTTCATTGTATGCGCATATTAATTTTTCATCACAATTTGCAAGCCCTTCAAGATCTTTTTTTATTAATGTTTGTTGTTTTTGCTCAAGAAGAGTTTTAATTGTGATATATATTTCTTTGATTTGTTCAAAAGTTATTTCGTTCATTTTCACCTTTATGCACTGTAGTCTGCAAGCACGCTTCTTCCATATGTTAGTCCGTATTTAATATCCTCATCAGTTATTTCTTCACCTATTGATTGTGCGGACTTTTTAATATCATCAATGTCTATACCTTTAAAAATATCGTCCTGTGCAAGTTTAATGTCGTCTTTTTTTATCTCTGATACTTCTGCAGGTGTTGATTTTTGAATGTTTTGTGTAGATTTTATTGCATAGTTATAAAATATGCGATTGAGTGCTTGAGTGTCAGCTATTTGATTTGTATTTGTTGAAATATTCATTTTTTTTATCCTGTGATATCTTCTAAGTCACCTGCTTCTTGCGGTACTGACTTTTCCATTTGCGCATATAGTTGTTTTGCAAAACCAATATTTGATGTAGGAGAGTTTGCAACATCTCTTCCTATTTGATTAAAGAATATTGATTTAAAATTGTCCATATATTTAGAATCCCCAAACATTGAGTTTTCTCTATCTACTGTTTTATCCATTTGTGTAAGCATTTTTGAAACAAGTATTGCTTCAAACTCTTTTGCGATTTTTTCTAACTGTTGTCTTTGTGTACCTGATGCCCTTACAGTATTAATAAAATCGTAATCTCCGCCTTGTGAGTAGCTTTGTGGTATGTAGTTTTGAGTTGTGTAAAAATTATTGCTCATATTTACCTAAATTATTTGTAACTCTGCTTGTAGGCTTCCAGACATTCTGAGTGCCTGTAGTATTGCAATTAAATCAGTAGGGGTGACACCTATAGAATTAAGAGCGTTAACAAGTTCGCCAAGAGTTGAATTTGCTTTCATTTCTATGAGGCTACCCTCTTTTTTTTCGATGTCTATTTGGGTATTTGTAACTCCAACTGTTTGACCTTGAGAAAATGGTGCAGGTTGAGAAACATCATTGTAGGCTTGAATTGTAACCGTTATTCCTCCATGGGCAACTGCTGCAGGCATTAGCCTTGCATCTGCACCGATTACAACAGTTCCGGTTCTTTCGTTGATAATTACCTTAGCCCTCTCTCTGGGTGCGTTAACTCTTATATTTTCAAGAATTGAAATAAAAGCAATTCTATCCGTTAAATATCTTTGAGGTATTGTCACTTTTATACTTCCGCCATCAACGGCAATGGCTTCGGATACATTTCTTGATATTATATTTGCAATTTGTGCTGCCATTGTGTAGTCAGCTTGATCTAAAATTAAAGTAAGAGAATTTTCATCGCCGATTGCACTTATAATGTCTCTTTCAATTATTGCCCCACCGGGAACTCTGCCTGTTGTTGTAATTGCTGTTCTTGAACTTGAACCTCCTGATTTTGCACTTGCACCACCAACTGAAAGTGGACCTTGCGCAACGGCTACAATTTCACCGTTTGGCGCTCTTAATTGTGTCTGTACAAGAACTCCTCCCTCAAGACTTTTGGCATCTGCCATTGCTGATACTACAACGTCAACTTTATCGCCATTTTTTGCAAAAGGTGGGATTGTTGCCGTTACTATTACTGCTGCTGATGCACCCTTTTGTATGTAGTTTGATTGGTCTATTGCCATGCCTAAGTTTTGTAATAGCAATTGATTTGTCATTTGTGTATGACGTGAGTTATCGCCTGTATTTTGCAGACCGACAACAAGTCCATAACCGACAACTTGATTTTCCCTTACACCTTTAATATGAGTAATGTCTTTAATTCTTACACTTTGTGTACTGATTGCATTTGCTGCTCCAGTGTTTAATAAGCAGAATGTAAATATAATTGCCGTTGAAATTAGTTTTTTAAACACTTGTATCATCCTTTTTATAATTAGAAAATGTATCTCATGAAACGATAGAGTACTCCTTCGTTTTGGCCTCTTGAAACAGTTCCTGCTCCGCTCATTGCAAATTGTAAGTTAGCAACTTGATTTGAGCTTATTTCTCCCTGTTGATCAATCCATCTTGGATCAATGATGCCTGAAACCAAAAGATCTACACGTTCGTTTGCATTAACCAGACTTTTTTTACCCTGGACTAATAAATTACCGTTTGGTAAAAGTTGTATAACTTGTACGGCAACTTTATCTTGAATACCAAGGGCCCTTTGGGTGTTTGTACTGCCTGATACTGAAATAGTGCCGTTTGTACCGTTAAGTGCACCTTTTAGATTAGTTTTAAATATTGTATTGAATGCTGTTGTTAAATTTTCCAAAATGCTTGAGGTTTTCTCTGTCTTGTAAACACCTGAGTCTGTTAAGGTTGGTACTTCATCTATGACAATTGTTACAAGATCACCTACATTTCTTGCACGCACAGAGCTATATAGAGGTCTTGGTTCAATAAAGCTTGATTGCGTTGCATTTAATGAAAAAAGGCTTTCAGCATTTGAAACACTTGTAAGAAGTGTCATAAAACATAATGTAATAGTTAACTTTTTTATCATCCTTTTACCCTTTAAATTCTTACTGTTGCTTCGTTTTTATTGCTTACTGTTGCATTATAGACTTTGTTATATTTTAGACTTTTAACCAAAATATTATCCCCTATACTTCCTTCTTTTAAGGCTTTCCCATCGACTGTTATTTTTAAGTTATCTTTTGATTTAAAAACAATATTAATGGTTGAATCTTTTAAAACATCCGGTTTTGATTTTACATAACTTTTTAAAATAACTGAATCTTTTTGTATATTCCTTGTTGCTACAAGTGGGTTTTGAGGGAAGGTTTCAATAATTTGTCCTAAGTATTGCCCTATTTCGCTTCTTATTATTGCAGAGTTGGAGGCAGTAATATTTTGCTCTCTTACAATAGGGTTGTTTGCACATAAAACATTTCTATAAACAAGAGTATTAACGCTTATTGGAAATGATTTTATAAAAGTATTTCCGTCGTAAATACTTACTCTTTTTAAATCACGACTTAAAAATCCGTTTTTATTAGAATCGACTTTAATAATAGGTTTATTTTTGGTTTCAATATTTCCTTGTGGCATATTTAAAATTTTAACTTCAATTTCACCTCCACCGAGGCTTTCAATTTGTTTTTGAGTTTGTATCATAATTTGGTTTTTGATTTGCGTTTCAAAATCTTCAGTGCTTAAGGTATATGCACCTAGGCTTGATGTACTAAACGCAAGTATAGATAAAGATATTAAACTTTTTATTATTTTATTTTTCATTGTTATTGAAGATTATTTGTTACCTGTAAAATATTTGATGCTGATGTTATTATTTTTGAATTTGATTCAAAAGCTCTTTCTGCTTTAATTAGTGCAATCATCTCCTCTACTGTTTGAACATTGGAGCCTTCAACAAAATACTGTTGAATTGTTCCATACCCGTCTTGACCGGCGATACCTGGGACCGGAACACCTGAAGCAGGTGTTTCAAGATACAAATTGTGCCCGGTCGCAGCCAGTCCTGAGTTATTTTGGAATTTTACTATTTGTAATTGTCCCACCTGTGTTTGTTCAGGTTGTGCACCGACTTTTACAAATACCATACCTTGAGGAGTTATAGTAATTTCTTTTGTATTTTGAGGAATTTGAACAGGTGGCATGAGTTGATAACCATCTGTTGTTGTTAGTGAACCGTTAGCATCCATTTTAAAAGAGCCGTCACGAGTATAGGCTATGGTGCCATCATCAAGAGTTATTTGAAAAAATCCGTCGCCTTCTATTGCAACATCGAGATTTCTTCCGGTGGATTGCATAATACCTGTTGTAAAAATTCTGGAAGTGGCAGCAGTTTTGACACCAAGACCAATTTCAACACCAACAGGCTGATATGTACCTTGCCCCATTTGTGCACCTGCAGCTCTTTCTGTTTGATAAATTAAGTCTTGAAACTCTGCACGTACTTTTTTGTAGCCATATGTGTTTACGTTTGCCATGTTGTTTGCGATAACATCAAGATTTGTTTGTTGTGCTATCATACCTGTTGCAGCTGTGTGTAATGATCTTAGCATTTTATTTTCCTAACTCCCTTAGCCTTTTATGACACCTACATTTATTGCTTGTGATACCGTGTCACCTTGTGTTTTTACCACTTTTGCCATAGCCTCGTATGAGCGTGTGACAGTTATTGTATTAATCATTTCATAAATTGTATTAGTATTTGAACTCTCAAGCATTCCCTGTTGTAATTTTGCCGTTCTGTTTGCTTGGTGTATTCCTGCATCAATGCCTTCTTGTTGTATAAATTTACTTTCTCCGAGTTGCGCACTTAAAAGTGTTTTGTCATTAAAATCGACAATTTGAATTTGTTGCAAAGTTCTCGCTGTATTAGGATTAGTAACTTGAATTACACCATTTTCTCCAATGTTTAAATCTTTTAAATAATCTATTCTGTTATTAGGATTAAGCTCCTCTTCTTCAGGATTTAAAACAAGTCTTATTCTTCTGTTTTGAGTATCCATTACCCAATCACCTTCTTTTGTTACAAGGTAATAGTCATCTGTTATTTGAAAATTGCCCGCACGAGTATAATAGTAATCAGACTCATTATAAGCAACATTATCTGGTACTTCCTGATGTCTTATTTTAAAAAATCCGCTTCCTTGAATACCAACATCTAATTTGTTGCCGGTTGTGATTAAGCCACCCTGAGAAAAATCGATATATGTCCTATCTGCTGCATTTCCAAGACTTAAACTACCGACCCTTATAAAATCAGTATCTTTTGGATTATTTGTAAATGGAACTTTTTTTACTTCAACATCGGCTTGCATCAGGTCTTTAAATGTAATATTTGTTTTTTTAAAACCGACTGTATTTACGTTTGCCAGGTTGTTTGCATTAACATCTTCTTGTTTTAAAAGAGACATCATTCCTTTTGTTGCAGCTTCAAGACCTCTTGTTATCATAGTTTACCTCCTTTCATTGCTTCATAGGAGGTTAAAATATTTTTTACATAATTTTGCGTTTCCTTGTAAGGTGGAATATCTCCGTACTTTTGGACTGCACCAGGACCTGCATTGTATGCGGCAAGGGCGAGTTTAGGGTCGTTATTAAAACGTTTCATCATACTTTTTAAATACTTAACACCGCCTTCAATGTTTTGTTCGGGGTCAAATGCATCTATAACCCCAAGTCCTTTTGCAGTTTGTGGCATAAGTTGCATTAGACCCATTGCTCCGCATTTTGATTTAGCATCAGGATTAAAACCTGACTCTTGTTTAACTACAGCCTTTATAAAATCAGGATCTAAATTGTTTTTTTGAGCATATTTTTCTATTAAATTTTCTATATTTTCTCTTGAATTTTTAAAAGTAGTTTTTTCAATAGAATTTTCAGGTTTATCTTGAGCCATTTTTTCATCAAGAATACTTTTGAATTCTTTAGCTGCAGCATTGTTTTCAACGGTAACATCACTTTCGTTACCAAAAACCCGATTAATACTGCTTTCTATTGAACTTAACCTTCTTAAAGTTAAGTCAAGACCTGTAATTAAGCCCTCACTCATTTTATATAAACCTACCTCTTACCATTTTATAAGCACAATATTGCTTACAATATAAATATAACCTCATCAATGTTTGTATCTCATCAATCAAATGATGGAAATTTTTCTAAAAAATAAATCTTTTGATTTATTTTTAAATAAAAAACCGGCATTTGCCGGTTTTTGGGTTGCTAGTTAAAAACTTTTGAAATAAAACAAATTGCATCTGCTAATGTGTCTTTAAAAAATTCTTGTGCAAGTTTATTTAGCGGTTTATTATCAATATGCTCAAAAGCAAGAACGATAGGATCTCTTGCCATTTTAAAAGAAGGAACAATTTTGTTTTTGTCCATTACATCAAGCTTTCTTTTTAAAGCTTCAATATCCTCAACGCTAATGTCTAAATTTTCAACATCAAATATACTCATATTTTCCTCGTCTAATATATCATATTTATATAAAAAATATATATATTAAAAAATTGCTATTTTTGTTATAATAACTTTAATATTTCTTAATACAGGATTTATTAACTCTGTTGGGTAATAGCAAAAAAAATTTTTTTCATGTTTTATGGATGTAGTGTCGTGTTGTCAGATTGGGGAAATAAATGAAAATAGTTGCCACAGGAAATAGTTATAGAGCAGTGAATTTCGGCAGGAGTTTAAATAGTAGTGAGATGCAAAATGCGTATAATGTTGCACTTGATGCCAGAAAATCAATGGGTTTTCAGGATGGTAATGGAGTTTTAGTATTACCGGGCGAGAAATTGCCAAAACAGACTGATGTTGATTTAAAAGAAGTTTTAAACAGTTTTTTCGATAAAGTAAAAAAACTTTTGGGTATAAACGCAGTAGAAGTTGTTGGAGATATTGATGAGACTTCTAAAAAAGCTGTAGAAGAATCACTTAAAGAGAATAATTTAAAAAGGTTTGTAAGATTTGAAGTTCCCTCTAACCCTGATGAATTAGAAAGCGCTGTTAGACAGGTGGCAAAAGATGCAGATGGTATAAGAGTTATGGCTAATAATGAAAGTGTAACAAAAGAACAGCTCGTAACCATTGAAAATGCATTTAAAGCAGTAAAAGGCAATGAATTTAATCCTTATATGATTGTCTGTGAACATAATGGCAGAGCTTATGACTGGGGCAATCCCAACAAAATTAAAGATTTATTTAAAAATAAAGTTATTGTAGGATCTTCAAATTGTTTAAATGATATTAATGGGTTATGGGGTTCTAAAAGTTTTTTTACCGATAGAATGGGAGTTGCGCAAGGTAGTTTTATTCATGGTTTAAGAAGTACTTTTGATACAGATAATTTTAATGCTCAAATTTCAAGTAATAAACAAATAAATGAGGCAAATAATTTGCTCGAAAAAGAATTAAAATTACAAGATGATGATTTATTTAATCCGAAAAGATTTGCTGCAGCAAAACGTGCGGATGTGGTTCTTTCGAAACATTTTTACAAGCACTTTGATGATATTTTCCCCGGAATAACAACTGATATAGTAGGTTTTGAAAAGGCTTATAATGAAGCATTGCAAAATGGACTGGGTGACAATTATTTCGATTCTCTTGCAAAAGCAATGAAATCATTAGGACTTGATAAAACTTCTCCTGAAATATATGAGTCAGTTTGTAAATATAGAAATGCTCTATATGCTAAAGGTGCAAAAACTCTTGAGGAGCTTGCAAATGTTAGTCTTCAAGATATTGAAGCTTCTTATAAAGATACTTCAAATGTAGTTTTACAAGGTGTTGAAGTTAAAAAAGCAGCAGTGGAGGCTGCAAAACTGGAAGCTGAGAAAAAGGCGAAAGAATTAGAAAAGAATGCAGAAAAATTGAAAAATTTTCTTAAAATGCAAGAAAGCATTGCAAGCGAAGCACCTGTTTTACGAAATAAAATTAATCCTACTGAATTATCACGCTTTGATAAGTTTATAAATTTTGTTAGATTTAATAAAATAAAATTTGCGCTTGCCGGCGTTTTTATTTTACTTGCCACGATAGGTGGTACAATGTATTCTTATGGCAAAGAGGTTGCAAAAAAATCTCAGGCAGCAAAACCTAAACCTGACAATATTTTTAAGTAAAAAAATTAATAATTTCTTTTGCAAAAAACAATGTAGATAATGCACCCAAAACAAGTGCAGGGCCAAAAGGCATATAGTTCAAGCCTGAATTATTATTGTTTTTTAAATTCTTCAAAATGGTTATAAGGCAAAAAAGAAGTAATGCGGTGAGTATTATAATATATGCTATGTAATGTTCAAATTGCGGATTTATAAATTTTGTTGATATAATGCATATAAGTATTAAAAAAATAGCTGTTGCGCTTAAATAATTTTTATTTTTTATATATTTAAGAAACAACAAAGGCATTGCAAATATTGCTTGTAAAATAATGCTTATAAAAATTGTTACTATAAGCATTTTCCAACCAAAAATTGCTCCTAATCCCATTGCTATTAAAGTATCTCCTTCTCCAAAGGCTCTTGTTTTAGCAATAATGATACCAATTCGCGCCATTGATTCGAAAATTAAATACCCTGCTAAAATACCTAAAATGCTCTCTATGATATTGATAGAACCTAATTTTAAAATATTATAAAGCAATCCTGCAGCAATTAAAATGTAGGTATGGAAGTCTATTATAACTTGTTCTTTTAAATCAGTTATGCAAATCAATATAAATATTGATGATATTATCCACAAAAGTAAAGTTTTTATGCTAATCCCAAAGTTTTGAAATATTGCAATATATAAAAGCGCATTTGCGCATTCAACAATCGGGTATTGTATAGAGATTGGTTTTTTGCAAAACTGACATTTACCCAAAAGTAAAATATACGATATAACAGGAATATTTGTGTACCAGTTAAGTTTTTTCCCACATTTAGGACATTTTGATGGGGGAAAAACAATACTTTCCCCATTTAAGCCTCTAAGGGCTACCACATTTAAAAAACTTCCTATGCTAAGACCTATAAGGGCAACAAAAAATATATAAAGCCCGTCAATGTTCATATTTATATAAACCTTTTTTTGTAATTAAGTTAAATAATTTATCAAGTGCTTTTTTTAGTTTTCTTGAAACTTGCATTTGTGACATATCAAGCTTTTGTGATATTTCCCTTTGATTAAGTCCTTCAAAATAATTTAAAATAATTAACTGTTGTTCTTCATAGTCAAGTTTTTTTATTGCTTCATTTAAAATAAGACGATTTTCAAAACTTGCCAAAATATCCTTTTGACTTTCGTCTACAAGTCTTTCACCGAGAGTAGTATTGCCTTCTTCACTTCCTAAAATTTGATCTATAGAAATTGCTGTTGTACGTCTGTCAAGTTCATACACTTCTTCAATTTTTTCTTCACTCATTTGCAATGCCTGAGCAAGTTCTTTATCAGATGGTGTTGTACCAAGTTTTTCAGTTAATTCCATAGTTATCTTATGTACACGATATGAAAGTTCTTTTATCTCTCGTGGTGCTCGTATAATTGTGCTTTTATCTCTTAAGTAATGACGTATTTCGCCTGTTATAAGGTAAGTTGCATATGTTTTAAAATTTGAACTTATCTCAGGTTTAAAAAGATCAATTGACTTTATTAGTCCTAATGCACCAACTTGGGTTATATCTTCGATAGGGTCGGTTGAACGCCTTGCAAGTGAACGAGCAACCTTTTTTACAAGAGGCATATAAGCAAGTACTATTAATTCACGTAGATGGCGCTTTGTTGCATCATCTTGTGTTGCTTTGTATTCTTCAAGCCACTGTGATACCCTGTTTTCAGGATCAACTATGTCATTCGTATTTAAAAATTCTTGTGCCATTTAAGTTTTCCGCTTATTTTTTTATAGCAAATTCAGAGTCGAGTCTTAAAAATACAGGACAAATTTCTGTTTTTTCAATTAATTTGCCTGTTTTAATCATTTTTGGTTTAAGTTCATCAAGTTTTATATTAATATCTATTTTAAGTTGTCGTGCCATATTTGCTGCTATATTTGGGCAATAAGGGTAAATTAGAACAGCAACTTTTGTCATTAAATCAAAAATTGAATATAAAACTTTACCACATTCTTGCATTTTTCCTTCTTTTGCAAGGTTCCAAGGTGCGTTATCGTTTACAAATTTATTTGCCTCATCAACAAGAGAAATGATTTCTCCTGCAGCTTCTGCCAGTTCTACGCGGTCAAAGTGGTCTTTAACTTTTTCAATCGCAGCTATAGAGGCTTTTGTAAGAGAATTTTCACAAATATGTTCTTCTAAAATATTGCCGTCAAAATATTTACATAACATATTAAGCGAACGGTTTAAAAGATTACCCATGTTATTTGCCAAATCAGCATTTACACGTTCTTTGAAATCTTCATCAGAATAATTTCCGTCTTTACCTGATGGTGCACTAACACACATAAAATAACGAAAAGAATCGGGTTCTTTTAGTTCAAATGCATCCATAACTGTCTTTGGTGAAATAACATTTCCAATTGATTTTGACATTTTATTTTTGTCAATTGTTATCCAACCATGTGCATAAATTGTTTTTGGCAATTCAACTTCAAGTGCCATAAGTATTGCAATCCAATAAATTGAGTGAAATTTTAAGATGTCTTTGCCGATTATTTGAAAATTTGCAGGCCAAAAAGTATTGAATTTTTCGCTGCTTTTACCGTTTGGATTGTAACCTAAAGCTGTAATATAGTTGCTAAGTGCATCAATCCAAACGTAGATTACTTGTGTAGGATCTGATTTAACTTCAATACCCCAGTTAACGTTTGTCTTAGCACGAGAAACCGAAATGTCTTCAATGTTTTCAAGTTGGTTTAAAACTTCATTTGCACGAAATACAGGCATGATAAAGTTGGGGTTTTCTTTGATATGTTTAATTATTGCATCTTTGTATTTTGTTAATTTGAAGAAATAATTTTCTTCGCTCACAAGTTCAGGCTTTTTGCCATGAATTGGACAATTGCCGTTTTCGTCAAGGTCTTTTGGGCTCAAAAAGCTTTCACATCCATTACAGTAAAGACCTTCATATTTGTGTTTGTATATGTCACCTTTTTTAAGGAGTTTTTCAAAAATTTCCTGTACAATTTTTGTGTGCTCCAAATCCGTTGTTCTTATAAATTTGTTGTAATTTATTTCCAAAAGTGCCCATGAGTCTTTAAATTTTTGAGAGTTTTTGTCACATAGCTCTTTTGGTGTTATTCCTAACGACGATGCTGTTTTCTGGATTTTAATACCATGCTCATCTGTACCTGTTAAGAAAAAAGCATTATTTGTTCTTTGTTTAAAGTGTCTGAAAAGTACGTCTGTTAATATTTTTTCAAATGCATGACCAATGTGTGGAGCACCGTTAACATAGTCTATTGCGGTAGTTACCATAAATTTATTCATATATTTTTCCTGTTTCCTCTTTTAAAATTATACAATGAACATTAAAGTGCGTAAATAAGCTCTTTTGTGTATGGTTTAGAGGTACTTATTTTAATTGCTTTTTTAGCTGAATCTATTGCCTCATTTAGCTTTTCATCTTTTATATCATTGTAATACAGTGTTAAAAGAGTTTCTCCGCATTTAATTTTATCACCTGTTTTTTTATTTAATATACAGCCTGCTGCAGGATCAATTGTATCTGATTTTTTATCTCTGCCTGCGCCTAAAAGTTTGCATGCGCGTGCTATTTTAAGCGCATCAAGTTCTTCAACATAGCCTTTTTGTGTTGATTTTATTTCATAGGAATTTTCAGCTTTTTTAAATAAGTTGTAATTGCAAGTTATCTCAGGATTTGCACCTTGATATGCAATAATTTTTTTAAATGTTTCAAGTGCAAGACCGGTTTTAATACTGTTGTCTATTTTTTCTTTTGCTTCTTCCTTTGTCTTACAAAAACCTCCTGCCATGAGTGTCTTTGCAGCTATTTCAAGGGTTACTTCATAGAGATCTTTTTGGTAATTCCCTTTTAAAAATTCAATACTTTCAATTATTTCTAAGCTATTGCCTATGTGTGTTCCAAGTGGTTGTTCCATAGAACTAATTATTGCCGAAATTTTTCTACCTAAAAGTGCACCGGTTTCAATCATAAGTTGAGCTAATTCTTTTGCTTCTTCTTTTGTTTTAATAAATGCTCCTGAGCCATATTTAACATCTAATACTATTGAATTTGCGCCACTTGCAATTTTCTTTGATACAACTGAGGCGCAGATTAAAGATTTATTATCAACAGTTGCCGTAACATCACGAAGTGCATATATTTTGCCGTCAGCCGGGGTTAAATTTGGACTTTGTGAGGATATTGCAGCATTTATGTCTTTAATTTGTTTCATAAATTCTTCTTTAGACATTTCGCATTTGAAATTCGGTATAGATTCAAGTTTATCTACTGTTCCGCCTGTATAACCAAGTCCTCTGCCTGATAATTTTGCGCAAGTTACTCCAAGACTTGCCAAGAGTGGAATTAATACAATTGTAACTTTATCGCCAACACCTCCTGTAGAATGTTTATCTGCAACAAAGTTGCTAATACTTGAAAAATCGAGAACTTCTCCGGAATCTACAAATGCTTGTGTCATCCAGGCGGTTTCTTCTTTATCCAGTCCGCAAAAGCACACTGCCATAAGCCAGGCAGACATTTGATAATCTTCTATTTCCCCTTTTGTATAGCCATTTACAAGGAAGTATATTTCTTCTTTTGTATGTTTTTTGCCTTCTTTTTTCTTTTGTATTAAATCAATAGTCCTCATTTTTGCTCCTATTTGTGATAAGGTTCGTTGTTTAAAATTTTGTATGCCCTATATATTTGTTCAATAAGTATAAATGTCGCTTGTTGATGTAAAAAAGTAAGCTTTGACATTGAGAATTTAAAATGCGACATTTCTCTGACATCGTTACTAAGTCCTTTTGCACCACCTATTAAAAAAAGAATTTCGTTAACTGTTCCTGAAGTCTCTATCTCTCTTAATTTTTTAGCAAATTCAACGCTTGATAGCATTTTACCATCTATTTCAAGTGTTATAATATATGCCCCTGTTTTATTTTTTAAAAATTCAAAAATATTGGTAATTTCCAGAATTTCAACTTTGTTTAAGAGTCTTTTTTTATATTCATCTATACCCAGTTTAAAGTATGGTTCTTTAATTTTACCTTCAAGAATTATTTTTATGTTCATTAAACTATTTCTTTATAATTATCTGAATTATTTAAAAGGTCATAGTTTATTTCATTTTCGTTATCTGCAATAATTGCTGCAACAACAGCATCTGATGCTACATTAACTGTTGAGCGTAACATATCTGCAAGTCTTTCAAGTGCAAACAAGAATGAAAACCCTACAACAAGTTGGTCAGGTGTTAAACCTATACCATTTAAAACAAGTGCTATTGTTATTAAACCTGCTCCGGGGATACCTGCAGAAGTTGATGAAGCTATTATTGCAAGTAATGCAATTTGTATAATCATTCCCAAGCTTAGGTCGATTCCATATGCTTGAGTTAAGAAAATAACTGCAACTGTTTGCACTAGAGCTGTTCCGTCCATATTTAGAGTTGCGCCTAAGGGTAGAACAAAAGAGCAAATTTTATTTGAGATGCCTCTTTTTTCACAACATGTAATAGTTAATGGTAACGTAGCTGAGCTTGATGCAGTGCCAAATGCAACCATAATAGCTTCTGTTATTGCGGTGTATAGTTTTCCAACAGGAACTTTCGAAAAGATTTTCATTAAAAGAGGATAAACAATAAAAAATTGAATTGCTAATCCTAAGCATATTACAAGGAAATACTTCCATACCTCAGAGAACATTTCCATACCAAAACTTGCAACAGAGCTTGCAGTTAAAGCAAATACACCGGGAGCTGCAAGATACATTATCCAATCAGTAACTTTCATTGTTGCAGCAAAAACACTTTCAAAGAAAGAAACTACAGGACGGTTTATTTCACCGACTTTAGCTAGGGCAATTGCAAATGTCAGTACAAAAATTATTATTGGTATCATTTGACCGCCAGATAATGAACTAAAAGGATTTGAAGGTATCATATTTAATATCATACCTGCCATGTTTGCTTTTTGTTCAGCTATTGCACCTGCAACATAGCCTTGTAATTGCTGGGCAATATCAGGATTAATAAAATTTTGAGCGCCTATGCCTGGTTTAAATATTAACGCCAAAACCGCACCTATTGTAACTGCAGCAACGGTTATAATAAAGTAGTAGAAAATCATTTTTTTCCCAAATTTTGCAAGTTGTTTATTATCTCCAATGTTAGAAACACCAATAATAATAGCGCTTATGACAAGAGGAATAACAACCATTTGAATTATGTTAATAAAACCTTGACCTATAAAACTAAGAACTTTATTTATGGTAGGATAATTTTCTGCAGGGAATAAAATTCCTACAATAATACCTGCTATAAGACCGAAAAATATATGCCAATTTCTTTTTATACCAAGAAGAATTGCTATTAATATTTGCATATGTATTCCCATTATTATTAATCCTTTTCCGCTATTTTGACATTAAGTTAATATTACAACTATTTTTGAACTCTGACAATACATGTTATGTTGTACTTTTGTTTTCAAAAAAATAAATTTAAAATTTCAACCTTTTGGATGATTTATATGAAATATAAATAAAGCACAATCATTTTAACCCGTTAAAATTAAAAGTAATTGTATTTATTTTTTAATCAAAGGACTCAAAGGAACAATATGTTCGAGCAGAAAACTTCGGATAACTTATATGTCGGTCTGCAAAAAGATTCCGATAATTCAATGCAACTTGCTCAAGCTGCACATCAAAGGTATCTTTTGCATAGTTCAACTGAAGATTTGACTGCTGCTATAAATTATTACATAGAAGCTTTAAAGAATAATCCGGATACTCCAAGTGCATATTTTAGACTTGCAAGTTTGTTGCATGATAACGGACAGATTGGAATAGAATCTGCTATAGAACAATGTACAAAGGCGGTTGAGATAGATTCAAAAAATCCTAATGCTCACATGTATTTAGGGTATTTTTTATCTTTAAAAGGTGAATTTGAGAAAGCAAAAGAACATTTTAAAATTGCTATTAAATTAAATCCTTTAAAATCATCAAGAACAAGACTTGTTCTTGCATTAACTTTGTTAGAAAAGAATAAATCTCAAAAAATATCTATTACGGATTTTTCATCAGTTTTATATTATATTTTTTCAGGCTCTCTTTTATTCTTTTTTGACAAAGCCGGTGTTAAAATGTTTTTTAGAAATATTTTGGATGATATTAGTTTTATAAAATATCGTACTTTTGGTGAAATTTTAGAAAAAACAAATCAGGACAAAAACGCATATAATTTATATGCTGATGCTTTAGATAAAACAAAGAATAAATCTGTTTTTTATGAGAGAATGGCGCAAATTGCAAAAAAGAAAAAACGTTATGATGTTGCGCTTGAGTGTTATCAAAATTCTGTTGCACTTTCAAATTCTAACCCTATGAGAATAGTTAGTGCAATTGAATTTATTGAAGAATTTTATCCTGAAAAAATAGATGATTTGATTGATTTGTATACAATTTTAACAAACCAAAACCCAAATTTACCAAGATGTTACTATGAATTAGGTCATTTATACATTAAAAAAGAAGATAAGTTTAATGCAGTTAATGCTTTTAAGCTTGCACTCGAATATGATAAAGATAACCCGTTTTATTTAAATGCTCTAGCTTTTTCTTATGTTCAACTTGAGCAGTATGACAGTGCAATAGAATTATATCAAAAAGCATTAAGCATTAATCCTGATAACGAATGGTCTGCAGTTGTAGCACAAGCACTTGCAGCAATTTATCATCAAATAAAAGGTAATTCTGATGCGGCTATTTCTATGCTACAAAATGCACTGTTGCTAACAAAAGATAAATCTCAAATTTACCAAGCTATTGCTGATATTTATTACGATATTGAAGACTTAGATAAAGCAATTGAATTTTATAATGCATCATTAGATAGTGATTGTAACAATCCTAAGGCGTACTCTCGTTTGGCTATGGCATATTGGGAAAAAGATTATATCGAAAAAGCAATTATATATTATTCAAAAGCAATTGATTTAGATCCTGAATATGATATCGCTTACAATAATCTAGGCGTAATATTTTTAGATGGTTTGGGTGATTCAAAGCGTGCACTTTCTTATTTTGAAAATGCGGTTGATATTAACCCCAATTATGTTCTTGCACATTTTAATATTGGACGTGCTTATGAAACTATGGGGCAAAAAATAGATGCTGCAAAAAATTATCAGGTAGCACTGAATCTAAACAAAATAAATCCTGAAGTTGATTCTCAAATGATTGAAGATATGCTTTTCAAGCTTTTTGAAGCATAATTAATTGCCTTATGAAAAAAATTTTAGAATTTTTTAAAAATACAACAGTTAGAATTATAAGTATTTTATTATTAGTATTATTTTTACTAAGTATTTTTTTGTTTTTCGATTTTTATATTGCTCAAATTAAAAAAGGTGTAAGTTTTTACTGGGTTTATAGAGGGGATAAATATTATAAAAACAACAAAACACAAGGTGCAATTGAATGTTATAAAAAAGCTCTTGCATATTATCCCAAACATTATCGTGCAAGATATAACCTTGCTAACCTCTATGTTTCATATGAAGATTATTATTTGGCACTTGATGAATATGCAAAAACACTCGAAATAAAACCTGATTTTATGATTGCGAGGATTGATTATGCTCTTGTATTATCAAGTGCTACATTTAACCATGACAGGGCAATAGAGCAGTACCAAAAAGCAATAGATAATAAACCAAAATGGGTTTATATACCATTTTTTATAAATAATAGAAAAACTTACAAATATAATACAGGTGTAGCATATTATAATATGGGGCTTGCCTATAGAGCTAAATCCTTACTTGTTGGAGAAAACAAATTTTCTGCAAGAGAATACTTATATAGCGCAATTGACTCTTACAAAAAAGCTTTAAAAAATATTAAAAATTATGAAATATACTATAATCTGGGTCTTGCAAATCAACTTTTAAAAAATAATGAAGAAGCAGGCGTTAATTATTGTAAGGCGATAGAGTTGGCACCATTAAGATATGAAGCTCACTATAATCTTGCTCTTTTGCTCAGAGATATGAAGCTATACAGGGATTCTTTAGAAGAATTTAAAAAGGCAGGACTTATTCTAGATATTGAAGGAGACGGCGTAAAAACAAGATACATTTATGATGTTTTATCTGATGTTACTCAAAAAATGGTTCAACAAGGTGATTATAAATATCTTGTGGAACATATTGATGAAAAAGGCCATAAAGATGGGTATAACCAAGCTGAACTTACTTATGTAGGCGGTAAACTTGTTGTAAGCGAAGAATTTGATCGTGCTGTGTTAAAAAACTTTAAAACTTGTTCGGCAAAAGTACATTTTGAACAAATTGATAAGGAGTAAAATGGATTATAAAACATTTTATAATTTTATGTTAAAACTTACGTCTGCTTTTGAAAAGTCAAAATGTAGAAGGGATTTTATCTTAGGTCTGGAAAGTGCTTTTGCAAAAATCTTGCAGGTTGATTCTGTAAAAATATACACTCTTGATGAGTTTTCCTATGTGCTTAAAGATTTTGAAAAACCTTGGGAGAATTTTGTTGATGATTGCCAAAATCAGAAATTGCATGATGTTTTAAATTCCTTTGTTGGTTCAAAGGAAAATACAAAATTTCAAGATAATATTATTTATATGCCAATTTCTGAAGATACAAAAATTTTGGGTGTACTGAAAATTGTATCAGATAAAAAAATTGATAGCGATAATGATTTTTTTGAAATTTCACAATTGATACAAAAACAAATTTCATATGCTGTTTTAAATTTTAAATCAAGCGAAAAAATGAAACTTAATACAAAGTTTCACCAGACAATAAGAAATATTGCAAAGATTATTGAAACGCAATATGAATTGAGCTATATTTTGCCTATTTTGGGTGAAATGATAGATAGTTTTATATACGAACATTTGATTTATATTTTTATTAAAAATAAAAATAAAAAGGAGTTTAAACTTGTATGGCCCGCAAATATTAAAGATTCAAAAATCTATGGATATTTGGAAAAATTAAGTCCTAAGTCAGGAGTATTGCTGGAAAGAGATGGTAAGGTAGGAATTTTCCCTCTTTTAAGTGAGCAAAAGCTTTTAGGTGCAGTTGTTGCTTATAATCCTTTTGATAAATTAAATCAGAATGAAATTAATTATCTTGATGAAATTTCAAAACAGGCATCTGTTACAATTGAACGTGCAGGTGAGTATATGAAAATACTTAAAGATGCAACTTTGGATGCTCTAACCGGTCTTAATAATCGTCATCAATTTACACTTCGTTTGAGTGAACAAACTGCAAGCGCAAAAAGACAAAATACGCCATTGTGCTGTATTATGACTGATATCGATTATTTCAAGAAGGTTAATGACACTTATGGTCATGCGGTAGGTGATTGTGTTTTAAAAAATGTTGCGCGCACAATTAAGAAAGAATTAAGGGAAAATGATATACCATCACGATATGGCGGAGAGGAATTTGCAATACTTTTGCCCCATACAACACTTAAAGAGGCTGAACTTGTTGCACAAAGGCTTAGAACAGCGATAGAAAAGAAAAAAATTAATATTGAAGAATATAACATTGAAACAACTAAGCAACTAAGTGTGACAATTTCCGTAGGGGTGAGTTTGTATGACAAAAAAATGAAAGAAGCAAGTCAGCTATACCAAAATGCCGATAAGGCATTATATGAAGCAAAAAAGACGGGTAGAAATAAAGTTGTGGTGTATAATGGGTAGTTTTTATTATTAAGTTTTGTAAAATTATTGAAAAATATTAACCTCGGAATATATATTAATTTTATTTTAAGAAATTGTAATACAATTAAAATAGCAAATATTTGAGGTTTGTTATGTTAAAAACAAAAACAAGGCTATCGTATCTCAAAAAAGCACTAAAAATTAAACATCATGGGAAACTTTATTTTGTTAACAAAAAGAAATTAAATTTTGTCTTGGGCAAAATAGGAATAAAAGATAAATTTAATTTTAACAAAAATAATTTAAAGGATTTCTTGTTTGAAAATAGGCTTTTATATACCGAATTTTTACAATATGTAAGCGATGGCATAAAAACTTTTAATAAGTAATTAATGATACGGATAAATATAAAACATTACTTGCGCTTGCTGAGTGCTCTCATTGGGCGCATCGTTTGTCGTTTTATTTAATAGGCTATATTTTGTATATTAAGTTTTGTTTCAAAAATTTTATACATGGTGTTACAAAATTACTTTTTGAATATAATGGTATGGCAAAATTAAATAGTACTTTTGGATTATTTTTTAACTTGAAAGGATTTGAAATTATCTTTGTGCTAAGATTTTGCATGTATGGTAGTAAGTATTAAAGGAATTTAAAAATGGCTTTACCAAATGTCGCATATTTCTCAATGGAAATAGCATTAGACCAGTCATTAGCAACTTATTCAGGTGGTCTTGGATTTTTAGCTGGTGCTCACATGCAATCTGCAGGCTACCTTCAAATGCCTATGGTCGGTGTAACAATGTTATGGTCGTATGGCTATTATGATCAACGTATTAACCAAAACGGCGAAGTCGAAGTGGCTTATATAAGAAAGCACTATGACTTTTTAACGGATTTAAATGTTTATACAACTGTTAAAGTTTTCGGCGAAGATGTTAAAGTTAAAGCATACAGGGTTGAAGGCGATTTATTCGGTTCTTGTCCTGTTTATCTGTTGACAACAGATATTGATGGTAATTCTGAATGGGCAAGAAGAATTTCCCATAAACTGTATGATGGCGACGAAAAGATTCGTATTGCTCAGGAAACAATTCTCGGTATCGGCGGTGTAAGAATTCTTCAAGAAGTAGGTTATCCGTTCGACGTGGTTCATATGAACGAAGGACATGCTCTACCTGCTGCATTTGAACTTTTAAGACAATTTAACGGCGATTTAAATGCTGTTAAAAAGAAAACCGTATTTACAACGCATACTCCTGTTGCAGCAGGCAACGAAGTTCACTGGGTAGATACATTGATGGAAGGCGGTTTCTTCGCAGGTTGTCCTCGCGATAAAGCAATTGAACTCGGTGGTGAAAACTTCTCACTAACCGTTGCTGCTCTTAGAATGTCAAGAGTTGCAAACGCTGTTTCTCAGCTTCACGGTTTAGTTGCAAACAAAATGTGGGATTGGGTTCAAGGCAGATGTCCTATCCGTGCAATTACAAATGCTGTTAACCAACACTATTGGCAAGACCCAAGAATTGCCTCTGCTGAATCTTTCCAAGAATTATTAGATGCTAAGAAAGAAATGAAAAAGGATTTATTCCAATATATTTCTGACACTCAAGGTAAGAGATTTGACCCCAATGTTTTAACTATCACTTGGGCAAGAAGATTTGCAGATTACAAACGTGCTTGGTTAATTTTAATGGATAAACCGCGTATCGAAAAACTTTTGAACGAAAACAAAGTTCAATTAATCTTTGCAGGTAAATTCCACCCTGACGATACAATGGGTAAAGAAATGTTCAACAAAATACTAAAAGAATCATACAATATGAAAAATGTAGTTGTTCTCCCGGGATACGAACTTGCTTTATCGGCAAAGCTTAAAAAAGGTTCTGATATATGGTTAAATACACCGCTAAGACCTTTTGAAGCTTCAGGTACTTCAGGCATGTCAGCTAACCTAAACGGTGCATTGCACTTCTCAACTTATGACGGTTGGACAGTAGAAGGTACATTCCCTGGAATTAACGGTTACACGGTTGAGTATCCGGGCCTTGATGATGATATTCCATGGGAAGAAAGACACTGGAAAGATCACCAATGTGTAATGAACACATTGGAAAATGAAATCATTCCTACATACTACAACAATCCTGACGAGTGGGCAAGATTAATGCGTCAAGCAAAAAGAACTGCTGAGGCATACTTTAATTCAGACCGTATGGTTATTGAATATTATAACCGTGTATACAAACCAATTGCTCACGGTGGTTCTCAAGCAGGTCAAGATGAAGAAGGAACTGATGCTAAAATTGCAGAAAATCCAAACCTTGATGCTTGGACTTTCTCTAACATAAAGTAATTAATAAACTTTATATAATAGCGAACGGGGTAAAATATCCTGTTCGCTATTTATTTTTATGATAAAATTTTTTTATGAAGTAATAATTTGGAGAAAAAAATGGAAGCTACTAATAACAGTACAATTTCCGGTATTCGAGAGAACAGGATACAAAAATTAAATGACTTAACAGATAGAGGAATTAATCCTTATCCTTATTCTTTTGATAAAAACATATCAGCAGATGCGCTGCAAAAAAAGTATACTGACCTTGCTGCAGGTGAAGAAACACAAGATTCTTATAATGTTGCAGGTCGTATTATGGCAATAAGAAATACAGGCATGTTTATTGACCTGATGGATGATTCGGGCAAAATTCAGATATTTTCACACAAAGAAAATTTAGACCCTGATAAGCTTGCAATTGTAAAAATGCTTGATGTTGGTGATATTGTAGGTTTTACAGGTGAAGTAAGAAGAACCCCAAGAGGTGAATTGAGTATTAAAGCTCGTGATGTAAAATTACTGTCAAAATCACTTCTTCCTCTGCCTGAAAAATTCCATGGTTTAACTGATGTTGAAATTCGCTATCGTCAAAGGTATGTCGATATGATTATGAATCCTGAAGTACGTGATACTTTTAGAAAACGTTCTTTAATTATTCAAAAAATAAGAGAGTACTTGTGTAATCAAGGTTTCCTAGAGGTTGAAACTCCAATGTTACATGCTCAGGCAGGTGGCGCATCAGCCAGACCTTTTGAAACTTACCACAATGCCCTTGATATGCCTATGGTCTTAAGAATTGCACCTGAGCTGCACCTAAAAAGACTTCTTGTTGGCGGTGTAAGTGAAAAATTATTTGAGATGAACAGAAACTTTAGAAATGAAGGTATAGATACACGCCACAACCCTGAATTTACTATGATTGAATTGTATCAGGCATACGTTGACTATAATGATATGATGGTGCTTTTGGAAAATCTTGTTTCGACCGTTGCACAAGAAGTTTTGGGTACTATGGTTATTGAATACCAAGGTAAGAAAATTGACCTTACACCGCCATGGGATAGAAAAACCATGATTGGCGCAATAAAAGAATTTACAAATATTGACTTTAATGAATACTTAACAATTGATGAAGCAAGAAAACAAGCTGAGAGCATTGGTATTCATATTGATGATACAGATAGCTGGGGTAAAATTTTGGATAAGGTTTTTGAAGAAAGAGTTGAGCCTAATTTAGTTCAACCGACTCACATTATTGATTACCCTCGTGATATATCGCCGCTTGCAAAAGTTCACAGAGATAACCCTCGCCTAACCGAGCGTTTTGAGACTCGTGTAAATGGTTGGGAAATTTCAAATGCTTTTTCAGAACTTACAGATCCTATTGATCAAAGAAACCGTTTTGAAGCTCAGGCAAGAGAAAAAGCTATGGGTGATGAAGAAGCTTGTGGTATTGATGAAGACTTTATATGTGCTCTTGAACATGGTATGCCACCGGCTGGCGGTATGGGAATTGGAATAGATAGGCTTGTAATGCTATTAACTGATTCACCTTCAATCCGTGATGTTATTGCGTTTCCGACCATGAGACCAAGAAGTTAATGTTAATTTTTCTTAACATTTGCGGTTAATTTTTTGGATTAACCGCAAATTTTTTGTTTCAATGTTTTTATAATAGCAGTTACTAGGTTAGGTATGAATATGAATAAAATTGCACCTGTTAATAACCCGTTTTCAATGTTTAAAATGGTTGATACTTCGGCAGTAAATGTTACAGTTAATAATAATCCTGCTGTTAGTACGCCAAGTGCTAATCTTAAGTCTATTAATAAAGATGTTGTTGATTTAAATAATAAATCTCAAAGTGAAAAGTCTAACAAATTTAAAAAAATAGACCCGAAAATATTGGCTGCAGGCGGTGCCGTAATCGCAATTGTTGCAGGTGCTATTTATGCAATAAAGAGTCATAAGTTACCATTTTTAAAAGGTAAAAATCTTGATGATGCAACAAAAACAGTAAGCAAAGTTGTTGAAGATATTCCCCAGGCAGTTGAACAGGTAGCACA
>CALUXW010000026.1 GCA_944324865.1 Candidatus Gastranaerophilales bacterium | reverse complement strand
AGCCGTCACGGGCTTCACATCCTGGAGACTCGCTTGCTATCGGTGCGCGCAGTCGCGCTGCCCCTCTAGCTGCGCTCTAGTCCAGTTTGCCCTGTACGCCTGCTCGTCGCAGCCGTCACGGGCTTCACATCCTGGAGACTCGCTTGCTATCGGTGCGCGCAGTCGCGCTGCCCCTCTAGCTGCGCTCGTAAAAAAAAGGATCGGTTTCCCGATCCACTGTATTGCCATCACCAGTTAGATTGTTTTATCTACTTAGCTTTTTGTTGTAACATCTATATTAGAGATAAAGCAATCGAAGGTGATTGGTTAGCTTGTACCAGCAATGATGCACTAGCTTGTTGAAGGATTTGATATTTTGTATAATTTGAAGATTCTTCACCTATATCAGCATCCATTATTCTTGATTTCGCTGCAAGTAAGTTTTCATTTTGTATATCAAGTCCTTCAATTGCAGATTCCAACCTGTTTGTAACAGCACCTATCGTACCACGTCTTGTAGAGATTTCTTTAATACCGACGTCTACCGCATCCAGTATATTTCTGAACTCATCTAAGTCCACTATTGTATCAACTCCATTTGTAAATCTTATTGGATTTCCCGCTCTGCCTGTCAAAACAGACACTGTTGCTTCAGTAAATACTCCTGTAACACTTATTGTATTTGTTTCTTCATCAGAATTAGCACCAACTTGTAGTACCAAGTCATCAGCCCCGCCTACAGGGAATAATTCAAACTCATTAAACTTTGCACCGTTTGAAACTCTGTCTATTTCAGCTGTTCTTTCAAGAACTTCATCTTCCATAGCTTTAACTTCGTCATAGCTATAACCACCGTTCATTGCTTGGAGTGTCAAGTCACGAATTCTCAATAAGTGTTCTTGAATTACATCTAAATTCCCTTCTGCGGTCTGTAGCAAATTAATACCTGTTTGAGCATTATTTTGAGCTACTACCGAACCTCTTTGTTGAGCTTCCAGACCTTTTGCAATAACAAACCCTGCCGCATCGTCTGCAGCTTGATTTACTTTACTGCCTGTAGTCAAACGCTCTACTGCTTTTGACATATTTGTACTTGCAGAATTTAAGTTTCTTTGGACTCTAATTGAATCAATGTTTGTGTTTACAACAATAGCCATAGTGATGGACTCCTTTCAAATTGACGGTAAAAATTCCTTTTTTAACCGTTTTAATCTAACTAATATATGGGGATGTGATGGTAATTTATTTTGGCAATTATCAATCTTTAAAGTAATTGGTGATTGACTACATTGTTAATATACAAAGTTTTAAGATACTTTTGAATTATAAGAAAGTTATAATTTCTTTATACTTCAGTATAGAAATATTGAAGAAATTATATTTGCATAATATAATTAGCAAAGAGTCTGGAAATGGAAAGTATGGCACTACAAGTTAGCAAAAACAATTCAAAAAGGCTTCCCCCCCATAATTTAGATGCAGAAAAAGCAGTATTGGGAGCAATTCTTATAAACCCTGTGAGTATGAATAGGGTTGTAGAAATTTTAGAAACAGATTACTTTTACTCACCATCAAATAGATTAATATACGATGCAATGCTTACATTGTATAACCAAAACAAACCAGTCGATACACTCAGTGTTAGTGATTATTTTCAATCTAAAAACCAACTAGACAGCGTTGGCGGTGCAGAATATTTAAGCGATTTAATGGCAGATACAATATTAAGCTCAAATATTGAATATTACGCTAATATAATTAAAGAAAATTCAATAAAAAGAAAACTTATAAATGCAGGTTCAAACATAATTGAACAAACATACAAAAATGCACAAGCACAAGACTCACTTGAAGCTGCAGAAAAGTATATTTTTGATATTGCACAACAAAAAAGCTCTCAAGACATTGAACAATTAACAAATCTGCTTATGGAAACTGTTGAAAAAATAGAATACAGATGTGCTAATAAAGGTTCCTACACAGGTATTGCAAGCGGATATGTAGATTTGGATAATTTAACTGCCGGCTTCCAAAAGTCTGATTTTATTGTTCTTGCAGCTCGTCCATCTATGGGAAAAACGGCTTTTGCACTCAATATTGCACAGAACATTGCAATAAGACAAAATGTTCCTGTTGTTATATTTTCTCTTGAAATGTCAAAACTTCAACTGGCACAGAGGGTTGTATGTGCCGAAGCAGAAGTAAATGCTCAAAGAGTTAGAACAGGCGAATTACAAGCTAATGAATGGGAAAAAATAACTAATGTTATGAATGAACTTCATCAAGCACCATTATTTATAGATGACTCGGCGGGGATAAGCATCAGCGATATTCGCGCAAAATGCAGAAGATTTAAAATGAAATATCCGGAATTAGGACTAATTTTAATTGATTATTTACAACTAATTGAAGATAGAAGTTCTAATGATCGTAACCAACAAATCTCAACTATTTCAAGAGGTCTAAAAGCCATAGCAAGAGAACTGGATGTACCAATTATTGCACTTTCTCAACTTTCCCGTAAGGTTGAAGACAGAACAGACAAACGCCCAATGCTCTCGGACCTGCGTGAGTCAGGCGCAATAGAGCAAGATGCAGATGTTGTAATGTTTATATATAGAGCAGAATATTACGATAAAGAAAATCCGGAATTAAAAAACAAAGCTCAAATTATTGTTGCAAAACAAAGAAACGGTCCTACTGGAGATTTTGAACTTATATTCCAAGGTGCAACAACTAAGTTTAAAAATAAAGTAAATCCTAATTTGCAATAAAAAAAGCCTCTAAAAAGAGGCTTTTTTTATTTTTTAATAAAATTTTCTTCAGCTTTAAGCTGTCTTGACATAAGATTCATAAAAATTTCCTTTGAATTTTCCTTAGAATAAACAGCTTCGTAAATAGCATGAGATATTGGTGTATCAATATTCAATTTTTCTGACAACTCACAAATTGCTTTTGATGTTTTAACACCTTCTGCAACAGAACCAAGTTGTGCTAAAATATCATCTATTTTTTTACCCTGTGCCAAAAGGCGTCCTACAGTGTGATTTCTACTAAAAGGACTTGAACATGTAGCAATTAAATCGCCCATTCCGGACAATCCCCAAAAAGTAGAAGGGTTTGCACCCAAAGCTGTCCCAACACGTACGATTTCTGCCATACCACGAGTTAAAATTGCCCCCATAGCGTTATCGCCCATATTAAGCTCTGACAAAAACCCTGCCGCTATTGCAATTACATTTTTAAGACTACCGCCAAACTCGACACCTATGACATCATTATTTGTATAAAGCCTAAATTTATTATCAACACTTAAATACTTTTGTGCAAATTTTGCAACATCTTGATTATAAGAAGCAACACTGGCAGCTGTAGGTTTGCCCTCAAGGACTTCACGAGCCAATGTAGGGCCTGAGAGTACTGCAAACTTTTGCTCAGGCAATACTTCTTTTATAACTTCGCTCATACGTTTCAAAGATGGTAATTCAAGCCCTTTAGAAGTATTAACGAGTATTTGCGAGGTTTTTATTCCTGCACTTTTCAACTGTTCACACACCGAACGAATTGCATTTGTAGAAACAACAAGCAAAATAATATCTGCCCTATCAATAGCTTCTTGCATATTGTGTGTTATATTGACTTTCTTATTCAAGTCAACTTCAAAAGGGACCTTTGATTTTTTATTTAAAATTAAATCATCATTTAAATCTTGCTTTCTTGACCAAGCACAAACTTCATCAAAAGAATCAGTCAAGAGTTTTGTTAAAACTAAACCCCAACAACCTAAGCCTAAAACTGTAAGTTTCATTTACTAAATCAATCCCATTAACTTTAAATCTTGAGCAATTTTTTTATCAAACATGCTCGCATAAGCCAAATCTTGGCAAGGATTACCTGTATAATTATGAGCTTGACGAGCCTTATTCTGCAACGCTGCCTGACCTTTTGTAGAAATAGCGTTATTTTTTCCGTATTTTAGCATTATAGGCGCTATTTTCATTGGGTAAAGACTCCTTTTCAAATCTGCTCAACGTATCAATTCTATCACAAAATTTTTAACATGACAATAAAAATTTTATTCATTTTTTAGAATTAATTATGTAGAAAATAATTCCCGCAAATACTGCAAGATTAAGGGATTCGACGTTATTTTCAGTTTTTAAAGTTACAAACAAATCAGATAATTTTAAGATTTCGTTACACAAGCCATTTGCTTCAGACCCAAGCGTCAAAACATACTTTTTAGGATATTTTATTATTTGACAATCTTGCGCTTTTTTACCAAATTCGCCAAATGGTGCAACTGTTGATATTATTTTATGCGTTTTTTTCAATTTTTGCATTACCGATATGTCATTGCCTATATGTATAATAGGGATTTTAAATATATTTCCTGCACTCGAGCGAATAACCTTAGATGAAAATTCATCGACACATTGACCAAAAAGCAAAATGGCCCCTAATTTAAACGCACAGGCACAACGAATTATAGTACCCAAGTTACCTGCATCTTTTATGTTATCCAGCAAAATTAATTTATCTTTATTGAAAACATCATCTAAATTGTAAATTGGAGCATATGCAACTGCTGCAATATTTGTAGCACTTTTTGTGGTTGAAATTTTTTCCATAACTTTTGTGCTAACTTTATAATAAGCAACATTTTTAATATTTTTAAACTCAGAAAAATCTTTTATAAAAAAAATACTTTTTAATTTAATACCTCCAAATATTGCCTCCTTAAGAGACTTTTCTCCTTCAAGGAAAATTAAACCACTTTCTTTTCTATATTTTTTTTGTTGCAATTTTACAACGTCTTTAACTGTATCATTACTCAATGAAGTTATTTCAAAAAAATTATTTTCCGACATAGTATAAATCCGTTTTTCCTTTATTATAACGAATAAATTTTTCCCTGTCTTGTCCAAAAAATTCTATTATCGGACGTACGTCTTCAATACCTGGAAACTTAACCGAACTATATACGAACCAATAGTTTTTTGTTTTATCTAATGAATTTAAAAAAATCAGATAATTATATATATTTTTATTCATTTTCTCTACTTTTACATTGTCTGCACAAAATCCAAAAACTCTTGAATAGTAAAGATACTGTGGCAAATATGTTTCAGCCAAAATTATTACATCAGAGCTTTTGTAATTATTACTTAATTCTAAAAATACAGCCTTATCTTGAGATGGAAGATTTTTCATAATCTTTTGCGAGCAATAAACAGGGTAAAAAGATAAAATGATAAGAATGGCAACAAAAAATAAGGTAATGTTATTTTTCGAAAAATAATCAAAAAACTTTGCAAAAAGTACTAAAAACATTGGTGTCAAAAATAAAACAAGTCTGTCTTGATAAGGATAAGAACCAAAATATGAAAGCAAAAGCAAAACAAAATAAGGTAAAGTAAGTATATAAAACTTGAATTTATTTGCTTTAAATAAAAATACTGCACCAAAAAAACAAACTATGCTTAAAATCACAGTGCCAAAAATCATTGAGGAGTTAAAAACAATTTTATATGGTTGAAAAGTATAAAAAATATTATCAAAAACTAGCTCCAAAATGTTTGAAAAATCCTTTGAAATATATCCATGTGCCCAAACTGCAGACATAAACATGCGCATATTATCAATTTCGCCTAAATGCAAAGCGTAAAGAAAAAGATTTATAAACTGTGGCAAAATGAAAAGTAGAAAATTTTTGATATTTTTTTTATTTTTAATAACAATTACCAAAAGAACAAGTATCAACCCAAATTCTACAATTCCTGAAGCATAAGAATACCAAAGAAAGGCTGAAAAAATTAAACCAAGAAAAATTGGGTACTTTAATTTAAACTTAAAAACTAAAAGTGTCAAAGCAGATACTGCAAAAACATCAATTGCATACGGTTTAAACTCACTTGAATAAAAAATTAAATTTGTATTTATTGCAAACAAAAAAACAGCTAAAAGCCTTGATTGACGAGAATATAAAAAATATTTAGAAAAAATATAAAATAAAGGTAAAGTCACAATCGATACAAAAAAGGGTATTATACGAAAAACATACTCCGAAAAAGAAAAAAAATTGACAAGAACTTTCGTTTCAACTAAAAACATCGGTGGTGCACTTTGATAGTATGAAAGTTCTTTAAATAAATCAAAAAAACCCTTATCAAGGATATTTATTGCCAAAGCTGCTTCATCAAACCAAAAAGAACGATTGAAAACATACAAATCCAACCGCAAAAAAACTGCATAAATAAAAATCAACCCGAGTAAATAAAAATATATTTTATTATTTTTTACCACATTTTTCACTTAAAACTTCCCAAGTCTTATTCCACTCTTTAAGCCATTTTTGCTCTTTTTTTGTGAGCATATTATAATCAATTAATTTTTCTTCAAATTCAAAATGAGAAAAACTTTCTCTTTTACCACGACCTGTAACAAATACACTATTTTCTAGCCTTATACCAAATTTATGCGGGCCTTTTGAACAATACAATCCCGGTTCTATTGTATGTGTCATATTTTTATATAACGGAAATTTCTTTTCTCCAATACTTGCAATTACTGGCGGTAGCTGATGTATAGGTATTCCTATGCCATGACCAAGCGCATGAGGAAAATAAAAACCTTGTTTTTCATAAGGCTTAAGAATCTTTCTCGCCAACTTATCAAGTCCGGCACCGTCTTTTTCCTTACTGTGATAAGCATTCAAAAATGCTTTTAAAACCACACTATAAATTTCTTTTTGTTTTTTTGTTGCCTTTTCAGCACAGAGAAACACTCTTGTAATATCAGTAGCAAGACCCATTTCATAATACCCACCACAATCAAGCAAAATTAAATCTCCCTCTTTTAAAATTTTATTCTTGTCATAATTTGAATAATGAATAGAGGAAGAATTATCCCCAATGGCAAGTATAGTTTTAAAACTTGTAGCTTTTGCACCATATCTAATAAGTTCTTTTTCAAAAATTTCTTTTAGTTCAAATTCACTCAAACCAGCTTTTATTTTATTTTTAAATGACTTTAAAGCGCAATCTAGTCTAAAAAATGCACTTTTATAATGCTCAATCTCACATTTTTCTTTTATTGCCGCATATTTTGCAATATAATCCTTTTTAAGTACAAAAGGATTTTTAATCAAACTAAAATCACCAAGAGTGAGCGTATTTTCCAAAAAAGCAATTTTATCTTTAATAGAACAAATTTTTTTATTAAAATCCTTCAAGGGTAAAACTTGATAACCAGAAGGAATGCTTTCAAGCTTTTGATCACAAAACAAAAAATGTTTACCTTTAAAATCCAGCAGCAACTTAGCTTTAAATGTAGAGTTTTCAACCATTTGAAAACTCCTCAAATTGCAAAGCCAACAAATTTGCTCAAGAGAATTAACTAAATAATATCTTGTTTTTATATGTTTTTTTATTAAATCCGCTTTATTTTCTCTAGCATTTACTTTGAAAATTTTCTTTCTAAAATTAATATTTTTGTTTTCAAAAACGCCTTTAAAATCTTCATAAACTCTTAATTTTAATCCCTCGTTTTGTAATTTTTTATAAAAAGAGAGGGAAATACAGTTGCATACAAAAAGCTCACTATTAGCTGCTTTTTTAGCAATTCCCTTTACAAAACCTTCACCTTGATTTAGTTTTACAACTTCTACATTTTTGCCTTTAGTTTCAAAATCAGCCTGTTCATGATATCTGGGATCTACAAATAAAGTAATATTGCCATTATAGTCAATTAAGGCTTCTGCAGCACTACCGGTAAAACCTGTTAAAACGTTAAGTGCAGAACCCTTGTAATGACAGCCGTAAAACTCATCAGCGCTTTTTAATAATACAAATCCGTCTTTTGAATTTTTAAGTATTTTTTTGTAAAATCCTCTAACATCTTGCATTTTGAACTCCTTTTAAGACATAATTTGCACTATAACACTTCTTGTACGAGGCTTGTTGTCAAAATCAATTAACACAATTTGCTGCCAACTTCCAAGTTCTAATTCACCCGCAGCAAGAGGTATCGTAACTGAATTTCCAATCATTGAAGCTCTAATATGTGCATGCCCATTACCATCATGCCATTGTTTGTCATGCTCGTAAGTCTTATTTATAGGAGCAATATTATCCAATGCTTCTGGCAAATCTTTTACCAATCCTGGCTCATATTCAAGAGTTGTAATTGAAACAGTAGAACCCGGAGTATAAACGTGAACTATTGCGTTTTTTTCACCGCCAAGATGCACCATATCAGTAACTTTTGCCGTTATGTCAATAATATCGTTAAAACCTTTTGTAGAAAGTAAAAATTTTTCATTTCTTACAGACATAGTGCCTCCTTTTAATATCAAACACGCCCCAAAACCTGAAGCGTGTTTGAAGTTTTAACTATTATAACCTTATTTTTTTAAATAAACAATGTCGCACAGACTAAAGCAACTATAGACATTAGTTTAATTAAAATATTCAACGAAGGTCCTGATGTATCTTTAAAAGGATCACCAACAGTGTCGCCAACAACTGCTGCAGCATGCTCTTTAGTGCCCTTGCCACCAAGATAACCGCTTTCAATATATTTTTTAGCATTATCCCAAGCACCGCCTGAGTTTGCCATCATGATTGCAAGACAAACACCGGAAGCAATTGCGCCCATTAACATCCCCGCTAAAGCTTGTGCACCTGATACTTTATCGGTAAATGCAGCGACACCCAAACCTACAACAAGCGGAGCCGCTATTGCAATAAAGCCTGGCAAAAACATCTCATATATTGCGCTCCTTGCAGAAATATCGACACATTTTGCATATTGAGGTTCACATTTCCCTTCCATAATACCTGTAAGCTCTCTGAATTGACGTCTGACTTCATCAACCATTTTCTGAGCGGCACGACCGACTGCACCCATTGTAAGCGCACAAAATAAGAAAGGTAATACCGCACCAAAAAGTAATCCTGAATTTACAAAAGGATTTAAAATATCAACCTTGTCTAGCTCTACAACAGTTGCAAATGCACTTAATAAAGCAATGGCAGTGAGTGCAGCAGAACCTATTGCAAAACCCTTGCCTATTGCAGCAGTTGTATTGCCCACTGAATCGAGTTTATCTGTTCTTTGGCGAACTTCACCCTCTAAATTTGCCATTTGTGCAATACCTCCCGCATTATCCGAAATTGGACCATACGCATCAACCGCAACAATCATACCTACAACAGAAAGCATACCTACAGCTGCCATTGAAACACCGTAAATACCTAATGTATATGCATTTAACCCACCGGCCAAAATAAATGATAGTATAATTGCAGCGCAAATTAGTATTAAAGGCAAGAATGTAGAAATCATACCCACGCCCAAACCTGCTATAATTGTAGTTGCAGGACCAGTCTTTGTAGCATCGGCAATTGATTTTGTAGGATTATAATCATAAGAAGTATAATATTCTGTTAAAAAGCCTATTAATGAACCTGTTATTATACCTGTCAAAATTGACCAAAAAATTCCCATAAAATCAGGAAGGAAAAATTTAATTATAAAGTAGGATGCAGCTATTAAAATCGCCATAGCAACAACCGTACCTCTTTGAAGTGCTGCCATAGGATCAGAATTTTCGCCTGTCCTTACAAAATTAATTGCAAATATTGAAGCAAAAATACCGGCAGCTGCAATAAGCACAGGTAAAAATGCACCTTGAAGATTTAAACATATAGCACCCAAAGTAATAGCAGCAATTATTGAACCAACATATGATTCAAATAAATCTGCTCCCATACCTGCAACATCACCAACATTATCACCGACATTGTCAGCTATAACAGCCGGATTTCTATGGTCATCTTCCGGAATTCCCGCTTCAACCTTTCCAACTAAATCAGCACCTACATCAGCAGCTTTTGTATAAATACCACCACCAACACGTGCAAAAAGAGCAATAGAGCTTGCGCCAAGTCCAAAACCATTAATAATTGCAGGATCCTTAAATATAATATATAGAACACTTAAACCTAAAAGTCCTAGCCCAACAACCGTTAAGCCCATAACAGCGCCACCCGAAAAAGCTATTTTGAAAGCCTTGTTTAAAGATTTTTTAGCAGCTTGTGTCGTTCTTGAATTAGACTTTGTTGAAACAAACATGCCGACAAAACCTGCAGTTGCAGAACATAAAGCACCACAAACAAAACATATCGCGGTTTGCAAATCTATAAAATGATACAGCAGCGCAAAGGCCAATAACACAAACCAAAATAAAATTTTATATTCTCTTTTTAAAAATGCCATTGCGCCTTTAAATATATGACCCGCAATCCTTCTCATATCTTCATCACCGGAATCTTCAACAGCTATTGTATAAATTTTAAGCGTTGCAAATAAAAGCGACAAAGCACCTGCTATTGTCCCTATCCATAGCATTGCACCGGTTTTCACGTTAAGCGGAAACAACATTGCAAAACAAAAATAAAGAGCTATTGCAAAAATAACCCAAAAAAGAGTTTTCCAAAAGCAACTCTTCAGTGCAGTTTTAACCATTTTAAATCTTCCTATCCATTTTCTACCCGAACAGGGCAATTATAGCACATTAATGTTAAGAATGTAAATTAGGTATCCACTTTGCTTTAATTTCGTTAATAATTCCACGTTGCTGCATAATATTTATTGCGTTGTTAACTTCTTCAAAAAGTTCATTACTCTCTTTATTTTGTCTTGTAGCAACAGCATAATATTCTCTTGTATATCTTTTCGGTAAAATTTTATACCCGTTATTATCCATTAAAATACCGTATAATATGCTATCGTCAGCCAAAATTGCATCTATTTCATCATCTTTTAATAATTCAAATATTTCAAAATATGTTTTTGATGCCCTTAAATTAGCTGCAGGTGCAAGATTTCTTATAGTTCTTTCGCTTGTAGTACCCAATATAAAACCAACATTTGCCTTGTTTAAATCACTTAAAGCAGCAATTTTTGAATTATTTTTAGTCATAATCGCCTGACCGGCAATATAATATGGGGTTGAAAACCTTACTACATTTGCCCTATTATCAGTTATACTCATCGCAGCCACAAGTAAATCAACTTTTTTTGAATTCAAATCTGCTATTCTGCTTTGAGCACTAACACAGACCAACTCTAGTGAATTTTCATCCCCCAAAATTAAATTTGTAATATTTTTTGCTATATCAACGTCAAATCCTTGAATATTTCCTTGATTATCTATAAAACCAAAAGGCTTTGAATCACATTTTACACCAATTGTAATTTTATTTATTAAAATCGCATGTGTAAGCGCATTTTCCTTTTTTTCACCAAATGTGCATCCGCAAAAGACAAGAAAACAAAAAAGTAAACAACCTGTAAATAAAGTTAGATTTTTCATCTTAAATATTGTATCATAATTTTATGAAGAAATTTATTTTAAAAATGATTTTTATAACATTAGGAGCATTTCTAGCAGCTTTCGCAATTGAAGGTTTTTTAGTTCCAAATCAAATGATAGACGGCGGAATTGTTGGTATATCTATGATGATAAGCTATTTAACCCATATAAACTTAGGGCTTTTGCTTTTTGTTTTAAATGTTCCCTTTATATTATTAGCACTCAAAATATATGGCAAAATGTTTATATTGCAAACATTTTATGCAGTTACAGTATTTTCAATATTTGTAGGTCTTGTGGGTGGTAAAATAGGTATAGTAACACACGACGGATTACTTGTTGCAGTTTTTGGCGGCATGATACTTGGAGCAGGTGTAGGATTTGTACTTAGAAATAATGGATCTCTAGATGGTACAGAAATACTTGCAATAACACTAACAAAAAAACTTCCTGTTTCCGTGGGCGAAATCATAATGTTTGTAAATATTTTTATATACACTTGCGCAGGTTTTATTTACGGATGGGATAAGGCAATGTACAGCGCACTTACATATTTTACGGCATCCAGAACAATAGATGTCGTTTTGCAAGGTTTAAACGAAGCAAAATCTATTTTTGTAGTATCTGATAAAAACCTTGAGATAGGTGAAAACATAATATCGCAACTTGATAAAAGTGTTACATATATTGATGCACAAGGCGGGTATTCACATCAAGAGAAAAAAATGCTTTACTGTGTTGTACCCAGAATTGAGCTTACAAAATTAAAAGATATTGTAAATTCCATTGATCCTGAAGCATTTATAGCTATTGAAAATGTACATGAAGTTGACGGAAAAAGAATTAAAAAATATTAAATAAAAATTAATTTTAAGATATTTTTCTTATTTCAATATTAATATATTAATATGAAATACAAAGATTATTATGAAATTTTAGGCGTAAAGCGTGATGAAACACAGGCAAATATAAAATCTGCCTATAGAAAACTTGCACGTAAATACCACCCTGATGTCAATAAAGAAAAAGGTGCAGCAGAAAAGTTTAAAGATATAAACGAAGCTTATGAAGTATTGGGTGATCCGCAAAAACGTGCCAGATATGATCAACTGGGGTCAAGTTGGCAACAAGGCGCAGATTTTACACCACCACCCGGTTTTGAAGGTTTCGACTTTTCAAATTTTTCAAGAAGCAATGCGCAATTTAGCGGAAGCGCTGGAGGCTTTTCAGACTTCTTTAGTGCAATTTTTGGCGATCTTATGGGTGCTGCAGGAGGGTCTAAAACTTCTCAAGGCAGATATCAGGAATTTAACTTTGGCAACACAGGCAATATGGGCGGGGATTTTTCACAATTTTATACTAATAATCGAAATGCAAATAATACCCGCCCAAAAGCAAATACAAAAAATTTAGACATTACAAAAGAGATTGTTTTAAATGTCAATGACTTAATAAAAACACCTACAAAAACCGTTACAATTGTTGATTATGAACCTTGCAGGTATTGCGGCACACATTCAAAAAATACATTCTGCAGCCACTGCTCCGGCACAGGAATCGAAAAAATAACAAAAAATTTATCTGTAAAAATCCCTAAATATGTAAAAGAAGGTCAAAAAATCAGACTTAAAAACGAAGGCAAATCTGATGAGTATGGGCAAAAAGGAGATTTGTATTTAACAGTAAGGATAAAAGACCCAAATTATAAAGTAGTAGGAGATGATTTAGAAAAAGAAATTGAAATTTTACCATCTCAGGCGGCTCTTGGAGCAAAAAAAGAAATAACTACAATAGATGGTAAAATCAACATTACAATCCCAAAAAATACAGACAGCGGAAAAGTTTTAAGGCTCAAAGGTCTTGGTCTGCCAAAAAAAGACGGCACTTTAGGAAACTTAAACATACGTATAAAAATTGTTTTACCAAAAGAATTAAGTCCAAAAATGCTTGAACTGTATGAAAAATTACAAGAACAAGGCAGCTAAGTATCAATCTTTTCTAAAAGTTTTTCTATTAATTCCACTGCATCTGCTACTATTTTATAATCACAGTTTTCAAATATGGGCGCATTAGGATCGTTATTCACTGCAACTACCGTTTTTGAAGCATTCATTCCTAAAATATGATGAATGGCACCTGAAACACCAAAAGTAACATAAACTTGCGGACAAACTGTTTTTCCTGTTTGCCCGACTTGAATTTCCTGTAGTGCAAAACCTTTATCTACAGCCCCTCTTGAAGCTGCTAAAGCACATCCGGTAAGTTTTGCCAATTTTTCTAATTTTTTAAAATTTTCTCTTGTTTTTAAGCCTTTGCCACCACAAAGTATGACTTTTGCATTATCAAAGCTACTCTCTCTAAGCTCATAAGGAGAAAATTCTAAAAATTTAACAACACTTTTGGGTAAATTTTCCTCTTTTAAAAAATACTCTTCAGTTATTGTTGTATAATTAAATTCTTGTTTTTTATATACACCCTTACGAACTGTTGCACATTGAGGATTTGACTTGCACAGAATTGTTGCCATAAGAACACCGCCAAAAGTAGGACGAGTGGCAGCCAGCTTTATTTCATTTTTTCTTGCAACAAGAGATAAATCCGTGCAGTCGGCTGTCAAACCTGTTTGAAGTTGAGAAGTAACAAGCGGAGCAAGTTCTCTGCCAATATTTGTGGCACCAAAAAGCACTATATCAGGCATTTTTGTTTTAAATAGCTCAATCAGTGCAGAAGAATATAAACAACAGTCATAATGTGAAAATTTTTTATTTTTCAAATATATAATTTCTTGTGCACCATATTTTGATAATTGACAAAAATCAGCATCAATTCCACTGTCCAAAACTATTGCATAAACTTTAAAATCAATATTAAACTCTTGTTTTGCCTGTTCTTTTAATTGATTTGCCACGCCTAAAAGCTCAAAAGAAACCTCACGAAAGGAATTTTGATTTTTTTTATACTCACATACAACAAAAACTTTTTTACTCTCCAATTTTGCCCCCGAGTTTTAATATTTCGTATAAAAAATTTTGCGGATTTTCAACAGTTTTCATTTCTCTGTCATGTTTTGCTTTAAATGCCTTTGAAACATAGGTAGCAGAACCCAATATTCCTGTTTGTGTATAGTCAATATTTAAACTTTTTATATCCATAACCTCTACACCAAGATCCTGAGCTCTAATATAATCTCTTATATAAAGAGGTCTTATATTACCCTTTCCTTTTAAAACACATACAACACAAGGGCTTTGTACTTCTATAATATTAATTCCCTCTTCTATATTTTGTTTTAAAATAGTAATTTTGCCATCTGAATTTACTATCTCATCAACAAAAGACACAACCGGCAATTTTAAAAATCCTGCAATAGTAGGTCCTGTTTGTCCAGTATCACCATCTTGAGCATATTGGCCACAAATTATCAAATTATAATCTGCAGCCTTATTTTTAATTGCACAAGACAAAATTCTGCCGGTAGATAAAGTATCAGATCCGGCAAATGCCTTATCACAAAGTAATATAGCTCTGTCACAACCCCTGGCTAAAGAATACTCTAAAACATTTTTAGCCTGCATTGGTCCCATTGAAAAAACAGTTATTTTGACATTTTTAAATTTTTTCTTTATTTCAAGTGCACGCTCTATAGCCCAAATATCGCAAGGGTTTAAAATTGAAAGCATACCTTCTCTTAAAAGGTTATTTTCCTTACTCCATCTAACATTATTAGTGTCTGCTACCTGTTTTATACAAACGACTATGTGCAAATTTTTACTCCGTTTTAATTAAATAAATTATAGCACACATTAAAATCACAAACATTAGCAAAACTGTTACAAATTTTATAAACTTAAGCAAATTTTTAAAATTTATTGTTTTTATTTTATATATACTTGTATCAGGATAAAATAATGATAACAAATAATTACCAAAATCAACTTAACTACGGTGCAGTTAAAGATGTTATACCTCAACAGGTAAGTCAAAAATTACCTCAAAATATACAAAACTATGATGTAAAACAACAAGTAGAAGAAAACCCTGCTTTAAAAGCGGCACAAAATGCAAATTTTGACCCTTTAACAATAGGCCTGACAGGAGCTATTTGGCTTGGCTTTTCTCAAGTATGCCAACTTTTAAATAATAAATTAAACTGCGACTGGGATAAGAGCTGGCTTGGAAAAATCGGCAATAAAGCTGAAAACATAGCAAAAAAACACATTAAAAACAATGGCAACAATCGTCTGAAAAATTTTATCAGTAATATATTTAACAAATCAGATATACTAAGAAGTCTTAAAACCCCAACTATGCCACAAAATTCCATGGCAATAAGTCAAGCAAGAGGTATAACGGGATATGTCATGTCTGATGTATCTTCTATGCTGGGATATCATTTAAAAAACGGTCATAAAGACGATATTTTAAATCTTGTAAAGGGATTAAATGGTTTTAAGGGACAAACAGGAGAAGAAGCCCTAAAATATATTGATGATTTATTTAAAAATTGTGAACAAAACCAACCTCAAATAAAAGAATTAATAAAAAGATTAAGCAATTCTGATGTTAAAGTCAGCGTTGATAATTTAGTCAACGGTAAAATTATAAAAATTCCGAATATACCTTTCTTAAAAAGAAATGGATCCTTTAAAGAAATGGCAAATAAATTAAATGCTGTTTTCTCGAATAGTCCAAAGTTAGGTGATCAAGTTACAAATCTGGGTAAAAGCCTCCCAAAACAAGCACTAAAGACCCTTGAAGGTCTTACAAATGGTGGCGCCGGAGGCAAATTACTCATTGTAATTCAAGCATCAATATTTGCCCAAGCAATAAAAAAGGCAATGGATGCCCCTAAAGGTGAAAAACTCTCTACCTTCAGTGAAAACATTGCAAATGATTTTGGATTTTTCTTATCTTTACCCCTACAAGTAAAATCAACACACATTTTAGGTGGTTTAAAATACATCGGTATTAATGGAGCAAAAAATATAACAGAACAAGCTCAAAATGTAACCACTTATAGAAATATGATTAAAAATCTAAACAGCAAAATAGATGCAGGCACAATTTCTCACATTGATTACTTAAAAGAATCTAAAAAAATAAAAGATTATTTAAAGGGTGATTCAAAGTGGTATCAAAAACCTTTAAAACTTTTAGGCAAAATATTCTCTACAGGCCTTGATGCCGAAACTGTCAAACCATTTATTGACAATACCGATAAATCTCTAGGTACAGCAGTATTTAATAAAGTAAAATCAATTGCAAATAAAATAAAAGGTCCAGGTCTGGGAACAGTTCTAAGATTTGCAATTGGCACAATGATAGTCGGTCCAGCAATAGCAAAAATTACAACAAAAATTTCACATTTGATTTTTGGCAGACCAACAAAATCTATACTTGACAAAGAAGAAAGTGAAAATAAAACTGATAATAAACAAAAAGATAAACTTAATATGACCCAAGAAGAAATGATGCAAAAGCTTGCAGCAAATCCCGAACTTATTAAAAAAATGGAAAACGACCCACAATTCCTAAATGAACTTTTGGGAAACCCTGATTTGATGGCAAAATACTTAAATGGAGAAATTAAAATTGAAAATAATAAACAAAATAGCGATTTAATAAATTCCAAGTATATAATTGATAAAACAAATACCATCACCCAAAAACCAAATACTCCAGTACAAGTACAACAGGGTTTAAAAGCAATAGATAACGACTCTCAAAACAAAATGGATTTATTCGGTTTGGGTAACAAAAAACAAGAAAACTCTGCTCAAGAAGAAACTTCAGCACAAGATTCTCTGGAACCCGTTCGCACATATATTCCATCCTCACAGCCTGCAATTATGGCAAATGAAGAAACGCAAGAACTCGACTCTGATGTAAACAGCGCACTTTTAAAAGCTCAAAAAGCAGAAGAGGCAGCGTTAAAACAATTAAGCAATTTATAATTTTTGGAACACCATGATGTATTCATGGTCAAAAGTATAAAAACCTCCTGCAAGTGCACGATAACGCCATAAATTAGCTTGCTTGCCTTTAGCTTTTTCGTTGCCAGTAATATTTTTTACAATTATCGCTTTTGTAATAAACCCAAGTTCCTCCATGCGTTTTTGGCATTCGAAACTCAAATTAACAATACGCGAATTTGCATATTTATCACCAATAATAAGTGCGGCAAATCTACCTTTTTCAAGTAAATCATAACCGTTTTTTGCAACTTTTTTAAAAAGTTCGTAAAACTCCTGTGTTGTAGCACAATTAGACAAATCTTCTTTTTTATTACTAAACTTAATAATATTATCATAAGGAGGGTGTAAAACAAGAAATTGCGCAGTTTTTGAACCCATTACATCAAGACGTGCTTCTATTTTCTCTTTTGCTTTTTTTGAAGCACTATCTGCACAAATTATGTTCATTTTTGAAACAAGCTCGCGTTTAGTAAACTTTTCTGACACATAATCAACCATATCTTGCTTTAGTTCAACTCCTATGCATCTTCTTCCCATATTAAGTGCTTCAATGCCTGACGTGCCTGAACCAAAAAACAAATCTAAAATAATATCGTTTTTCTTTGTAAAACGTTCAAAAAGTTGAGTTGCAATTTGCGGAATATAATTGCCATGATAATCATAACTGTGTCCATTTGCTTTTTCACGTGAAGCAAATTCCCACAAAGAGCCTGTTTTAATATGTGAATATAACTTCCAGTTGTTTAAATCAATATCGTTATATGGCTTTGTTTTAGGTGCCTTAACAACTCTTAAGCCACCTTCTTTTACTTCAAGTTTGTTTTTTAAATTTCCTGCCATATTTTACTCCCCATGGTATATGTACGTATACTATATACGTTTGTAGAGTATTTTAAATCATCTATTTGCCTGAAATATAATTTATAATTTCATTATAGGAAGCAGGATTGCGTTTTAAAAGTAAATTACCTGAACCACCTTGCTCATATAATTTAAAAATTTTGGGCGAATGAATAAGGCGATAAATTATATCAGATTGTGAATACGAATATTTATCTGCACGTGATGCCATAACCATCATAGGTATAGTATTTAAACGTGGCACAACAAGCGCAATGTCAAGATTTTTAAAAGAAACATAGGGAGAAATTAAAACCATTTTTTTAGGTTTAATTTTCATAATTGATGCCGCTAAAACAGCAGTATTTGCACCTAAATCAGCACCAATTAAATAAACTTCATTAGTATCAATTTGGGGATAATTTTTCTTTATATAATCTAGCGAAGTTACAACATCAATCGGAAATTTAACCCAGTCTGCTTTTTCGAAATTCATTCTGGATTTAAAACGCAGATTTTTTGTATAAACACTTCTGCCATGCCCTCTTAAATCAAGTGCTAAAACATTATAATTTTTTACACGAAAATCCTCAGGCAGATTTCCCCAGTTTGCAGCTTTTGAATCAAACGAGTGAAGCAAAATTACAAGAGGACGAGCAGGTTTTTTTTGCTGAGCAAAATATAAATCACCAACTAGTAAAAAACCGTCTTTTGCTTCCAGTTCAATTTTTGTTCTAGTTTTTGGTTTTTTAACTTTTTTCTTTTTCTGAGCGGCTTGTGCACCCAAAAGAGTAAAAGTAAAAAAGAATATTAAAAGTATTGCAATAAATTTTTTCATAATTACATTTTATCAAAATGCTTATAAATATTGAACTTTTTTTAAAAATTAATACATTTAGACGATATATTTAAAGCTTTCTTTTCTTTTGTCGTAAAAAGTAACATAAGGACATAAGTCCTAACTCAAAACCTCCTCCCCAAGTCTAGTAGCCGCCTTTTAGGACGGCTTTTTTTTATTAATTTTGACAATTTATTAACAAAATTTTTGAATAAGTTCTATCTGGATAAATAAAAAGAGTAGTAGCACTTTGGAACAATCTCTTTGTTAGATTATACCCGTTAGCGCACTTACACATACCAAGATAGCTGCTTATTTGATTTCTAAATCTGTTTAATTCCTCTGTAATAACTGTTGCCGTTTTTTCTCCCAGAGTGTAACATATTTAAGAGCATCTGCAGAATAGAGACTAAACTCGTACCGAGGTAGCTTTAATAATTAAACCAAAAATTATTTTTGGTTTATAAATGATTTTAAACAACAAAACTAACAACCTCAATAAAAGGTGTGTGCCCTCTCGGCCCACTGTGTCCTGGTGTTTAATATAAGACCTGTTTTTTATGTACCTTGTGTCCAACTGTTTAAATACTCTTTTTGCTCATCTGTCAGTGTATCTATTTGAACACCCATTGACTCAAGTTTAATTCTTGCAATTTCTTCATCAACTGATTTTGGAAGAGTGTATAATTTATTTTCCAGTTTACCTTTGTTTTTAAGGATAAATTCAATACCAAGTGCTTGATTAGCAAAGCTCATATCCATAACACTTGCAGGGTGTCCTTCCGCACAAACAAGGTTTGATAATCTTCCCTCTGCCAAGACGTAAACGCTTTTTCCGTTGTCTAAAACCCACTCGTCAAAGTTAGGTCTTACGTTTTTATATTCCTTAACGTGCTTTTTTAAGCCGTTTACGTTAACTTCAACGTCAAAGTGTCCGGCGTTTGCAACAAAAGCACCATCTTTCATTGTCAAAATATGTTCAACGTCAACAACGTTTTTATCACCCGTAACGGATAGGAAAATATCCCCTTCAAGAGCCGCACGAGCAATAGGCATAACTCTAAAACCGTCCATAACCGCTTCAAGAGCTTTTAGAGGGTCAACTTCTGTTACTATAACATTTGCACCCATACCTCTTGCACGAGTAGCAACACCACGACCACACCAGCCATAACCGCAAGTAACAAAAGTTTTACCTGCAAGCAGAATATTTGCAGCACGCAAAAAACCGTCCATTACGGATTGTCCCGTACCGTAGCGGTTGTCGTACAAGTGTTTTGTAAGGCTTGAGTTAACGCCAAGTGCGGGGAATTTCAAACTGCCTTGTTTTTCCATTGCTTCAAGGCGGATAATACCCGTTGTGGTTTCTTCTGTTGAACCGATAATATTTTCAAGTAAATCTTGTCTTTCTTTATGAACGGTTGCAACAAGGTCGCATCCGTCGTCAATAATCAAGTGCGGTTTGTGGTCAAGTGCCATTTGCACATGCCTGTGATAAGTGTCCGCATCTTCGCCTGCAATTGCATAAACAGGCATATTCCAATACTTAACAAGTGCTGCTGCAACGTCATCTTGAGTAGATAAAGGATTTGAAGCGGCAAGTACAGCGTCTGCTCCGCCTGCCTGCATTGCAATACAAAGTGCAGCCGTTTCTTTTGTAACGTGAACACATGCCGTAAGTCTTAGACCTTTAAAAGGCTGTTCTTTTTTAAATCTTTCCATTATGCGAGTTAGGACAGGCATATCTTTAAATGCCCACTCTATGTTCTTTTTACCTTGTTCTGCAAGATTAATGTCTTTGATTTCATAGTGAATTGTCATTTGCACCACATCTCATCCTCATGTTGTAATTAATAAAAATGTTATCACAAAAAATATGTTTGTGATAACATAGAAAGTAGAAATTTACGCGAGTATAACGACATATACATATAGTAGACAAAATAGGAGAAATTTTATGTCAACAGTTGAGTACTTTACAAATTCAGAAGAGTTAAAAAAACTCTATTCTGCTGCACGTGCAACAATTACCGCTCCTTTTTACGGTAATAATGTTGAACATGTAAAATCAGTTTCAGAAGCTTACAAATTGGCTAAAAACAGCCCGGGAACAGTTGAATTAACAGGTATGCCTGTTTATATGCCAGAAAAAATAGGTCTTCCTCAAGGTGCTAACCAATTACTATTCAACGATGGTACAGTTGTTGGTCGTTGTGCCGCTGCAAGAAAAATCGTTGGCGAACCAAACTGCGATTTAGCATACTTGCTACCTATTATTCGTGAAGCTGTTTACAACACTCGTGACAGATTAATGTACAAAACAGAAGCTGTTGTTGGTTTAGAAGAAGACTTTATGGTTAAAGCTCACCTTCTAATTCCTGAAGGCTTTGAAAACATTATGTATTCTTGGATGTTAAACTTCCAATACATTAATGAATGCTACGCTCATATGTATGAAAATTCAAGACAACTTCCTGACGGAGATATTTTTGTATTCTCTGATCCTGATTGGACTCACCCTGATTTCCCATATGGTTTAACTTTCTTTGATCCAGTTCACAACTGTGCGGCAATTTTGGGTATGAGATACTTTGGTGAACACAAAAAAGGCACTCTAACTCTTGCTTGGGGTTGCGCAGCTCGTAACGGCTATGCTTCTTGCCACGGTGGTATGAAACGTTACAACTTGGGCGAAAACAAATCTTTCCAAGTAGCTGTATTTGGTCTTTCAGGCTCTGGTAAATCAACAATTACACACGCTAAACACAACAACAAATATGACATTACCGTTCTTCATGATGATGCATTTGTAATTAATGTACATGATAAATACACAATCGCATTAGAACCTGCTTACTTTGACAAAACAGCAGACTACCCGATGGGTTGCGATGACAACAAATATATCTTAACTCAACAAAACGCAGGCGCTATCCAAGGTGCAGACGGAAAAGTTTACTCAATTACCGAAGATATCAGAAACGGTAACGGTCGTGCAGTTAAATCAAAACTATGGTCTCCTAACAGAGTAGACAGAATCGACCAACCTATCAACGCTATCTTCTGGTTAATGAAAGACCCTACAATTCCTCCTGTACTTAAATTATCAGGTGCATCCCTGGGTTCTGCTATGGGTGCAACTTTGGCTACAAAACGTTCAAGCGCTGAAAGACTTGCAAAAGGTGTTGACCCCAATGCTTTAGTTGTTGAACCTTACGCTAACCCATTCAGAGTTTATCCTCTTGAAATGGATTACACAAGATTTAAACAACTTATTGAAGACGGCGTTGACTGCTATATCCTGAACACAGGTGAATTTATGGGTACAAAAGTTCAGCCTAAACACACTTTGGGCATCATCGAAGCTATCGTTGAAGGAAGTGCTAAATTCCACAAATGGGAAAACTTCTCAGACATCGAAATTATGGATGTTGAAGGTTTTGACGCTTCATTTACTAACAAAGAATACGCTGAACAATTCATCGCTCGTATGAATGACAGAGTTGAATTCGTTAAGTCAAGAGAAGTTGAAAAAGCAGGCATCGATAAACTTCCATCGGATGCTCTTGAAGCTCTTGAAGCAGTTATAAAACAAGCAAGCTGCTAATTAAAAGCTAATTAAATTAAAACCGCTCTTGTTATACAGGGGCGGTTTTTATTCTATAAAAAATTTGTAAACTTCAACATGTAAAGCTTCGGCAATTTTAAATATAGTTTTAACACTTGGATTGAATACCCCACGTTCAATACCTGAAATGTGATCAACAGACAATGAACATTTTATTGCTAATTGTAACTGTGTTAAACCTTTCTCCTTGCGGTACTTTTTAATATTTGATTGAAGAATTTCAAATGAGCAATTTGCCATAATTTAATTTTAGTGTTAATGTAAACTTATTATCCGTAGTGTCACTACGGATATAATCACTCAATAGGAGAATTTTTTATATGAAAAGATACGCATTTACTTTAGCGGAACTTTTAGTTTCGGTATTGGTTATCTCTATTATTATGGTTGT
>CALUXW010000025.1 GCA_944324865.1 Candidatus Gastranaerophilales bacterium | reverse complement strand
CAGAGTATAATTAAAAGTTTTTTCGTATCTTAATTCATTTGGGCGCACTTTGTGTGCCCGTTTTTTTAAAAAAGTATAAAATTAAATTTGACTTTTTAAACTAAAAAAATAAAATGAAATGAAATAAATGTTCTCAGAGTATGTATTATTTACAGGTACATATAGGGTAGAATGTTTAAACTTGTGTGAGGCAGCCTCAATAATCTGGCTTAATTTATTTTTGGTTTATCAAAAGGTTAATTTTGCTAAACGCAAAATTAATAACTCTCGCGGGATTATCTGGTCTTTCGGCCTCTGAGTCCTGGAGTTTAAAAGTATTAGGCCCCAAAATTTTGGGTCTTTTTATATAAACACTTGAAATAAAGTTTATTTTAGTGTATAAAAATTGAGTTACAATAAATTTGACAGTTAAATATTTTTTTGCGGAAGTAACTCCTTTGCGAAGCAAATGTGGCTTGTCCACATCTACCAATTGAGTTACAATAAATTTGACAGTTAAATATTTTTTTGCGGAAGTAACTCAATTGGTAGAGTCCCTGCCTTCCAAGCAGGTTGTTGCGAGTTCGAGCCTCGTCTTCCGCTAATTAAAAGACTCCTTTAACAGGGGTCTTTTATTTTATAAAACTTAAATAACCTGCAATCCTTATTATTTCTCTCATCTTTTTGTATGAAAAGAATTTTTAAATGCAAGTTATAATATACTTATGCTACAAGAAGCTCAAAAAGTCATTGCAAGCGCTTTTAACACAAGTTTTATAAAAAAACTTGCGCAATACTTGCATGACTGTGTAAGGGAAGAGGTTAAAAGTTCAACTTTTCGCAATCTTAAAGAAGACAAAGAAAATAAGTGGGTCTTTTTAGACGATGAAGAAAAACTTTTCACAAATTTTGATGAAGAACTTTTACTTGACGGTTCAAACAGCTACCTAACAGAACTTATGATTCAAGGCGAAATGAACGCTAAAGAAAAGTATTTAATATATGGCTACCTTTTTCTTGTAGGTAAAAATTCTAAGGCAAGAAAAAACAATCAATTTTTAACACCACTTTTATATGTTCCCTGTAAACTTGAAAGACGTGGTATAAATATTGTCCTTACTGCTCAAGAAGATATTTTATCTCTTAATACTGGAGCTTTGGCACAACTTATGAAAAGAGATGATGAGCAAGAGGCGGATGCAATGCTATCAGGACTTCTGGATGTTGTACCAGAATTACCTCTTACTCAAGAAAATCTTGAAATATTTTTAACAACTCTAAAATCTTTAATCCCCGAGATTGAAGTTGAAAGCGTAACAACAGATGACATTAAACAAGATTTTGAGGATTTTTACTCGAGAGAAAGTCTTGAAAAATCACTTGAGGATGGATATTTTGACTTTGATACAATTGATGAAATTGCAAAACGCCCACGTGTAAAAGTCGAAAAACTAACACTGCAGAGAAAAAATGCAGTAATCTTAACAAAACGACCAAGCATCACCGCAGGAGTATTGCATGAACTGACACAAATTGCCGAAAAACCCCAGGGAGTCTATCGTGAAACAGTACTTGAGGTTATAAACCATGAATACTTATTGCAAAAAGGCAAGATTACAAATGAAAAACTTGAAGAAAAAGAAATAAAAGACTTTTTCCCTATAACCCCATTATCACTTAGCGATTCGCAAGAAGATGTTATAAAAAAAATCGAAGAAAATAATTTTTTAGCAGTATATGGTCCGCCAGGAACAGGAAAATCGCAAACTATTGTAAATTTGGTATCCCACCTTATTGCAAGCGGTAAAAGTGTACTTGTCGCATCGCGTATGGATAAAGCTGTCGATGTTGTTGCAGAACGCTTAAACGCATTAAATGCACCGTATCTTGCACTAAGAGCAGGACGTGCCAATTATCAAAAAATACTTAATTTTAAACTTGAAGACTTACTTTCCAACAAAGTTGATTTGGATAGCGGTTATCAAGATGCAGTTATGGCAGAACCTGATGATATGAAAAATCTGTGTGATGAGATAGGTCGACTTGAAGAAGGCGCACAAAAAATTTTTTCTCTTGAAAAACGCTACAGCGAAGTAAATGAAGAAAAAAAGGAAACAAAAGAAGCAATTGGAGAATGTGAAATAATTAAAAATGCACTTAGCCTTGAAGAAGTTAATCAAACAAAAAAATTGCTTCAATCACTTGAAAAATACGAAAATAAATACAAAAAAAACATTTTTGACAAAATTTTTGAAACAATAAAATTAAATAAAATTAAAAAAATTCTAAATTTAAAAGGCAAAATAAAAGCCTCTGAACTTTCACAAAGACTTGCTCTCGAACTTGATTTAGAAATGTTGTGTGCCAAATTACGCAAAATTGAAAATAACATTTTTAAAATCGGCAACTTGCACCAAATTCTAAAGAAAATTAAAAGCCTTAGAAAAAAACAACAAAAACTTGCTGTAGACATTTTAAAAAATAAACGCAGAACTGCCTTAAAAAATATTCTTTGTGATCAACAAAAACGTCAAAGGCTAATGATACACTCAAAATCACTTGTTTCGAGAAAATTAACTCAACAAAACAGACTACTAGAAAAAGAAGACTTTAAACCACTTTTAGCTGCTTTTCCCTGCTGGTGTGTTACAACTTATGCAATTTCAAATTCCCTACCGCTAAAACCAGCATTATTTGACGTTGTAATAATTGACGAAGCATCTCAATGTGATATTGCAAGCTGTTTTCCAATACTTTACCGTGCAAAAAAAGCAGTAATTGTTGGCGACGATAAACAACTGCCACATTTGTCATTTTTAGAAAAGGCAAAAGAACAATCATTTTTGAACCAATACAATATAGAAGATCGTTACCAGTTACTTTGGCGTTTTAGAACAAATTCAATGTTTGATGTCGCAAACTACTATTCAACAACACCAACACTTTTAGATGAACATTTTCGCTCACCTAAGCCGATTATTGAATTTTCAAACAGAGAATTTTACGGTGGAAGAATAAAAGTAATGAAACCCTATTTTGATATGGTTTCGCCAATTGAACTCATTGAAGTTAAAGAAGCAAAAGTTGATATTGATATAACAAGAAATCAGGCAGAATGTGAGGCTGTTATTAAAAAAGTTCAGGATATAATATATGAAAATGAAAAAAATCCAGAACTTGAACCTGTTTCAATAGGAATAATCTCGCCCTTTAGAGGTCAGGTTGAATTAATTAAAAAAGCTGTTTTAAAAGTTTTTTCTCAGGAAACAATAATGCAACATCAAATAGAAATAGGCACAGCACACACTTTTCAAGGAGATGAAAGGGATATAATGCTTATGTCATGGACAATAGCAGCAAATTCACATTCACAAAGCCTTATGTTCTTGCAAAAACCAAACCTTTTTAACGTTGCGATAACTCGTGCCAGAAAAAAACTAATAAACTTTATCTCTAAGCCAATTAACGAACTTCCTGAAGGGCTACTAAGGGACTATCTTGAATTTGTAGGAACTCAAGATAAAATTATTGCAACAAGAAAAAATGTATTTAAGAATTATTTCGAAAAAGAAGTTTTTTCAGCAGTGCAGGAAGAATTTGCATCACATCAGCATCGGGCTGGTGTTGATTTTGCAGGCATTAATGCAGATATCATGATTGATGATAAACTAATTATCGAAATTGACGGTGTTCAAGATGAAATTGAAACAAAAATAAATGAAACTAAAAAACAAGCGATTATGGAACGCTTAGGCTATGAAGTTGTACATATAACAAAACGCGAATGGGACTTGAGTAAAGATGCTGCTCTTGATAGAATAAGGTCATCACTGGTACAAAGTTAGAAAAATGACCGATATACAAGCGGATTTAATTAAAAAACATGCCCAATCACTAGAATTTGACAAGGTTTTAGAAATTCTTGCCAACTTTGCCGTTACTGATTTAGGTAAACAAAAATGTCTAGAAGCACCTATTTACAACCAAAAAGCACAAATCGAATATCATCTTGAACTCACAAGTGAAGCAAAAAAAATTTATGATAATGCGGGAAATTTTTCTTGTTTTCCAATGGAATTTCTCTGTGACGGAGCTAAAATTCTTGAAACACAGAGGCTTGGTGCAAACGATATTATCAATTTGGCAAAAAATTTAAAAACATCAAGGCTGGTTAAAAATTTTCTCTCAAAGGAAGAAAAATGTCATAATTTAAAAGCAATAGCAATAAATTTATATACAAACAAAGAACTCGAAGATGAAATTTTTTCTACATTTGACCCTGAATTAAATATTCTGGATAGCGCAAGTGCTGAACTAAAAAAACTTAGGAACTCACTTAAGAATACAAAAGAAAATTTAAAAATTTCTATTGGCAAGCTTTTGGGCAATGCAGATTTTATTTCGCATCTTCAAGACATTGTTTGGACAACACGCGAAGGCAGAACAGTTTTTCAAGTAAAAGCAACAGACAAAAATAAAGTTTCAGGGATTGTGCATGATGTAAGCGCAAGCAATCAAACATATTTCATTGAACCATCAGTACTTGTGCCTATAAACAACAAAATACGTCAAATTGAAGTTGAAATAAACGCTGAAATCGAACGAATTTTATGGGAATTAACAAAAAAATTTTCAAATATTAAACAAGAATTATCAGACATCCAAAATACGCTCAGCGAGCTTGATTTCATCTTTGCAAGGGCAAAATATTCTATACACACAAAGTCAACTGCAGCACAAATAAGTAAAGAAAAGATTATTGAAATTCAAGCAATGCGACATCCGCTTTTAATTGAAAATATAGAAAACATTGTGGAAAATGACTTTGAAATTGGTAAAACGTACAATTCTCTTTTGATTACAGGCTCAAACACCGGAGGAAAAACTGTAACGCTTAAAACTGCAGGACTTTTAACTATCATGACAAAAGCAGGACTGCACATTAGTGCACTTGGTGCTAAGATTTACCCATTTGACAAAGTTTTAGCAGATATATCCGAAGAACAAAGCATTTCACAAAATCTTTCAACATATAGTGCGCACATTAAGAATATTTCCGCAATAATAGAAAATGCTACCGAAAACTCTCTTGTGCTTTTTGACGAATTAGGCGCAGGTACAGACCCAGAAGAAGGTGCAGCACTTGCTCGTTCTATACTTGAATATTTGTCTAAAAAAAATATTTTATGCATATCCACAACTCATTTAGGTGAATTAAAAATTTTAAAATATGAAAATTCAAAGTTTGAAAATGCCAGTGTAGAATTTAATATTGACACCTTAAAACCAACTTACAAACTTATTTTGGGACTCGCCGGCAGTTCAAATGCACTCTCGGTTGCGCACAACCTTAATTTAAATAATGAAATTATTCAAAGTGCAAAAAATATTTTAAATAAATCAAAAAGTCCCGAAGGCGAAGTTTTTGCCAAAATTCAACAAACACACAGTGAACTTTCGCAAAAAGAACGAGAAACAGAAGAAATACGCCAAAGAACAGCCCAAATTGAAGCGCAATATGAAGAAAAATTAAAAGAACTGAAAAGTCAAAAGAGAAAATCTCTTGAAAATTTTAAGAAAAAATATCAGGCCCAAATTGAAAATGCACGTGCAGAAATAAAAGATACACTGGATGCCATCAGAAAAGAAAAATCCGAAAAAATTGCCATGCGTTCATATTCACGACTTGCACGACTTGAAGCAGCTGCAAGAGAAGAATTTTTATCAGATGAAGAAAAATTAAAAAATAAATACGAACCACTCGATGTTGAAAATTTAAAAATAGGTCAAAATGTTCTGATAAAAGGACTAGAACAGGTTGCACGCCTTGAAAGTCTACCCGATAAAAAAGGTAAAGTACTTGTTTGCATAGGACTTATAAAAACTAAAGTAGATATTAAAAAACTTGCAAAAACAGATAAAAAAATTAGTAAAGCACTAAAAAAAATTTCAGTAAGTTTTGACGACATAACACAAAACATCTCCAACAGACTTGATATCCGAGGCATGAGAGCAGAAGATGCCATTGAATTCCTTGATAAACAATTTGATACAGCATCATTAAGAAATTTGAGAGAAATTATTGTAGTCCATGGACATGGAAGCGGAGTTCTTAAAAATGCAGTCAGAAAATACCTTGCAAGCTCACCTTATGTTGCAAAATTTCGTGCAGGCAGAGAAAATGAAGGAGGCGACGGAGTAAGCATCGTAGATATTAACTAAAGTCCCAAACGCATTTGTTGTATTTCTTTTGCTGCTCTATCCCTATCTGCTTTTTCTTTGTATAATTTTTCAAAATTTTTCTGAACATATTCATAATTCTGAACAGTCGCTGTAATAGACTTGTCTGCAAGCCAAAATAACGCCGGAACTGCTATTAAAAGAGTAAAAACAGAAACGATAATATGCCTTAGAATCCTGACAAAAGAATGCCACTTCCTATCTTTCCCTTCTGATTGAATTTTAAGTTCCAATGCATCATTTACAAAAGCACTTCTTGCATCTTTATTCATATGATCAAACAAAGGTACAAAATCTTTTGCTATATATATTACATACTTTTTAACAGCATCATTTTCACTTGTTCCAAAAGGATCCTGCCACTCATTATCAATTTCATTTTCTTGAGTTTGTTCAGAATTTTGCTCTTCTTGAGCTTGCTCACCATCATTCTGATTTTCAAGTGAATTTTCTTCTTGCGCAATATCTGTAATATTTTCACTTTGTGTTTCTTGTTCACCATAATTATCAAGAGAAGGTTCATTACTGGGAACACCATCCAAAATATCTTGTGCCACATCTGCAATATCAGAATTTTGAACATCTTGGCCCATTTGTTTTTTTATTTTCTCAATATGTTCATCTACATCAAAATTTTTATCCACGTTTAAACCCCAAAAAAATTTATAATTTATATTTTAGCATAAAAATTACTTTTAGTCTTATATTGATTTTTGTGATAAAATAATATTTGCAAGTATATGGATAAGCAGGAATTATTAAAAAAGTTAGACAAATTAAACGAACCGAAAATCCTTGTTATCGGTGATTTTGGCATAGATGAAATGGTCTTTGGCAACACTCAACGTATTTCTCGTGAAGCACCAGTGCTAATTTTAGAACATTCAAAAACCAAAATTATTTTAGGAACAGCCTCTAATGCAGCACACAATATTGCAACTTTAAATCATGGAAAAGTTGCCGCATTAGGAGTTTATGGTGATGATTATTATGCAAAAGTTTTACTTGCAGCTCTAAATGAAAAAAATATAAACATAGAATATATGGTTGAAGACAAAAATCGAAAAACCACTACAAAAACACGTATTTCAGGTTCTTGTTCGCAAAGTATTACCCAGCAAATTGTACGAATTGACAGACAAACAACTGACCCGCTTAGTCTGCAAACAGAAACAAAAGTAATTAAAAATCTTGAAAAAGCAATACCAAATTATGATGGAATAATATTGTCAGACTATCATTTAGGTTTTTTAACCGAAAACGTTGTAAAACACGCAATTGAACTCGCGAAAAAATATAACAAAATTATTGTCGCAGATGCACAAAAAGACTTATACAAATACAAAGGTTCAACAGCGATTACTCCAAATCAACCTGATTGCGAAAAGTTTATAGGATACTATTTGAAAGATGAGCAAACACTCATTAAAGCCGGTGTTGATTTAATTAAAAATTTAGATTTACAAAATCTTCTTATAACACGTGGCGAAAGAGGCATGGCATTATTTGAAAATACATGCAAAGAGATTAAAAACTATGAAGTAGAAGCCTTTAACAGAAAAGAAGTTTTTGACGTTACAGGTGCAGGAGATACAGTTGTAGCGGCATTTACTCTTGCACTTTGTGCAGGCTTTACACCATATGAAGCCATGTATATAGGTAATCTTGCCGCAAGTATCGTTATAAGATATTTTGGTTGCCACAGCGTTAGTATAAAAGACTTAAAAAATGAACTTGAAAATTTAAAAGGAGAAGAAATATATGAAATTTCTTAAAAAATTAAGGACTTTTGATTTAATTATTATAGGTGTGTTAATTGTTGCTCTTTTAGTAGGGATACTTACTATGTTTGGTAAAAGAGCAACGTCATCGAATCAAATCGAAACAACAACAGACGTTGAAATAGAAGTATTTTTAAGAAGTGTTACAATAAGTGCTTCAAATAACATCTTTGAAGAAGGAGACGAAACCTTTATCACAATTAGAAATGTACCTTATACAAAACTTAAGATCAAAGATGTTAAATACGACAGGAAAAAAGCAATTGTGCCAACTTTTAATGCAAAAAAACCGTTCAATGTAGTTGATGATGTCACTGCACCGTATCAATATGATTTTCTTGTAACTGTCCTTGATAAAGCAAAAATCACAAAAGATCGTGACGGAGCAGTTGTAGGTGGCAATAAAATTAAAATAGGCTTGCCTATTACATTAGAAGGCGCAGATTACAAATTAAACGGAATTGTATCTAATATTACAATTGTTGCTAAACCTGATGAAAAAACAAACGATGATCTGGAAAAACAGGTAAATCAAAATCAAGATGTTCAATAGAAAATTTGGAACAAAAAGTATATTCATAAGTCTTAAAAACGGTGTTTTGAGAAATATTCAAAACACTCAAGCTGCAGCATGCATTCGAGAAAGTTTGTTTTTTGAAAATATAGACTCTTTTTTATACATATTTTTGATGCTGACTCTTGTATCGTGTGTTTTTTGCGACTCGGGTCACATTGGAGTTTTTACACTTTGTTTTAGCTTTTTGCAAAGTTTTAAACTATGCATAAAAAAAGGTGCAAGGACAAAGATTTCTCTTTATGACAAAGCTATATTAATCTTTTTTGCTTTTGTTATTTTAAGTCTTTTTGGTTCAACACTTTTTACGCTCAGTTTAAAAGGATTTATGAAAACTGCAATCTATATGTATTTTTACTTTAGTGCACTTTCATACTTTCTTGATAACAAAAATAAAATTTTACCCACAATCCTCACTATTGCAGGACTTGTAAGTTTTGAGAGTATGATTGCAATAATACAAAATAACTCTGGAATTTTAGCAATTGCAGGTTGGCAAGATACCTCAAACCTGGATCCTACAGAAGTTATATCCAGGGCATACGGAACCTTAAAACCATATAACCCTAATTTACTTGCCGGATATTTAGTAGCAGGCATTTCAAGTCTTTGGTGCCTTTCAATGGTCAATTTATTAAATAAACATTACAAAAGGTTTTTAGGATTTATAATTTTACTAATGTTAGCAACAATTGCCATAATATACACCGGCTCAAGGGGTGGATATCTTGGTATTGCAGGTTTTTACGGCATTTTCGCCTTAGGAGTAGTATACTACGTACAAAATTATCTTGGCGGTTTTAAGGCAATAAGAAAAAGATATAAAAATCTTGCCCTGACTTTAATTTGTGCAATCTTAGTATTTATTATGTCAAATCCTGCAATTATAAACCGTATTTTATCAATTTTCGAATTTAGGGACGACTCCTCTATTGCTTTTAGAATGAACGTTTATTCATCCTCCTTTAAAATGTTTTTAGATAATCCTTTCTTAGGAATAGGAGTTGGCAACACAAATTTCAGAGAAATATACGGGTTATATATGAAAACAGGATTTGATGCTTTAGGGACTTACTGTGTAGCACTTGAAATAGCTGTTGAAAGTGGCATATTTGCACTTACATCCTTTATTGTTTTTCTTATTTTATGGTGCAAAGACTGTTTAAAAACAATAAAAAAGGCTCCTCAAAAAACAAAAATTATAGTATTTTCTTTAATTTTAAGTATTTTTCCAACCATGATTCATGGATTATTTGATACAGTTTGGTTCAGACCGCAACTGCAAATACTTTTTTGGTTAAATGTAGCTTTATTAGGTGCTTTAAAAGACAACTAAATATCTTAAATAATTTTCAACTCCTGTTGTAAGAGCTTTTGCAAATTCCTTTTGAAATTTTTTATTTGTTAATTTTTCTTTTTCGTTTTGATCAATTAAATAACCACACTCAACAAGTACACTTACAGGATTTGTCGGTCGAGTAAGTGCAAAAGACGCAAAATTTATACCATCATTTCTAAATCCTGTTTGTTTTAATAATTGCGTTTGTAATTGGCTCGCAAGCGCATAAGCTTGTTTATTATAATAATACATACCAACACCATGCCTGTTTACAACATCTTTTGGGTCAGGCAAAGAATTTTGATGAATACTAAGCAAGATATCTGCTTTTTTCTCTTGTGCAAACAAAACTCTGTCATGCAAAGAAACATATTTATCTCTTTTTCTTGTCATATAAACTTTTGCACCACGTTTTTTTAATGCTTTTGATATTTGTTTTGAAATTTTTAAATTAACATCTTTTTCTTCAACTCCAAAAGCGCAAACACCTTTTTCTTCACCGCCATGCCCCGGATCTACAACGGCTTTTATACCTTTTAAGGGCTTTTTTTTGTTAATTTTTGGTATTTTTTTTATTTGTAATACAAGTCCGTCTTTATGTGGTAAAACATCATAACCAAAAAGAGCAGGAGCAATATATTTTAAAGTCAAAACAGACTTTTTTACAGGTATAATATTAAAATTTCCCCGTTTATTTTTAATTTCAATATTTCTGTAATCTACATCGTATAAATTAAATTCTAGTCCATCCGGGACCTCTTTAAAAGAATACGCATTTTGTATATAAAGAGGTATAAAAATTTTATAACTTTCTTTGTCTTCATCAAACTCGATTTTATCTATTTTTTGAATTCTTTTTTCGTTAATAACAGCCTGAACATCTGCATATTTTTTTTCTATCCAAAAAGGCTTATCTTCACCTAAATCAATTCTGTAAAAATTATCGTTTTGTTTATCTGCATATAATACAAAACCTCTCCTTATATGAGAAAATCGTTGTGCATTTTCACTTGGTGAAATCCTAATCGGCGCATAATCTTTTTTTGCTTCCAGCACTGCATACTTTGCAATTCCTACATCTATCAAATCATCAGCAGCAAATACAATTGATGTACTAAGAAATAATAACCCCACTAAAAAAAATATTTTTTTCATAAAAAAATTGTAGCATATATTTTTTAATAGTTGTAATATTCATTATATGAAAATTTATACTAATGTATTAAATTTTAAGGGTGGCATTTTAAATATAAATGCTTTTTCTGACTCTCATGGACAGCTTAGCAATATCGGCGACTTTTACAACACTATAGAACAAAACAAGAATGACTTATTTTTAACAAATGCTAAAGGGACAAAAAATGTTGTTGCAATAGCGGGGGATTGGTATATGGCAGGAAATGTTACAGGTTATCTTTCAAGACCCAAGTACAATTCCCAAAAATTTCAACTAATTTTTTTTAATAAACTTATTAGTGAATTAAAACATTTATCAGACAATTTAACTACGTTATATAGCCTTGGAAATCATGACTTTGATGCCGGTTTTGAAGAATTTGAGCACTGTATTGAAAAAATGAATGCAGTCATAATTGCTACAAACATAGATTTTGATAATTCCCAAAAAACGTTAAAAAAAGAAATTTTAAAATCATACGTTATCGAAATAAAAGATGATAAAAATCCGAATTTACATCATAAAGCTCTATTTTTAGGTGTTTTACCGGCTAATATGTCTTATTATAATAAAGAATTAAAAGGCATAAAATTCTTAGACAATACCTTTAAACCTCAATCTGAAATCTCGACAGAAGATATTCAAAAAACTTTAGATGCCATAAAAGAACAAATAAAAAAATTTAAAAAACAATATCCCAATGGTGCGATTATTTTGCTCGATCATTTTGGTGGAATTTTCAGAAATGAACTTATTTCACAAAAGATTCCGATTAATATTATTTTGGGTGCACATGAACATAATGATTATGAAGAACATCTGGGAAATACTCATTGCATAATGCTTTCACAGAATTTTAAAAAACTTGAAAATATTAAAATAAAATTTGATGATAGCGGAAAAATCAGTTCTATACAAACACAAACTTATTATCCTGAAAAATCTGAAAAAAATAACACAATACATGATTTTTTTGAAAGAATTTTTAAAAAAGATATAAAAACAAATTTTCAAATTCCTGCTGATGATGATATTAAAGAACTTACCTTAAAAGGTTTAAGATATGAAAATAATTTTTTGGCAAATTTTATAACAGATGTAATTTTAAACAGAATAAGAAAAAAATACCCAAACACAGATTTTTTTGCTATAAACGCAAGTGCCATAAGGGGAGAGCTTAAAACAGAAATCTCCGGAAGTGTAAACAATTTAAATATACTTTTGACGTTAAACGGAATAAAAAATGAGGATGCAGACATTTTAATAAGCAAACTAACAGGCGAACAAATCTTAGATATTGTTATTGAAAATTTAGTAGCAAATTCTAAGGATAAAAATAGAAATCCTCTTATGCATTACAGCGGATTAAAAATAAATAAGACATTGCTGTTAAAATCTCTTGAACACGGTATTGCAAAAAAAGATATGATTAGATTTTTAACAAAAACAGATACTAATGAACCACTGGAATTAGACAAAGAATATTGCTTTGCAAATGTTAAAAAATTTTTCATAAAAACCAAAAATCCCAAAGTAAAAGAAATTTACAATTCAAAAAATACCGTAAAAACAAGCCTAAACGCAAAAAATGAATTCAGAAAACATTTTTTTGAAAACCTTGGCGAAGTAAAAGCACATCGTGAAATAAGAATTATTTAATAATTCTTATTTACAACACTTTATATTTAATTGTAATTCTTGCAAATTTACGATATTGTTGATATTGAGAAGATTAGCAGGGATTTATTATGAACAATGATTTATTTGTTATAGATTTAAGTAGTTGCAACAACACCGGAGAAATAATCACAAGCGTTAGCACAGCTTTTGAAGTACCTGAGGCAAAAGAAAGAAAAATTGGCTTAAAATTAGGAGATATTTTACTTAACCAATCTCAAATACTCTCAATTCAATCTCTTATTGCAAGCTATGCTTCCGAACTTGAATATGTAGAAACAGCAAACGAGTCAACTAAAAATATTTGTGAAAACATGGGCATAAAAGCACAATTATATGAAAAAACCTATACTGTGCCAAACGAAGAAATTGGATTTGATTTATCTAAAGAAGAAAATCAAACACAATTTAATCAAGAAAATATTTCAGAAAATGAAGGTTTCGAAGAATTTAAACCTATTGAATTTAATGAAGACGGCAAACAAATTATGGAAACTTATAAAAAGGCCTATGATGAAAATGAGGAGGAAAAACAAACTTGGGAAGAAGTTGACTACTATGCACCTCCAACCGATGAGCCCGTTGTTGTTGATTCAAAACAAACAATTTATGTGACTCAAACTCTGCGCTCAGGTCAAGTTTTAGAGTTTGACGGAAATATTGTTATAATCGGGGATTGTCATCCTGGGTCTGAAATAAAAGCAACAGGAGATATTACAGTATGGGGTGTCTTAGGCTCAATTGCACACGCCGGCGCAAAGGGTAATAGAGATGCTAAAATTCGTGCGCTTAAAATGAATGCGGTTCAACTAAGAATTGCAGATTGTTATTCAAGACGTCCTGACGGCACAAATATCCCATATATCATAAAATCATCGGTGTTCACACCTGAAGAAGCACGTATTGTTGATGATTCAATTGTATTATTTAAAATTAACTAAAAAGGAGCAAAAATAAATGACAGGTTCTGTAATAGTAATTACCTCAGGCAAAGGCGGAGTAGGAAAAACAACAACATCTGCCAATATTGGTACCGCACTTGCCAAAGATGGCAATAAAGTTGTTCTAATAGACACAGATATTGGTCTTAGAAACCTTGATTTGCTCTTGGGTCTTGAAAATCGTATAGTATACACAATAGTTGATGTAGTTGAAGAACGTTGTAAATTAAAACAAGCATTGGTAAAAGACAAGAAAAATCCAAATCTTTGCCTTTTGGCGGCTGCTCAGACACGTGATAAATCAGCAGTTACAGCCGAACAGTTAAAAGAAATTTGCGACACTTTAAAAGAAGACTTTGACTATATTTTAGTTGACTGTCCCGCAGGTATTGAACAAGGTTTCCAAAATGCAGTTGCAGGAGCAAATGAAGCAATTGTTGTAACAACTCCTGAAATGAGCGCAATTCGTGATGCTGACAGAATTATAGGACTTTTGGAAGCAAAAGAAGAAGTTGAAAAATATCGCCTTTTGGTAAACCGTGTAAGACCCAACCTCATCAAAACAAATGACATGATGAGTGTTGAAGATGTTGTTGAAATTCTCTCTTGTGATTTAATAGGTGTAATTCCTGAAGACACAGGGGTTATAACTTCGACAAATAAAGGTGAACCTATTGTTAACGATGAAAATTCGCTCGCAGGTCAAGCCTATATGAATGTTGCAAAAAGAATTCAAGGTGAAGAAGTTCCATTTTTGGATATAGACCAGCCCAGAACTTTTATTGAAAAAGTTAAAAAATTCTTTTCAAAGAAAGTGAAGGCATAATATGAGAGATATTTTTTCAGATTTATATAATAAGGTTTTAAGTTTCTTTGTAAACCAAAACCCTCATGATGAAACAAAAGCGGTTGCAATGAGCAGACTAAAAACAGTCCTTATGCAAGACAGGGTAGGCTTTTCAGAACGTGCTATGCAAATGTTAAAAGAAGAGCTTGTCGCAACTATTTCAAAATATATGGAAATTGATGAAGAAAAATTCGACCTCGAAATTAACGCACTTGAAGGAAGCACTGTCTTAAATCTTGCAATTCCGGTTACTCGAGCCAAAACAGATGAAGAAATTGATGAGGCAATTAAAGAACAAGCTGTTAAAACACAAGCAAAAGCTCAAGAAATTGTCGAAGAACTGGAAGAACTAATTAAAGAACGTGCTGCAGTGCTCGCAGGAGTAAGTGAAGAATCATCCCAAGAAGATGATGAAGAAGATGAAATCACTGAAGATGAACAAGAACAAGAGGAAGAAGAAGAAAACAACGAAGATAAAGAAGAAAAAGATATAAAAAAAACTAAGGTTAAAGAAAATTAAAGTCAATACTTGTGTTTTTGCTATGTTTTAATTAAGATTTAAACTAAACACAAGTCAAAAAAGGAGAAAACAATGCAGGTTATATTAAAAAAAGATGTCCAAAACCTAGGCGAAGCAGGTGATTTGGTTAATGTAAAAGACGGATATGCGAGAAATTTCTTATTTCCAAATAACATAGCAGAATTAGCAACTGACGGTTCACTTGCTGCAAGGGAAAGAAATATTGCAAGAATTAAAGCAAAATCAGAAAAACTTCATCAAGAAGCTCTTGAAAAAGCTGAAAAAATCGAAGCTGTTGAACTTATTTCACTTAGTGCAAAAGCAGGTGAATCAGGCAAATTATTCGGTACAATCACAACTAAAAAACTTGCTGAAGAATTGCTTAATAAAACAGGTATCGAAGTTGACAGAAAATCAATTATTCTTGACAACCCGATTAACCATGTTGGCAGCTTTGTTATGACAGTTAAATTGTCATCTAAGGTAAAAGCTAAATTAAACGTTGAAGTAAGCGCTTCTGAAACTATTAAAGAAACTCTTGAAGTTGAAGAAGAAGCTTAGTTTTTAAAATACAATATAAATTAACCCCTCAAAATGAGGGGTTAATTTATGCAAATTTTCTTTTTTTCATGTTTTAAAGAAATACTTTATACTAATTTAAAGGAATAAAATGCAAATTACGCCAATAAAGACATATTGTAATAAGAATTTTGCTTTTTCTGGAAAAAAATACAAACAATCTCCAATGTTACAAAGCACTGACAGCAGTACCCAAACAAATAAATGCAGAAACTCTTTAAAATCGATTATCTCAAATTATACTAAAACAAGTGACAGGGCAAATGAGGTAAGCAAAGATATAAAAATAAATCCCGACAATATTATACAAGATTTGCAAAGAATATATGAACATGTCAACAAATTTTACCGTAAGGTTGATAAAAATCCCCCCAAGGGCACAATTTTAAGAAAAATAATAACAAGGGGAAATAATAAAACCATTGAAGAATATGCTAATGATGGCAGCCTTTTGATAAAAGTCTTGTTTGTAAATGGTGAATTAAGAAGCATACAAGAAAGACCAAAAAAACTATCGGATGGCAATTGGCAAATAGCAAAAGAAATAAGATATGTAAACGGACTTCCAGTTTGGTATAGTGAAGGGTGTAAAAGTTATTGTGATGGTTCTTGGGAAAGAGCAAAAGAAATATTCTTTGAAAACGGTCAAGTAAGCTTATATACGGAAGGATACCAACAATTTAGCAACGGTACGAAAAAAATTGCAAAAGAAATTGAATTTGTAAATAACAAACCAGTATTTTGCAAGTTAAATTTTCAAACATTAGCTAATAATACAGAAAAAACAGAAAAAGAAATTTTCTTTAAAGACGGTAAAATATGTTCATATGCTGAAGATTGTAAAAGATATCCAAGCGGAAATAAAACAGTAGCAAGAGAAATAAAGTATAAAAATAAAACTCCGATTTCATATGCACAATCTCTTTTATTTTGTGAATATGGATGCAAAATAATGAAAAAAATAATATTTGAAAATCAAAAAGTTACACAACAATACGATTATATAACAGAATGCCCAGACGGTACAATCAAAACATAAAATATAAATTTCAAAATACTCTGTTAATAATATAATTATTCTATTTAAAACAAGCCTTTACTCATATTTTGCAAACTCTTTTGATTCTTCTTCCCACTCATCGCGCTCAAGCTTAAAAGCATGATTCCAGAATTTTTCAAGTGCATAGGTTTCTCTTTGTTCAATATGCATTATATGCACCACTACATCACCATAGTCAAGCAAATTCCATCGGTTTTTGACATCATTTTCATCACCTGCAGGAATTCTTCCAAAATATTCTTTGATTTTTTCTCTCACAGTATAAGTCAAACCTTTTACCTGTGTTGAACTTTGTGCTGAAGCTATAACAAAATAATCAGACAACACGCAAACATTCGCTACATTTAAAATTACAATATCATCAGCCTTAAAATCATCTAAAATTCGTGCTACAACACTTGCAAGTTTTTTTGAAGAAATTTCTTTTGTTTCTATCATTATATATTACCTGTTGAACTATTTTTGTCATTATCTAAAGATTTTAAATCCAGCACTTCACTTTCATCATGGTAATTTAGAGCATTTTGTGCCGTGTCTATTTCTATATTGACCTCTTGATCAATCATTTCAATATCATCTTTTGAATATTCTTTAATTTTTCCATCCTCAAGTTTTGCAAAAACCGTCTTTTTAAGAAAATTAAGCGAAAAAACTTTTGCAACCCCGTCAGGTGTCATAATGCCAGAACCTATTGGCGGAAGAGTTTTTGCAGCCTCGAGATAATTTGGATATTCATAATTTAAACAACAAAGCAATCTACCACAAGAACCTGTAATTTTTCCGGGAGTCATCGGTATTCCTTGATCGCGTGCAAGCTTTGTGTTAACCGATTCAAACTTTTTTAAAAATCTGCAACAACAGTAATCTTGTCCACAAACGCCCTGACCGCCCAAGATTGAAGTTTCATCCCGTACACCAATGTGTCTTAAATCTATTCTTACTCTTTTAAATTCTTGAGTTAAATCTTTTAAAAGTTCACGAAAATCCACCCGCTCAGGAGCAGTATAATAAAAAGTAATTTTTTTTCTGTCAAAGGTGTAGCGGGTTTGAACTAAGTTCATAATAAGTCCGCGCTTTTCAACTAATGCCTTGCACTTAAAAAATGCTTCTGCCTCAAGTTGTTTTTGTTCGTCTAAAATCGGTTTATCATTTTCATTAATTGTTCTTATCAAAGGCACAGGTTCAGGTTTGAACTTTTGCCACTGCTTTAAAACTTGCGAATTTACAATAAATACGCTAAAAACTTCTTCACCTTTTTCAGTTCTTACAAGAACTTTTTGCCCATGGTGCAAATTAGCACCGTCAGGGACATTTAAAGGGTGAAAAGTATTTTTAATAATTCTTACTGCAAATTTCATAAAAAAATTATACAACAAATTTTTTTTATATTAAAATAAATAAGATGATAGTTGCGGATAACCTCACTTTTAAAAAAAATGATGTCGAAAAACTTCTTTTAAATTTGGATCAAAATCCATATTCTCAAAAGAACAAAGACTTTCGTTACACTCTTTCACTTGTTTATGAGCTAATCGAAGAAGAATTTTGCGACACTTTTGATACGAAAAATCAAATTTTACGTACAACTGATATTATTTTTGAAACAAAAAATAATATAGCGGATATTTTTATAACTCCACCTTATAATTTTGAGTATTATCTAAAATCAAAAGGTTCGCTTTATAAACTTAAGGCAAAATATAAAGGCGACAAATATGGCTATAATATAACTTTAGATATGCTCTTTGAATATTTTACAGGGGTAGATGAAAACCATGAATTTCCACCTGATGTAAGTGAAAATTATCTTTTTTATTTTAATCTATTTCAGTTCGTCAAAAAAACAGTAGAAAAACTAAACTTTATCCCCACAGTCAAATTTAAAAAAGAAACATTTTCAATAGTTTGGGAACCTTACTTTAAAAATAAAGATTATTTAAAATGCTATCAAAGTATGCTTGAAAATGATTTTTTAGATCGTGAAACAACAATAAAAATTATAGACAAATACTTAAATTATTTAATCTTTAACTTTTTAAATGTTAAACACTATAAATTTAAAGATTTAAAAGCAGCAGCATACTTTACTAAAAACATAACTCATAAAAGAATTCTAAAAGGCAATGACATAGGGCTTGATATTCAAAGTTGGCTTGATGAAATGTCTTTAGGCACTTATGATATTATCCCTGTATTTAACATTGAAAAATTAGATGATGAAAAGTTTTTAATGCGCATTTTGGCTAAAGATAAAATAAAAAACGAGATTATCAATCTTGAAAATCTTGATGAAATGCAAAAAACACTCATTGAAAAACAAATCAATTGGGCAACAAAGTATATTGAGGATTTAGAAGATGTCACTCTTGAGCTTGATTTATCCGGAGTTTACAAGCTGATTACTCAAATCACTTACTATCTGGCACAAGCAGGTATGGAAGTTAATCTGCCCGAAGGCATGGATAATGTTATAATTCCACGTGCTTCAATTAATGCAAAAATTAAACAAAAAAGACTTGAAGACATTAAAAATCTTTTGCAAGGTAATTCAGGAAATGCTATTAACCTTGATGAGATTATGGACTTCTCAATTGAAGTTGCATTAGGTGAAAATGAAAAAATCTCGGCAGAAGAATTTCAAAAACTTGCAAAAGACACAAACGGGCTTATAAAATACAAAGAAAAGTATATTTTAATCGACAAAGATGAAACACAAAAACTCCTTGAAAGGCTAAAGAAAAAGCCTGATTTTATAGTCAATAAAATGCAACTTTTGCATCATGCACTTTCAGGTAAAATTGATGAATATGATTTTGACTATGACGAAGCTTTTGCACGCATTATATCTGACTTCACCCGTGTTGAGGAAATAAGTTTACCAAAAAACTTAACAGGCGTATTACGTCCTTATCAAGAAATTGGTTTCAGATGGCTATATACAAATGTTACCAAAGGGTTTGGCTGTGCTATAGCTGACGATATGGGTCTTGGTAAAACAATTCAGGTGATAAGTTTAATTTTAAAACTAAAAGAAGAAAAAAAACTTAAAAAACCTGTCCTTGTTGTTTGCCCTACAACTCTTATGGGTAACTGGGAGCGTGAGCTTGAAACCTTTGCACCATCTTTAAAAGCTTATATTTACCATGGTTTTAACAGAGAATTTAACATAGACTGTGATGTAATTTTAACTACCTATGCAATACTTAGGATTGACCTTGAAGAATTTAAAAAATATAGTTGGGATTTATTTGTAATTGATGAAGCACAAAATATTAAAAATCCTTCAACAAGTCAAACTCAAGCTGTGAAAACACTTAAGGCTCAAATGAAAATTGCTATGACGGGTACACCTGTTGAAAACCGCTTAAGCGAACTATGGAGCATTTTTGATTTTATTAACAAAGGATATTTAGGCTCAATAAATGACTTTAGCAAAAATTATTCCTTGCCAATTGAAAGATTTAAAGAAACAACCAGAGCACAAAAGCTTAAAAAGGCAATTTCACCTTTTATGTTAAGACGTCTAAAAACAGATAAATCAATCATTTCAGACCTGCCTGACAAAGTTGTTTTAGACGAATTTTGCTATTTGACAAAATCACAAGCCGCACTTTATGAAAGAGTGTTAAACCAGTCTATGACTGATATTGCTAACTCTGGTGGTGGAATAAACAGACGTGGAGCTATTTTTAAGCTTATAACATCTCTAAAACAAGTATGCAACCACCCTTATCACTATTTAAAACATGGTGATATGACACAGGGTGCCTCTGGCAAAACTCAAAAATTAATTTCAATTTTACATAATATCATATCAAATGATGAAAAAGTATTAGTATTTACACAATACAAAGAAATGGGAGCAATTTTAGAAAAAATTATTGCTGATGAGTTTAGTTTTAACCCGCTATTTTTTCATGGTTCACTAAATGTAAAACAAAGAGAGCAAATGATTAAAGAATTCAGCGACGATTTAAACAAAAAAATTATGATATTGAGTTTAAAAGCCGGCGGACTAGGCTTGAACTTAACATCAGCATCAAATGTTATTCATTATGATTTATGGTGGAATCCTGCAGTTGAAGATCAGGCAACAGACAGAACTTACCGTATCGGACAAGACAAAAATGTCATGGTGCACAGGTTTATAACATTATCAACTTTTGAAGAAAAGATTGACAAAATTATAAAAGATAAACGTAAACTTGCTGATGCTGCCGTATTTGCAGGTGAAAAGATTATCACCGAGTTAAGTGATGATGAAATTTATGAAATTTTCTCGCTTGCGTAGGCTACCACAACTCGTTGTATACCTGCCATATCACAAATTACGTCATCAATATTAAAATTACTTTTTTCAAGCAACTTACAAATTTTATTCGCCTGATTTTTGCCACATTCGAAAATTAAATATCCGCCTTTGTTTAAATATTTTTTTGCATTACAAATTATTTTTTTGTAAAACTCTAATCCATCATCTTGCGCCAATAACGCATTTTTTGGCTCAAAATCTTTTACAACTTTATCTAAATTGTTATAATCATTTATACAAACATAAGGGGGATTAGATACAATAATATCAAATGTCTCACCTTCTCTTAAGGCAGAAAAAATATCTGATTTTCTAAGAACAACTCTTTTAATCAAATCAAGTTTTTGCACATTCTCAAGTGCAATTTGCAATGCATTTATTGATATATCAACACCTAAAACTTCGGTATTTTTTGCATTTTTTGCTATGATACAAGCAATACAACCGCTGCCTGTACCAATATCAAGTATTTGGACAGTACCTTTTTTGATTTCATCAATCTTGTCAAGCGCACATTTTACCAAAAACTCCGTTTCTTCACGCGGAATAAGGACATCCGGGCTCACAATAAACTTTTCTCCCATAAAATACCAATAACCTAAAAGATATTGCAAGGGCGCTTTTGTTTTTGCCAATTTCCAAACAAAATCAAATACTTCATTTTTATTTTCAATTTCTTTTCTTAAAAAAATTTCCTCAGTACTCAATTTTGCAATCTCATGCAAAATAATTTTTGCCTTAGCTTCGGGTTCATCAATATTTGCATTTTTTAAAATTTTTACGATTTCACTAATCATCACTTTCTTCCTTTGGCTCAATTATCTCCATAATCCAATTTTTTAAATCGAGCCTTGTTGCGCTATCAAGTGGTTTTTGGGCCACATTGTGTGCTTTGCATATTTTTTCATAATACCAAAGTTGCTTTTTTGTTGGTTTTAATTTAGACATCTTAAAATCATTTGCACGTTTCCTTGCTTCTTTTTGAATAGCTTTTTGACGGAGTATAAGTGGTTTTTGAGCTTCCTTTTGTTTAAACTCCCAGAAAACATAAGAAAAGAATTTTTTAATATCTGACAAAAATTCATCATTAGAAAAATTTTCAATCACAAATTCAAAATGTATGGAACCTATATCCTTATAATAATTTTCTTCTTCTATGAACTTATCCAAAAGTTCATCTACACTCAAATTTTGATGTTTTTTAACAAAAGACCTCAAAAAACTTGCCAGCTGAGAACGTTGGCGAGGGGTAAAATACAAAAATACGCTATTTTTAATGTATTGCATACTAGATTAAATCATCAGGCTTAATTTGTTTTTTGTCAAGACGAAACTTTACAAAACAAGCCTTAAGAGGATTTGTTGCCAATTTTGAAAAAATAACAGAACTTTCCTTTTCAGCTTCTTTTTCGATTTTCTTTTCTTCAATAAATGTAATTTTATCTTTTTCCATATAATATATACCTTTTATATATTTATAAAGTATAAAATCTTTATAAAATTGCGCGGATTTTAAAATTATCTGGCATCTAAACCTAAAGATTTAATAAAATTATCGTCTTTTTGCCAATTTTTGACAACTTTGACAAAAAGCTCGAGGAATATTCTTTTCTGTGCAATTTTTTCCAGCTCAAGTCTTGCACTTGTACCAATTTTTTTAAGCATGGAACCGCCTTTACCTATTAAAATTTTTTTCTGACTTTCATTTGAAACAATAATTTTAGCACTTATTTTATCAATATTTTCCTCTTCTTTATAGCTTTCAATTAATACTGCAACACTATGTGGAATTTCATCTTTTGTAGAAAAAATAATTTTTTCTCTTATAATTTCCGAGGCAACTTCACGCATATTTTGGTCTGTAACCTCATCTTCATCATAAAATTTTTGCCCCAATGGTAAATAACTTTTAATTTTTTTAATTAAATCATCAATATTTCTGCCTGTTTTTGCGCTTATTTTTATTGTATCCGGTTGCGAAACAAATAAAGATTTATAACTGTATGCATTTAATTCACGTTTTGCTAAGTTTTTAATTAAATCAACTTTATTCAAAACAAGCAAAACAGGAGTAGACACATCCTTTAAACAATTTTCAACAATCCACCTGTCTCCTTTTCCTGCCTCGTCTTGCGCATCGACAAGAAATAAAATCAAATCAACATCAGCCAAAACACTTTTAGATTGCTCCCAAAGTGCTTCTCCAAGTTTATTTAAAGGCTTGTGTATTCCCGGAGTATCAATAAAAATTATTTGTGAATTATTATCCGAATAAATTCCTTTTATGTTTTTTCTTGTTGTTTGTGCAACAGGTGTAGTTATTGCAATTTTTTGCCCCACTATTGTATTTAAAAGAGTTGATTTGCCAACATTGGGACGTGCAATGATTGCAACAAAACCTGTTTTAAATTCACTCATTTTTTACCTTTCTTTGCCACAAAAAATTATTCATAGTATAATTGCAACAGCTAATATTATAATATAAAATTAAATTTTAAAACACCTGCAACAAAGTAACAAAAGGGTTATAGGGATGAAGAAAATTCTTTTTATACTACTGGGGATAATGAGTGCAAATTTATGCGTTTTTGCAATTGAAAGCGATTTTAAAAACAGCTTGTTAAAAATCGACTATGTAAAAACAGGCAACGACAGCTATTGCATAAAACTTTTTACTCAAAAACCATATAGTGAACCAATAAAAGTAATTAAAAAGACAAACACAAATTATTATATTCTTTTACCTGAAACTTTTCATTCAGTTGGTTCCATTGCGCCAACAGGTGATATAAAAAGCACAGAAGTTAAACTTTTTCCATATGCAGGACAAGACCTAAATAACGGTTACACAAAAATTAACATTTTTACTTCAAGGCCACTTAATATAAGTGCACAATTAAACAGCGCTACAAAAAATCTAACACCGACTATTGATGCAAAAGATCTGGCAAAACTTGACAGTGCCTTTGGTGCAAAACAATCACAAATAAATGAAACTCAAGCTCAAAGACAAGCTCAAATAAGAGCTCAAGAGGAAAAACGAATTGCTGCACAAAAAGCACAGCAAGAAGCTCAAAGACAAGCTCAAATAAGAGCTCAACAACAAGCTCAAATAAGAGCTCAAGAGGAAAAACGAATTGCTGCACAAAAAGCACAGCAAGAAGCTCAAAGACAAGCTC
>CALUXW010000024.1 GCA_944324865.1 Candidatus Gastranaerophilales bacterium | reverse complement strand
GACATAAGACTACATTAATAAAGGAATAATAAAATGGCAGTACCAAAGAAAAGAACAGGAAAAGCAAAACAAGCATCTAGACGTGCAAACTGGAAAGGTGAAGTACCAGCAACTACAACATGCCCAAATTGTAAAGAAACAGTTTTGGCGCATACTGTATGTTCAAATTGCGGGTATTACAAAAATGATTTCGCTAGCTTAAAAAACAAAAAAGCTCAAGAAGAAATAAAAGAAGAAAAACCCAAAAAAACAAGAGCGAAAAAAGCAAAAACAGAAACTAAGGAAGAAGAAATCAAAGAAGAAGCTCAAGAAAAGGCTGAAAAAACAACTGAAGAATAGCATTATTTAAATCAGGGGAAATTAGTATGACGAGAATAGCAATAGATGCGATGGGGGGAGACCATGCTCCTAGAGAAATAGTAAAAGGTGCAGTATGGGCTGCACTTGACTACAATGTTCCGATAGAGCTTGTCGGCAAAGAAGATGCAATTAAGGCTGAATTGGATAATATTGCTCGTTACGGCATAAGGTCAAACCGAGGTGGCTATTTTCGACAAAATATAAAAGTTGATTTATCAAAACTTGATATAAAAATTACCCATGCTGAAGAAATTATTGAAATGGGTGAAGCCCCTGGGCAAGCTATTAGAAAAAAAAGGAAATCATCAATAGTTTTAACGGTTGATGCAGTTGCAAAAGGTAGTTCCGATGCCGTTGTAGCAGCAGGTTCAACAGGTGCAGCCATGGCAAGCTCCCTTTTTGGATTAGGACGATTACCAGGCATTGAAAGACCTGCAATAGCGGTTATGCTTCCTGCTATGAAAAAACCGTTTTTATTACTTGATGCCGGAGCAAACAGTTCTTGTACACCTGAAATGTTATACCAGTTTGCCGTTATGGGGACAACTTTTGTAAAAAATGTTTATGGCAGAAAAGATACAAAAGTTGGAGTGTTAAACATTGGCGAAGAAGCGGGCAAGGGAAATGAACTGGTACAACAAACTTATAAAATGCTTGAAGAAAATCAGAATGATTTAGACTTTATAGGAAACATAGAAGGCAAAGAAATGTTTCAAGGCAGTTGTGATGTAATTATCTGCGATGGATTTGTCGGAAATGTTGCACTGAAAATCATTGAAGGCTCATCATCAATGCTTTTCAAAATGATACAACAAGAATTTAATACTGATATAATTTCAAAAATTATCGGACTTTTAGCAAAACCTTTTATGAAAAGGATATATAAAAGAATTAATTATGAAGAATTTGGCGGTGCACTACTTTTGGGCATTAAGGGTATCACTGTTATTGCCCATGGCAGAAGTACTGCTTATGCCATTAGAAATGCAGTAAGAGTTGCAAAAGAAGCAGTTGAGTCAGGCGTAAATAAAAAAATTATGGAGATATATCAATAATTCCATTTAGCGAGGAGAGAAAATGAGTAGTGTACCTGTAAGGATAGTGTCTTTAGGAAAAGCGGTGCCAAAAACCGCTATAACAAATGATGATTTGACAAAAATTTTAGACACATCAGATGAGTGGATTACAACAAGGACCGGCATAAAACAGCGTTACATATCATCAGGCGATGAAAATTCTCTCACAATAGGTATACAGGCAGCTCAAGAGGCATTAAATAAAGCTGGACTAAAAGGTGAAGACATAGATTTAATAATTGCGGCCACCTCTAATCCTTATAATATTTACCCGTCAACAGGTTGTGCCATCTCTGAAGCAATAGAAACTAAAACCGGCACAGTTGCTTTTGACATTACTGCAGCTTGTACGGGTATGATTTATGCAATGGAAATAGCGCGTTCCATGATTTCATCAGGCAAATATAAGCGTGCACTTTTAATTGCTACCGATACAGTTTCCAAATTTGTAAACTGGGAAGATAGAAGCAGCTGCGTACTTTTTGGTGATGGGGCAAGTGCAATGATTTTGGAAAAATCACAAGATGGTATTGATGATATTATTGCAATTGATATTAATGCAGACGGTAAACAAGGTAAACACATCACAATGCACTTAAACGGTACAAACTGTCCACTGGTCGAACCATCGAAACCGGCAAATGAAAGAGTAATAATGAACGGTAGAGAGGTTTATAAATTTGTAGTAACAACAATGCCGGAATCAGTAAACAACTGTATTGAAAATTGTGGTTTGAAGCCCGAAGATATTGATTATCTTGTACCACATCAAGCAAACTTAAGAATAATAGATGCGCTGCAACAAAGACTAAACTACACTGATGAAAAAGTAATAACAAATATTGACAAGTATGGCAATACATCTGCTGCCTCTGTTGGCATAGCATTAAGTGAAGCAATAGAGCAAGGAAAAATAAAAACGCCTTCTACAGCTATTTTATGTGCTTTTGGCGCAGGAATGACATGGGGCAGTGTTATTGTGAGATTAAGAGAAGGAATATACTAATGAAAAACATAGCTTTCATTTTCCCGGGTCAAGGTTCACAAACAACAGGCATGGGGCTTGATTTATATAACAACTTTGAAAGTGCAAAAAAAGTCTACCAAATAGCCAATAATGTATTAAATAAAGACATATCAAAAATTTGTTTTAATGGTCCAGATGAAGTACTAAAACAAACAGTGAATGCACAAAGTGCAATTCTTGCGACCTCTATTGCGGCATTTGAAGCACTAAAAGAAGTTTCAAAAGATCAAATAAAAGCAAAAATAACAGCAGGGCACTCTCTTGGTGAATATGGTGCAATGTATTGCGCCAAAGTAATGGATCTTGAAACAACTTTTGTGGCAATTCAAAAAAGAGCAGATCTTATGGATGCTGCAACAAAATTAAAAAAAGGTGCTATGAGTGCAGTTTTAGGACTAAATACTGAAAAAATTAAAGATTGCTTACAAGAAGTTCAAAATATTGGTATAGCCCAAATTGCAAACTATAACGACCCTACACAAACTGTTATAACAGGTGAAGTGGAAGCAATAGAGAAAGCAAACGATTTAATTAAAGAAGCTGGAGCTAAAAGAGTTGTACCTCTGGCTGTTTCTGGAGGTTTTCACAGTGCACTTATGCAAAGCGCAACTGAAGGTTTTGACAAGTTTGTCAAAAATTTAAACCTTAATGATGCACAAATTCCAGTCATTACAAATATTGATGCCAAAATAACAACACAAAAAGAAGATTTTAGAATTAAAATGCCGAAACAAATATCATCAAGTGTATACTGGGTTCAGACAATTCAGTTAATGCTCGAACAAGGGATAGATACATTTATCGAGCTTGGTAATGGCAAAGTTCTTGCAGGCCTTAACAGAAAAATTTGCCCTGCAGAAATAAAAACGTATAACGTATTTGATGCACAATCATTAAATGATACTGTTAGCAATATTTTAAGCTTAGTATAGGAGATTTACAATGGAAGATAAAAAAGTAGCACTTATAACTGGTGGCTCAAGAGGTATAGGCAAAGCTTGCGCAATCGAACTGGCAAAAGCGGGCTGCGATGTAATCATCAATTATGCAGGAAATGAAGATGCTGCAAATAAAACAGTGGAAGAATTAAAATCTCTCGGTTCAAATGCAAAAGCAATAAAGTTTGATGTATCAAATCAAGAACTTGCAGAAAATGCAATTAAAGAAATTGTAGATCAATATAAAAAAATAGATATACTTGTTAATAATGCAGGCATTACACGTGATGGACTATTTATGAGAATGAATGCTCAAAATTGGTTAGATGTAATTAACACAAATCTAAATAGTGCATATTACGTTTCAAATCCGGTTGCAAAAATTATGATTAAACAACGCTCTGGCGCCATAGTTAATATGGCAAGCATATCAGGTATTTACGGTAATGCAGGGCAGGCAAACTACTCAACTGCAAAGGCAGGTCTAATAGGTTTTACAAAAGCACTTGCAAAAGAACTTGCATCCAGAAATATTAGAGTTAATGCAGTAGCACCAGGTTTTATCCAAACAGATATGACAAAAGATTTACCACAGGAACAAATTATAGAAAGAATACCTCTTAAAAGACTGGGTGAACCTGAAGATATTGCCAAGACCGTTAAATTTTTAGCACTTGATACTACATATATCACAGGGCAAGTTATAGGAGTAGATGGCGGACTTGTTATCTAAAATTAAAAAAATATTTTTAATCATAAGCGTAGCAGTTCTTATGCTAAACTGTTGCGCTTATGCATATAATAGTGGTTTCTCTGATGACTTTTTTAATATACTTAAAAAATATCAAAAAAAAGAGACAACTCCGGAAATGATTGCTGCAAAAGATGAGCTAAAAAAAAGAAAAATACCTGCAAATGTTGACTCTTTTATTAAATATGTTAAAAAAAATGACACTGAAATATTACAAATTTTTATTGATGCAGGTTTTGACGTAAATACAGATTTTTACACTGATTATCCAATATACTACGCAACAAAACATAATAAATACGAAGCTGCAAAACTTTTACTTGAAAACGGTGCAAATCCCAACCTTGGGTTTAACCCGTCTCTTGTCGAAGCTATAAAAAGAAAAAACCCACAAATTGCACATCTTTTAATTGAACATGGGGCAAAAGTTAACATAGATGATTTTATTAGCGGGGATACAATTTTATATAAAGCTTTGAAACTTAAACAATACGAAATTGCACATGACTTAATTAAGCATGGTGCAAAAATTGACACACGTTCAAAATATTTAATAGAAACAAAAAATCTCTACAATTTTTTAGGAATTGATGAAAAAGATTTTTAAAATTGCTTTAAAAATCTTTTATCATTATTGAAAAATAATCTTATATCATCAATTGCATATTTAAGCATAGCAAGTCTTTCAACTCCCATACCAAAAGCAAAACCGCTATAAATTTCAGGGTCAATGCCCACGCCTTTTAATACATTAGGATCAACCATACCTGAACCTAAAATTTCAAGCCAGCCTGAACCTGAACATGTGGGGCAACCTTTACCCTGGCAAACAATACACTGAACATCAATCTCGGCAGACGGTTCTGTAAAAGGGAAAAAACTGTTACGGAATCTTGTGGGACGTGCAGAACCAAAATAAAGTCTGATAAATTCATTTAAAACACCTTTTAAATGGGCAAACGTAACTCCTTTATCGACATAGAGACCCTCTACCTGATGAAATAAATTATTTTTTCTGGCACTTACAGACTCATTTCTATATACTCTGCCCGGTGAAACAATTTTTATAGGAGGTCTGGAATTTTGCATTTGTCTGATTTGTGCATTAGAGGTGTGACTTCTTAAAACTACATTTTCACCTGCATAAGAGTAGTATGTGTCTTGAACATCTCTGGCGGGGTGTTCTTGCGGAACGTTTAATAAATCAAAATTATATTTTTCCAATTCAACTTCAGGGGAAAGTTTATTTTCAATCAACGAAAAACCCAGATGCTCAAATATTTCGACGATTTCATTTATGGTTGCACTTAAAGGATGCACTTTTCCAAAAGGAGTGTATGTTGAATCAAGAGTAACATCAATTTTTTCACTTTTAAGTTTTTCGTTTAATTCATTTTTATAGAACTCATTATGTTTAGAGTTAATTTTGTCTTCCAAGCATTTATAAACTTCATTGCATAAAGCACCAATTTTTGGTCGCATTTGCGGGTCTAAATCCTTCAGACTTTTCTTAAAATTATTTAACTCTGATGAACGAGATAAATATTTATTTTTTACATCTTCCAATTGCTTTGAATTTTGAGCATTATCAATTTCACATAATGCCAATTCTTTAATTTTTAAAATCTGTTCTTCCATTATCTTTCTCCTGTAAACATCATACCAAAAACAAAGTTTGTGGTAAAATTTTTATGTATTTCAAAGAAACGAACTTATGCATTATTTATTTTACTTAACACTTTTTTTATTTCTTTTTGGCCAAGCGCTCTTATATAACAATATAGATAATGATTTTTTTGCACGCTTGATTGTCGGTAAAACTTATTTTCAAACAGGCAGCCTTTTAAATTGGGACTTTTTATCTTATACTCCAACTCATAGATTTATAGACCATGAGTGGGGTTCAAGTCTTATTTTTTATTTTTTACAGTCTAATTTTGGCGATATTGGACTTTTAATTTTTAAAACAATTATTTATTTTGGAACATTTTTTCTAATAACAAAAATAATTTTATTACACAATAAAAATGCAAAATTAAACATTTTACCCTTTGTGTTAATAATAAACACAATCGCAAATCTGCTATTTTCAACAATCAGATGTCAAAGTTTCACATTTTTCTTTTTTGTACTTTGGTTGTATGTACTTGAAAAAGTAAGACTAGAAAATCACACACGTCTACTTTGGATTTTACCTGCAACCATGTTAATTTGGGGGAATTTACACGGGGGTTGTGCTTCAGGCATCGGGTTATTAATTTTGTACATAGCAGGCGAATTTCTAAATAAAAAACCTGTTAAAAAATACTTTTTAACATTATTATTCTGTTTATTAACATTACTTATAAATCCGTATGGGCTTGAATATTTAAAATTCTTATTTAGCGCATTAACTCTCAAAAGAGAACTAATAACAGAATGGCAACCTGTATTCAGTACTTTTGGTATAGAAAAATGCGTAAAATTCGTTATATATCTTTTCGCATTCTTAGCTTTCTTTATTGCATATCAATTAAAATTTAAACCAAACATAAATAAAGTTAATAAAACAAAAGCAATAGTAATTTTAATAACATTAATAATGTCAATTAAGTCTATTAGGCTGGAGCCATTTTTTATATTTTCTACACTGGCTTTTTGTTATAATGATTTTTATAAAATTTTTTCAAAAGAAATACCTGTTAAGCTTAACAAAATCAAAGAAATATTTTTATTTATAATAATGTTACTTTTTGCTATCAGCTCAGTTTACACAAAAAAATTATCCTGTGTGGCATGGGAATACCCTGTACTTGAGGTTGATTTCCTAAAACAAAACAATATAAAAGGTAATATATTATGCGAATTTCACGACGGGAGTTATGTTGCGTACAAACTCTACCCTAATAATTTAATATTTATGGATGGAAAATATGAAGAAGTTTACCCTAACAATTTAATATATGTACTCAAAAATTTAAATTTATCCAAAGATGGTTGGCAAAAATATTTAGATATTTATCCCACAGACATACTAATAATTAGCAAAAAATATAAAATATTTAAAGAAATTCAAACCGATAAAAGATTTAAACTGACAATGCAAAGCCCACAATACGCACTTTTTTTAAGAAAGGAACTTGTAAAGAAAAATTTTAAACCTCCCACTGCAAAAGGCAAATATTATATAGAAACGAAATTTGAAACAAATATCGACTGGAGTACAAAATGAAAATAAAAAAAATATTTTTAATTATATTTTTAATTATATTTATACAAAATATTGTTTTTGCACAAAAAACAACAGTAGAAAAAATTCAACGTGGTGCTGATATTTACTTTAAAATTGCAGACAAGCTTGAACTAAGCTTTACACAACAAAGAAAAGCTTTTGGTATCAAAATGGAGGAAATGGTAAAACTTGCACCACTAATGAACGAAATAGCTCAAAATGAGACAAAAATGAACGAACTTATACTTGATGATAAAAAAGACAACACTGAAGAAATTAAAAAACTAAACGAAACCATACAACTACAAAAAGCAATTGCAAGTCAAAAGAAAAGATACTATATATCAAGATACAGAGCAATACTCTCAGAAGAACAAAACCATAAACTTGATGAGCTAATTTTTGATATTGCAAACGGATATTTGAAATTATAATTAAAATAGTCACCCACTATGGGTGACTATTTTCAAAGACATTTTGAATTACTTTGCAGCTTTAGCTGTTTCAACCAATACCGCAAATGCATCAGGGTCATTAACTGCCAAATCTGCTAACATCTTCCTATTTACTTGGATATTAGCTTTTTTAAGCAAATTCATAAATTTTGAATAACTTAAATCCATAGCACGTACTGCAGCATTTATACGTACAATCCAGAGTGAACGCATACTCCTTTTTAGTACACGTCTGTCCCTATATTGGTACTTTAAAGCTTTCATTACTGCACAATTTGCAACTTTAAAAATTCTTGAACGTGCACCAATAAAGCCTTTAGCTAGTTTTAATATTTTTTTATGTCTTTTTCTAAGAACGTTTCCGCGTTTAACTCTCATTTTTCACCTTCCTTATCTTGAGTACTTAATGTATGGTAACTCTTTTGAAATCAAAGCAACATTACCGTCAAAAACTTCTATCATACCGGACAAACGTTTTTTTCTGGCTGTGCTTTTATGTGCAAGAAGGTGTCCTTTTCCTGCCTGACGTCTTAAAATTTTACCTGATGCTGTCACCTTATATCTTTTGGCGGCAGAACGGTGTGTTTTCATTTTAGGCATTTCTTACTCCATTTCTTATTAATGTGTAACAAATCTTTTGTGCTATACCTAAGAGCACTTCAAGACAAAATAATTCTATACTAAAAATATTTTTTTTGCAAATAAAATCCGCCTCAACAAAATGAAGGGCGGATTTTACTAACAAATATTAATAATTAGTTGCTATCAGCTTGATACATAGTTCTTTGAGATACAGGTCCATATGGCTGCACACTAACATCAGTTATCATAACTGCAAAGAAGTCAGTAACTCTTGACTCGTCAGCAGTAGGATAGTTGTTTGTAATCGCATCTCTATCTGTAGCAGAAGTAGGACCTCTATCGCCATTGACATCAACAGCAATTATACAAGGATTCGCAGTAGTACACTTGCTAACACCACTAGGTACTTCATATCTAAACCCGTCAGCAGTGTAAAATGCAGTGTTTGAACCTGCAGCAACATTACTTCTCATTACATTCATTCTTTTTGTTAAATATTCTAACATCTCTGTTTCATTGTCAATATCAGAAGGCGATTCGTTATCAATTGCCATATTCATGGTAACAGCTTGGTTAAGTACAGAAATCGCTTTCCTAAAACCTGTTTTAAACTCCTGCTGGTTTGTTCTTACGATAACACCCGGAATGGTCATTGCTGCAACTACACCAATGATAGCAAGTGTAATCAAAACTTCTGCAAGGGTAAATGCCGAACTTTTTTTCATTTTTTTGCTAAACCTTTCTATTTATACTTTTCTATCCTTATGCAATATCATTTTACTTTATTGTATTACATTTTTTAAATTAAGTCTACTACTTAATAAAACATTGCCCCAAAAGTATGATAAGATAACAAAGGTATTATAATTTGCGAGGTTTATATGAATAATTTTGAATTTAAGTGTCCGACAAAGATTATATTTGGTAAGGATACAATTGCTAAAATTAAAAACGAAATACCGCATGGACGAAAAATATTAATTACATATGGTGGCGGGTCAATAAGAAAAAACGGAATTTTAAAACAAGTTAAAGAGGCGCTTGAAGGATTTGAATACTCTGAATTTGGAGGAATTGAACCAAACCCAAAATTTGAAACTCTTATGGAAGCAACAGAGATGGTTAAACAAGGAGGATATAATTTTCTTCTGGCAGTAGGCGGGGGTTCAGTTCTTGATGGAACAAAGTTTATTGCAGTAGCTTCAAAATTTGAAGGCGACCCGTGGGATATTTTAACAAAAGGGGCAATTATTAATGATGCAATAGATATAGCAGATGTTATAACTCTTCCTGCAACAGGCTCGGAAATGAACTGTGGTGCTGTTATATCAAGACTCTCAACGAAAGAAAAATTTGCATTTATGTCTGAAAAAGTTTACCCCAAATTTTCAATTATTGACCCAACAACAACATTTTCACTCCCGGAAAAACAAACTGTAAACGGTATAGTAGATACATATACACATGTTATGGAACAATATGCAACTTACGATGTAAATACCCCTCTTCAGGATCAATGGGCACTTGGTATAATAAAAACACTTTTAGAAGAAGGTCCAAAGGTTTTAAAAGAACCTGAAAACTACAGCGCAAGGGCAAATATATTCTGGTGTGCGACATGTGGATTAAATTATTGGATAAGTCTTGGTGCAGTTCAGGATTGGTCAACTCATATGATAGGGCATGAATTAACTGCACTTTATGGTCTTGACCATGGCGAAACTCTTGCAATAATTTTACCTGCACTCTGGAAAGTAATGAAAAAAGACAAAATTGATAAACTTGCAAAAATGGCAATAGAAGTCTTTGGAGCAAACGAATTTTTACCAAAAAGCCTTTTGGCAGATATATCAATTAAAAAAACAGAAAAATTTTTCCACAAAATTGGCAGAAAAACTAAATTAAAAGAATACGACATAAATCCAAAAGAGGCTGCTACGGAAATTAAAAAACGTTTTAACCAAAGAGGAACGATTCTTGGTGAAAGAGGAAATATAACTCCTGATATCGCATATGAAATAGTATTAAATAGCTAATATTCAAAAGCTAAATAATCAAAAAGTATAGTAAAGCGCTCCAAAAGTTCAACGGGCGCTTTATTTTCATCAATCTCTATTGTTACTGTCGGAATTTTGCGCTCAACACCGCAATATGTACCAAAACTCCCCGGAGTAGGATACCCGATATCACTCTGTACAGGGTAACCCAGAATATCAGAAATTTTTTTAGCCAACTCAACTGCAGGCCCGTCATAATTGATAATCTTATAAGGAGCATGAATTGTCACTATTGCATCAAAATTATTTTTATCAATTAAATCAATAAGAAATTTTGTCTCATATTCTGATGCAGGAGTAGTTCCGCCAAAGTAATCGTCTTTTTTGCCAAATGTCCAATTTTTTGTTGGAAAATTTCTGTTTAAATCTACTTTATTAAAATTTGTACGTAAATTATTTTTATTAAGACGAGGTATAAAAAATAAAGAATTTTTTGTATTGAATCTTGAAAGTTTTAAATATTCATTTATAAAATACTCTCCCTGTGGCTCGTCTCCATGAAAAACTCCGACTATAAGAATTTTCTTTAAGCCGGAGTTATTTAATATTTTTAAATTAATTTTCAAAATTAATGCCCTAATTTATACGCTGAAACATGTAGCCAATCCCACGTGCAGTTAGGATTAACTCAGGATTAGCAGGATCTGCCTCAAGTTTTGAACGCAAACGAGAAATATGAACATCAACCACGCGAGTATCAATTCTATGATCCGGAGGATATGCCCAAACATGCTGCAAAATTTCGTTTCTTGAATAAGCCTGACCGGAATTATTCACAAGTAATTCCAACAAAGAAAATTCCATACCTGTTAATCTTATTCTTTCATTTTTACGGTAAACTTGTCTGCGAGCTGTATCAATTTTTATTTGCCCGGCAGTGATAACATTTTTAGCTGTTTTTCCTGTTGGAGCAGCAACTTCTTTAGTTGTAGTCCTTCTAAGAACTGCCTTGACTCGAGCTTCCAGCTCTTTTGGGCTAAAAGGCTTAATAACATAATCATCTGCACCGAGTTCAAGCCCTGTTATTCTTTCTGAGACATCACCCAAAGCCGTTAAGATGATAATTGGCACATCGGAAGTACGCCTAATTTCACGAGTAACTCCATAACCATCCATCTTTGGCATCATAACATCAAGTATTACCAAATCCGGTGCCGTTTTGTTATATACTTCAACTGCTTCTTCTCCGTCTTCTGCGGTTACAACATCATATCCCACCATTTTAAGACGTGTTTCAAGAATTCTCCTGATACTTGCTTCATCATCCACTACAAGAACTCTTTGTTTTGACTCACCGTTTTCATTTTGGATTTCTTCGGTCATTTTGTCTATATCCTTTTCTTCCTTATTGCTAAAACTTCAAAATAATTATATTACAAAATATTTATTTTCTTAAACATATATTAACATATAAAATCTTATTTTAAAAGAAAAATATTTAAAATTAAAAAATGCCGACATTAAATGTCGGCATTTAATTGGTTAAGATTTAAGTTTAGGAAGTTAAGACAGTTTTATTGCATCATTTTCTATGTTTTGACTTTCTTGATCTTCAACGCTTTGATATTCGGCTTCAATCGCTTTAATTTGGGTTTCTAAAGTAAGTTTTTCTTGTTCTAAGTCTTGTTCTTCACGGTTTAATAACTGCGAATACTGCTGAGCATAAGCTTCCAATTCTTCTTGATATATATTATTGAATATTAAATATGGTTGAATTTGTCCATTTTGCATATAACTTGTCATTGAAGTCGGGTCAAGAGAATACTGGTATTGTCCACCAGTAGCTTGATTTATCGATTGCATTTGTTGGAGGTAAGCATTAGTTTTAATTTGAGCAGACTGATAAGCAATATTTGACGATTGACCCAAAAAATTCAATTGGGTACCAAACATCGAAGAAGGACCCGAAGTTGCCTCTTGATAAGTAATTTTACCGTCTGCAACAGCTGCTGCCAACTCTTGCGTATCCATAAGCTTTTGGCTTATTTGAATTAATCTGTTTTGATAAGCACTAAGTTTTTGCTTGAGCTGCATTTTCCTTAGTGATAAAAACACCCAAGACATGCTATGCCTCCTAACCTTTAACTTTTAAATCTTAACCTTAACCTTTTTTATTTTAGTAATACCTAAAACTAACCTTACTCTTAAATAAAGTATTTTTATTTATAAAAATTGTCATTTTAAAATTATTTTGTTAACAAAACTTAATATAATTTTTAATACTTAGCACAAATTCTAGACTCATGTGCATAATATTCAATTTCGTCGTTTAAAGGTAAAAGAGGAATATTGCAATTATACTTTGTATTTAGTGCCAACTCAATCAAATAATCACAAAAATGAGGGTTTTTTGGTAAGATAGGCCCGTGCAAATACGTTCCAAATACATTATTAAACCTTGCACCTTCCGTTTTATCAACACCATTGTTACCATTTCCAACTTTAATTTTAAACAATGGTTCAACATTTTCACCAAGATAAGTAAGCCCGCTGTGATTTTCAAAACCAACAATAGTCCTAACTGTCAAAAAATCACACACAGCTGTAACATTTCCTATAAAACGTGTTTCGCCTGCCTCTGTATGAACATCTAAAATTGATATTCCTCTTAACTTTTGTCCTTCGGATGTTAAATAATATTTACCAAAAAGTTGATAAGATCCGCAAATTACCAACATTGGCTTATTTGCCTGAGCAGCACGCATTAATTCCATCCCGTTTTTAATAAGTTCATTTGCTGCAATTATTTGCTGATTGTCTTGACCTCCGCCTGCAAAAAACAGGTCGTAATCAGCCTGATTTATAATTTGCCCTGTTGTAATATTATGCACTTCAACCTCGATATCACGCCAGGCGCATCGCATTTTAAGTGCCATAATATTACCCATATCGCCATAAATATTAAGTAAATCAGGGTATAAATGAGCTATATTTAATTTAAGAGGAGCTCTTTGCATTTTTCAATTACCTCATCGTATCCAAGTTTTTTAACTTCGCCTGTTTTTCTGTCTTTAAACTCAACAAGCCCCTCATTTATTGTCTTTCCTACTGTAATTCTATACGGAAAACCAATTAACTCAGAATCCTTAAACTTCACACCTGCCCTGTCGGCTCTATCATCAATTACAACTTCGATGCCTTCCTCTAAAAGCTTATTGTATATTTTAAGGGCAATTTCCATCTGTTCCTTATCTTCCGTATTAACAGGAACAACATCAACATGATAAGGTGCAATTTCTTTTGGCCAAACTATACCAAAGTCATCATGATATCTTTCTATCGCTGCAGCAGCAGTTCTTGTAACACCAATACCGTAGCAGCCCATAATAAACGGTTTATCTTGTCCGTTTTCATCCGTGTAAGTTGCATTCATAGGTTTAGAATATTTTGTTCCAAGTTGAAATATATTTCCGACTTCGATACCTCTTGTAACTTTAAGTGGCTTTTTGCAATGCGGACAAAGGTCGCCTTCTTTTACAAGTGCAACATCAATAAAATCATATTCTTCTTTAAAGTTATATCCGACAAGGTGTTTATTGGGTTCATTCGGGCCTACGACAAAATTTTTCATACCTTTTGCGGATTTATCAAAAATAACTCTAACTTTATTTTTATCTACCCCTAAGAAGCTTAAATATCCGGCTTCACAGCCCAAAAACTCATATGCTTCATCAGAAGCTGCAGGACGTATTTCAAGTGCACCAACGGCGTTTAGGAGCTTAGTTTCTTCAACTTCTCTGTCCCCTCTAATCATAACCAAAACGGGCTTTGAATCGGCAACATAAAGTACTGCTTTTAAAATGCAATTTGAATCTATTTTTAAGAATTTGGCCAAATCCTCGATTGTCTTAACATTTGGAGTATCGACAAGTTTTTCTTCGCTATAACCAAACTTAGCTCCATCTGTTTCTTCAATATTTAAAATAGAAACCGCATGATTAGAGTTTGCGCTGTAATCGCACTCTTCGCAGTAAAATACATCGTTTTCGCCTGTTTGTGTTGAAGTTAAAACCATAAATTCATGGCTTACACTTCCGCCAATTGCACCTGAATCAGACTGAACCATCTTTGTTTCAAGACCGCAACGCTCAAAAATTCTTTTATAGGCTCTTGCCATATTTTCATACTCTTCATCAAGAGATTCTTGGCTGGTATGAAAACTGTATGCATCTTTCATGATAAATTCACGACCCCTTAAAAGACCAAAACGGGGGCGAATTTCATCTCTGAATTTTGTTTGAATTTGGTATAAATTAACGGGTAATTGCTTATATGAAGTAAAAGTACCGCTCACAACAGAGGTTATAACCTCTTCATGTGTAGGCGCAAGGCACATTTTATTTCCATGCCTGTCGGAAAATCTTGCAAGCTCTTTTCCGTAAACTTCCCATCTGCCTGATTTTTCCCAAACTTCAGAAGGCTGAACAAAAGGCATCAAAAGTTCTTGAGCGCCTGCTGCATTCATCTCTTCTCTTATAATTTTTGAAACTTTTGCTATAACCCTTTGCATCAGGGGAAGATAGCTGTATATTCCCGATGTAAGTTTTTTAATATATCCTGCTCTCACCAATAACTTGTGGCTTATAGCCTCTGCGTCATTCGGGAATTCTCTTAGGGTTTGAACAAAAAGTTTTGACATTTTCATGATATTTAATAGCCTCCAAAGTGGTCATTAGTAGTATTTTCGTAAACAAAAATATTTGATATAAGCATTATAGCAACAAAGTAAAAAATACCGCAGAAAAATGAAGTTTTTTAACAAAAACATCTATCGAGTTGCCAGAAAATAGAGTTTTATTTTATTATTATTTAAGGAGTTTGTGCTTATGGAAATTTTTGCCAATATTGTATTTTATTTTCTTGTTTTAATTGCAATTTTTTCAATAATTACAATTTTATTTTCAAAAAATACAAAAATTTACCTTTTAAGCACAATAATAACCTTCACAAGTATTTCAGGATTATACATCTTGTTAAAATCTCCGGTTATGTTTATTGCACAAATTACCTTTTTTACCCTGGGAGCAGGAGCAATTTTATTAATTAGCACAGCTAATTTCTCGCCTGAAAAAAAACTTTCATTTAATTTAAATATAAAAACCATTTTTTCTTTAATAACATTGTGTTTATTTATATTTTTATCTGCACCTTTTTTAGCAAATCAAATTAAAAATCTAATTATCAGCACATTTTGTTCCGAGGCAATTTATACGTCCTCAACTCCTTTTGCAAATGTTGCCTTAATTCTTTTTTCAATAATTATAATTGCAACCTTAAGCGGATTTTATACAATAGCATTTTGGAGAAAAAAATGACTTATCAAATGGTTTATGCAGCAATAATTATTTTTTGTGCAGGTTTATTTTTAACTATTGCATCAAAAAATATATTAAAAATTTTTATAGGCTTATTAATATCATATTGCGCAGCAATTTTACTTCTTTATATATCATACAACCCAAGTAATATTAATGCCTGTATGATATTTTCAATACTTGCTCCACTGATAACTTTTATAGGCACATTTATTATTTCAAAAATTTACAGAAAATTTCATACATTTGAAGTTGATGAAATAGAAAAAATCATAAAGGAAGAAAAATGATAGATATTCTAACTCTTGTTTATATTATGATTTTTATGCCGCTTTTATGCGGAGTTATTTTAACTGTGTTCAAACTTACACCCTTAAAAATTCCTCACTATGGAAATTTTATACTAAGCTTAATTTTTTCCGGTTTTGTACTGTGTATTTCACTGCTTTTATTTGATTACACAATTGCATATCAAGGCTATACACTGGAAAATAATTATCCTATATGCGTTATACAAAATATACCTGTTTATTTTGGTATTTATGCAGACAATTTAACCGCAATATTTACATTGATTCTTTCGCTAATATTTTTTGTGACAAATATTTTTTCATACAAATATCTTTTGCAAAACAGACAAGGGTTTGAAAGATTTTATATTTACCTTAATTTTTTACATTTTTTCTTACTATGTTTCTATATAAGTTCAAATCTTATACAAAGTATTTCCTTTTTAATGACCATAAGCCTTGCTGAGTATCTTTTTGCAAATTTTTATTTTCAAAAACCTCAATCTCAAATTAATTCCAAGAAAGTGTTTGAAATCAACATATTTTCAGACTTCATTATATTGATTGCATCCATAGCATTTTTATATTTTTCTACATTAGCACCTGATACCATTAGTATACCTACCTTGGGATATAATAATATTAATTCTTTGGGGCTATACTCTTTTGCAAGCTTAAATCCCATAATTTTTACCGTAATTTGTGTGTTGTTTATAATTGGTGCCTTAATCAAGAGTGCACAATTCCCTTTTTCTCCAAAAATTAATCTGATTTCAAATGCACCAAACCCGGTTTTTTCATTAATTATTAGTCCTGCAATGCTTTCAATGGGAGTATTTTTACTTTTAAGATTATATCCTCTCTTAAATTTAACTCCAGCAGTATTTGAAATTTTAAAAATTGCGGGAATTATAACCGCTATACTTTGTTCATTTATTGCGGCAAAAGAAAATAATATAAAAAGCATTTGTTCTTGGGCAGCTGTAGCACAGACAGGAGTTGCCATTTGTGCACTTGGCTTTAAAATGTACTGTGCAAGTATTTTTTACATTTTTTGTGCAGGCGTAAGCATTATACTCTTATCATACACCCTTGATTCAATAAGCTATTGCACAGGCTCGCAAGAAAACATAAAATTTCTTGGTGGTTTAAGGGAAAAACTTCCCATAAGTACTACTGCTTTTTTAATAGGTTCAATCTCACTTTCCGGTTTTATTTTTAGCGGTTTTTACTCAAGATCACTTGTTATCGGCGGGCTCTACAATAATGGAAATTTAATTTATTTAATATTAATTTTATTTTGTTCATTTTTAACAGCTTTTTACTTGTTTAGAGTCTACTTTAGAATTTTTGAAGGAGATTACAGAGGAACTATTGAACCCAAAAAAGCTGGCAAGGCAATGAACTTTGCAATTATTATATTAGCCTTTTTATGTTTGTTCTTTGGTTACATTTTCAATAAATACATAACAGGATTTTTTGAACTATCAGGTTATGGTAAAAACTTACTCTCAAATCCTTTTATAAATTTGTTTGCTTTTATAGTTAGTGCACTTGGGTATTACTTAGCATACAACATTTATTTTGCAAAAAGACTTCACTCAATCAGGATAAGACCACTTCGCAGATTAGTATCAGAACATTTTTATATGGACAAATTTATAGATTTTATTTTTAAAGATTTTATTTTATTTATTGCAAAAATATTCAACTTAATTGAAAGGTATATATTAAATTTTATATATTATATTCCAGTACTAATAACAAGGTTTATTTCATATTTAACACAAAAAACAGAACTTAAAAATATTAATTCTCAATTTTTTGCAATTATATTTTGGATTTCTTTAATACTTTTTACGACATCAATACTTTACTTTAGAACAGGAGTAATAAGATAGTGGAAAATTTCTCCGGCACAATTATTTTTACACTTTTGCCGCTAATTGCGGGACTTATGATTTTTGCAGGTTTATTCAAGAACAACACAATTATAATTAGACGTTTTGCAAAATATTTTAGCATAATTTATTTTTTATACGCAGCATTTGAATTTTTTAACAGAAATACAAATTTAGAATTTGGTAATATTTTTACAAATCCTTTTTATATAACTTCTTGGGCTACAGGTGGCATAAGCATAGGCTTTGATACGCCGGGCAGCATTTTTGCTTTACTTATAAGTTTCTTAATATTAATTTGTTTTGTTATTGCAAAAAGCACAATAAATTCAAAACAAAAACTTTTCTACTCTTTTGTTTTGTTCTTTGAGTCATCTTTTTTAACCATACTTTCTTCTCATGATTTTTGTATATTTTGTGCAGCAATGTTGTTTGCAGCACTTTGCGCTTATGTCCTAGTATTTAATTTTTCATCAATAAAAACAAGAAAAGATGCTCAAAAATACATCATTTTAAACACCTTTGCAATTTTTATATTATGTGGAGCTTTTTCACTTATTTATGCACTTTTAAAATATCATGCAATACAAGCTAATATATTAAACTTTGCATATTCGTCAACTGATATATCAGGAACAATTCAGCTTTTGTTATTTTTTGCATTTCTTTTTTTGAGCGCAATAAAAATACCTCTTTTTGGTTTTCATAAGCCACTTTTAGAAATAATTAAAAACTCAAATGCCAGCCTATCTTGTATATTTTTTGGTGATTTTATCTTAGGATTTTTTATTTTTATAAAATTCAATATGTATATTTTAAAAGATATTTTTCAGATTTTTACCCCTGTGATTGCAATATTATCAATTTTTAACCTTTGTTACTTTGCCATACTTGCTCTCGGCGAAAAAGATTTAAAAAAATCATTCGGCTATTTTTGTTTTTCACAAAGTTCAATTGCTCTTTGTGCTCTTTGTTCAATAAGCATAGAGGGTATTTGCGGAGCAATATTCCAATGTATATCCCAAAGTTTAATTTTAACCGGTTTATTTGCTTGCTATTATTTTGCAACACAAATATTTAAAACAAACAAACTGCCATTTATGGGTGCACTTGCAACTTACGCACCTAAATTAGCCGCTTTCAGTTTTATTCTGACTCTTGCAGCAGCAGGAATACCCTTTACTGCAGGATTTAGTGCCAAATTCTTGTGTATTTTGGGAGGCTTTTCAACTCAAATATATTCTCAAGATGTTATCTGGATATGCAATTTATTTATTTTTCTGGGCTTTACTCTTGGTGCTTTTTACCTGATAAGAACATTCCAAAATATATTTTTTGGTGCAGATGAGTGTAATAACTGCAAAGTTTCTGATTTGTTGAGACACAGAACAATTGCACTGTCTGCAATAACTTTTTGTATAATAACCCTTGGAATTGCACCATACCTAATAACAGGAGCAATTACAAAATATGCAGACATGATTGTTTCATCATTTTTAATGTAAGGAGTTTATATGTTTTTCTTCGACAATTTTATAATTACCCAAAGGACTTTTTATATGATTTCCGGTTTTATAATACTTTTTATTGGCACAATACTAAATTTTACATTTAGCGGTTTATTTAATAAAAAATCGCAAAAAATTTCCAACATAATAACAATTTTTACACTTATAGTTTCTTCAGGCTGCTTTCTTCCTTTTCTTTTTGGTTTTTTAAATCCATACAGTTTAAAAGCAATATATTTCTTTGATAAAAATATTGCTTTTGGTGGTCTTGAAATATTTCTATGTTTCATCTCGCAGCTTATTATTCTTGCAGTTTTTTTAATATCAAAAAAACAATTAAAAAAACTGAGATTTAAACAATATTACTTTAATTCACTTTATCTTTGCAGCGCACTTGCTCTTAATATGCTAATTGTTACAAAGGGGTTTTTATCTTTTGTTTTATCTCTTGAAGCAATTTCAATTTGCACGCTTTTTATTACACTTGGCTTTAAAAACAGAAATGTTTTTTACGATGCGTACAAATATGTTTTATTTTCGCTTATGGCAACAATTATTATGATTTTTGCTTACAGTGCATCTTGTGAGTTCGAAATAGACGGTGGAGTTCTACCTGTTGTATCAAAAATATTATTCATAATTGCACTAATAATTAAAAGCGGTTTTATTTTCTCTTTTGGTAATACACAAAATAATACAAGTGCACAAACTTATCCGGGTTTTTTGTACAAAAATACAATAATTTTATATACATATGCAATAGCATTACACAAAACTGTTCATGAAATATTTGAAACAGGAAGTTTTGCACAAATATTTTTTGTTTTATTTTTTATAATTTATGCAATTATTGGAGCATTTAAAATAACAAGAGCAAAAAATTACGAACATTTTATTTATAACTTAAATTCGATAAATTTCTGTATTTTAGGTTTTTTGTTTTTTATACAAAATATACAAATACACACTGCTGCAATAATATTATTAATAAATATAATAATTGTTAATACAGGACTTTTAAGTGCGGGCGCAATTTTTTATATAAATAAAAATTTAAAACTTGATTATCAAAATTTCAAAGGGGTTTGTTACTCAAACCCACTATACTGCAACCTGCTAAGTATAATTATTTTTATAAGTGCAACATTAATACCTTCAGGCATATTTACATCAAAATTTTATATGAACAACACACTTGCGCAAAGCGGACTATGGAGTAGCATTGTAATGTTTATTTTTGCAATCATATATACCCTTGTAGTATACTCTGCAATAATTTTTGTGGCAAAATTTTATAATAAACCGGAAAATCCTAACTTTTTAGAACAATTTAAAAAGAGGACGAATACAAATTATTCAATCCTCTTAGCATCAATATTTTCTTCACTTATACTATTTGTTTTTAATGGTTATTTTGCAAGTTTAATTACAAATTTTCTATAGTTGTCCTATTTGGATTAATTCTTACCGAACTATCATGCATATCAAAAAACCAAGCATTTGAAAAATCTGCCTCATGTTTGCCGAAGTAATCATCTTCCGTTACAGGATCAAAGTATATCTTAGCTTTATTATAAAAAGCCGCAATACCATTTTTTGGTTTATAGTCTTTATAATATTTAACATAATGTTCGCTACCCAGTGCACCTTGAACTTGCGCTGTATTCCTATCAACCATTTTAAGGACTGCTTGAGAATAACCGGTATTCTGCAACATTTCAACATCAGCAGTTTTGCCTTCTTCAAGGTACGCAAAACATGACTGCGCAACAAATAATAAACTTAAAGCTAATATAGTTTTTTTCATATTTTACCTCATACTACATTAATAATTATTATATATTATATTTCGTTTTTAACCAACTGTTTAGTGTAAATTTTATTTGAAAAATTTTAATTCGCCTAAATCATCCTTTATTATCTTTTCAAATTCATCCAAAAGATTTTCCTGAGAAACTTTTTTAATCATTTTGCCTTTTTTAAAAATATAACCTTCACCAATTGCACCGGCAATACCAAAATCAGCATCACGGGCTTCATTAGGACCATTAACAGGACAACCCATTGTTGCAATTGTAATGGGCATATCCAAATTTTTAAAGCGTTCTTCTACTTTTTTGGCAAGCCCTATTAAATCAATTTTTGTTCTGCCGCAAGTAGGGCAAGAAACAAAATTTACACCTCTTTGTCTTAATTTCAAGGCTTTTAATATATCCCAACCTGCACGAACTTCTTCTATCGGATTTTCCGTCAAAGAAACACGAATTGTGTCACCTATCCCTTCCGCTAAAAGTGTACCTATCCCTATTGAAGATTTGACTATTCCACCTCTCAATGTACCAGCTTCTGTAACACCTATATGTAACGGATAGGGTATAATTTCATTTATAATCCTGTATGCCTTAATAGTTGTCATAACATCGCTTGATTTAAGGGAAACTTTTATTAGATTAAAATCGCAATCTTCAAGCATTTTTATGTGTGAGATTGCACTTTTTACCATTTTTTCTTCAAGTGTCAGCTTTTTATCAACTTGTAATTCCTTTTCAAGCGATCCTGCATTAACACCTATCCTTATAGGGGTATTTGTCTTTTTTGCCATATCTGCTACAATTCTGACATGATCTATACCCCCAATATTTCCAGGATTGAGCCGTAATCCATCAACACCTGAGTTCATGCACTCAAGTGCCAAACGATAATCAAAATGAATATCAGCCACAATTGGCAGTGGCGATTTACTTTTAATTTCTTTTATTTTTTGCGCACAATCCTTATTTAATACCGCAAGTCGGACTATTTCACATCCCTCATCAGCCATTTGTCTTATCTGTTCAAGTGTTCCATACACATCGTCTGTTCTTGTATTTGTCATTGACTGGACACTGACAGGAGCACCTGCACCTACTTTTACATCACCTATCTTAATTTGAACTTTTTCCATAACACAAATTCCTTTTTTATGTTAAAATCATAGCATGAAAATAGCAATTATATCCGATATTCACGCAAATACTTTAGCACTTGAGGCTGTTTTAAATCAAATTAATTCTCTAAAGGTTGATAAAATATTTTGCCTTGGTGATATTTTAATGGCAGGCTATGACCCAAACGGTACTGCAAAAATCATTTTAGAGCTTGGCAATCTTGAAATAATACAGGGTAATACAGACAAAATGGTGGCTTGCTTTAGTCAAGAATTACTTGAAAAAGCAAAAAATAAATTTCCTTGTATGGGTTATGCGCTTGAAGACGATTTAAAAATTGTTGATGAAAAATATAAAAAATTTGTTAAAAATTTACCTGAAAATAAATATATCGAAATTAACGGCTTAAAAATTCAACTTGTACATGGTTCACCACGCAAACAAGATGAAAATATATATCCCAATACTCCGACCGAAGAAATAGAAAAAATGGTTGAAAATTCTTCTGCAAATTTAATTTTTTGCGGACACACACATCTGCCATGCGGATATTCTCTTGAATCAGGTAAAACAGTTGTAAATGTGGGTTCTATAGGACGCTCTATGACACAGGATAAAATGCCTTGTTGGGCAATGCTTGAAATTAATGACAATGGTACATTTCAAATTGAACACAAAACCGTAAAATATGATAATAAAAAAGTAAGTGAAATAATTAAAAGCAGAAATTTTAAACACTCAGATGACCTTGCCAAAATGTATGTATAAGGAGTAATTAAATGACAGTTGATGTTCATAACTTGCACCAAGCTGCAAACGAAGAACTTATAAAGGGTAATGATGATAAGGCTATTGAAATTTACAAAAAAATAGTCGAGCTTGAACCTGCTGATGAAATTGCCCTTTCTCAACTTATGGACTTATACTTAGAACGTGATAAATTTATGTATTACATAATGCGCTCAAACGTAAATATTGTGCAACATAAGTACGAACATGCCATTAATGATGTAAAAAAGGCTTTAAATTTGGATTCAAATTCCGCTGATGCCAGAAGAAAACTTGCAAGACTATACAAAGTCAGCGGAAAAAACCTGCGTGCTATAGATGAATTTTTAAAATTATTAGATATAGATTCAACACAAAAAGATGCTTATATTGAACTTATTGACTTATATACAAAAGAAAATAGCACAGAAAGCGCAATCGGTATAGCAAAAAAGGCTGTTTCAACTTTTGAAAACGATAATAATTTTAAAAACATACTTGCAAATCTGTATTTTAAATTAGGTGATTATTCAAATGCACTTGAAGTTGTACAGGATGATTATTTAAAGTCCAAAATTCTCTTACAAGACGAACAAAATGATAAAGCAAAAGAAATATTGGATAAGCTCAAAGAAAATAAAGATTTATATAAAGAACAAAATAAAGAGCAACTTGCTGCATATTATCTTCTCGAAGCACAATATTTTTATAACGAAAAACAATTTGATAAGTCTTTAAAATCTGTTGAAAAATATACAGATATAAGTTTGCCTAATCCACTTTCTTTTCAAATGAAAGCACTTATATTTGAAGGGTTGGGAGATGAATTTAAATCCTCCTACAATTGGGGCTATTGCTATAAATTACAAAAACGCCCTGACGAAGCTATTGTAGAATTCACCCATGCGTATAATGCAAATCCAAAAGACAAAAATACCCTTATTGAACTTGCAAATCTATATGCAAATAATGGTGAAAAATTCGCCTCTATGGAATACTGGAAAAAAGTTTACGAAATAGATGAAGACAAACGTGCAGGACAGATTTTGGGTGACTTTTATTATCAACAAGGTGATATAAAACTTGCCGAATATTACGGTAAAACAATTGAAAAAAAAGAACTAAAAGAGGCGCAATATCAAGACGAAGGCTTGCTTGAAAAGATTATAAGTTTCTTTTCAAAGAAATAATGATCTTATTTAAATCCTAATTTTGGGAACCACATGGGAACATTTTCCTTATATTCAAGATATTCATCACCAAAGTTCCTCTCAAGTTGCTTTTCTTCAAAGACCTTAAAATATATACAATTTATAAGAAAAAATAATGCCGCCCAGTAAGAAATATTTATTGTTTTTAAGATTAGTGATTCAGCAATTAAAATAATCAAAATCCCTAAAATCATAGGGTTTCGAACAAACTTATACGGACCTTCTACAACCAAATGTTTTGTCGCAGCCCAAGGTGCAAGTGTACCTTTGCCAATTTTGTGAAACAATAACATTGTCCAAATAGCTAAATATAATCCAACAAACAAGAGAATTACCCCAATAAAAAATTGCAACAAACAAGGTAAAGAAAGTTTGTATTTAGAAAAATATAAAATTAAACTCGGAATAACAATAACAACATTAAAAGGCAAAATAATTATAGCCCTAACCCAGTCATTCATAGGAACTCCATAAAATGTATTACAATTATATTATACATAATAAAGCCCTCAAACAATGAGAGCTTTATTGTAAATATAAGATCTGGCAGCGACTTATCTTCCCGGGAGGCTACCCTCCGAGTATTGTCAGCGCGAGTAGTCTTTACGACCGTGTTCGGGATGGGAACG
>CALUXW010000023.1 GCA_944324865.1 Candidatus Gastranaerophilales bacterium | reverse complement strand
GCACTCAATACAATCTTCCCCCCTATATTTGCATCAATCACACTTTGAGGAATTGTATAATTCTTAAAATATGGTGCCCCTGAACCTCCACCACCACTGATGGAATTTAAACTCACCCCACCGCCTTCTAAAACACAGCGGGCCGAATAGGCGGCCGAAGATTGAGCGTAGCCCGGACCGTCGAACGTACCGCCAGTCAAGCTGTAGTTAGAGTAGCTATAACCGTTATACTCAACAGACCAGACGACGTACGGGCTGCAGAGATGATAGTTGTTCATCTGGCAAAGATTTGAGTTGTAGCGGCACCTAGCCGCGCCGCAACCGATGTAGAAGTCACAAAGTCTTAAGCCGTTATCACCTTGATTTGTGTTAATTGCAGAAATATTGGTTTTCCATGCTGCCATTTCATCTTTAGTAGGTAATCTCCAATCTCCTGCTTTTGTTCCATTGTAGGCAAGGTTATTACAAGAATCATTTGCAGCATCCCAAGAGCATACTGTTCTTGTACATCCGCTGTAACTTGTTCCTGATGAATCACAAGTTCCTGCTGTTTTGCCTTTCCAGCAACATGCATATACTCCTCTGCAGTCTGATCCTACTGAAACAGTCGTAACCCATGGATATATTCCTCCGTTTGGTGCATCAGGAATATCACCAATATTATACTTTGTAACACACACTGCTTTACCACCGTTTTGAGAGGCTGTTAAATATTTAGCATCATACTTATCACAATCTGCCTGAGAAGTTGGTGAACCACCTTCAGATTTTTCCCATGCAGCGCCACCGCCTCCTCCACCTCCACCTGAGAGGTAAGTAATATTAACATTTTTAATACTGTTTGTTATTAAAATTTCTTTTGTTGAACTTGTAGATGAGTCAAGTTTTGGTATTATTGTTGATTGAGTAGCACCTGCTCCGCCACCGCCACCTGATACAAGCACTACACTAACAGCTTTTGCTCCGTTTGGCGCAGGAAATTCACAGTCATATGCTTTTGAACCATCTGTTGCTGCTGTGCATTTCATATCTGTTGCTGCACTTTCATATGTGTAAAGCTTGACTTCACTTTGTGTGCTGTTACTTATCTTAATATTATCCGCAACACGCTTTGTAATTATCGGTGCAATTGCAACCATAAGTAAAGAAATTATAAGTACACTAAGTGTAAGTTCTGCAAGTGTAAACCCCGCTGTAACTCTAGAGCCACAATGCTTTTTGGCATACATTGTAAATTTTCCTCGTATCTTAATTCAATTATTGTTTAACATTAAAAAAACTAAAATTTTAATGTATTAATTTAAATATATAATGTAGAGCAATAAAAATCAAGAAAATTTAATGTTAAACATTGTGTTATTTGAATAAGTATGGATAAGAATAAAAAAATGGGGAATAATTACGACATAAAAATTAAACTCGGTAATAGGATTAAATTTTTGCGCAAGGGCAAAAACTATACGCAAGAAGAATTTGCTGAAAAGATTAATATAGAGCCACAAAGCTTAAGTAATATAGAGCGAGGAAAATTTGCTCCTTCGATTGAAACATTGCAAAAAATTGCGAATGTGCTATGTGTGAAGCCGTATGAGCTTTATTTATTTGAAACTATTTCACCTGTTGAAGAAATAAAAAAAGATTTAATTAAGATTATAAGTGATAGTGATGTTGCTGCTATAGAGCTTTACAATCATTATATGGCACAAAAACCAAAAACACTCCGCTAATGAGGCGGAGTGTTTAAATAATGGTAAAATAAGCTACGCTTTAAGTTTATTAATTGCTTTTGTTAATCTGGATTTTTTTCTTGCAGCAGTATTTTTGTGAAGGATACCTTTACTTACTGCTTTGTCGCATAATTGGTAAACTTTAGAAAGTGCTACTGCAAGGTCTTTTTCGTCACCTTTTACTAAAGAAAGCGCTTTTTTAACCGCTGTTTTGATTGACGATTTAAAAGCAACATTTCTTTCGGTGTTTCTTTTTGCAATTAATACTCTTTTTTTTGCAGATTTAATATTTGCCATTGTTTTTTCCTTTCGCATAATAAACTAATGTTTTTCTGCAGAGGATATGTGTGAGTCATATATATAATACTTAAAAATAAATTTTGTTGCAATATATTTGGTAAATTTTCTGTGCAAAAATTAGCGAGCTAATAAGTACTGAAATTACTGCGCTGAAAAGAACGGCACCAGCCGCAATGTCTTTTGCAAGTTTTGCAAGTTTTGCCCAGTGGCCTTTGTAATAAGCATCAACAATATATTCAAAAACGGAATTAAAGAGTTCGCATACTAGCACTTGTGAATTTGCAAATATTATTAGGCAAAATTCGACAATGCTTACTTTTAAATATATTGCAATTAAAAAGGTAATAAGTGCTATTAAAAGATGTTTTCTAAAATTTCTTTCCGATTTAAAGGCAAGCCTTAAGCCGTTTAGGGCAAAAAGTGCGCTTCGCATAAAACTTCTGGATTGAAATTTTTTCATAAATTTTTAATTACAGCCTCTTGAATCCCTACAACAAAATCATAATCTTTTTGAGTTAAATGGTCAAATCCTAAAAGGTGTAAAATACCATGTGTAACAAGAGTATAGAGTTCTTTTCTTATCTCGGTGTTATTTTCCAAGGCTTGTCTTGCAAGAGTATCAGTAGAAATTATTATTTCTCCAAGTTCGGCTGTGTTATTTATAATTAAGGAGTTTTTGTCGTCAGCAAAAAGTGCAAAAGTGATTACATCTGTTGCTTTGTCTTTGTTTCGATAGGTAGAATTTATTTCACGAATCGTTTGGTCGTCACAAAATGAAAGTTCAAAAGAAAGTGTTGTAAACTTGTGTTTAAAAACAGGAGATTTTACTGTTATTTCGGGTATTTCAAGTAAAATTGAAATAATGTTTTTAATTTGTTTTTTTAGTATTGCTTTACTTTCACAAAGATGAACTTTGCCTATTTTATTAATTTGAACCTTGCTGTTCGTCATTTTGTTCCTGTTTTTTTTGAATTATTTTTTCTTGGATTCTTTTTTCCATTTTTTCTTCGCGACTAGTTTGGAGTTTAATTTTATTTTTATCTTCAAATTCGTTCAAGATGTTTTCTTGATATTTAATTCTATCATGTTGCATACCACGCAAAATACGATTAAAAGTATTTGCGATAAGCTTTATATCTTTAAGAGTCAAAGGACTATCTGATAGTTGTCCATCATTTAGTCTTTCGGTAATGATTTTATTTATCATGTTTTCGATTTGTTCTTGGGAAGGGTTTTTAAGAGAACGCACAGCGCTCTCTACTGCATCGGCCAACATTAATATTGCTGTTTCCTTGCTAAGGGGTTTTGGTCCGGGATAACGGAATTGTTCCTCTTGAACGTTTTCTTTACCCTCTAAATCTACAGCTTGTTTGTAAAAATGGCCGGCAAGTCCTTCGCCATGGTGTTGTTGAATAAAGTCTATAACAACTTGTGGCAATCCGTATTCTTTAGCAAGTTCTACACCGTCTTTTGTGTGGGATGTTATGACCATTTTTGAAAGCCTTGGGTTTAGTTTTGTGTGAGGATTTTCGATGCCAAAGTAAGATTGATTTTCAATAAAGAAAAGCGGTCTTTTGAGTTTTCCTATATCGTGGTAAAAAGCGCCAACACGTGCCAAAATAGGATTTGCACCTATTGCCTCTGCTGCTGCTTCACAAAGGTTTGCAACCATTAATGAGTGGTGATATGTGCCAGGTGCTTTATATTGTAATTTTGATAAAAGTTCCTGATTGTGATCAGCAAGTTCAATTAAGCCGTATGGTGTTACAATTTTAAATACATTTTCAATTATAGGTAAGACACCCAGAGCTATTATACTTGAAAAAAGTCCGTTTAAAAAGCCTGCAGCTGCATTTGACAAAAATGAAAGATTTGTAAATATTTCAAATTGATCTTCAAACATTGCAATAAGCATAATAGAAAGAAATGCTATTGAACCGACTTCCAATCCGCATTTTATTATGTCAAAACGCTTAGTGTAGCAGATTTTTGAAACAGAGTAAGCAGCCATGATGCTTGTAAACACAAAAACTGCAGTAATTTGCGAGTCGAGAAAAAGAGTAACAGAAAGTAATGATAAAAGTAATATGGATGATAAAAATGCAACAATAGGATTTGTAAAAATAGCTATAATAATAGTAAATGCCGGAAATGGCATGTAGTAATTTTGAATCAAATCAAGAGGGGTTATAAGTACGCAAATGTATGTCAGGATTATGGAAAAGGCAGCTATTATTGACATGTATTGAGGTGTAAAAAACTTTTTCTCGTATTTTTTCATATATAAAACAAGAAAAAGCATCGTAAGCCCTGTGAGCAGGAATACTCCTACTATGCCACCTTTGTTAAGTTCAAAAGCGTTATAGCCGGATTTTTTGAGTGCCTCTCTTTTAACTTGTGTCAGTTGCTCACCTACGTCTAAGATTTTGTCACCCTTTTTAAAGGTTACAACATATGGTTTAACTGAATTTACGGCATTTTTCCTTGCAATTTCGGTTGCATATTCATCCACGATTAAATTTGGGGTTATTACATGCTCAAGAATACCTGATATAGGGCGTATTTGACTTTTTCTGAGGTTTTGACCAAGTTTTGAAACTATATAATTGTCTGATGCCAAAAGGTCAATGTCTGTTTCATTTATACCTGTTCTTAAAAGTTCATCCAGAATAAATTTTGAGTTGCCAAATGTTGCCGCAACCGCTTGTGAATTTGGATTTAAAAGGTAATTTGCAACGGCCTCTTCTTTTTGTGAGTCTTGAATTTCAAGATAAACACAAAGTTCTTTGAATTTTGAATCGTATTTCGAATTTTGATTTCTTATCCGTTTAACATTATCTTGTAATGCTTGTAGACTGGTTTTAAGATAATTATCCTCGACAGGCGTTACAACCGGACGTATTTTGTTGGAAACCTCTCGTTTTATAAGTTCTGTTTTTTGAGTATCTACAACTTCTATATTTTTTTTTGCAATAATTTGTTTTTTGCTGACTCCGTTTTCAATAATATTTTGGTATAAATAGTATCTTGATGAAAGTATTGCTGTAATAATTACTGCAACTGTCAAAAAAGCCAGTACAGAAAGGAATATCGAGGAGTGGAAAACTCCATTTTTATCAAAAATTTTTTCAAATTTTGTCATTTTTCTACCGATTTAAATATTATGTAACATTATTATACAATAATTTTTTTTTGTTATATACTAATTATCATGAAAAGTAAAGATTTTATTAGGGGATTTGTTTTAGTATTATGTATTTTACTCTGCACGGCAAGTTCTTATGCTGTGGGTTGGAGTAATGATTTAAGGAGTCTTTTTGCGGCTAATAAATCAATAATTTATGCAATTAATATTCGTTCATTTGGTGCACAGGATTTAAACGGTGATGATATTATTCAGGTTGAATATGGCGACAAAACCGGAACTTTTATAAATGCTGCAGCACGATTAAATGAGTTAACAAAATTGGGTGTTAACACTGTATATCTTTTACCCATTACAAAGACAGGTAAATTAAAAGCAATGGGTACTGCAGGATCTTTATATGCGCTTGATAGTTTTGATAAAATTAATCCACAACTTGACGACAAGACAAATCCTGCAAGTGTTGAGCAAGAAGCCAAAATGTTCGTTGATGAAGCTCACAGATTGGGTTTGAGAGTTATTGTCGACATTCCCAGTTGTGGCTCTTATGATATGTCGCTTGAGCGTCCTGATTTGTTTATTAAAGATAAAAATTCTAATGCGGTTGTTCCTGCCGATTGGACAGATGTTAGACTTTTTAAGGTGTATGATGATAGCGGTAAGTTAAATCGATCTTTGGTTGAAAATTATAAAATTTTAATAAAAATGTTACAAGATATAGGGGTAGACGGTGTGCGTGCCGATGTTGCGGCCATTAAACCTTATGAATTTTGGAAAGAAATTATAGATTATGCAAGAATGAAGGATCCGCAATTTTTATTTATAGCTGAAGCGTGCAATGCTTGGAGCAATCCTATAAAACAATGGGGTGATTATACAAGTGTTCAAAGACTTTTAGAGGCAGGATTTGACGGTTATTATGGTGATTGGGCTAAATTTGACGAGTTATCAAAATCAAAAGATGTACTAAAAAGAATTAAAACTGATTTAAAAATTGCAAAACAGTTTAACAATCAAAAGAGTACAATGTCATCTTTTGCGACACATGACCAACAAAGTGTTATAGTACGAGGTGGAGTTCCTTTGTGGGAAATGATTACCTGGTTAAATATTACCTTGCCTATGAATCCATATTTTTTAGACGGATATGTTAGTGGTGACAGCTATATATATAGATATGAAAATAAAAAGGCACAAAGAAGTTTTACAGATGATGATTATTATTTTGTTCATCGTGGAAAGTTTGACATTTTTAATTTTTCAAGACGACCAGGCGGGGACTATGGTGAATTGAGAGAAAGATTTATAAAGGCAATGAAATTTAAATATTGGGCTAAAGATATACTGATTGATGGAAAATTCATTCCTTTATCTTCAAGTAATCCTTCTGTTCTTGCTTATGCAAGGAAAAATGGTGATGATGCCATAGTTGTTGTAATAAATTTAAATAAGGGGCATGAAGTAGATTCAAATGTGTATATAAGAAATTTAAGAAACACAAGTTTTATTTCTCCTGTCAAAATGGGCGAAGCACCAATTGTTAAACGTGGAAAAATGCAAGTTAAGTTGAAACCGTACGAAACACAAGTTTATATGTTGAATAAAGTCAATTTTTAAAAGGTTCAAGGGCTCTTTTTAATATATTAAGACATTTTGCAATCGTAATGCCATAGTTGGTAATGCCTACTTTACACTCGTTGGCTTTTTCAATTCTACTTAAAACTTCTCGTCTGTTTGTCATACAGGCACCACAATGTATTATTAGTTTATATTTTTCTATATTTTCAGGAAAAATATGTCCGCTTACATGTTCAAATAATATTTTTTTGTTTGTGTAGTTTTTAATTAATTTTGGTATTTTTACTCTTCCTATATCATCTTCTACTGGGTGATGCGAACAGCTTTCGCAAATAAGTATTTTGTCTCCATCTTTCATTTCATCTATTATATTTGCACCCATTTCAAATGTTTTTAAATCTCCTTTTAATTTTGCAAATAAAATTGAAAACGAGGTAAGTTGTATATCTTTTGCCAAAATGTTGCTCACTTCTCTAAAGGCTTGTGAGTCTGTTATTACAAGTTTTGGTTTTGTTTTTAGACTGTCTATTGTTTTATTTAAATTATCAACATTACAAACAATGCCAATGGCTTTATTGTCCAAGATATCTCTTATGGTTTGAACTTGTGGCAGTATTATTCTGCCTTTTGGAGCTTCTTTGTCAATCGGGATTACTAAAATTATTTTATCATCTTTGTTAATTATTCCATTTAAAAGGGAGGGAGGGTTGATAAACTCATCGCTTAAAATACTTATTAATGCTTGTTTAATTTTTGATGTAACATTTTTGTCTTTTGTTGCGCAAAGTTCCAATACAGTATTTGAGTTACTTTCAATAAATTTTAAATCTTTATTTTCAGGTTTTTTGATATCAATTTTATTTATTATTGAAAGTATTGGTATTTTCTTTTTATGAAGAATTTGAAAAAGTTCAATGTCACAATTTTTTATTTTTTCGTAATCAAATACAACTATTGCAACATCTGTTCTATCAAGTGTTTCAAGACTTTTTTTAACCCTTTTTTCTCCTAATTTACCAAAATCATCTAAACCGGCAGTATCCATAATGCTGATTGGACCTATTGGCAAAAGTTCCATCGCCTTTTGGTTTATGTCTGTTGTTGTCCCTGCATAATCTGAAACTATTGAAACTTCTTGTTTGAATAATGCATTTATTATGCTTGATTTTCCGACATTCATTTTGCCAAGTACAGCTATGTGTAATCTATTTCCTCTTGTTTCTTTCATTTTTTCCTCGAAATATGATATAATTAATTATATATCAAAATTTGGAGGAAATTAAATGGCAAGAATACTTGTTTCCATGCCTGATGATTTTTTGAAATCTGTTGATAAATTGGCTGATAATGAAAGAAGAACAAGATCCGAGCTTGTCAGAGAGGCGCTTAGGGCATATATTAGAAAAACAAATTCAATTAACTCCAAGAAGGCACTTGAAAATGCACAAACACTTGAAGAACTTCTGGATTAGAGTTTTTTTATCTTAGTTGTAATTATTTTTATTTCGTCAGTTAGTTCCTCTTCTGTAGGAGGTTTAATGTCGATGTAATTTTTTATTGTTTTGGCAAAATCAGCTTTTTTAAAATCCCCAAAACCTTTTTGTTTAAATATTTCATATAATTCTTTTACAGTTTTGCAATTTTTATGAAAATCATCTTCAAAACACCTATAGCAGCTTTCATACCTTGAGTTAAGGGCATTTATAATCAGTTTTTTAGGTAGTATGTCTTCAAATTCACCGCTATTAATTATATAAATTCCATCCTTTTTCCTTAATTTCGGCAAAATAAGTTCTTTTGTAGGGGTTGCATCACTATCAAGCAGAATAAAAATTGGTATTTTTAATTCTTCAACCATTGTGTAATATTTTCTTGCAACTTGATTTTTACCTCCTGCTCCAAGAACATAGATACCCTCTTTTTTAAAGTCGTAACCACATAATTTGCACAATTTTTCCAATAATATTTCCTCAGTTGCTCCTTCACAAAGTACGATTTTTTCTACAGGGTATGTCAGAGAATATTCTGTTCTTAAAATTTTTGGGTCTTTCTTTTTTTTAATCATTAAAAGGAGCATTTTGAGGTTGTCTTTTAATTCGGGTTCATTTTTAATAAGTTCAAAGGCTCCGGTGTAATTAAGGTTGGATTCCAAGTAAATATCTGATAGTAAATTTTTTTTAAAAAGTCTATTTTCTTCGCTTTTGATATAGCTGACAAAAAGATTGTTATTTTTGGCCGGTTTTACGCTTGAGTTGAAAATTTCAACTGCAAGATTAATTTTTTTATTTAAACTTAAACAGCTTATTTCTGGCTTATCTGTATTTTCTTTGATTAAAAATTTATTTAGAATGTCTCCGAATACACGTTCATACCGCTCATGTGCTGGTTTTAAACGAAATAAGCGATCTAGAATAATCTTTAGGTATTGTGTGGGTATTTGTTTGTATTTCATAATGTTAACTTTTTCAAATTTACTTTATAAAAAAATATATAAAAAAGCAATTTTTATCTTTGTTCTGGTTTAAAATAGATATAGGAATTTGTGCGTATGGTTCAACAAATAAATTCTTTAAATTATAAAAATAATATTGGTGTGAACAAAATTGACTATGAGGGCGGCAAGGCAAGTAGTTTTGCTATGCAAAAAACACCGTATGAAAATGGTAGTTTATTGCCGTATAATTTGGCAAATCTGGTTCCGATTAGAACAAAACTTGATACTACTGAAGAACAGGCGATGTATACTCAGATTTGTACTTTGTTAAACGGTGTAGTCTCTAATATAGATAATGTAGCACTTAGTGTTAAATTAGACACACTTTTAAGAAATGGTAAATTACTAAGCAGTTCATCAAATGATGCTTCTACTACGTTAAAAAATATTTATGACATATTAATAACTCCAAGATGTTGTGGTATAGACAATGTAAAAATAGCTGCTCAGACAATTGATGCATTATTTGATCCTTCGATTATAACTCAAAATTTTGGTGATATTCCTAAAGATATCAAAGATAAAATTTTGGACAGTGAAGATATTGCTCAAAGTATTAAGGTAAACCCGGATTTAATGGACGTTGAAGGTTCTGGAACTTGTGTAGCAGCGAGTGTGGAATTTCATATGGCAAATAAACATCCTGCTGAGTTTGCCCGTTGGGTAAGCGGTTTAACATCTGAAAAACAGGAAGTTGTACAAAAAGTTCGTTTGGAAGCACTTTCCAAAAATCTTTTAGATGCAATTACTTATTTGAATATGTTTGAAACAAAACAAAAGGATTTTAATTTTAAATATTCTACTCTTTCATTAAAACCAGATGATGGTGCATATATAAGAGCGCAGGTGCAAGATAAATATTGGGACAAGGGTGAAAGAACAATAGTTGATGTACTTATGCAGTCTACCCTTATGCAGCTTGGTTCACAAGAGAGTTATGATTCACTTACAGATATTCGGGGCGGTAAGTTTTCTACAAATCCGCAAGGGCTCGTTGAAACAGAAAAAACTTTTATTGAATCGATTGTTGAAAATAATGAAAAAATGTCTGTCAGATATCAAAAAGTTGACGATAACCAAAATCTTGTGGGCTGGGAATGTAACTTTGATAAAATTCAAAAACATATTACTGATACATTGGATGCCGGTGAAGATGTAATAATTGGATATGTTTTAACAAATGAGACAAGCGGAAAAACTAAAAATCCATCTTATGTAAACACTCCTGATAATGCACCCAACAAGATTATAAACGGGCATGAGATAACTATAGTAAGCTATAGAACTGATAAAAACGGCAATGTTACTTTTGTTTGCAATGATACAGATGATGATAATTCAAAATTAATTGAATATAGCGCAGAATTTTTGATACCAAAAATTCATCATGCGGCCTATCCTGTTTCAATTATAGAAGATGACTTAGCTTTAATTGAGGCTCAACAAAATACTGTTTAAATATATTTTAAAAGGCGGCACCCAGATTCGAACTGGGGGTAAAAGCTTTGCAGGCTTCTGCCTTACCACTTGGCCATGCCGCCACAAATAAAACTTATTAACTTGTTTAATGTTAATAAAGACAAGTTTTGTTGTCAAGGTAAAATATGTTAAAAACTATTAAATAATCTGTTGAAATAAAATATTCAGCCAATATAATATTACTACATAAGGTAGATTACAATGAGGTAAATTATGAAAAAGGATATACATCCAGATTACAAGAAAACAACAATAAAATGTGTATGCGGTAATGAAATCGAAACCGGTTCTGTTCAAGATGATATTACTGTTGAAATTTGTAACGCTTGCCACCCGTTTTTTACGGGTAATCAAAAAATATTAGACTCTGAAGGTAGGGTTGAAAGATTTAAGAAACGTTACGAAAAGAAAAACTAACTTTTTAGGGCGGGCACAATACCCGCCCTGTTAATACTATTATAGTTTAACCTGTGCGGAGGAATAATGCCCGATTGTCAAATGAGTGTGAAATTAATATCAAAGCCTGAAAATATTTTAAAGACAGTGTATACTGCTTGCAGGACATGTTATAGTGCTCTTCTGCCGCAAGAGATATACAAGAGTGCCGATGATGAAGAAAAGATGCTTAAGCTTATTTCTAGAGTTATATCTTCGGGACATTATTCTACTATAGAACATATTCAGCTTTCATTTGCAATTTCAAATGTTTCTCGTGCCTGCACTCATCAACTTGTAAGACATAGACACATGTCCTTTTCTCAAAAATCACAACGCTATGTTAAAGAAAAAGGAGAGTTTGACTATGTAATGCCTTTGGAGATTGCTTCAAATCCGTTACTAAAGGCAAAGTTTGAAAAGCATATGAGTGATGTTGCAAACTTGTATCAGGAATTTATTGACACAGGGATAAAGGCTGAAGATGCACGTTCTATTTTACCAAATGCAACGGCAAGTTCTCTAGTTGCAAGTCTAAATTTAAGAGAGTTAATTCATTTAGCAAATTTAAGATTATGTACTCGTGCGCAGCTTGAAATACGTACTTTGATTAAAAAAATGTGTGATGAGGTTATTAAAGAAGAACCATGGTTAAAAGCTCATCTTGTTCCAAAATGTGAGCGTTTAGGTTATTGTGATGAAGATAAATCTTGCGGAAGGATGCCACAAAGATGAATGATATGATTGATAAAATTAAAAAAATTGAAGAAAAATATAAAGAACTTGGCATTACGCTTTCAGATCCGGATGTAATCGCTGATTACAATAAATTTCGTGATTTATCTAAGCAACGTAAGGCAATGGAGGAAACGGTTGAAACATATAATGCTTATAAAATAGCACAAGAAGCAATAGATGAAGCTCGTGAAATGCTCCATGGCGAAAAAGATCAAACTATGAGAGATTATTTAAACAACGAGATAGCGTCAAATGAGCAAAAAGTTGCACAGTATGAAGAAAAAATGAAGGTACTTCTTTTGCCCAAAGATCCAATGGATGATAAAGATATTATGCTTGAAATTCGTGGTGGTGCCGGTGGTGATGAAGCAAATATTTTTGCAGGTGACCTTATGAGAATGTATATGAAATATGCTTCATCTAAAGGTTGGCAGACTAAAATTTTATCAATCAATGAGTGTGAAGCAGGAGGCGTATCTGAGGTTGTTATTTCTGTTAAGGGTGGTGAAAACATATATTCTCAATTAAAATATGAATCTGGAGTTCATAGGGTGCAAAGAGTTCCTCAAACCGAATCTCAAGGCAGGGTTCATACTTCAACAGCAACAGTTGCTGTTATGCCTGAGGTTGATGATGTTGAAGTTGAATTGAACCCAAATGACCTTGAAATTTCAACTGCACGCTCAGGCGGTGCTGGCGGACAAAATGTTAATAAGGTTGAAACTGCAGTGAGAGTTGTGCATAAACCAACAGGATTAATGGTATTTTGTACCGAAGAACGTTCCCAGCTTCAAAACAAAGAAAGAGCTTTGCAAATTATAAAAGCAAAGTTGTACGACATGGAAGTTCAAAAGCAGATGCAGGAAGTTACAGATTTAAGACGTTCCCAAGTAGGCACTGGTGATAGGTCTGAGAGAATTAGAACTTATAATTTTCCTCAAGGAAGGTTAACAGACCACAGAATTGGGCAAAACTTAAATGTCTGGACTGTTATAGAAGGTGAGTTAGACGAGTTAATCAACCTTTTGATACAGTACGACCAAAAACTTAAGCTCGAAAAGCTTGCTGAGGCTTAGTTTCTTTAGGTTTTGGTGTTACTTTTTTATCTGTCTCGCAATAATATTTAATAATATTTCGCGAGCCTTTATATTTTTTTTCGTGCATAGTCTACCTCTTGCACAAGCATAATTATTAAGAAAAATTTTTACATTACCCAAGATTGCTCACATGTTATAATTTTTTTAATATGAAAGATTTAAAAGTTATTATTTCTGCGGTTATTATTTTTATTTTTGCAGTGTTTATCATGTTTCTTGCTGCGTTTAGAAATTCAAATGTGCGTGCATATAAATTGTACAATCAAGGGCTTGATTTTTACTACCAAAATGATTTTCAAAATGCGTATTTCAATTTTTCTAAAATTTCAGTGTTTTCCGATATTTATGAGATCGCTCTTTTGAAACAAGGTATTTGTGCACTTAATGCAGGCGATAAGAAAACTGCTTATAAAAAGTTTAAATACATTTCCTTTGTTTCACGAAATTCTCACATAGTGCCAATTGCCCTTTATAATGCTGCTTTAATTAATATGGAGCATAAAAAATATTCTTATGCGTACAAAAAATTTAAAAAGATTTATAGCAGATACCCGGATAGTGATTACAAAAAAGCATCAGCTTATCAACTTGGTATACTTTTAAAAAATAAAAATGCGCATTTTGCAAAGGATTATTTTATTGAGTACCTTGACTATGCTCCCTCTGGCAGATATTCATTAAGTGCCATTGATGAAATCATTAATTTGAAAATTTATTTAACTGACAGTGAAAAAGTAGTTGTTGCAAATGCTTATTTTGAAAATCAAATGTATAAAAATGTACTTTCAATTTTGAAAGATATTAATTCCCCAAGCGCTGCCCTATTGTTGGCAAAATCATATGAAAAATCTGCAGATATGCAAAATGCGCTTAGTTGTTATTTAAAAACACTTTCTTTGTGTGATGAAAATTTATCACAGAAAGAAATAGCAACTGTTGTTTCAAAGTGTATTTTGCTTTATGGTGTAAATTCAAAAGATGCGTGTGAATTATTGTTAAAGACAACAAAAAAAACGGTAGCATATCCTGCGGTTTTGTTTGAATACGCGTCGTATCTTTCTGAAATGAATTCTATTAAGTGCTATGAAACAATTTATAAAAAATACCCCGATTCTTACCAGGCTGCACAATCCTTATGGCATGTATTTTTATATATGTACAAAAATGGGTATACAACAAAAGCTAAAACTTTGGCTGAAGAATATCTGGACAGTTATTCAAACAAGAATTCTACAGCGGCAATAAAATTTTGGCATGCAAAAATACTTTTACAAGAAAAAAAGACACACAAGGCTAAACAAGAATTAAAAGAGCTCATCAAAACCGAGCCCGACAGTTACTATGCTTTTGTCGCAAATAATCTGCTAAATGATATACATACTCCTTTTAATGTTCATAATCTGGATGAGATAAAAAAGTTTGAAGGATTTACAAAAAAAGACTTGGTGCAAATATTCAATAGTGATCAAACTCTTATAAACGTTGCAATGCTTAATGATATTGATCTTTTAAATAAATTCAGACTCCATGATAATTTTATGTTGAGTTATATTGCATACGTGCAGAACAACATACCCTATAGTGTATTTCTTGCAAAGAAAGGTTTTTTTGAATTAGATTTTAAGCCCCAACATACTGATGCTAGATATAAACTTGCTTATCCGATTGAATTTAATAATATAATAAATCAATATTCTAAAAAATATTCACAAAATCCTTATTTAATGTTATCACTCATGCGTGAGGAAAGTACTTTCAACAAAGATGCCAAGAGCACTGTTGGTGCTGTTGGCTTGATGCAATTAATGCCAGATACTGCATCTTCTTTAGGGTTTGGCATTGTGAATTATGATGGTTTGGTTGAGCCTGATTTTAATGTAAATTTGGGTATTAAATACTTTTCTATGTTATGCAATATGTTTAATAAAAACGAAATGCTTGCAGTATTGGCATATAATGGTGGTCCTTCAAATGTGACGAATTGGACAAATAAACTTAAGGATATGGATTTTGATGAATTTGTTGAAGATATACCTTACAGTGAAACACAAAATTATATAAAAAGAGTTTTTGGTACTTATTGGAATTATACAAAAATTTATAGCTACTAAAAGAGGTAAGTGCACTTGTACTTGCCTCTTTTAGTAAAATTTATATTTATTTGTTTAGAATAATGCAGGTTTTTTGACAGGTACTGCGCCTGGAATTGATTCCCAGTTTGCAGCCATTATTTTCTTAAATGATTTTAGTGCAGTGTCTTCAAGTTCACCAAGTTCTTCTGCTTGCATAATTAATTCGCGAAGAGGTAGAAGTGCTCTTTGATCTCTTAAAACACCAAGTGCGGCAGCAGCGCCAGCACGTACGAGATCATTTTCTTGAGTATTTTTCATAACTTCAATAAGTGCAGGTACTGCTTTTGTGTCATTCAATTTACCTAATGAAGTTACAGCATAAATTCTAACGTTTACCCATTCATCTTTTAGCATTTCAATGATTTTATTGACAGCTTTTTTGTTGCCGATTTCACCAAGTGCTCTTGTTGCATCACACCTTACGTTTACTTTTTCGTGGTCTAACGATTCGATTAATGCATCTGTTGCAACGTCGCCAATTTCAATCAAAGCATCTGTAGCTGTAATGCATACTTGAGGGTTTTCGTCGTTAAGTGCTTCAACCAATGGTTCCACAACAATTTTCCCACCTAAACGTCCTAAAGCACGTGCTGCACGAACTCGAACATCTACATTGCGGTCTTCTCTTAAAGATTCAATAAGCGGTACTGTGGCTGTTGTATCGCCAAGTTCACCAAGGGCGCGAGCTGCATACAGACGAACTGAACCGTTTTTATCATTTTTAAGTACATCGATTAACGGTTCAACAGCATTAAAATCGCCCATTTCGCCAAGGATTCTTGCGGCATTATAACGCACTTTTTCAGAGTTACTTATTTTCAGGTCTTTTACTAACTCTTCAAAGGATTTTTTTGCCTGTTTCTTTCTATTGTTCACACTAATTGTCATTGCTTCCTCCAATAGACATTCTCTTCACAAAGTAAGTTGTTTATTCACTAACCATAATTAATTAAAAACTTATTTCAAGAGAATATTTACCTTTTTGCTACTACCTTTAATATATATTTTACATTTTTTAACATTAGATTTTAATGGTAAAAAGAACACTTTATGTTAATAATATAACATTTTTTTTGAGCTTTGTCTTAGTTTATTTATATTAGTTAACAATTTATTAAATATATTTTTGTAAAAATAAGTAACAAAGCGAAAATTCGGATATTTTATTTGTTACAAATGTTTACATAAAAAGTTGGCACATGTTTTTATTTTGGTGTATTGTAGATATGCTGGACTTAATAAGTTAATGTGTTAATTATAGTTGTTAGGTTGAATAAAGGAGATTATTTTGTTAGTTAGAGCAATTGGTACGAATGTTTACAAAAACAAATCAAATGGTCATGATTTAAATTTTAAATCTGCAAAGAGTGTTTCTAATCCGTATACAAAAGAAAGTGTTGGAGAAAATATTAAGGATGCGCTTGATGTTTTAGGTGATAAAAAATTAGAATTAATTATTCACAATGCAAGTGCACCAAGTATTAGTTCAAAAGATACAGGCGTGGGTTCTTTGTATAGTGAATCGTCAAGAGAGTTGCTTATCCCTTTTTTAATGAAGTATGGTTTTTCCGGAATTCAAATTGACCCAGAGGGTATGCGACCTGAATATGATGCATCCCCGTATGTTTCAAATTCTTTCGTATATAATCCTTTAATTATAGATTTGGATGATTTGACAAAAGTTGAAAATGGTAAAATATTGAGTCCTAGTATTTATAGATCTATTGTTACCTTAAACCCTGCAAGAGGTAAAAACAAAGGCGATTATGAACATGCTAAAGACAGTTTTAATCTTGCATTAAGTGAGGCATGGGAAAAGTTTAAAGATTATTCTTTAAACCCTGATGCTATTTCAAATCCTGTCCAAAAAAATGCAATTGTGAATTTAAAAAATGATTATGATGAATATTATGCAAAAAATATAGATTTACTTGAGCCTTATGCAATTTATTCAATTTTGACAAAGAGATTTAATAATGATTATTATAAAAATTGGCCAAGCGAGTATCAAAATTTATACAATCCCAGAAATGAGCAGTTGATTTCTCAGATTAAGGATGAACATCAAGATGATATTGATAAGTTTATCTTTATTGATTTACTTGCAAAAAAAGCTCGTGAAAAGGGTATTATGGAATACCAATCGGCAGGAATTGTTACCATGGGTGATAACCCTGTTGCTTTTTCTAACCAAGAAGTTTGGGCTCATCAAGATGCATTTTTGAAAGATTATAAAATGGGTTGTCCTCCGGACAATACAAATCCCAATGGTCAAGCATGGGGCTTTGCTGTTTTGAATCCTGAATTACTTTTCAATAACGATGGTTCTTTAGGTGTTTCTGGTAAGTTTCTTTTTGAAAAATGTAAAAAACTTGCTCAGGATAATCAGGGCGGAATCAGGATTGATCATGTTGTTGGCTTGATTGATCCGTATGTATATAAAAATTCTCCTATTGAACCTACTGCAGGAAGACTCTTTTCTTCTGAACATAATCCCGAATTAAAACAGTTTGCAATTCCTAGAGGCAAACATGACAGTGTACAAAAATTTGGCGCAATTTTGGAAAAAATCGTCATTCCTGCATGCGAAGAGGCTGGACTTTCAAGCGATGACGTGATTTGCGAAAATTTGGGTTCTATGCCGGATTATGCAAGAGATGTTTTTGCAAAACTGGGTTTGGGCGGAATGATTGTAACGCAGTATCATAACGGTAGGAGTGCTTCGGATAACGACACTATTATGCTGGGTTCTCATGATACTACTCCGTTTAAGACATACGTTAAAGAGTTATATGGACCATATGGTAAAGATTCCTTTAATTATGCACTTTGGCCAGCTGTTGAAAATTCATTGCCGCTCAATGCCTCGCATGACGAGAAACAGGCTAAGTTTGATAAATTCAGATTTGATATGAACAGAAACAAGCCCGAAGAAAATAAACATGCCTTTGCTCAAATGAAATTTACTGAATTGTTTGCAAGTCCTGCAAAACGTATACAGATATTTTGGGCTGATTTGCTAGGTTTGGAAGAAAGGTATAATACACCCGGAACAAGCAACATGAACAATTGGACATTAAGGCTCAGCTCAGATTTTGAAAAACAATTTGACCCTTCAATGTTAATTCAGGCAATTTCAGATGCACTAAAGGCACAGGATGCAAAAACTGTTCGAGAAAATCAACAGCTTATTGACTCGTTGGATGAAAAGGCCAAAGAAGCTCGTAAGGAGTCTAAAAAACTGAATTTATTTTGTTAGCTTTATTAATTAAACATAAAAACTCCTTGCATTTTGCAAGGAGTTTTTATGTTTTAAATTTATATTTTTAAAAAACAACTTTCATGACTTTTTGCAGATGTATCTTTAAATTTTTGTGGTTGTTTTTTAAGCATTTTCAATTATTTTTTCAATATCAACCATTAAACCGTCATTTTTAACTCTGTTGTCATATATTAATTTTGAAGTTTCAAGTTCGTTTAATGCACTTCTTGCTTCTTGTCTTGTTTGTAACATATTTTTCATATTTTCTTTAAATTTCTTTTCTTTGGATTGCCTGTTTGCAATGCCAAGTATAATAGAGCCGGCCAGATATGCTCCGAAAATTATTGGACCGGACCATTTTTGTCCAAATTTTGTAATTTTTTGATGTTTTTCACCAAAAGCTTGAAGTGGTTTGACTACATTCTTATTTATTTTTTTTATAACGGTGTTGTTTAAAAAACTATTGTCAAATTTTTCAGCCTTAGTTGAAAATTCTTTTACTGTTTCGGGCATTTTCTCGTATAATTTTTTAGCACCTTTTTTTATTACATTTGTAAGTGCTGTGTATAATGCAAAACCTCCACCTATGGTGCCAACTGTGTTTATTGTATTTTTTAAATCTTCATTTTGCGTGTTTTCACTTACTTTTCCTGAAACTTGTTGTGCTGTTTTAAAAGTTGCAAATAATAAAAGCCAAGATGAAATACTTTTTAATGCTGATAAAAACTTAACAGAAGGTGGGGCATTTTTAATGATACCATTGTTTATAACTTTTGTTTTTAATGTGTCGTTGAGAATAAATGCTGCAACTGTTGCGGGGAAAATTGCTTTGTTGGCTTTGGATACTAATGATTTTTTGCTTTGTTCTTCTGTTTTTGTAATACTTGCTGCAATTACTTCAGAGTCCGGCATGTATGCAAAATTTGCAATTTTTGCTTTTGTCAAATCTGTATTGCTATTGTAATATGGAATTTTATCTAATTTTACAAAAGTACCCATTTTAACCTTCTTTCCACATAATTTGCAAAAAGCTTATTTTCATATATTATTATAATATATTAATTAACGTAATAGCATTTAATTGTTATTTTACTAATCGAAATTTATTAAAATTTACAAAACTTAATAAAAGGGGAACTGTTTTGAATTACATTAGAATTGTTGATGTTACAAATCGAGATGGTGTACAAACTTCAAGATTAGGACTTGCTAAATTACAAAAAACCATTATTAACATTATGCTTAATGAAATGGGAATAACGCAGTCTGAGTTTGGTTTCCCTACAACAGAACATGAGAAGAACTATTTAAATGGTAATTTGCAGCTTGTTGAGCGAGGTTTGATAAATAAGACAAAATTATCCGGTTGGGTAAGAGCTATTGCAAGTGATGTCAAAAAGGCTTTTAACAATGTTCCAAAACTACAGTATTTAAATCTTTCTCAGTCAACCTCGGAGCAGATGATTAAAGGTAAATACCAAGGCAAAAAAAATAAAAAAGATATATTATATCAAACATGTGAAGCTATAAATGAAGCTATAGCGCAAGGCGCAAAAGTAATTGGTGTAAATGCTGAGGATGCATCAAGAAGTGATTTAGAGTATTTAATTGAATATGCAAAAGAGTGTAAAAGGTATGGTGCCATACGTTTTAGGTATTGTGATACACTAGGCTATGACGACCCTCAGACTGCATATAATCGTATATTTCAAATTGCTAAAGAAACCCAAATGGATGTAGAAATGCATTTTCATAATGATTTGGGAATGGCAACTGCTTGTTCGGTTATGGGTGCAAAAGCTGCAATTGATGCGGGCGTAGATGCATGGATAAATACTGCAATTAACGGTATGGGCGAGAGAGCAGGCAATGCAGATTTGGTTTCTTGTATTTTGGCAATAGAGAAGTCAAGTGGGTTTAAGGGCAGATATAAATTGGATCCTCAGATTGATATATCAAAAGCTTGGCGCCTTGCAAAATACACTTCTTATGCTTTTGGCGTGCCGATTCCAATGAATCAGGTTGCTGTAGGTGATAACGCCTTTGCCCATGAAAGCGGAATTCACGCTGATGGTGCCCTTAAAGACAGACGTAATTATGAGTTGTATGATTACGAGGAATTAGGCAAAGGTGAACCTGAAATTATCGAAACAGGCAGAATGATTACTGTTGGAGAATATTCCGGAATTAAAGGTTTTAGAAATGTATACCAGAATCTAGAGCTTGAATTTAATGATGAAGATGAGGCAAGAAATATTCTTGAGCTTGTGCGTTACGCAAATGTACACACTCAAAAGTCTCTTACTGATAGTGAATTAAAATTTATTTATTATTATCCTAATATTGCTGCAAAAATAATGACTGTTGAGCCCTATTATAAGCCACATGGTGCACTTAAGGAAAGAATTGAAAAAGTTGACAATATTGTTGAGGGTTCCAAAATAGTATAATGTCAAATACTCTTAAAAAAGTTTATATAGAAACACTCGGCTGTCAAATGAATAAATCAGACAGCGAGAGAATATATGGAATATTGTCTAATTTTAACTATGTTCCATGTGCGAATGAAAACGAAGCAGATTTATGCATAGTAAATACTTGTTCTATACGAAAATTATCAGAGGATAAAGCATATTCAAAATTAGGTGTTTGGGGAAAATTAAAAAAAGAAAAATCTTTAAAAATTGGTATTTGTGGTTGTGTTGCTCAGCAAGAAGGTGAAAAATTATTAAAACGTTTTCCTTATGTTGATTTAGTCTTTGGTACACAAAATATTTATGAGTTACCAGAACTTATTGATAAAAAAACAAGAGTGTGTGCAATAAGAGAAAAACCTGTAGCTGAGTCTGATTTTAATATAATAAGAACAAAGTCGTTAAATGCATGGTTACCTATTATAGAAGGATGTAATAACTTTTGTTCTTATTGTGTTGTACCATATACAAGAGGGCGTGAACGTTCGAGAATTCCTCAGGTAATTATCAATGAGGCTAAAAATATTCTAAAAGAAGGTTTTAAGGAAATTACACTGCTTGGTCAAAATGTTGACAGTTATGGAAAAGACTTAGCCGAGAAGCCTACTCTTGCAGGTCTTTTGCGCGAGATTGAATTGTTAGAAGGTGATTTTCGAATAAGATTTACAACATCTTATCCTACCGATATTACCGATGAGTTAATAGAGACAGTTAAAAATTCAAAAAAAATTTGTGAGTGTTTTCATATACCAATGCAAAGTGGTTCAGATAGAATTTTAAAAGCTATGAATCGTAGATACGATAGAAAAACTTATGGTGAACTTGTTAAGAAAATTAGAAATAATATTAAAAACGTTACAATTACCTCTGATTTTATAGCTGGCTTTCCATCAGAAACACATCAAGAGTTTGAAATGACTTTAAGTGCTATTGATGAGTTTGAGCTTGATTATTCCAATACTGCAGCTTATTCTCCTCGTCCGAATACCCCTGCAGCCAAGTGGATTGAAAAATATGTTGATGAAAATGAAAAAAAACACCGACTTGCAGTTTTAAATGAAAAAGTTAAACAAATGTCCTTAAAATCAAATAATAAATATGTTGGCTGTGAACTTGAAGTTTTGGTTGAGAATTTTAAGGACGGAAAATTTGAAGGAAGAACTAGAAACAATAAGGTTGTACATTTCCAAGGTGAGAATACAAAAATTGGTGATTTTGTAAATGTTGCAATAGACAAGGCATCAACCTGGTGTTTGTTTGGTGTCAAAAAATAGTTTATTTGCCAATTTTTTGAGTCAATTCTTCTTTTGATTCTTCATAACCTGCCCGACCCATTAGTGCATATGTATAATTTTTTGCCTGCTCAACGCCGGGTTGATTAAATGCATTAATGTTATAAAGTTCCCCAATTATTGCCGTCTGAACTTCAAGCATATAAAACAATTGAGCCAAATTTCCTGCAGTTATTTTTGGTAATGTAATTGTTAAGTTTGGACGTCTGAAATCAGTTAGAGCAACAGCTGTTGAATCTGCTTCTGCATTGATTAAATTATTTATTGTATTACCTCCTAAATAACCAATACCTGTGTATTCGAATATTTTTGGAATTTCAAGAGTAGTATCAAATTCTCCAACTCTAATAAAAGTAATTATTTTATCGTTTTTACCTTCATTATAAAGTTGAATTTGAGAGTGTTGATCTGTTGCACCAAGTGCTTTGATTGGTGTAGGTCCAATATTTACTTTGTTTCCATTTCTATCAAATTCCTTACCTAATGACTCCGCCCAAAGTTGGACATACCAGTCAGCAACATATTTTAGCCTGCTGGAATATGGCATCATCACCGAAATATAGTTACCTTTTTTTGTATCCATTAAATAGTGGATAAGTGCATTTTGGGCTGCAATATTTTTTCTTATGTCGGTGTTTTTCAGTGTTAAGTCCATAACTTTAACACCTTCCATTATTTCATCGATATCTATGCCCACTAATGCCATTGGTACAAGTCCGACTGCCGAAAATATTGAAAATCTTCCACCTACATCATCTGGTACTACAAAAGTTTTGTATCCTTCTTCGTTAGCTATTTGTCTCAAAATGCCTGATTGTTTGTCTGTTGTTGCAACAATGTTTTTTCTGTAATCATCGCCTAAAAGGTTTTGCATTCTGTCCTTGATTATCATAAATTGAGACATTGTTTCAGCAGTTGAACCTGACTTAGTTATGACGTTTACAAGCGTTCTTTTCAAATCAAGCATATTTAAAAGTGCATTTATTTGATCAGGGTCAATATTGTCTAGAAAGAAAATCCTTGGAAGTCCGCCGCGTTCTTCTTTTGAAAGTAGATTCCAATAAGGTTTTAATAGTGCTTCGCACATTGCAATGGAACCTAGAGCACTACCACCTATTCCCAGGACTAAAACATTGTCAAAGCGCCCTTCAACCATTGCTGCATATTCTTTTACATACCAAACCGTTTCTTCATTGTAGCCTAAATTCATCCACTGTAACCATTGACCCGGTTTATCTTTTCTTAAATTTAAATCAAGTATTATATTGCTGATTTTATCCTCATATTCGCTATAAGCTGCTTCAAGGTTAAGACCTCTGTCCTCCCCTAAAATATCGGCACTAACGTTCCTACAATTAAATTCTATCATTTGTACTCCATGGATAATTAATCAGCATATACTATTGTACTTGCTGAGAAATTTATGTAAAGGGTTTTTAAATTACCAAGTAGTGTAATTTTAAAAAATAATATTTTTTGAAATTCTTTTAATATGAGTAAAAAAATTTACAGTATTATCAAAAGCAGTATTAATAATGATGAATTTGATGAAAAAAAGTATCATTATCTTTTTGATGACTATTTAAAAAGTATTAACTGTAAGGCTGACAAATGTCAAAATTTGGATAGTGTAAAAAAAAGTTTTGGTTATATCTTGAAAAAATACAAACAATTAAAAACATTACAAAAACAAAACACTGATATTTTTTCCCAAATGTTACATGATATTAAAAGTCCAATGCTTGGTATAAAATACGCCTTGGAGACCATAGAACGCAGTGAATTAGAGGATGAAATATATAACATAAATCTAAGTATTTTGCAGATTATACAAGATTTTTTGTCACTTTATAGCTTTAAAGACGGTTTTAAAAACCCTGATTTTGAGGTAATACAACCTTTAGAAATTTTAAAAAAAGAGTATAAATTGTATTTGCCACTTTTTAAACATAAATCCATTAAAATGGTTTTTAAAAATGTTGATAATATTAAAATATATTCGCATGGTGCAATATTTTCACGAATTGTATCAAATTTAATATCAAATGCAATTAAATACGCTCCACCTAAAAGTGAAGTCTATGTGGAATTTTTAAATGAACCACACAACATTACTATTGGTGTTTCAAATGTTATTCTAAGTGATAAAAAAAGCGATGAAAATTCTTTTGGAATGGGTTTGCTTATATCAAAGAGGCTTGCTCGCAGAATAAACGCAACACTTTTTACAAAAAAGTATTCCGATAAAATTTTCTTTGGGCTAAAAATGCCTAAAATTGACCGTCTAAATCGTGTACGCTAATCTTTGCAGACATTTCGGCTATCACCCGTGAAATTTCAAAGCCGCTTATCATAACTTCTAAAATTAACTGTGAATTGATAAGTACTGTTTCTGTGTATTCCATGGAATCCATATCTAAAATATCGAATTCAATGAAATCATCACCGACATATTTAATCTTTCCGAATTCGGCATCAGTTGCCCATCTTAGAAATACGACGGCTTTCTCCAGTGCTTTTAATTTTTGAATCATCCTCATATTTACATGATATGATTATTTTTATGAATGTCAATTTTATAAACAATGATTGTAACATTGTAAATTGCGGTAAGGTTAACATGGAAGTTGATCTTAAAATGCTAAATGATGCAATTTTGTCCAAAGCTAAAAATATGACTGTGAGATTTTATAATTGGGCTCCAAAATGTATAAGTCTTGGTAAAAATCAACTTTGTGAAACATTTTATACAAACTTAGGTATCGACATAGTCAGGCGTCCTACTGGTGGCAGGGCACTATTGCATGATAAAGAGCTTACTTATTGCGTTGTTGCGCCTATTAAAAATGGTCAAAGTGTTATTGAATCTTATAAAGAAATATCTGATGCACTTATTTTGGGTTTTAAAAAACTAGGAATTGAACTTAATTACTCAAAAGTTTGCTCTAAAAATTTAAGATATTGTATGAATATTTCTTGTGGTGCTGATGTAAGTTTTAACTCAAGAAAGTTAATAGGTTCGGCACAATTTCGCTCAAGAGGTTATTTACTGCAACATGGTTCAATTTTATATGAATTGGATTTTGATTTAGTTGAAAAAATTTTTAGACAGAAAGTAGAAAAAAAATCGATTATTACATTGAACGAAATAAATAAAAATTTAACTCAAGATGAGATTATTCTTGCACTTAAAGATGGATTTAAAGAAAAATTTGAAACACCTTGACACAGGGTTTTGTTCAAGTTATATTATTTGTTACAGATAGGTTAGTCGCGTCTAAATGCTTAAATGCTGCGACACCTTAAAAAGGAAGGACAAAAAATGTACGCAATAGTCGAAACTGGCGGCAAGCAGTATAAACTCGAAGAAGGTAAATACACTGATATTGAATTATTAGATGTAGAAGTTGATTCAAAAGTTGTATTTGATAAAGTAGTAATGCTGGTAAACGGGAAAAAATCAAAAGTTGGTCAACCGTACGTGCAAAATGCTACAGTTGATGGTACAATAGTGAAACATGATAAAGCAAAAAAAGTGATTGTTTATAAACAACGTCCTAAAAAAGGATATAGAAAGAAACAAGGTCACAGACAAGAATTTACAAGAGTAATGATTAATAAAATCAATACCAAGGCGGGTAAAACAAAAGCTGCCGAAACTGAAGGAGAAGAATAATGGCACATAAGAAGGGCGTAGGTTCATCCAAAAACGGACGCGACAGTGAAAGTAAGAGATTAGGCGTTAAAAAATTCGCAAATGAAAATGTGCTAGCGGGTAATATTCTTGTTAGACAGCGTGGTACAAAAATTCATCCCGGGGTAAATGTCGGTAGAGGTTCTGACGATACACTTTTTGCAATGATTGATGGCGTAGTTAAGTTTGAACCCTATAGAAGAACAAGAAAACAAGTAAGCGTTTATGCTGCTGAGTAACTTTTATTTGACAATTAAATAGAATTAAGTGGTTTGGGGGCGTAGCTCAATTGACGAGGCTCCGCCGAGGCAAGTGGCTTGTCC
>CALUXW010000022.1 GCA_944324865.1 Candidatus Gastranaerophilales bacterium | reverse complement strand
TCCTGTCAGTCCGACCATTTTCATTTTAAAATATAAGTTTTGTAGACAGGATTTGAACAAAATGCAAAGTCTTGCTTTACTCACAAGTTCGTAAATTCCTGTCAGTCCGACCATTTTCATTTTAAAATATAAGTTTTGTAGACAGGTCAACTAACTTAAAATTTTAATTTTGATGTTATTGGCTGCACATATTCTGCTCTTACAATTGAGTGAGAATCGACAATTGGTCCTGGTGGCATTATTGACCATTTAAATTGTGCAAATTGTACTCTATGAGCAAACTTTTCGAGCCATATTTTCTTTTGTGAAATTGATAAATTATGTGTTTTTTCGTATAAAAATTTTTCGTTCAACATATCATCTGCCTTTTGTTGTAAATTTTCAAGGCGCCAGATAACTTCATCTAAAAACTCATAAGGCATAAGTGCTTCTTCTGCTAAAAGTGGTCTGCCGGTTTTAGGATTAATTGCAAGTTCTGCACCAGGAGGTTTAATTAAAACTTCTCTAGGTATAGCATTTTTAATATCGGCATTCTTATTCATCCATCTTGCCAGAGCAAATAATTTTGTCTTTGTGACGTCACAAATAGGAGCAAAGCCTCCTGACATATCGCCATTTATTGTAGCATAGCCCATGTATAATTCTGATTTGTCCGATGTTGCAATAGGTATCGTAGAAGAAAACTCGTTTGAAATTCCCCATAAAATCATTGCTCTAGACCTTGCTTGTATATTGTCAAAAGTCAGTGGCTCTTTGTATCTGTATTGTGACCAGACATTGGTAATTTGTTCAAAAATGTTATTAAATGTATCATTTGATGCTTCTGTCATTTCCTTAATAGGTATTTCAAAAAAGTTTATGCCTAAATTTTTTGCTAATTCTTTAGCATCATTTTTACTTTGTATGCTTGTAATTTTTGATGGCATAGACACCCCTGTTACATTGCTTGCTCCGAGTGCACAGGCAAGTAAATAAGCGCAACATGAAGAATCAAGTCCTCCTGAAAGTCCCAAAACTGCTCTTTTAAAACCATTTTTATTAAAGTAGTCTTTTATACTTGAAATAATTGTAAGATAAGTGCGTTCCAGGTCCCAATCGTAATCAAGAGTAAATTCTTTTGGTGAATCCAAAGTTTTTTCAACTCCGTTGGGTAATGGTTCAATGATGTTTTGTGCTGACTTATATGGTTTAATTACAAAAAAATCTTCTTTATAAGATTTTGCCCTTGCAATAAGTTCTCCGTTTTTATCATAAACTCTTGATGTACCACAAAATGTTATACAATCGGTACTGCCTGTTTGATTAACATATAATACGGGCAGGGAGTATTTTTTTGCGCAATGTGAGAGCATATTATTTAAGAGTTGTTCTTTTTTTGCACGAGTGGGTGATGCTGATAAATTTATTAAAAAATCAGGTTTTTGTTCATTTACAAGAATTTCGACAGGATCAAAAGCATACATTGGTTTTTCAAAAAATGTATCGTCGTTCCAGTTTTCTTCGCATATTATAACACCTGCGCGATAGTTATTGAATTTAATTATTCTGTCTTCTGACTTAAAAGGTGCAGCTTGAAAGTATCTGGCTTCACTAAATTCAGAATAATTTGGCAAAATGGACTTTCGCATAATTTTTTCTATTTTACCGTTATTTATATATGCAACAGAGTTGTAGTACTTTTTGCCTCTATTCGAGTTATTAAATTCGCAAAAACCCATTAAAACGGAAATATTGTTACACTGATTAACAAATTTTTTTAAATAACTAATATTTTCCTCAACAATAAGAGGGTATCTTTCAATTATGTCTATAGGCGGGTAGCCCAAAAGAAACAGCTCTGGGTATGCAACCAGTTTTATGTTTTTATTCTTTGCGTCTTTAAGATACTCAAGGGCTTTGTTATAATTGTTTTTTATATCGGCAACTGTAGGATTAAGTTGGGCCAAAAGTATATTATCATTCTGCATATACTGATGATACTACAAATTGCCTTGTTGAACAATTAAAATTAAAATCCAATGTATTTAAATATATTTAGGGGGCAATATGTTTAAATTTTTTGTACTTTTCACGTTATTAATATTTCTTTGTCAATCAATATATGCTGATGAAATAAAAGAGGTAAAAAAAACTGAAATTCCTGATCACAAAACTGCTGAACAAAACAGTTATGAAAAGCAGGAATTCTCCCCTGCAGCCCCTGTTGAAAAGTTTGAATATAATACATGTGCAGGAGATGAGAAAGTTAAGGGTTGTAAGATTGATGATTTAATTAAGGAAAAAGATAAAAAAAGTAATTAATTGCCATAATTATTCTGCTATATTATAATCAACATATAATTATGGAGATTTTTTGTTATGAAAAATAAAAGAGCTTTTACTCTTGCAGAGTTAATGATTGTGCTAACTATTTTGGGAGTTGTAGCTGCTATACTTACCCCACTTGTTTTTAACTCTGCGCCTGATGAAAATAAATTAAGATTTAAAAAAGCTTATTATACTCTACAGAGAACAACAGATGCTATAATGAATTCTGATACATATCCAGAAGGTGATATGAGCAAGGTTGCAAATCCTGCGAAAACTTTTTGTTATGCTTTTTCTGATATGTTAAATACTATGTATGACAATTGTGAAGGTACGAGCGCACTTAATGTAAATAGCGGCTCTGCTTTTATTTACGACCCTTCCAATTCTACTACTTCTTTGGACACTTTAGACAGTTATTGTGAAGCAGGCAGTGTGGGTGATCCAATTAACGGCACTGCTAGTAATTTACCAAAATTTATTACACAAGACGGAATATTTTGGTGGGGGTTTGACTACGACTTTGATGCTGTAGGTACTAAAGTTAATAGTATAAGAGTTGATTACAGTGTTGTATGTGTAGATGTTGATGGAGAAGGCGGCGAGAGCGGATTTGCTTTTGGTATCCGTAATGATGGCAGGGTTATAGTCGGAAATAAGGCAAGAGAATGGTTAAAAGAAGGCGCAAATTCGGTAATACACAGAGAGGATGAGTAAAATTATGACTGATGTGAATAATCTTGCAACTATTGGTATATTTGGAGGTTCGGGATTTTATAAATTTCTGGACGATATAAAGGAGTATACAATTGAAACTCCTTATGGTCTTACCAGCGATTCTATTGCTGTAGGTGTGCTTTCGGGAAAAAAAGTAGCGTTTATGCCAAGACATGGCAGGAATCATCATCTTGTTCCACATAAGGTAAATTACAGGGCAAATGTCTGGGCGATGAAAAATATAGGTTGTAAAACAGTTATTTCTCCATGTGCTGCAGGAAGTTTGCAAAAGCATGTAAAGCCTGGTGACATTGTTTTTTGTGATCAATTTGTAGATTGGACCAAGGGAAAAAGAGAAGACACTTTTTTTGAAGGTCCTGTTGTTACCCATATTAGTGCAGCTGATCCATACTGCCCTTATATGAGGGATGTTGCTATCAAATGTGCTGAAAAATTGGGTTTAAGTATTCACAAATCCGGTACTGTTGTTGTGATTAACGGGCCCAGATTTTCGTCAAAAGCTGAAAGTAAATTTTTTACATCTCAAGGTTGGGAGGTAATAAATATGACACAGTACCCTGAAGCATATCTGGTAAAAGAAATGGATATGTGTCCTTTAAATATTTCGCTTATAACTGATTATGATGCGGGACTTGTTGGAGATTGCGAACCTGTCTCCCATGGTGCTGTAATGGAAGTCTTTAAAAATAATATTACTAACCTGGAAAACTTATTAAGAGAAATTATTAAAAATATGGATGAGAATAGAGCTTGTAAGTGTCATTCAACAAAGGAGAATTCAAGGTTTTAGGAGTGCATAAATGAGCGCATCGCTTGCAATATATAAATTATTTGATTTAATAATGCTTCTAATGTTGCTTAAAATATTTTTAAGTTGGTTGCCTAATATTGACTGGGGTGCGCAACCATTCAAGTTTTTAAATGAATTTACTGAAATATTCTTTGGTATTTTTAGGAAAATTTTGCCACCAATAGGCTATATTGACTTTTCCCCAATAATTGCTTTCATTGTAGTCAGACTGGTTCAAATTGCTATATATAATTTATTTTTGTCTATAGGAATATAAAAAACTTGCAAGTATGTCTTATGTGTGGTAAAAACATGTATGTGATTGCGCCCTGGTAGCTCAGCTGGATAGAGCAACTGCCTTCTAAGCAGTAGGTCATGCGTTCGAATCGCATCCAGGGTAGATTTAAAAAAGATTTTATCTAAAAATTTTAATATATTCTTCAAACACATAAATGCGATTTCTGTTAAACCCCGTTTTCTCATGTAATATGCCTACTTCTACAAATGCTTTGAGTATTCCATTTGCTGTTGCAGGAGTAATTTCAAGTCCTTCACTTACAAGTTTGGAATTAACTTTGGGCTTAGAATATAATAATTCTAGTAATCTTTGACCATTTGTTGCTTTTTTCCAATTTTAGTTAATTTATTTTCAACATCTTTCTTGAGTTTAACAATTTCATCAAAAGTTTTGATACTGTTTTTTGATGTTTCAATTACTCCGGTTAAAAAGAATTTGAGCCATTGCGCAATGTTATCATTTTGCTTGACCATTGAAAGTGAATCATAGTATGACATTCTGTTTTTTTCAAAAAAGTCAGAAATGTATAAAACAGACTTATTTAATAATCCGGTACTAATCAAATAAAGAATTATCAAAAGTCGCCCAGTCTTGCCGTTTCCGTCTAAAAACGGGTGAATTGTTTCAAATTGATAATGAGCTATACCAGCTCTGATAAGTTCCGGTACTTGTATGTATTCATTATGTAAAAATTTTTCAATTTCACTTAGTAAATCAGGTAAAAGATTAGGTTTTTAGGGAATAAAAAATGCATCCTGCAAAGATGAGCCACCAATCCAATTTTGAGTTTTACGAATTTCTCCGGGAGTTTTATGCTCGTCTCTGACACACTGTAATAATATTTTATGTGCTTCTTTTAAAAGCCTCATTGAAAGCGGCAATTTATTTAATATTTCTATTGAATAATTAATAGCTTGAATGTAATTTTGTACTTCTTGCCAATTATCTCTTAATTCAGGCTTAACTTGCTCAACAGGAGATATTGCATCTTCAAAAGTCGTTCTTGTGCCTTCAATTCGATTTGAATTTGTAGCTTCTTTGTTGCATACATCTTAATAAAGAAATCAATATCTGGGATTAAATCAGCATAATAATTTAGTTTGCCTAGCCCAGACTTGCATCTTGATTTAGTTTCATTAGATTAAGCAATATTTTCAACCAACCAAGTTCAAAACTCGACAACTCTATGGTGGACAATATATGATATGTATCTTTATTTTGTATTATTAAAATACTTATGAAGGCGGATTGTTTAGTGTATCTTCCAGTTCTTTTATGCTTTGATTTAGACTTTCGATTTTTTCTTTTCTTTCAATATTGCTTATTATTCTTGCTTTTTTTGCAAGTTTTTTTCTAATAATTTTAATATCTTCGCCATTTGTCAGCGCTTCTTTTTTGGCTTCCAGCAAGAGTATTTGTTTTTTTATCAAGCTAATTTTTTGTTGTAACTTTTCAATTGTTTGTTCTGATGTTTCCACATTAAAATTAGAGTATATATAGAACCTGTAGTGTGAAATTGAATTTTCTAATTGCGCTATTTCATCCTGCAGTGAACTTATCTCTTTGTTAATTTTATTTATTTCATTAAGTATGTTTTTCAACATATCTCTTTCTTTAATCTCTGATTCTTTGTTGTATGTGCTAAGCTCAGGCGTATATATTTCAAGTTTTATCAATTTTCTTTTAAGTATAGCGATTTTTCTGAGTACATCTTGATTATTATTTTTATCAGTTACATCTTTGGTTTTCTTGGTTTTTTCCTCTTCGCTTTTGTTTTTGTATTCAGCAGGTTTTTCTTTTTCGCTTATTTCTTCTATTTCCCTGTAGCATTGCTCTATAAAATCTTTTAGTGTTTTTATTTTTTCTTCAGAATCTTCATAGTATTCGTATTCTTTATACCTTTTTATCTTTTCTTGCAAGTTTTCTATTTCATTTAAAATATCTTCATTTGTTTTTTCGCCAAGCAGCATAGTTTTTTTCTTGTTTAGTTCATCAAGTTTGTTAATTTTTTCTTTTAGCGAATCAATCTGACAAGTTATTTCAGAGATTTTGTCTTGCAATTCTTTTATTTCTTCTATAATGCTATAGTGCTTTACTGCAGGATTTTTCAAAGCATCTTCTATTTGTAAGTTTATTGATTTTTTTGCTTCATCTAAAATAAAAGATTGACTTATATAATTGCTTTCTTTAAAAAATCTTAAAAAGATTTTCGGATTAATTGAATCAATTATTTGTATTTTTCTTAAAAGTGTTTTGTATGATTCAATAGCAGATTTACTTTCAGGATTATCTGTATCTGCTTGCAAATAATCTTCAAGCTCCATTTGCTTTTGTGCCAGTCTATTTTCCATTTCTTTCTGTTGTTCACTAAGTGAAAAAATAACATTTTTTGCTGTTTTTATTTGATTTATTTCAAAGTCTAACCCGTTAAGTTTGCTTAATAATCCCTTGTAATCATTTAATTTTTTTTCAAGATCTTGCGGAGTTTGAAATTCTTCTAAAAATGCAGCATACAAGGATTTTTGTGCATCAAGCTCTATGGTATACCCGTTTAATTTTTCTTCCAACATTCTAAATCTTGAAAGGCTTTTTTCCTTTATCTCGCCTGATTCTTGCTGTGCTTGAATTACTCTTTTTGAAGCATGATAGTGTTTTGATACGATTTTTTTTGCAGCCTGCAAATCTCCTATTATTGTGATGAATGACTTATATTGCTTGTATTTTTGATATTCCTGAGATTTTAAAAGTTCTGCTTTTTTCGTTTCTATTTCTTCAATTTTTTCGGTTGTTCTATTTATTTGTTGGTATAAATACTCAATTCTTCTATAACTTGGTATGATGAAATCTTCTTCTTGTTGAGTTTCTTTTTCTTCTTCTGTTGTTGTAGGTTTATTTAAAAGTATTCCACCGTTTGTCTGTTGATTTATAGTATTGATTATATCTAATGTATAGTCTTTGTATTGCGAAAAGTCGCTGCCAAGTTTTTGTAGTGAGTTTTCAACATAATTTAAATATTTTTGTAAATTATTTTTTATTTTTGGTTTACCCTTTATCCACTGACTAAAATTTGTATTACCACGTTTTGAATTACAATCACCGCATTCTGCAAGATAATTTGCCGTGTTATCTTCTCCGTTTTTAGATTGAGGTTGAATATGTTCTGTTGTTGCCAGCGATGGTAAAAATAATCTTTGCGCTATTTCTTGTGAGTCCTTTCTTGAGTATTTTGCAAAAAAGGCATTTACATCTGAGGTTGAACTGGGTAAATTTTGTATAATTTGGGTAGCATTCTTAAACCTTTTTTCCTTGCTGGGATGCAGCTTAAATGTTGACACAAGTTTATTGAATTGGCTGATAAATGTTTTTCTTTTGAAATATTTATCTTTGTCTTTTGATTTTATTAGTTCTAAATTTTCATTTATAAATTTTTTATATTTTTTTATATCTTCCTGTGTGCTTAAAAAACTTGAAGCTCGCATAAGATTGATTAATATCGCACTTTGCTTGTCTTCTAGCTTTGCCATTGTTTGTGCATTGCCGATTTGCACTGTTTGAGCTAGATCTGCCCTGGGGTTTTCGTAGGCAATTTTTGCAATAATATTTACCACACCTTTTTCAATGGGTCTGTAAATGTCGTCGTATTCCCTTAAAGCTACTGATAACTCAATCCCTCTTTTTTTGTATATCGAATTGACAGCAGAATTAATTTGTGATTGTTGCAACATTTTTTTTCCGCAACAGGGACAAGGCGTGCCGTATATTGTTTTAATTTTAAAATCTTCTTGCGAGCAGTTGAAGCCACCAAAATTTATGCCGCTTGAGAAATTTTTGTAAGGATTTGCTACATATATTCTCGCGTTATATTTGTATTTTATGTAATTATCGATTGTTAGTTTCATTCTTCTTCTGTTATTTCATAGTATATAGGGGGTTTTTGAATTAGTTTTAAACTTTCTTTTGCGGTATTTTTCAAATCTTCATAATATGCTCTATCTTGTATATGCGTGTTGTTTAGTGCGTAATTGCATATTGTTATTATTTGTTTTAATATATCTGCACCTTGAACTAAGGTTTTGTAAAATTCTCCGTCGTTTATATCTGCGTTTAAATCGGATGAATTTTTAGAGTATTTATCGCAAAGTCTTTTAAAGTTATCTATTGGGCTTGAGTAGTTGTAGTGATTGTTCATATAAGCCCATCTGAAGCCTACGTAACCTTTAAAGCCGTTAGTAAAAGAATTTGTCCCAACAAAATTATTATCAATTTCGTTGTTTAAGACTTCTAAATCATATTCTTTTGCACAATTTATAAGCTGTTTAAAGTTTTCAATATCGCAAGCACAACTTTCTCTGAGTGCTAAAATATTTTTTTCAAAATCTTTATCATCTTCAAGAATACTGCTTCCAGAGATAGAACAAGCAAAACCTGCAAGTTCTTCAGGGCTAATGTTGCTTAAATTTTTATTATAAATCATATTTATAAAAGTAATTTGATTGAAACCGTGCGAAAGTGTTAACATGGCACCTTTATCTGTTACTGTTATTTTATTGCCACTTTTACTTAAAAATCCTTCTTGAATTAGTACATTCGTATAATTTTCAAACTCTTTTCTTAGCCTTTCTAATTCAGTTTGTCTATTTTTTCCTGCTTGAAATATTCTAAATGTACTATTTTGAAAATAATCTAATAGTGTATTATCATCAAATCTTTGATAGTAAGCACATAAAAAATCATACGTAGGCCTGTATTTGCTTTTCATTGCATCCGCAGGCATCAGTATTAATTCCTGTGCTAATTCTTGTTCGTCACTGCTTAATTTGTATAATATCACATTTCCGAGGTTATCAATTCCTCTTCTTCCTGCTCTTCCTGCCATTTGATGAAATTCGTTTGCACTGAGAGGTTGTTTTTTTAGTACTTCTTCTTCATTTTCACTTAATATATTTGTGCTTACGGGTTTATTTATTGAGGTTATCACAACACTTTTTGCAGGCATGTTTATTCCCGCTGAAAGCGTGGATGTTGCAAAAACAACTTTAATTAGTTTTTTTGAGAATAATTCTTCTATCAGTTTTTTGTATTCTGGTAAAAGACCTGCATGGTGAGACGCAATACCGTTTAATAGCTCTTTTTTATTAAAGTTTGTACCTAAAAATATTCCATTTTGCTCATATTCATCTATAATTGCGCTAATTTGCTCTTTTTCTTTGTCAGTAGTCAGATTTAAATTTTTACTCGACATAAACTTTGCAGCATCTTGACAACCTTTTCTTGAGAATTTAAATATTATTGCCGGCAATTTGTCGTTATTGTTCAATGCTTCAATAAGCTCGCTAAAATCAATAGGGTTTTCTTCCTTATTGCAAGTTGCCCGCGAAGACGATGAGTTAATTATTTTAGTGTCTGAATCTATTAATAATTGGGTTATTTCCAGTGCTTTTGCTTCTTTTAGTCTGTAATATTGTTGAATATTTTTTGCAAATTTATAACTTTGAGTAAGGTCTCCCTTGTTAAGTCTGCTAAGTTCCTTTAAGATATCTTCACGTTCTTTGTCAGTTGGTTCATAATCTTCTTTTTTCTTTGCGCTTATAAATAGCTCGTCCAGTGCTCTTTTTTCCCTTTGTGTAAGTTTATTTATTCTTAATTTAGCAAGCAATTTTTGGGTATTTACCATACCAGTAATGAGTTGTGAAAATTCTTTGCCTTCTTTTGCTGTGTAGTTATAGAATACTAAAGGTACATATCTGTCGTTTGGATCTGTTTCTACAAGTGTTGATTTGCGTGATTTTTTAATTTGATTTATCCAATCGCTGAACTCTTGCCCATTTCCAATTGTTGCACTAAGAGGCAGTATTTGTATATTTTCGTCTGTAAGCATTATGGACTCTTCCCACACTCTGCCTCTTTGTTCTTCGCTTAAATAATGAACTTCGTCAAATACAACGCTCCCTACATTTTCAACTTTTTTGTAATCACCTTTTTTGTAACAATCTAAAAGCATATTGCGGTATATTTCAGTTGTCATAATTAAGATAGGTGCGTTTGTATTAATTTTAATATCACCTGTCATAAGTCCTACATTTTTTGTTCCATAAAGTCTGCAAAATTCCCTGTATTTATCGTTGGAAAGTGCTTTTAGTGGTGTTGTGTAAAATGTTCTTTTCTGTTTGTACAAATTTTGTGATATTGCATAATTGGCAATTGCTGTTTTACCTGTGCCTGTAGGTGCTACACAAGGTACATTATTGCCAAGATAAATCATCTTTGCACATTCAACCTGTGCTTTATCGGGCTGAGCTTGAATTATTTTGCCGCTTTTCGTAGTTATTTTTGGTAATTTAAAGTAGTTAAACTGAATTGTTTTATTGAAATCTGCCGTATTAAATTGTAAATTACTACAAAAGTTGATAGTGCGAGGGTAGCATTTACTTTGTAAACTTCTATTTGTATTTAAAAATTGTTGAGGCAATGTAATACTCTGTGCAATCTTGTGTTGTTTTGCATGAATTACATCTGTTTGTCTTGTATTAATTGAGGATATTCTCTTAATCATAATTTATTCCAGTCTTGTTTATTAAAAACATGAAAAAAATTTTTTTGTATTTTGTTAAGATTATTCATTTAAAAGAATGTAATGTTGTTACAATAATTAACAATATTAATTTATATTAATTCTTTTTTTTCTTATTATTATTGCTTTTTGGCTAATTTATCATTCTTTTTTCTTGTTTAACTTTATTTTTTTATAATTTGTTGCCGATAAATAAAATATAAATGGCAAAAAGGAGTATTATACTATGAATGTTAATGATATTTTTGGTGTATCAGGAACTAACCTCTCTTCATTGGAATCAAAAAAAACTGAAGCTGCAGAACAAGTTGAAAAATTAGGACTTAATATTTCAAAGTTGCAATCTGATGATTTCATCAGTACTACTGCAACAGGTGCACAAGATTTAAAAGAAGAAAATGCTGGCGAAATTGATAATGCTTCGGAGATGTCACCTGAAGAGTTAAATGAACTTTTAAATAAATATAATCAAGAAATAGAACAGTTGGAAGCCGATATCGAGGAATATGATAAAGATATCGAAAATGCTGAAGCACAATTAAGAACAGAACAGTTGATTTTAACAAAAAATCAAGGCTTATTAAATGACACACAAACCGAAATTGCTGATTTAAGTGGTGAATATGAATCAACCCAAGAGTCATATGAAGCAATTATGACTGCTATTAAAAACGCTACAGAATCAGCTGAGGAACAAGCGAAAAAGACTCAACAAAATGCTATATATGAAGCAATGGCAAACTATAATGAAGAAGAAGATGGAGATTACAACGCCTATCTTAAAGAATCTTTGACTGGTATCATGGCTGATGATTCTATTAATACCCTTATAGAAGGATTGCAAGGTCAATCTGCTGATTTAATGAATAAATTGGGAAGCATACAATCAAATATTGAATCAAAAACTTCAGTTGCCGCAATATACGAAAATCAGGTTAATATTACCCAGGCAAACATTACAACACTTGAAGATAAAATTAATAATACGAATTCTTTAAAAGCAACAGCCAATCTGCAAATAGAAAATACTACAGCTAAAATAGGAACAGCAATACTTTCCCAGATTTCTGATGAAGAAAAAGCTCTTGTTAGTGCAAACGGTATAAATTTGGCTGAAACGTTTGAAGATGGGTCACCTAAATATATAATTGCTCCAGGAAAACAAGATAATAAATTACATATCTATGAAATGGATGGACCAAATTCTTGTAGCGCAACAACTCTTGCAAGAAAATATGCACCAAATTGCGGGTTTGATATTGTACCTTCCGGAAATGGTTATATGAATGGTTTGTCCTGTGCACAAGACTGTTCGGGGTCTACTGTTTATAACTTAACTTGTGTAAGTGATGATTTAAAAAGCTGTAAATTTGATTCAAGAAATATGAGTTATTGTACTTGTTCTCCTCTTTCATTTGATATCAACGGAGATGGGGTAAAAACATCTGACGAATTGGTAAAATTTGATATAGATGGCGATGGTCAAATTGATACTATAAATGATTCTGCAGATGCTGTACTTGTATTTGATGCTGATGGTGATGGTATATCCGGTGAAAATGGTCTGGAATGCTTTGGTGATAATACAGATCTTGATGGTGACGGAAAAGCCGACGGCTTTTCAAATGGCTTTGATGCACTGAAAGCACTTGCCAAAAAGGAAAATCTTATAAATGGTGTTGATGATAATAAACTTGATGAAAATGATTTAAAAGTGCTTGAAGAAAAATATGGTTTAAAAATTAAAACAGGTGGATACAACTCGCAAGCAAGTTCTTTATTTGATGCAGGAATTACTGAAATTAATTTAGCAAAAACTGATGAAGTAAATCTGAAAAAGGATTTTGATGGTAATCAAAATGACTTAATGACCCAAGAAGGCGCAACTTTTGTTGTTAACGGTAAGGAAAGAGAATATGCCGACCTTTGGCATTCGAAAAAAGATGAACAGTCGTAATCTGAATTATAAATACTCTGTCACCCCTTTTAAAAGGGGTGACTTATTTATTTAAAGTGTTTTTCAAAACGTGTCATTGCCTCAATAGTATTTTCTTTTGAACCAAAAGATGTAAGTCGAAAATATCCTTCTCCATTTTTGCCAAAACCTGAACCAGGTGTGCCTACAACTTGAATATTATTTAGCATATAGTCAAAGAACTCCCATGAATTCATATTATTTGGACATTTTAGCCATATATAAGGTGAGTGTTTTCCGCCTGTATACCAAATTCCACACTTATCTAATGTTTGAGAAATTATTTTTGCATTTTCTTTGTAATATTCAATATTCTCCTTTATTTCTTTTTGTCCGTTTATACTAAATACTGCTTGTGCGCCTCTTTGTATAATATATGGCACTCCGTTAAATTTTGTTGTTTGCCTTCTTAACCAAAATTTATTAAGTTTTCCAAGTTTTTCAGGGACAATAGTATAACCACATCTTGTACCTGTAAAGCCTGCAGTTTTTGATAGTGAACAAAATTCTATAGCACAGTCTTTTGCATCCTCAATCTCATAGATAGAGCGTGGCAGCGAATCATCCGAAATGAAACATTCATATGCTGCATCAAAAAGTATAATTGCATTTACGGCTTTTGCGTACTGCACCCATTTTTTAAGGCCTTCTTTGTTATATACTGCGCCTGTTGGGTTGTTTGGAGAGCAAATGTATATTATATCAACTTTTTTTGTTGCATCCGGCATGGGTAAAAATCCGTTTTCACCATTTGCATCAGCAAATATAATTTTTCTTCCTGCCATTATATTTGTATCAACGTATACAGGATAAACAGGATCGGGTATTAAAACCGTATTATCCTTTGAAAATATGTCTAATATATTTCCGATGTCACTTTTTGCACCGTCTGATATAAAAATTTCATTTGTATTTAGTTTCACATTTCTTTTTTTGTAGTATTCTTTTATAGCAGTTTGTAAAAATTCATATCCTTGTTCCGGACCGTAGCCCCTAAATGTTTCTTGTACACCCATTTCATTAACCGCTTTATGCATTGCATCAATTACTGCTTTGCATAATGGCAGAGTTACGTCTCCTATTCCGAGTCTTATAATTTTTTTATTTGGATTTTTTGCACTAAAATCAATAACTTTTTTTGCAACCGTTGAAAATAAATAACTTTGTTCCAGATTTAGATAATTTTCATTGATATTCATAAGCCCTCTTAACTTTCTCTATCTTTAAAATTATATTATAAAATTATTAATTTGACATATTATCCAATATCCTTTTGTGCGATATATTTTATTTTTTATCCTCGTAAAATAAAACATCAATTTTAGAGGACAGAGGATAAATGAATTTATACAAAAAGTTTACGATTACTTTTCTTGCATTGTTATTTTTAAATTTAAATGCTTATGCAAAGAAGATTGTACCAAAACAACCAGTTACAAAATACCCTGATTATTCTTATGAGTTTGTAGGTACAGATAAATTTGAAGGTTTTAACAGAAAAATGTTTGTTTTTAATCAAAAAATGAATAAATATGCATTAAAACCAATACACATTGTTTGGGCATCTATTATGCCAAAATACGGAATGGATAGAATTCAAAGCGCTTATACTAATATTGAGTATCCAAAAAGACTTGTTAGTACGCTTTTGCAGAGAGATTTTAAGGCAAGCGGACATGAAACATTAAGGTTTATAACAAATACCACATTAGGTCTTGGTGGTTTATATGATCCTGCTGATAAATGGTTTAATTTGGAACCATACAAAGAAGATGTTGCTCAAGGACTTGCAAAATGCAAAATTAAACAAGGTCCCTATCTTGTTTTGCCTTTTATAAATTCTACCTCTATACGCTCAATTTTAGGATCACTGATTGAGTGTCCTCTTGATCCGTCAATGTACATAGGAAGCCCAATAACAGCTGCAATAAAGGCAGGACTTCTCATTAATAGAACATCTTATGCACAGCCTGTTATAAAAATGGTAGAATCTAATTTTGCTGACCCTTATGATATTGCAAAAAAAATATGGGGATTGGAAAGGTATATTAAAGAGAATAATTACGACAGAAAGAAAATTTTAGAGCTAGCTCTTAAAGAGTGTAGAGAATCATTAAAAGGAAACACTTTAAATCAGGCACTTAATGTGGGTGATGAAAAAATAATTACAGATAATTTAACCGTTGACGATTCGATAAAGGGATATGCTTGGTTTGACGAAATAGAAAAGAATAATCTTGATTTAACAAATAAAAACCTTTTACCTGATGTTATCCTTGAAAATTTTAATTCACAATGTCCGGTTACAGACGCAATGAGAACTGCTTTGTTTGATACTGAAGGTTTAACTGATAATTCAATATGGACAGAACTTTCAGTATGGAACAGATCTTTTGTAAAAAAAATAAAAACATCGTCTGTAAGTATTGTTCCGAATAGAGATGAATATAAGTTTAAATATATTTTGCAAAAAGATAAGAATTCACCGTTGGTGATCATATATCCATCTATCGGAGAGGGTATTACATCTCACCATTCCGCCGTATTTGCAAAAATGTTTTTTGACAGAGGTTATTCCGTTGTTATTCAGGGTAGTCATTTTAATTGGGAATTTTTAAAAAGTTTACCGGAAGGTTACAAGCCTGGTATTCCAGTGGATGATGTTGCTTATTTAAGACAAACAAGTGCTAAAATAATAGATAAGCTAGAGAAAAAATATGAGTGTAAATTTAGTGACAAAACTTTGATAGGCACGTCATTTGGTGCATTTGCGACATTGTTTCTTGCAGATATGGAATCAAGAAATAACACTTTAGATATCACACGTTATATCTCTATAAACCCTCCTATAGAACTTTTGTATGCAGTAAATGTTATTGATAAAAATAATGAAAATTTAAAAGATCATCCGGTGGATATTAAAAAACGTGTAGCGTTGAGTGCATCAAAGATTATCCAACTTACACAGCAAAAAACAAATACCGAGAATGAATTCAAACTGGATATTTTACCTTTTAGTAATGATGAAGCCAGGCTTATAACATGTTTTGTCTTAAGGCAAAAGTTGTCAGATTTAATTTTTACCATGGAAAATGCAAGGACTACAAAACGTACTGATATTTATAACTTTATTAATAATATTAGTTATAAGGACTACATTGAAAAATATCTTTTGTCGAATAGCAAGTATACAAAAGAAGAACTTGAAAACAAAACAAGCCTGTATTCAATTTCAGATTTTTTACAAAATAATGACAATTATAAAATTTATCACACGCTTGATGATTATCTTGTAAGTCAAAATCAGTTAAAAGATTTAAGAGAAATTGCAGGCAAAAAACTTGTTTTATTTGATAAAGGGTCTCATTTAGGTTATTTATACAGAAAAGAGTTTAAAGATATCCTTATAAAAGATATACCACAAGTTAAAAAAGAGTCAGTTATTCAATAGTCCTTTTATTCTTTTTAAAATCCCCCTTTTAAATTTTGACTGAAGGAAGAAATCACCTTCCTTGCTCCACCCCTTGTTTATGTCTTTTCTTAATATTCTCCCTTTGTTGGCGAAAATATTCTCAAAAAATAATTCAATTTCTTTATCATAATTTTTTTCTTCTATAAACTTTGGGGCATATAGCATTTTAAGGTATGCCTCATCATTATTATCGATTTGTATTATTTTTTCTATTGCATTTTCAAGACTTTTAAAATCATTAATAAAAATGAAAGCATCGGGATTAAATTCTTTTTTTGCCAGCGGATCACCCCAGTATATAGGTATCGTACCTGCACAAAAAGCATCTGAAATTTTTTCAGTTATATATCCGGGGTTAGAAGAATTTTCAAACGCAATTGTAAACTTGTATTTACTTAAATAACTGATTTTATCTTTAATAAATTTTCCTGAATTGTTTAAAAGTTTTCCTGATGAGTTAATTTTTTTATAATTTGACAGTAACTGAAAAAAATCTGTTCTAATTTTATCAGCATATATTCCATTTGAGTACAAAAAACTGCAAAACTCCCTTTTGTGGGGATTTTCTCCTAAAATTGCTTTTTTTCTTAATTTGTCTAAAAAATGATAAATAGGTACTCTTAAATATCTTTTTTCAAAATTTAAATAGTCAAAACTAATGGCGTAATCGTAAATATTAAAGTTAGGGGTAATATTTTCACCACTGTAAAAAATTCTTGGGCAGTTATATTTTTTATATTCGTTGCCATAACAAGAACAAAAAAGAAAATCAGGGTTATTTTTATCCTGAATAAAATTATATTTGTTCTTTAGTAAATTTACAAAAAAGTCATTTTCAAATGTATGCCCGTTCCAGAAATCACAAAAATGAATTTTAATTTCCTGCATTTAATACCTATATTCTGTATGATTGTTTAATTTTATTTTATTTTATTTTACAACAATTAAAATGTTTATGGTAATATTATTTCGTCTATTTGGAGAGATGCTATGAAAGATAATTATTCAAAAAGAACAAAAATTGTTGCTACAATCGGACCTGCAGTTTCTACAAAAGAGGCTGTTGCAAATCTTATAAAAGCTGGTGCAAATGTTTTTAGGCTTAATAGTTCACATGGGTCTTTAGATGACCATAGGGAAAAATTTAATCTTATTAGAAAAGTTTCTAATGAGCTTGGTGTTTATTGCGCCATAATGATAGATCTACAGGGGCCAAAAATTAGAGTAGGCAGTCTAATTGCTGATATGGAGTTGAAGAAAAATCAAAAAGTAGTATTTTCCCATATGCAAAAGCAGATTGATGATAAAATAATTCCTGTTGATTATGAAGGTATCTCGAATGATGTAAAAAAAGGCAGTAGAATTTTACTGGATGATGGTAAAATTATTGCTATTGTAGATGAAGTAAATGATAAACGTGTTTGTGCAACTGTTGTAAACGGTGGTATTTTAAAATCCAGAAAGGGTTTAAATATCCCGGGTTCTACAGCAAGTCTTTCTGCAGTCACAGAAAAAGATGTTGATTATATAAAGTTTGCAATAGAAATGGGTGCTGATTATATAGCGTTGTCTTTTGTAAGGCAAAAAGAGGATGTATTACTTGCAAAAAAATATATTAATGACTTGAATTCAAGTATACCAGTTATTGCAAAACTTGAAAAACCTCAAGCAATAGACAATTTAAAAGAAATTATATCTGTTGCGGATTGCATTATGGTTGCTCGTGGCGATTTGGGAATAGAGCTTTCTGCTGTAGAGGTCCCAATTTGTCAAAAATTAATTATCAGTGAATGTAATAAACAAAAAAAACCGGTAATAGTCGCAACACAAATGCTTGAATCTATGATAAATGAACCAATACCTACAAGGGCGGAAGTTTCCGATGTCGCAAATGCAATAATTGACGGTGCAGATGCAGTTATGCTTTCCGGAGAGACATCTGTAGGTAATTTTGCAATAAAGGCTGTTGAAACTATGTCTGAAATTGCAAAACACACGGAAGAAAGTGTCTTTTATGAATTCGATAAGGATTTTGAGTTATCTGAAGATATGGCGCTTACAAGACAAGCAATAGTTTTTGGTGCGGATAAAATGTTAAAATATGTTAATGCAAAGGCCGTTTTAAGTTTTTCTCATTTTGGTTATTCTACACGACTGATGTCAAAATTAAAACCTTCCGTTCCAATAATTCTTGTTTCCGACTTAGTTGATACATGTAGAAAAATGTCATTGGCATGGGGTGTATATCCTTTTCATAAAAAATGGGATAGTGTATTGAGTGCTGATTTATTATTAAAAATTGATGAATTCTTAACTAATGAAGCAGGTCTTAAAATGGGTGATTATGTTGTAATAACAGGATCTGCTCCAAACTTAATTACCGGTAGAACAAATTTTGTACGAGTGCATAAAATTGGTACTTAGGGAAAATAATGTTATAATCGACTTTAAGGAGAAGTTATGAAAAGGCGTCAATTTATTATCAATTCAGCTTTAACATTTGCTGCTACCGTACTTTTTTCAGGTTGTAAAAAAATGAAATTAAAAAAGCCAAAAATCAAGTTGTTAGGAGAAAATTTGCAAATATTGACACTCCCTTAATTTCACTTGGTTGTATGCGTCTTCCCATGCGAAACGGTAAGATTGATATGGTTGAACTTGATAAAATGGTTGAGTATGCAATGACTCATGGAGCAAATTATTTTGATACGGCTTATATGTACGTTGACTCAAAATTAGAAAATGCAATAGGCGAGGTTTTAAAAAAATATCCAAGGAACAGTTTTATACTTGCTGATAAATGCCCGGCTTATTTGGTGAAATCTCCATCAGATGTAAGAAGGCTTTGTGAAGAGCAGCTGAAAAAGTGCCAAGTTGAATATTTTGATAATTATATGGTCCATAATATCAATAAAATACCTTAAGTAATTATCGTAATAACAATATGTATGATGAACTTGTAAAATTAAAAAAAGAAGGACTTATAAAATACTTAGGTTTTTCATTCCATGGCGATCCGCAAATGCTTAGAGAAGTTATTAAAGAGCACAAATGGGACTTTTGCCAATTGCAAATTAATTATTTGGACTGGGAGGTAGTAAATGCTCAGGAATTATATCAAATTGCTGATGAGGCTAATGTGCCTATTATTGTAATGGAACCTTTAAGAGGCGGGGTACTGTGTAATTTGCCAATCAAGGCCGCAGAAAAGTTAAAAAGTATATGCCCAAATGAAACACAGGCTTCTTTTGGTTTAAGGTGGGTTGCAAATCATAATAGTGTTTTTACAATATTGAGTGGTATGAGTAATTTTAAACAACTTAAAGAAAATGTTGATACTTTTGTAAACTATAAACCCATAAGCAAGGATGGAGAAAAATTAGCCCATGATATAGCTCGAATTATTCAATTAGAAGGTGCAATAAGTTGTACTGCATGCAAATACTGCATCGAGGTTTGTCCTCGGGGTATAAATATTCCGGCAATATTTGGTCTTTATAACATGTATAAGTCAAGCGATGCCCCTAATGCTGATTTTATGTTTGTATATAATTATAATGCACTCGAAGAATCAAGTAGAGCAGATAAATGCATAAAATGCGGTCTTTGTAATAAAAATTGTCCTCAAGCTCTTGACATTCCATCATTACTTGCGCAGGTCGACAAAAAGGTAAAAGAAGTTGAAAAAAGTATGAAATAATGAAGTATTTCTATAAGACAAGGCTTTTGGTTGCAATTTCATTTCTTTTGCTTTCGGTGGTTGGCATATATGCTATTTTTTATCCGGTTAAAATTTTTGATATACAATTTTTATCAGTATTTCAAAGGGTTTTTATTGATTTTTCGTTGTTATCACTGCTGTTGCTTTTGTTTATTATTGTGTTAACCTTGCTTTTTGGTAGGCTTTATTGTTCGTTATTTTGTCCTTTGGGTATTATGCAGGAAATATTATGCTTTTTATTTCAAAAATATGCTAAAAACGGTTATATAAGAAATTATTCTGCCAAGTATTTTCTTGCAGTGCTTGTTTTTGGTGCTTTTGTTACCTCGGGTGTGCTTTTGCTAAAATATATTGAACCATATGCAATTTTTGGCTCTGCTTTTACATTGACACTAAGTGGTATTTTGATTTTTTTGACAATTGTTTTTTTGACTGTTTTTAAAAAAAGATTTTTTTGTACAAACATTTGCCCTGCAGGTACAATTTTGGGTTTAATTTCAAAATTTTCAAGATATAAAATTTTTATCAAAAAAGATATTTGTGTTTCATGCGCTTTGTGCGAGAATAAGTGTCAATCCGCTTGTATAAATTCAAAAGAAAAAAGTGTTGATAACGAAACTTGTGTGAAATGCTTTCAATGTTTACAAACCTGTCCAAGGGGTGCAATTAGCTATGGTATTAAACCGTTTGAAACAGACAAGATAAATCTTAACAGAAGAAAGCTAGTAACAAGCGTTGCCGCATTTACTCTCTTTGGCGCTATGTGCAAATTCGGTCTTGTTTTCAAAACAAAATTGATGCAAAAGTTTAAAGAAGTTGTTTTACCACCGGGTGCTCAGAGTGAAGAAAGGCTTATAAATACATGTTTTAACTGTAATTTATGTGTAGAAAATTGTCCTACCAAAATTATAGTAAAGGCTGATAAAAATTTTCCCGCTATACATATAGACTATACAAAAGGTTACTGTGAAAAAAATTGCAATAAATGTAGCGAAGTATGTCCTAGCGGTGCGATAAAAAGACTTGAAAAAGACCAAAAACAAAGAACAAGAATTGCAATGGCGACAATAAATGGTGAGAAATGCGTAAAATGTGCTATTTGCGTTAGAGCCTGCCCTTACAATGCAGTATTAAAAATCGAAAATAAAATAGTAATAGACTCGTCAAAATGTATTGGCTGTGCTACCTGTAACTCATTTTGCCCCCATGATGCAATTGAGATATTTGCGGTTAAAAAACAGAATTTAATATAGAGAAAGGAGAAAAGATGTATGTCACTTGGGATAACCGAAATAATTCTAATACTTGTAGTAGTTATTCTCTTGTTTGGTGGGAAGAGAATACCTGAAATTGCAAGAGCTTTGGGTAGGGCATCTTACGAATATAAAAAAGCAAAAAATGTTATACAAAAAGAGGCGCAAGATTTAAAGAATGCCATTGAAGAAACACAAGAAAAGCCTGACGAGTACAAACCAAAAGATGTATAATTTATGTGTAAAGAGGAAGATAAAGACGAAAGTATAATTGTCCATATTGAAGCTTTCAGACAGATGCTCTTGAGGTGTTTTAGTGCTTTGGGTATCTTTCTGATTCCTATGCTGTTTATTTCACCTAAGTGTTTAAATTTTTTAATAAATTTGCTTTTAAGAGATAATAATGTTTCATTAAACTATTTTTCGCCTGTCGAGGTATTTTTAATACAAATAAAACTAGCCTTTATTTTAGATGTTATATTTTGTTTTCCTTATCTTGCAAGACAATTGTGGAAATTTTTTGCCCCTGCTTTGTATGAACATGAAAGAAAGTTTATTAAATCTGTTGTTTTAGCATCAACTGTTTTATTTTTGTTGGGTTTAATATTCTGCCTTTTTGTAATTATGCCATTAATTATAAATTTTGGAATAAGCTTTGCAACAAAGAGTGTTAATGCTGTTTTGGGTGTATCAAATGTTGTTAATTTGTTGTCTTGGCTTGTTCTTGCTTTTGGAATTATGTTCCAGATGCCGCTTGTTGTTTATTTTTTGATTAAATCCAGCTTTGTTGATTATAAAACATTTGAGAATTTGCGACCTTATGTTATTGTGGTATTATTAATCTTTGCAGGAATACTTACTCCGCCAGATATTATAAGTCAAATTTTATTATTCATACCGACTTATTTGCTATTTGAGCTGGGTCTTTTGTTTTCGAAAGTTAGGATGAAATAAGATGAATAAATATATTGATTTGGGCTTTGCAAAACTTGATGTGGACAGAAAAAAAGAAGAGGCTATTGCGAAACTGTTTTTTGTGAGTGTAAAACAAGCGAACAAATTTTAGAAATTTTCAATTCTTTTAAAGAAAATGGTTTTAATGTATTAGGAACAAGGGCAAATAATCATCAAGCACAGGCCCTGAAAGATAAATTTGGTGATTTAGTACACTATGATAAGACATCCTCTGTACTTACTTTAATTCAAAACGAAATTAAAAAAGTAGGTGAGATTGCTATTTGTACCGCAGGCACAGGTGATATACCAGTAGCTGAAGAGGCAGCGTGTACCGCAGAATTTTATGGAAGTAATGTAAAAAAATATTATGATATCGGAGTGGCGGGAATACATAGACTGTTTGATAAAATAGAGGATATAAAAAAATCAAATGTTATTGTTGCGGTTGCAGGCATGGAAGGTGCTCTACCATCAGTAATTGCCGGTCTTGTTGATATCCCGTAATTGCATTACCTGTTTCAATTGGTTATGGAACAGGATTTAATGGTATTTGCGCACTATTAAGCATGCTTAATTCTTGTGCCGAAGGCATGTGTGTTGTAAATATAGATAATGGGTACAATGTGGGATACTGTGCCAGTCAAATCAACAGGTTAATTGAAAGGAAAGGATAGGATGGATTTATATTTTGAGTGTACTTCGGGAATTAGTGGAGATATGTCAGTTGGGGCTTTATTAGATTTGGGTGCAAGTAAGGATGTTTTGGATGCTGCTCTTTTGTCTTTAAACCTCGAAAAAGAATTTAAGTACAAAATTACAAATCAAATGGTAAATTCAATTTCTACTACTGATTTTGAGGTTGTTATTTCAGAGCACAAGCATCATCATTTACATAGAAATCTTAATGATATAAATATGATTATCGATAAAGCCGATATTTCTAAAAATGCAAAGAACTTGGCAAAAAAAATATTTAAAATAGTCGCTCAGGCAGAAAGTTCCGTACATAATAAGGATATAACCCAAATACATTTTCATGAAATAGGAGCGATTGATTCGATAGTCGACATTGTTAGTTTTGCTGTGCTTTATGATAGTTTGTCGCCAAAAAATGTTTATTTTTCAACAATTATTGAGGGACAAGGATGTGTTAGTTGCCAGCATGGTGAATTACCTGTTCCTGTGCCTGCTGTGTGCGAAATAGTTTCTAAATATCAAATTCCGATAAAAATAACTTCTAATCAGGGTGAAATGATTACTCCCACAGGTGCTGCTATTGTTGCATCGTTATATAGCGGAAAAAAATTGCCTGATGAAATTATTATTGATAAAATAGGATACGGACATGGTAAAAGACCTTATAAAAACCCTGTCTTGCTAATAATGAAAATAAAAGAGAATGCGTGCATTTAGGAAACGGGATTATTTGTCCGCTTAGTGCAGTTCCAATGCTTGGACTTGCAGGATTTGGCATATTTTATTCTTTTAAAAAGGCAAAGGATGAATTTAGTGCTGATAAAATTTTTTATGTTATTTCTCTTACATGCCTTGTATTTGCTATGCAGATGATAAATTTTTCAATACCACAAACCGGTTCAAGCGGACATTTTATTGGTTGAGTTTTGCTATCAATTTTACTCGGTCCATTTATTGCTTTCCTTTCGATTTGTGCAATACTTTTGGTGCAATCACTTTTCTTTGCTGATGGAGGAGTGTTGGCATTGGGATGTAATATTGTAAATATGGGTGCAATAGCATGTTTATTGTTTACCCGTTTATTTATAAACCATTAAATAATAATATCTTTGCAATACTTATTTCTTGTATAGTAGCACTTCAGCTGGGGTCTTTTTTGGTTGTACTTGAGAGTTTTTTATCAGGAACCATAGAGTTAAATTCAATTGCAAAGTTTTGTACATTAATGCAAATAATACATATGCCAATAGGTGTTTTAGAAGGTATTTTAAGTTGCGTAATTTATTATGTTGCAAAAAGAATAAGCTCAAAAAAAATGACTGTTTTGTGTATGATACTTTCGGTTATTTTAGCGGGACTGATTTCCGGTTATGCTTCAAAAAAACCTGATGGTTTAGAATGGGCATTGTTAAATATAAATGATTCATTCATCGCTGATCTGCAAAACAAAATAACCTTAATGTGTGTCACGATTCAAAATAAATGTGCTTTTTTGTCTAATATACCTGGTGCATTTGCTAATTTAACAGGGGTCTTACTTGTTGCAGTTTTGATGTATTTTATTTGTTTATTTATGTTGCAAATAGTGAAAAATACTGGTAATGCAAAAATTTAACGATTTAAAGAATTTTTTAGCTAAATATAGTAAGCAGGGTTTGTGTTTGGCTTACTCTGGGGGTATAGACAGCAGTGCGCTTTTATTTCTGTGTAAAGATTTCAATGTTGTTGCAGTAACATTTAAATCCGTTTTTCAAGATGATGATGAAATAATAAGGGCGATTGATTTTTGCAAATTTTATGGTGTAAAACAAAATGTTTTAGAGTATCACCCACTAGATAATGATAATATTAAAAATAATCCAACAGACAGATGTTATTATTGCAAAAGAGAATTTTTTTTAAAGATAAAATCTTTTGCAAGAGATATGTACATTATGGATGGTACCAATGCGGATGATCTTGATACTTATCGCCCAGGTATTTTTGCGCTAAAAGAACTTAATATAAAATCTCCTCTTGCACTTTTTAATATAACAAAAAAAGAAATTCGTGAATTTGCAAAAATAAATAGTATTAAAAATTTTGATGTTTCTTCAAATTCCTGCTATGCAACTAGATTCCCTTATAATACACCACTTTGTGAGAATGACCTTAATATTGTAAAATTGGCTGAAAAAATTATACAATCTCACGGTTTTAGAACATGCAGATTCCGTATGCATAATAATATGGCAAGAATAGAAGTGCCTGTTGATGAAATTAATAAATTTATTGGCATCAGAGATGTTATAGTTAAAGAGATTAAATCTTTAAATATAAGCTATGTTACTCTAGATTTAGAAGGTATGAGAAGTTCTGATGCTGCCTTTTTAGTTAATCTTTAAGAATTATTCATCTTTCTTTGCATGCCATATATCAGCGTATTCTCTTTCTTCACCATTGACAACAAAAGTTGCACCTTCTTGCGTCATAAGGTCGTTATATTGTCCGTCATAGTTTTTATTTAGAGTTGTTTCATCTGTTTGTGCAAGGTTAATTTCCGATATTCCGGCATCAAAAAGTGATTTACCTTCAGAATTATACCCGTCAGTTTTTATCTGTAATCCATATTTTTCTTCAAGTATTTTTAAATCATTAATATCTAATGTATAGTCGTCTTTACCATTAATCAGACCTTCTTTATCTGCAAGCGCTTTAAGTGCTTCAAAACCATCTTTGTATCCGTCAGCTATACCATCACCGTCAAGATCGGTGTTGTTGCCAAAGCATTCCGAACCGTCTTCGCCAGATATGCCATCCCCGTCTGCATCAAATACGAGTATTGCATCTGCTGAGTCATTTATTGTGTCTAGTTTTCCATCGCCATCAATATCATATTTAATAAGTTTATCCGATGTTTTAACTCCGTCACCGTTTAAGTCAAATGATAGTGGAGAACATGTTTGATAACAAGCTTGCTTGGTACCAATTTCGCCGCATTCATTCATGTAGTAAACTTTTTTGCCACTAGTACCATCGGTAATTTCATTGTATTGATCTACAAACATTTCGCCACTACCACAAGGGATAATATTGTAGCTTTCATCACTGTAGCCTAAATATTTTCTTGCCAATGATTTGTAATATCCGTCAGTTGGTACCATATCATATACGTGATATTTTCCATCTTCTGCTTTAGCAAAAATATATCTTGCAGACCCATCACTCATTTTTTCCGTCAAATCAATATTGTGCTGTTTAATAAGACATTTTTCTCCTTCTGAAAGTTGCGACATGAGTACATTTGTGATTTTATCTTGTGTTTGAGTTTTTTCTAGTTCAGAAGTTGTTTTAAAAGTTTCTACATTATTTATTTGACCTTCGAGTGCAGTTACGTTTGCTTGAGATGATGTAGCTTGGGTTTGGAAACTTTGCACCTGAGATGTTTTTGATGATATATTCATTTTTAAATCCCCAAGCTCAGATGCTAAGGATGTTGATTCTGAAGATAGGTTTGCGATAAGTGTGCTTATTGATGAATCACTCATTACTCCTTTTAGTGCTTCTTGCATGTAGGTATTGTAATCCCCGTCTTCTTCTTCATTGTAATTTGCCATAGCTTCATATATTGCTGTTTGTTGTTTCTGTGCCGCCTGTGTTTCAGCATTACTTGTTGCCTTTTCTATTGCAGCATTTATTTCAGCATATTGCTCTTCTTTCGCATTGTATTCTGTTTGAAGTTCATCAAGTTCGCTTTGAGATGTTGTTAAATTTTGATTTATTTGAGCTAGATTTGCTTTTTCGGCTTCTAGTCTTGTATTTAAATTTTGTATTTGTGTTTCGTATTCTTGTATTTGTTGTTCAAGCTTTTCAATTTGTGCTTCATACTGTTCAATTTGTTTATCAATGTCATCTTCAGAGCTTGAAGCTGATGTTTCACCCGTAAGGGCTGAAATATCGGCTTCTTTTGTTGTGCTTATAAAACTATCGCCCCCAGATGTAATTGAACTTAATTCAAATAGTCCGTCTTTGGTGCTTTCCAGTGTTTTTTCAGTATTTGATAAGTCAAGATTGCTTGAGTTTATTTTATTTGATAAATAATCACTGTTAACTGATGACATTGTATACCCCTTCTGTTTTATTGTTATCTATGTTTTATTTATCGATTTTTTTTTCTTTTGGCTTGAATTTATCAGTAGTGATTTTTTTTGCTTTTTTGCCCAAAAGCTTTATACAGCAAGTTAATCTTATCTTAATATTTTTTAATGTTATTAAGAAATATTAAAATTTATTATAGGAGAGCACCTGGTTTGATTATTGTGTACGCTTAGTTTGATAATTTACAAACCGCTTTACGTTATTAGTTTTTACAAAAACTTTTTTCATATTAAAATTCCTATTTCTGTTATAACTTTTCATGTAGTTTAATTCTAAAATTTCACCAATTAAAAACCCTGAAAGTATCAATATATTGGGCATTCAAGGCACTTCCTTCAAAATGAGAAATAGGTAATTGAAAAGCCCAAAATGTCCAATTATAGGGTCATAAAATACACGCTTTTTTCCTTAAAACACTTGATATACCTAAATAATGCGATGGTGTTTGAATTATAGGGGCAGACAAAATTGAGTAATTCATATTAATCGCCAATTGATTAAGCCGATTTTTTGTTATAAATAGTTCAAAATGCCTAAATTATTAGTTTTTAGGTGTTTTAATTTTTGCTTGCTTTTTATTATTAATTTACATTTTCAGGTAATTGAAATAAAATTTTATTTTTTAGTCGGAAGTGAATTTTACAGGCGGAAAATATTTCCCCATTATATTTGAGCAGAATAAATCAATATTTTATTCTCAAAATAAAATCAACTTTTCTAAAACTAAGTGTAAAAAATATCTGTTTGAATATATTTAATTAAGGTGGAAGAAACCCTGAGAAATATTTTCAAATTTTCACTCTATAAGCTGAATAATTATTGTTTTATTAATGTTTTAAAGCTGTTTTAGCAGTGTTTTAATAAAATTCTGCTTAATAATTGAATATATTTGGATACAAAACAACACATTTCCCTCTAAAGCACTTCCAATTTAAGAATAGGAAATCTAATATACAGTAGCTTTAATTGTATAAGGAATTATATGATAGATAAAATAATACAGATATAAAAGATACATGGATAGATGTTGAAACGCTTGCGAAATTGAAAAACATCACAAAAAGAGCTGTCAGACTTTCTTTAAACCAAAATAAATATGAATATAAAACAGAAAATATTCGAGGCGGTAAAACATATAAAATTAAATTAAGTACTATTGAGAAAGATTTACAAGTTAAATATATTCAAGAATACTATAATGAGTTTAATTCCACAAAAACTGAAGTTATAGAACTAAATAATCTAAATATTAAGCAAGAAAAGTTAATTTCAGAA
>CALUXW010000021.1 GCA_944324865.1 Candidatus Gastranaerophilales bacterium | reverse complement strand
TGACGAGATTTGAACTCGTGGCCTCTCCCTTACCAAGGGAGTGCGCTACCCCTGCGCCACAAGGGCAAGATACCCCTGAGGGCATGACATTATTATGATAATTTAAAAGTGCAATTGTAGAAAATCTGCCGATGGAGGGAATCGAACCCCCAACCTACGGTTTACAAAACCGTTGCTCTACCATTGAGCCACATCGGCATTTTGTTAACATGTACAATATTATTAAGGACAAGGCAAACTGTCAAGCAAAATTTATATTTTGCCAAACAAGAAAAGATTTATTCTGCTTTTAAGTCGCACAATTAGTGAATTTATATTTAAAATCTTATTAGGAGGGCAAAAATGTCTTGCAAATTCATACAATTCGGAATTAAAATCCGTTTTAACAATCCAATAATTTAGCATTTTTGAAATTTTGTCATAAAATATATCCTCAACCGTTAAATTGTATTTTTTTGAATGTACAACAGCGAGGGGCAAATATTTAACAATAAAAGGTATATTAAGCTTTTTATGCCCTTTACGATAACAATAATATTGTTTTTTTATATATGAAAAATTTTGAGCTTTGCTCAAAACTTCCCAATAAAATGGTAAATCTTCACCAAATGGCAAAATTTCAAAAGTTATATCGTTATTAATTAAAAAATCTTTTTTGTAAAATTTTGTACACAATTCATAGTTAGCTTCATAAAGTATTTTTTTTGCATCTTTTTTTGTAAAAGGTTTTGGAAGTTTTTTAATACTGTTTAATCTATAACATGGATTTGCATATTTAAATTTTCTTTTGTTTTCCCAAAAAACAAAATAAGGACAAAACAAAACATCAGCATCTGTACGCATAAGTTCTTCGTATGCTTCTTTTAAAAAACCATCTTTTATATAATCATCTGCATCTAAAAAGAAAATATACCTTCCGCTGCAATCCATAAGAGCCGTATTTCTTGCATTTGAAACGCCTGTATTTTGGGGAAGATGAATAATATTTATTCTATTATCATGTATATTTTTTAAAATTTTTAAAGTATTGTCATTCGAACCGTCATCAACTATAATTAGTTCGTATTCCCTAAAGTTTTGGTTTAATACACTAAAAATACATTGTTTGATGTATTTTTCACTATTATACGCAGTTATGACGATTGAAAAAAAAGAGCTTTTCATATTATAATTTTACAATAAAAGTTAATTTGTTATAATTAATTGAAACAGTTTTTAAGTAGAGAAAGCAGATGCAGGTTATTCAAACAATAAATGATACAATAAGAATCCTCTTTAGCCCCATTGATGAGGACTTTAAGCTTCTTGATTTTCTATTGGTACAAGAAGCTGATAACAAGTATCTTGCACAAATTATTGAAATTTATGACGATAAATATGATGCTTCGCAAAATGTTGCAAGGGTTAAATTATTTTTCAAAGTAAACGACAAAGGCGAAGTATTTGGTTATGACCATTTTACTCCTTCTAAAGAATGTGAAATAAAAAAAATTAAACGTGACGAAATTTTAACTTTCATAAATGAAGGCAAAGAAGCTTTAAGCATTGGATTAGACTATCAAAGCGGTGAAACATTTGACATCAATCTTGATTTTATTAAAAATCATCCGGTAATTTTTGCTGATAAACTGGAAAACTCAAACAACATTAATTTACAATTAGCCTCAGTTCTTTCCAGATACAACAAGCACAGTGTTATTTTTGATTTTAGCGGAACACTAGAAATTCAAAATGCAAAAAGGTTAATCTTAACTAAAGATGTAATGCTACCGCTTGATTTTAATACTATAAATTACATATGGGGAAAAGGTTTATCAACAGCATCGCTTGAGACACAAGCTATTTGCCGTGAAATCTTTAACGAAATTCAAACTTTCGCAAAAAATATTCCCGAGGGTTTTATACCATTTAACAAATTTTTAGAAGTTATTGAAATTCAATATAAAGCAACACCAATTATTGAACTTACTGTTCTGCTAAATAAATTAAATGCATATCAAAAAAAGAATATCTTTGCTAATCGTAAAAAAGATTTTGAAGGTATAAAAAAATCTGTTGAAAAAAATGAAATAACAATTATTGATTTTTCAGAACTAAAAACCTCTTGGCACAAGGAATTTTGTGAATTTGCAATAAGAAATATAAAAAATGCTTTTGTTTTTATAAGACTCAATGAAACAAATTCCGATACTGATTTAATTAATTTTATCTATGACAAAAATCCTGATATATTCTTTGTACCAAGTATTTCATATACTTATCCAAAAATGCCTCATATAATTGAAAGGGCAAATAACTACATACTTTTACCCACACTTAACCCGAAACGAGATTTTGGTGCAGCAAATTTTGAGCTTGCCTCAATCGCACAAGATGAGTGTATTTTATTCGGGCAAAACACTGAAAATTTCATTTTTACAATTAAGAATAATAAATTTGTAAATATACAAGATTCAAATTCAAAAACACAAAAGATAATCAATCTTAATTTAAATGAAAACCAATCAAAAGAAATTAATTTAAAAGAAAAGTTTAAAAATCGAAATTTTAACGAAAATGATTATGAAATTTCTGCACAAGATCAAATACCAACAGAAGAGGAACTTGATTTTTTTGAGCAAGTAACACCCGAAGAAAAAACGGAGGAAGAAAAAACCCTTATAAAAAAGTCTGATGAATGTAATGTTGAACAACATTACACTGATAACAAAACAGACGAAAATGAACATTTAATACAAAATGACACATCAGAGGATTTAATTGAAGAAAATGAAATACATCAAGACGAAATTGCTCAAGAATTACCTCAGCAATCCTCTGGAGAAGAACAAGTAGAGGAAGTTGATGATTCAACAGAAATTGTTGAACAAACAGAAAATATAGAAAACAATACAAATGATGAATTTGAACATATTCTTGAAGGACAAGTAATCCACCAGGAAGAAGAAATAGAAACCATTAAGCAGACGTTGCAAATAGAACCAGAAAGCGTAATTATAGACGAAATTGCTCAAGAATTACCTCAGCAATCCTCTGGAGAAGAACAAGTAGAGGAAGTTGATGATTCAACAGAAATTGTTGAACAAACAGGCGAAATTGCTCAAGAATTACCTCAGCAATCCTCTGGAGAAGAACAAGTAGAGGAAGTTAAAACCATCAGCAGTGAAACAGAAGAAGCCCAGGAGAAATTTCAAAATATACTAGAGGAATCAGAAGAAAGTATGCAAGAAAACACTGATGACTCATTTTCCTTGGAGGCTCTTGCAACCCAGTCAATTGAAAATACATTTAATGAAGTAATAGGCAAACAAGAAGGGAATTTAAAGCTTAAAAGACCTGAAAACACTAAAGGTAAACTTATTATTGATGAAAATGTCGTAATTGATTTAGAAAAAATAAAAGACAGTATGGACAATAAAAACGAAAATGAATTACCAATTTTTAAAAACAAAATTGAAAATAAAGATAAAGCAGAATTTAAAGCAGGTGACAAAATTGAACATGACAAATATGGAGTTGGAGAAGTAGTAAAAGTTATTAACTATGCCAACAGGTCACTTCTGCAAATAAATTTTGAACAAGTCGGAAAAAGATTGCTGGATCCTGACATTGCAAGCATAAGAGAAATAAAATCCGAATAAATTTTATTTACTTCATAAATTCATTAAGATCAACAAATTCAACAGCTTCCTCTATTGAGTCAAATGTGTGAATTATGTTATTCAAGAACACAAAATTAAGTGCTTTTTTCACATCTTCACAAGGTTTTACCAATATAAACAAACCATCCTTTTGTGATGTTGCTTTATAAACATCGGCAAAAATACTAGCATAACTGTCTGAAAATATTTTAATGTGTTCAAGGTTGAATATAATATTTGGCTTACCTGTCAAAACATTTGTAGTAGCTTCTTTTAGTATTTTATCAATATACTTTTCATTATTGATTTTGTAAATAGTCATAACACAAATGGTGTCATTAATATAATACTTTTGAAATTCTTCGTTAACCACTTTATTTGTCGAATTTGAAATAAATTTCAAAATACCTTCATGCCACTGCGGTTGTTTTGGTATAAACTCATCAACACCACACTTATAGCACTCTTGAATCATTTTTGTGTCGTCAGTACCTGAGATAACTATAAGTTTGAAGTCTTTTTCTTCTTCGTTTTTAATTTTATTTGCTTCAGCTATAAGTTCAAAACCATCTTTTGCATCGGGTAAAAATAAGTCTATTATTAAATAATCTATCTTTTTCTTTTTGAGTTCGGTTAAAGCTTCTTCTTTGTTTCTTGCAACATAAACATTTATACCTATTTTTTTAAGCATTGAAGTTAATTGATAAATTGACAATTCCATATCATCAACGATAAGGACATTAATGCTTTCCGCAGTAAAAAAACTTAACGGATAATTAAAAAAGTTTAACTTTCTCTCCAGTGCTATAAGAGCACGAGAAACTGTCTGAGAACTATCGATCTCTGGACTCACATCAATCCCTGAGAGTTTTACCAGGTTTAAAAACTGATCATGAGTAAGCTTAATTTCATCTTCCATAATTTTAATTATACAATATTATCTTTAAAATGCTACAAGAAAATTTTTGTAATATAATACTTTTAAAGGGGACGACAACAGGAGCACTTAAAATGCAGGATTCGCTAAACACAAAAGCTTTTGGTAAAAATGACATAAGAGGGATTTTTCCTTGTGAAGTCAACTCTCAATTGTTTTTTTATGTAGCAAAAGGTTACGTTAATTGGGTAAAAGAACAACTTACAAAAACAGACAAAGAAAATAAAATTGCGCAAGATTTACTTTTTTGTGTTTGTATGGATGCAAGAGTACACTCAAAAGAACTAAAAGATTCTTTAATACAAGGACTTTTATCCCAGGGCGCCAATGTTTTGGATTTAGGTCTTGCACCTACCCCTTTAGGCTATTTCAGTGAATTTGCAAAAATAGACAAAGAAATAACTGAAGACAAAACAGTTAATGGTGCACTAATTATAACAGCTTCACATAATCCGAGCGAATACAACGGACTCAAGATGACTTTTAATAAAGCCTCACTAAACGAAGAACAAATCAAAGAAGTAAAACTATATAGTGAAAAAGCCTTTGAAGATGCAAAAGAAAAGACATACAGAACGTTAAGATGTGGATTTAATAAAGAATACAACATTATTGCAAACTATATTGATAAAATTTCAAATATGTTTGATAAAATAGGAGCAGGCATTAAAATTGTTGTAGATTCCGCAAATGCAACAGGCGGACTTGTAGCACCTGAATTATATCGAGAACTTGGATGTGAAGTCATAGAACTGTTTTCAAAACCTGATGGCAATTTCCCAAACCATCACCCGAACCCATCTGATGAAAAAACACTTGATGCAATTAAAAAAGCAGTTATAGAAAATAAAGCTGATTTCGGTATAGCTTTTGATGGTGATTCAGACAGAATAGGTGTTGTAAGCTCTGATGGTAAAACAATTTCAGGAGACAAGTTGCTCTTAATTTACGCTCTTGATTTAATTAATGAATTAAAGTTAAGAGGTGAAAAACCAACAATTGTAAGCGAGGTAAAATGTTCGCAAGTACTGTATGACACAATAAACGAAAACGGCGGAAATGCAATAATGCATAAAACAGGTCATGGGTATATAAAATCAAAAATGAAAGAAACAGGCGCACTATTGGCTGGAGAAATGAGTGGACATATATTTTTTAAAGACAAATATTTCGGATATGATGATGCAATTTATGCAGGCTGCAGACTAATAGAAATAGTGGCTAAAAATAAAAAGTTAAAGCCCAATTTTGATTTAAAAGAACTAATTGCACCTTTTGACAAAGTTTATCTCTCGCAAGAAGCAAGGTTAAAATGCCCAAATGAATATAAAAAAGCAGTTTTAGAAGAATTAAAAGGCAAAATATCTGATGAACTTTTTAATTCAAAAATAAAAGAAATTATCACAATTGACGGTTTAAGAATTATTTTCGATGATGGTTTCGCACTTATCAGACAAAGTAACACGGAACCTGTTTTCACCTTAAGATTTGAAGCAAAAACAAAAGATTGTTGTGAAAAATATCAAAATATACTCTGCAATCTGACAAATGAACTTGTTGAAAAACATGCAAACACAAAAGTTTAATCTTTATTAAACTTTAAGGTAATATAAATTTTAGTAATAAATGACTATAAAATTTTAAATCAAGGTTGATATAATAGTAAATATGAAAAAACTAGCTTCTAATATTTTAATAACTGTTTTATTTATTGCATTTTGCAATTATTCTATATCTGCAAAAGCAGCTCCCATGCTACCTATTGCAAATCATCTGTCTAAAATAGAAAACGATTTGTGGGGCTTTGACTACGGAAAGGATACAGACAGTGAACGTTTAAGCAGAATAGAAACAAATGTTTTTGGTCAAACAAATGCAAATGAAACAATAGAAAAAAGAATTGAAAAAATTAATCGAGCACTTGGCATAGAATCACAAAAAGAAGCACAAAGTACTGCAGGAGAACTTATGCAAGAAGAAGTGCAAGGTGTAAGTTATCCTCAAATTGACCAGTTAGAGTTAAAATTATTTTCAAAAGTATACGATAAAGAAAATATATATAAACGACTTGAAAGATTAGAAAAAAAGATTTTTGGCTCAACTCAAGAAGGTGATCTTGCATCAAGAACAGACAAATTAAAAGGATACCTAAATATAGACACAACGCCAAAAACTGTCTATACACAAGAAAATACTTTTCAAAATTACCGCAATCCTGCAAATACATACAACAACTACGATGAATATGACTCATACAATTCAGATATGAGCATACAAATTGCAGGACTTGAAAATTCTCTTTTCGGGAAAACTTTTTCACAAGACCCTGTTGGTTTAAGATTAAATAGACTTGAAAGAAAAATTTTCCAAAGGGATTTTTCTACTGACGACGATATTTTACGCATGCAAAGACTGCAAGCTGCTGCAAGTGCCAAAAAAACCGCAAAATACTATGACATGAATAAAGCTCAAAAGTTTACTTCAACAGGTTTGCAAATAGGAACTTTGATTCTTATGATACTTGCCATGATATTATAATACACAGTTGATTTTTAAATAAAATCATAAGATAATACTCTTATGGATAAGAAATTAACAAAAACTACGGCAATAGCGCTTGTTTTGGCTCTTACATTGAGCAGTAGCAGTGGCTTTTGCGCAATGACAAAAGAGTCAATTAAACTTTATAAAAGCGCACAAAAATTTGAATCACAAAACAGATTAAAAGATGCTATAGATCTTATACAAAAAGCACTTGCTACTTCTCCAGAGGATATTACACTCAACACAAAACTTGCAGGATTATATTCTCAGACAGGAGATTACGATAAAGCATTAAGCGTGTATCAAAAAACATTACGCATTAAACCTGACGATGGTTTTTTGTACATTAGCATAGGCAATCTTTTGGAGCAAAAAAATGACTATGAAAATGCTTTATACTCTTACAAAGAAGCTCTATCCCTTATGCCTGATTATAAATACAATTATCTAAACATTGCAAATGTCGAATATATATTAAAAGATTACCCAAATGCAATAAAAGATTACAAAATTTTTCTTTCACACTATCCAGACAACACTCAAGCCTCTACAAATCTTGCGACTTGCTATCTGGATAGCAAAGACTACAAAAATTCAATTGAAACATTTAATAACGTAATAAAAGAAAATTCGTCAGACTTTAAAGAATGGGGAAGTTACGGGCTGGCTCTTTTAAGAGATAAAAAATATAACGAAGCAAAAGAAGCCTTTGATAAAGCAGTCAAAATAAATCCATCTGATTACACTTCATATGGAAATTTGGCCATTGTGCAATCTTACCTGAATGAACAGGAAAATGCTTATGCTAATTTTAAAAAAGCTTTTGAACTGGAACCAAACCTTACTTCTTTAAAATTTGATTACGCAGCACTTTTAACTAAAATGGGAAAATACGATGAGGCAATTGTTGCATACAACGACTATCTTAAAAAATATCCCAATGATACAAATGCATATTTAAATCTTGGTATATTATACAAAGGCACACAAAAACCAAAAGAGGCTATTGCAATATTGCAAAAGGGTGTAAAACTCGATGTAACAAATGCTGATATGAAAAATGAACTTGGAAAAAGTTACTACGAAAATAAAGAATATTCAAAAGCAATAATTATATACAATCAAATATTGACTCGCAATAAAAATAATCTGCAAGCACTTTTTAATAAAGCTTTGGCATTACAAGGGGCAAAAGAATTTAAAAAAGCCGAAACAATATATACCTCACTTTTAAAAGAACCTGTGGAAAACCTAGCAAAATACAATCTTGAATATACAAATATTCAAGGAGCACTTGCAGCAAATTACATCGCATGGGCAAATTACTTTAATACAAAAAAAGATTTCAAAAGTGCAAAAGAAACATATGCAAAAGCTCTTGCCATAAACCCTGATAACACAAATGCATATAAAGGTCTGGCAAAAACTTATGAGGATATGGGTGTTAAAGATTTAGCCGTCGAAAATTATGAGAAAGCAATTCAAATTGAACCTGAAAATCCTGACTTATTTATGAGCTATGGTGAATCACTAGAACACCTAAATGACTTGGAACAGGCACAAGGAGCCTTTTCAAAAGCAATAGAGTTGGATAATAAATCTTGTGAAGCATACATTTTATCAGGTGATAACTATTTAAAACAAAAAAAATTAGAAAATGCCATAGAGCAATACAAAAAAGCTCTTGAGCTCTCCAATGATGATGATTCAATAACTATCAAAATAGGCAATTGCTATAAATATTCAAATGAAAACACAAAAGCAATGGAGTATTATATAAAAACACTCGACATTAACCCTGTAAATGAAAATGCCTATTTCAACATAGGTCTAATTAATTATGAAAATGAAGAATATAATGAAGCAGCTGCAAATTTTTCAAAGGCAATAGAGTTAAAACCAGACTTTGCTTATGCATACTGGGGTCTAGGCTCTTGTTATGAGGTTATGAATCAACCCAAAGATGCTATTTATAATTACGAAAAATATACAGAATATGCCCCCGACGAAGACTCGAAAATAAAAGCGCAAGAAAAAGTAGAACGACTATATAAAGAATTGGTTAAATGAAAAAAATAACTTTAATTTTATTTGCTTTTATTCAAATCTTTATTCTTTGCGGTTGCTCAAACAGTCCTTTTATTATTTTTAGTGAACAAAATCCAAGAAACGGATTAAACAAAAATCAAATAGAATACAATTTCAAAACAGAGCAACCAATTTATTACGCACTAATTTCTCCAAAAGGTTTCGAGGATGATATGGTAAAAATTTCATTAACTAAAAAAGATAATGAAACAGAATTTGGAGGTTATACTAATTATCGCAATAAAACAGTAAGGTTAAATGGTGAAAATTATTACAGTGATTATTTTATAATAAGAGAAGATGGAATTTTTGTATTACAAGCTTTTAATTTAAAAAATTTAAGTAAACCTATTGCAACAGGAATTTTTAGAGTATATGCAAATTAACATTTTTTTTGAAGATATAATACAGCATATAAAAAACAAATTTTTTTCATCTAAATATGTGGTTAAAGGCAAGTGTAAAAAATGCGGACAGTGTTGCTCCACTATTTTATTTTCTGATGAAAACGGGTATATAAAATCAGCAGAAGATTTCTTAGAACTTTGTAAAAAAAACAAAAGATTATATGACTTTACTATAAATGGGAAAGTTAATGATGTTGATAAAAATAACGAACAATATGGAGCATTACTTTTCAGGTGCAAGGCATTAAAAGAAAACGGGCAATGTTCAAAATATTTTTTTAGATCTTTTTTTTGCAGAGATTACCCTTCTATTAACCCTTCTTTTATACAAATGGGTGGCACAACACTTGAAAACTGTGGATATTATTTTGATGTAGATAAAAAATTCAGCGAATATTTAAAAAATTAAATACTGTCAGGAACTTTTACCCTATAATACTTAAGATTCTCAAATGGGCTTGTTTTTTTACCTGCTTTATCGGGATTTTTTATTGTTAATTTATCATACTGAATTTTAGAGTTGTCTTTACCAAGCATAAACAATACATCAAATAACATCCTTTCGCGATATGTATCATAAGAAAATGCCACTTTTACATCTTCCGGACCTGCCACAACATAAAACTTGTTTTCAGTTAATAAATCTTTATCCGGATTATCCTTCAAAATAGAAATTGTTCCCTGGTACCCAACAGCAAGATATTTACCAAGTCTTATATTTTCATCAATTGTAATAAATTGTTTACCATAAACATATTGGTCAAATAACAAAGGACTTACCCCATGTATACCTGCCATACCGTAACTTATACGTGAACCCCAATTTTTGACTCTTGTATGTATTGAAGGACCGAACCTGACAATTCCTGTCACATCACCCGTACCATAGAGAGTCGCACCTGCCTGAGTATAAAGCATACCTCTTATAAACATGTCCTGCTCGTCATTTCTTTTTTCAAAAACTGTCTTTTGTAATTGCCCTTGCCATCTCAAACGTGCAGTACCATATCTGCTGTCTTTTTCGTTTACCCCATAATCCGTAACATAACCGCCTGAAAATCTTTGTTGAAAAGTAGCACCTAAATCTTTAATATTGTATGATTTATCATATACCAACTGTGCTATATAACCAGGCTGCCTTCTACCGTAAAACCACTCATCAAAATATGCATGACGACCATAATCAATATAAAGATTTTTATTAAATTCATATTTTCCGCGAACTATAAAATTTTCACTTGATGTTGCATAAGCAGCTTCAATAAAATTTCTCTTTGACCTGTACCTTGCTATAGCACCAATACCGACACCTGAATCGTAAACTAATGCCGGCATAATCTTAAGAGTTCCACCAAAAGGGACCTCTGTTGCATAGCCCCATCCAAAATATGTCCCAAAATCTCTAATCATACCAATTTCAGGCAGGTTTGTTTCTATATATGCATGATTTTTATCTGTTAATATTTCTGCACTGGAAGCTGTAGCAAGCTTAAACTTTTTATAATATATATCTGCATTTTTAAAGGTTATTGTATCATGATCTCTTTTACTTTCTATGATTATTTCTTTAGTTTTTATCTTTAAAGGTTCACTTCTTTTTTTCTTTAAATCAGATGTTGCAAGTTCAGTTTGCACAATTTCAGAGTCCAAATAACCAAAACCTTTAGACTGTAATGTCAAATTAATTTCCTTTGCAAGCTTAGCATCACCGTTTAGCATTTGAATTTCATTTGCATAGGCGTAACCCTCTTGAGCTCTTATTACCATTGTGCCAACCGTTCCCCCAGGCTCATTCATAAGCACATTTTCTTCGTTTAAATTTATGCTCATAAAGTCACCCTTTAAATTTGAATTATCTTTGTTAAGGACGACATTATCAAACAGGCGAATGATATTTGTATCTTTATTATATATTGCTTTATCTGCGCTTAAAGTAGTATTTTCCGGGTATGTTCTTATGATTACATTACCCCTTGCTTCTATCTCATTTCTATCCTCAAAATACTCCATTTCATCAGCATCAAGGGTTAACTTCTGTTTTGAACCGGCTTCATTTCCTAAATTTTTATCAGAATTTACAACTCCATCAGTATTTGATTGTTTTTGTTTTTTTTCCTTTATAACGTCTAATAAATTAGGAATTTCCATGCCCGGACCGTCATAATAATCTTGATTAACACCACCACCAATATTAACTTCTTTAACATCACTTATAATTTGTTCCTCAACTTTTGAAGGATCTATTGTAGGAGCATTTATAACTTCAATGGCATGCGCAGCATTAACAAAATAACTGAATGCAACCGGTAAAAAAACAGATATTATAAGTCTTTTAGCACTATACACTTTAATAAAAGCTTCCTCTATAAGACTGACCAAAGACATTTTATACCAAAAACATTTTTTTTACACCATGTAAAAAACCTATTACCTGGGAATAAAATTAAAAGGATTAGTAGGATTACCATTTTGACGAACTTCAAAATGCAAATGTGGCCCGGTGGAATAACCTGTTGTGCCGACATTGGCTATAACCTGTCCCTTAACAACAGTTGAACCCACAGATACCCTGTAACTGTTTAAATGCGCATACAATGTTGTTGTAGGCACACCATTTATCCTGCCATGGTCTATGATTACAACTTTTCCATATCCGCCATACCAACCGACAAAAATAACCTTACCTGAATTTGCCGCTTTTACAGACGAATTCATGGGCATGCCCAAATCTACACCAGAGTGAAATATCTTTCTTTTAAATATAGGATGAACTCTCCAACCAAAGGGAGAAGTGACAGGACCGCCGACAGGCCTTATAAATCCACCTGAAACGCTAATTTTCTGCTGATTTTTTTCTGATTTAACGGTTTGCTTATTAATCATGTCAGCAATCTCTCTACTTTGACGAGCCAAATCTCTTTCAGCTTTTTCCCAAGTTGCCCTGTCGGTTTTAAGCTTATATATCATTTTTTCATTTTGACTTATAGCATCTTGAATATTTTTTTGTTCTCTATCTATTGATTTAATTGAACTTGCAAGATACCTTTTTTGCATTTCAATTTGATGTTTAACTTCGATAATTTTTCTCGTTTGTCGTTGCATTTTTTTTATATTGTCTTTATCCTGTTTCATAACAATATTTTCAAAATACAATCTATCCAGAAAATTGTTTACATTACTTGAAGACAACAAAAACTCAACGTAACTTTTTCTTTTAGTTTTAAAAATTTGAATAATTCTTTTATTTGTTGCATTTTGCAAAGCCTTGTAATCACTTGTAAGTTTATGTAATTTGTTTTCAAGGCTTACAAGTTCATCTTGCGCACTTTGATACTGAGCTTTACTCTCGGTAAGTGTTTGTTCTGTTCGCTCGAGGTTTCTTTGATTTTTATAAAGTTTATTGGTTTCTATTTTTTCCAACAATTTTAATTTGTGTATCTGCTCTTTTGCAACTGCACGTTTTTGTTCTACTTGTTTTGCAGTATTTTGAGTACTTTGTTGTGCATTTGCGCAAGTTAATTCACACAAAAACAGTGTGCAAACAAAAACAAATAACAAAACTTTTTTATAAAAATAGTGCATAGCTTTTAATTGAACAAAATTGGTAACAAGACCGTTGCGCCTATCATCCATGTGGCAAACATAACGGTTAATATTAAAATTATAATCTTCCTGTGTTTTCTAAAAAATTCCATTACTTAAAACTCTCACCAATTCTGTATTGATAATATTTTAACCAAAAAAGGCTTCAAGTGCAAATTATAAAGAAATTTGTATCATTTTTTGCAATTTTCATCTTGCATATCAATTTTACCATCAAAATCATTGTCAATACCGTCATAGCAGGAGTTTCCTGACTCAAAACCTTCTGCATGAGGATATTTAAAAAGATATTTTTCATCTATTGAATTGTAAAGTTTAAAATAATATTTTCTATACACACTGCCTATAGAACAGTTTTTTAAAATGTATAAATTTTCATCGTTTTTTATGACGGCATTTTTAGAAAAATTTGCACTTCCGCCTATAAAAGTACAGCTATCAATAAGTATATTCTTTTGATGATTTTTGCCTCCCCAATTTTCTGCTTTAACCTTAATGTGAGCTTGTTTTAACATATTAATTCTATCTTTAAACTTTTGTGCTCCGAGTGCATCTATTGTAACTGTAACATCAACAGAACGCTCTTTTGCAGCAATAAGGGCAGCTATAATTTCTCTATGTGTTAAGTAAAATGCGCTAACAAGAATTTCTTTCCCTGCGTTATTTATTTCGTTAATTACAGGAGATAAAATATCTGATGCTGGCGCAAAATAAATACTTATTGAAGTTTTTGCATCCAAGTTAAAACTTACAAGTTCATTTTTTGTTTTCAATTTGTGAAAAGAACCATTAAACATTTGTTCGAATTCTTTTAAATAAACATTTGCAACAACTTTTGAATTAACCAAAATCCCTGTGTTTGAGTTATATCCTCCTGTTCCTGTAGAAGATACATTAGCACTGGTTGTCAGAACCTTTTGAGCATCGAAAATAAAAAATTTATTGTGCATTATAAAAGGACTATTGTCATTTTTGAAATTAAAATTCTCTCTTAATTTATAAGTGTCTGCATATGTATCATCTGCACAAGGATTTAAATCAGTAACAATTCTTACATTAACACCTCTGTTTCTTGCTCTTAAAAGTGCCTTTAGGATTTCATCTTGTCCTTCGAGTCCGTACAAAGCTGCATCTATTGATAATTTTGCATTTTCAATATTATAAATTATACTTTGTGCAAGATTTGTTCGTGCTCTTTTTGAAGGCAAGGAATATAAATTAGGATCTATAAGATATAACTCAACTGCGCCATCTATATAATTTGGTGTTCTTTCTTCGATAATTTCAGTTTCTTTTATAATTTTTTCCGTATTTGTTTTTTCATATAATGAAATATTTTTTAGAAAATTACTTTTGTTAAAGTATAAAAAATAATCTGTCGGAACATTTTTGTTATGAGGCTGTGCAAACCCTTCTTTTAATAAAATTATTGCAGCATCCGTACCATTAATTTCAACTCTTGCAAATTTATAAAATATTGATGGCGGTTCCAGTAATTTTATTTCTTTACCCTCTAATAAAGTTTTTAAAATAAAATTAGATTTTTTCGTAAATTCTTTATTATCTTCCAAGTATAATTTAACGTCTTTAAGCCTATAATACTCACTGTCTTCACAAATCATATCAGAGTTTAAATCAATACAAATTTGTCCAAAATTATTAACCTTTAAAACTTTATAATATGGTGTAAAACTTTTTTGTACTAAATGCAAAAAAGCAAAACAAAGCAATAAAACCAAAAACGCATATAAAATTTTTATTCTCATTTACTCGGAATTATCCGACAAAAAGAAAATTAAAAATAATTATTTTACAAATATTTACAAAAAATGTGTCCGCTTTGCAAAAAAGCTTGAATATTAAGTTTGTTTTAGTTATTATCGTTGATACATAGAATATAAGTCAGAAAAGGTGCAAAATGAATCCGATTATTCAAGAATTAGAAAAAGAATATACTCAAAGAGAAATGCCAGAAACTAACCCTGGCGATACAGTAAAAGTTTTTGTACGTATTATTGAAGGTAACAAAGAAAGAACTCAAGCCTTTGAAGGTACGGTTATTAAAAAACATGGCTCAGGAATTAACAAAACAATTACAGTCAGAAAAATATTTCAAGGTGTTGGTGTAGAAAGAGTTTTTGCCATCTACTCACCAAGAATTGAAAAAATTCAAGTTTTAAGAAAAGGCCATGTAAGACGTTCAAAACTTTACTATCTAAGAGAACGTTCAGGTAAGGCAACTCGTATTCGCGAAAAAATGGACAGACGTTAATCCTCAAAACTTATAAAGAGGTTTTATGGCACACATACATTGGTTTCCCGGGCACATTGCCAAAGCTCAACGTGACTTAAAAGAAAAATTAAGCCTCGTTGATATTGTGATAGAAGTTCTTGATGCCAGAATACCTTACTCAAGCGCATATAAAAATATACAAAATTTAATAGGAAATAAATCTCGCCTTATTCTTTTGAATAAGGCTGATTTATCTGATCCTAAATATAATGATTTATGGGCAGAAAAAATTGAGGAAGAAAGTTGTGCCTCAGTTATTGTAACCGACTTAAACAATCAAAAAGATATAAATTTGATTATTGATAAAATCATTGAAATAACAAATCCAATTATGTTAGAACTTGTAAAAAAAGGGCTTCTTCCTCGTGCAGCCCGCTCAATGGTTGTTGGCATGCCAAATGTCGGAAAGTCCAGCACAATAAACAAGCTCATTAGAAAAGGTAAGACTAAAACAGGTGCAAAAGCTGGTGTTACAAGACAGCAACAGTGGGTCAGGATTAACAGAAAAATAGAACTGCTTGATACACCCGGGATTATCCCGACCGTTCAAGATGATCAAAAACAAGCGATTAAATTGGCTTGCGTTAATTCTATCGGCGAAAATGCCTATGAAGCGGAATTTGTTGCAAGAGAGCTTATAAAGTTAATCCAAGAAGCAGGATATGAGGAATTTTTAAGGCAGTATTATAAGGTGGAGGGTGAAATTACACTTGAAAATATCGCTCTTGCAAGAAAATGGATTATAAAAGGTGCAAATCCTGATATAGGGCGCACTTCACAGTTTATTCTGTCAAACTTCAGAGAGGGCAAAATTGGAAAAATTACTCTTGAAAAACCAAACTAACAGTAACCTTTTTAATTTTGACAAAGACTTTACAGTTGTACAAAAAACACCTTTAGGGCTTGAAATTCACCCATATTCTCATATTTTAGGAACGGATGAAGCAGGCAGGGGTCCTGCTGCAGGCGGAGTTTGGGCGGCATGCGTTTGTTTTTGCAGTTATGATGTTCAAGAAAAATTTTCTAAATTAAACGACTCAAAAAAATTAAGTGAAAAGCAAAGAGAAGAACTTTTTCCACTTATTATACAAAATTCTATTTTTTCAATTAAACACTGCAGTGTTGAGAAAATAGAGGAAATAAACATTTTAAATGCCTCTCTTTTGGCCATGAAATTAAGCATTGAGGAAGTTTTAACTAAAATAAACTCACAAAATCCGCTTGTACTTGTTGACGGAAACATAAAAATTAAAAATTTAAAAATCCCTCAAAAAAATATTATAAAAGGAGATTCAAAATCTGCATCAATTGCCGCTGCAAGTATTTTAGCCAAAGTTGAAAGAGATAATTTTATGAAAGAAATATCTCGCAAATATCCTCATTACAATTGGGGAAAAAACAAAGGATATCTAACTAAAGAACACATTGAAGCAATAAAAAAGTTCGGAATTACAGAGTACCACAGAAAAAGTTTTTTGAAAAATATCCTAGACGTATGAACTTTCACCAATGGTATCAATAGCTTCTACCCTAATGTCAGTTATAAGTTCTGAGTATGATATTACAACAATTGTTGGTATATGACGCTCCAGCATTTGATAAAGTGGCAAACGTATTCTGGGTGAGCAAAGGATTACCGGTTGTACACCAACTGCCTGATGAGCACGCATAAGGGTATTTGCCGTTGATTCTATAAGCTCTTGAACCTGCATAGGATTAAGTAAAAACATCGTACCAAGCTCTGTTCTTTGACAACTGTCATCAAGTGTTTTTTCCCATTCGCCGGAAAGTGTCAGAGCGTATAAAACTTTTTCTTTATTGCAATGGGCAAGGCAAATTTGTCGGCCTAATGCAGCTCGAAGCCTTTCAGAGAGAATATCAGGTTCTTTTGAAAATCTTGCATAGTCACACAATCTTTCAAAAATAAAAATAATATCCTTGATTGATACTTTCTCACGAATAAGATTTACAAATATTTTTCTTAAATCACTTGTTGAAATAATTGTTGGCACAAGGTCATTTACAAGTGTAGGGTCTTGAGATTTTACAAGCTCCATAAGTTTTAGAACATCTGTTTTTGTCATAACCTCATCAACATACTTACGAACACAATCTTGCAAATGTGTAACAATAACATCCACTGAATCAACAGCAGTAATTTTGTCTTTTTTGTCTATAAATTGCGGATCAAGCCAATAAGCTTGAGATTGATATGTAGGATCTACACTTACAATTGCATTATCTGGCAATTTTTTACCCAAAGCCTCCCATTGATCAGCAATAACCATATATTTTCCGGGATAAACCATGCCTGTAGCAACAGTATTAGAGCGTATTGAAATTAAATATTCATTATCAGCAATTGCAGATGAATCCATAATTCTAATATTTGGAATAATATAACCCAGCTCATCAGTCACTCTTTGACGCAGTGCAGCAATCTTTGCCAAAAGCTGTCCATCCTGGTCAGGGTCTGCAATAATTAAAAGTCCGGAACCAACTTGCAAACTTAAAACATCTACACCTAGTCTTTCGTACATTTTATTAGGATTAACAAGGTCTTGCATATTTTGTTTTACAGCATCTAACTGCCCAAGTTGAGCCTGGACATCAGCATTAACAAGTACAGAAAACCCGGCAAGAGCAAGTATTGCAGTAAAAAGTAAAAAAGGCAACCAAGGTAAACCGGTTACAGGACTTGTAATTGCAATTAAAATTAAAAACCCGCAAGCAAAAAATAAACTCTGTGGTTTTGAAAGTATTTGACTTGATAAATCTACACCCAAAGACGAGCCTGTAGCAGTAGAACGTGTCATCACTATACCTGCAGAAATTGCCATCAACAAAGAGGGAACTTGTGCTGCCAGACCATCACCTATAGTTAAAACCGTATATTTAGAAACTGCATCTGCTGCAGGCATGCCATTCATTAAAATACCTATAATCAAACCGCCTACTATGTTAATGACAGTAATAATTATACCTGCTATAGTATCGCCTTTAACAAACTTCATAGCACCGTCCATTGAACCAAACAAGGACGATTCTCTTTGCAAATCCTCACGCCTTCTTACCGCTTCTTCAGGAGATATTAGCCCTGCATTAAAATCGGCATCAATAGTCATCTGTTTACCCGGCATGGCATCCAATGCAAAACGTGCTGCAACTTCTGCTATACGTTCTGCACCTTTTGTGATAACCATAAATTGTACGACGGTGATAATAAGAAATATTACACCACCAACAACCATATTGCCACCCGTAACAAATGTTCCAAAAGCATGAATTACTTCTCCCGCATCTCCTTTTGCCAAAATTAACCTGGTTGAAGCAATTGATAGAACAAGCCTAAACATTGTACCAATCAAAATAATAGAGGGGAAAGATGCTAACTCAAGAGGTTTTTGGACATACAGAGAAATCATCAAAAGTACTATTCCGAGCGTAATATTTAAACTTATAGAAAAATTTATAACCCAGTTGGGCATTTCAATAAGCAATATTAAAATCAAAACGATTACAAATATTGCAAGAAAAATTTCACTTATAGGATTTGATTGTGCTCTGGGTTGTGCCATCCTCTAAAAGACTACTGACCTCCTTTATATATGCCAAAAGCATTTTGTATTATTTGTAATTGTGTTGAAAAATTAGCATCTACTACACCATTATTTGAAACTACTATACAGCTTCCCTTTTCAACTGTTTCATCCGGAACTATTACAACTTTTGCATCCAGTCTGTTTGATGAAACAATCTCAGGTAAAGATGCACGGGCGAAATCAACATCATCAGGTGCAACACGGATTGTTATTTTTTCCTCACTGTTTGTTAATTCACCAAGAATTTCATTAATAATATTTTTCAACACATCATCAGATAATTCCACTTCTTTCTTAATGATTTTTTTTGCAACTTCAAGCGAAATTTCAAGTATATGAGGCATTAATTCATCATAAATTTCATATCTTGATGACAAAAAGTCCTCTAATGCTTTTTTTAACTTATCTATTTCTTGCTGTGCACTTTCAAGGCCGTTTTTATAACCTTCTTTTGCTGCAAGCTCACGAATTGAACGTGCTTCTTCTTGTGCACGTGAAACAAGTGCGCGCTCGTCAATTCTACGGTATCCCTTACGTCTATCACCTCTACGCCTTTCAATTCTTTCTTTAAATTCTATATCTGAAATATCTATTTTTTCAAATTCTTTTAATGTTTCAAGCTCTGTTTTTTCTTTTGTTTCAATTGTTTCAGATTTTTCTTCCGCTAAAGATTTTTTTTTGACAGACTCTGTCGACAAATCAATAATTTGATTTGCAGCAGGCATTTTTATATTTTGTCCATTTTTTTGTCTTTTTTTTATAATCATAAAATCTTTTCTTCTAAATATTTACAAATCACATTTGCAACTCTTGCAGGAATCTCGCAATCATGTTCTGCTGCGCAAAGAACAAATTCCCGTATTTGCGGACGTTCATCTTTAATAATATTAGAAATTACTTCTTTGTCCGAATTTTTAACAATTTTAAATATTTTTTTCTGTATTCTTTCCATAGACATGTTTTGTGGCTCCGGAAGTGTTTGTTTTATTTCTTTCAAACACCTTTGTGTAATTTTTGTATCAATTTTTGTTTCTAAGTCTTTCATAGACAAATATTGTATTAAAACTTCACGTTCAGGCTTGTTAAATTTAGACAATATACTCTTGAGCTTAGCTTGAGGGAAATTCTTAATTAACAGAGCAAGAGATGCAAGTTTTAAAATCTTTGTATCACTCATATCTGCACCTATCGCTTCTTTTTCCGCTTCTGTTTGTGCCATTGCATCAATATTTGATTGACTCAGAGCATCTTGTTCGGCCTTATCATCCAAAACACCTTTTTTCTTTAAATCCTCAAGTGCTTGTTTAAAACAAACATTAACATGATGTTCTACAAGAGGAATTATTTGCTCTTGTGGCATTCTTTTGAGAGTTGCCTGTTTTGCAATTTCAAAAACCGTAAAAGCAACTCTTTGCAATATTCCTTCTCTTAACGAAGGGTCGATTTTTGAACGAATTAAATCAATTGATTTATGAAAAGACCACTCTCCAATGAACTGCGTTATTAATGATGCCTGTTGACCGTTAAGATTAATTGTTTCATCTTTTACCAGTGCATCACCACACAAAAAGGAGAACTTATAAACAATATCAACAACAAATTTTTTATCTGCAGGAGGGATATCCGCAGGAACAACTTGTCCTGCTTGTGTAGCAAGATTCTTTGCAAATGCTTTATGATCAAATCCTTCTATTTTACGTTCAGCCATCTCTCCCCTTAATTAGTATATCAGGATTTTTAATTTTCAATCCAATTTTTTAATTTTTCAGCAGCTTCATTTTCATCAAGTTCATTTAAATCAAGACTTAACTCAGTTAAAGTTTCTTTTATATCATTATCTGAAACATTATTTACGGGAGTAGCTTGGGAAACCGTTGGGCCATTAGCCTGTGCAGCAGCTTGGGCTATTGCCGCAGCATGTAAATTTTGCTGTTCAATCAGGTTTTGGGCCATTTGAGCTTGTTTTTGAATAAGTTCTGCCGCTTTTAAGTTAACATCATTTAATTGTTTTTCTTGTTCCTCTGCTTTTTTCCTTAAAAGAATAAGTTCTTCTTCTTGTTTTTGAGCTTCTTTCTTAACTTTTTGCATAATATGTTTCAGACCAAAACCAAGACCGGTAAGTAATATTACACCAACAAGCCACCAAGGGTTACCTGATTCTTCGGGTTTTGGCAAATTTGGTCCTTCATCTGGAGCTAAAATCGGACTGTTCGATTCAACAAAGGCTATTGAAACATTTACAGGATCAACTTTAGGACTTGCAGCATGTGCTATAAGTTCTTTTAGTTCACTTATTGTCATACTCATAGGAATTGATGATTCTTCCAAGGAAACAGCAATTGAAATTTCTTCTATAACGCCTGCTTTTGTATATTCACTAACCTGGGTTTTTGTAACTCCATATTGTGTTTCTTGTGCTTGACGAACATATTTTCTGTCTTGAGAACTGTTTGAACCGCTATTTGGGACACCAAAAGGCAAATATGTACTTACCGCATTTGTTGCAGAATTTGTATCACTTGTATTATCACCCAATTTTTCAGTAAAGTTTTGTTCACTTACAGAAGTTTTTTGGTTAGGATCATAAATTATACTTGTTTTTTCAATAGGGGCCTGAGTTAAAAATGTTGAAACCGTAACTACATAATTACCCTTGCCAACAAGTCTGTCTAATTGAGCTGCAACTTTTGATTGCATATATTTGTCATTTTCTTCAATTTTAGACAAAGCATCGTCAGAAGCACCTATTATACTGTTATATACATTACCATTAGTATCGGTTATTGAAATATTATTTGGCTCAAGTCCTTGAACTGCACCTAAAAGCAAATTTGTAATTGCTTTAATTTTCATATTATCAAGTCTTTCACCAGAAGGAATTGTAACCTGTACGGTTGCTGTAATAGGTTTTTGTTGAGATGCAAAAAAAGTTTGCTCAGGAATTGAAATAAACACTTGCGCATTTTCAATAGGTGGAATTTTCCTTATTAAACGGGACAATTCTCCATTAATTGCACGTACAAGACGTATTTTTTTGTCATCTTTTGTTGAGGTAAAATCTCCCTTATCAAAAATTTCAAGCCCTGTGTGTTCATCAATCAAACCTGATTTTACAATAGCTAAAAGGGCTCTATCACGCTCTGTCATTGTGTATTCATTAAGATAAACTGTTGATTTTGTGCCATCAACTTTTCTTTGTGCATGTATTCCTTCTCGTGCAAGCAATGCTTGCACTTCAAGAGCCTGACCAATTTTATCTGTTGTAAATAAGTCAAGAGGTTCTTTTATAACTTTTTCTTGTACAACTTGTGCGCCACCACTTGCTTTATTTGACGAAGAAATTACAACGCTTAAAGTTATAGCAAAAAGTAGGACTACTATCACGATTCCCGCGATAATTCCATAAAAAAGAGGCTTATTTTCAAGTATTTTTTTAAAGTCCATATTTTATACAACAGGCGATAGTACTACACAATTAATTATACTATTAATTTTATGAATAGTTAACGCTATATCTGAATTTGCATGATTTTTTCATACGTTTGGACGACTTTTCCAACAACAGTAGTTGCAATATTTACATTAATTTCTGATTTTGCAACTGCAGCCATTACGTCATGAACATCAGCCTTACCCAACATTGCATCTTGTGTCAATTGTTCAGGAGCATTCACTGTTTGATTTAACTGCTCTACTAATCCTGTTAAAACTCCATTAAAATCAGAGGTTTCAGGCTTTTCAATGTCGTCCAGACGAGCAGTTTTCGCACCGCTAACAAAATCAAGTTTCGGAGATTCTATTCTTTCGAATAAATTAATCTTTGGCGTAATTCCATGTTCCATATTTTTTCCTTTTTCATAAATACTGACTTAAAATAGAGCGGACATAGTTTTGCGTTTCTTTATACGGAGGCACCCCACCATATTTTTTAACCGCATTAGGCCCTGCATTATACGCTGCAAGAGCTAAAATAGTATTTCCGTTAAATCTGTCAAGCATAGATTTTAGGTACTTGACACCTCCTTCTACATTTTGCACAGGATCAAGAGGGTTTTTAACACCTAAACCTTCTGCTGTCGAGGGCATTAATTGCATAAGCCCTAGTGCACCTGCATGGGATTTTGCATTTGGATTAAAACCTGATTCTTGTTTTACAAGTGCACGCACCAGCTTTTCATCAATTCCATATTTTTGTGCGGTTCTGTCTATTAAATCTAAAATTTCATCTTTGGTATATTTTATTTTTCTTGATAATGAACCAAAAGGAATTTCAGGAGGCTTATCAACCGAAAAAACAGGAGTTGTTTCGTCTTTCGTAACTTTTAAAACTTCATTAAACGGTTTAACTGTTGTATTTTCACTAGCATTCACCGAACTTGGATAAAGTGCCTCAATATATGAATTAAGTTGATAAGCACGCTGCCTTGCTTGTGCTTCACCACTTGAATTTATGTAAGATTGAATTTTAGGATTAAACATTATACGAAAAATTACCTCCCTATTAGGAGCTACGGACACAATACCCTACTACTTCAATTAAACATTGAAATTAATGTAATTTTTCATACAAATTAATGATTTTTTTAAAAAAGTCATGAATTAATCAGGATTATGATTATATGCCCATGCAAATTTTTCACCAACCTGGTTCTTATATGTTCTTTCAACTGCACCTGTGGCAAAAAGGTTGTCATAGTGACTTTTTGGAGTACCATCTGTTGAAAAATTTCTATTTTGTAACATTAAATCATGAGTATTTGTTGAATAATTTAATGGAAATAAATCATGCATTTGCATAAACGAAGGCAGCTTTTCTGCCACATTATCATAACCAAAAAGCGAAGAATTTATCTTATTTAATCTTTCACTATAGCAAATTAAACCTTCATCATTATCATCAGATACAACAGGTCCCCAAGCAAAATCATTACACCATGCCTGAGAATGAGCACTATTTTTCACTTCATCAACACTTCTTGCGCTCATTTGACTTGCACCTGCAGTTACGCCCATATTTTTATAGCGCATGGAATCACCTTCTGCTTTTTCACCGGAAAAACTTAAATCATTTCTCCCTGTTCTTCTCCTTACTTCAGCTAAAATATAAGCCATTTGATCGTAACTGGGAACAGCACCAACACCTGCGTAGTGTCCCCAATCATAACCACCTACATGTTTTAGAGAATCAAAGAAAATACCATCAAAACCAAGCTCAATACCTTTGCAACAAGCAATTATAAAAGCTTCAATGTGATCCGGATTATTCCACCTGAACTGTCCGGAATCACCAAGTTTAATTTGATCTTCAGAAATTAACATTCTGAAAGAAGTTTTAAAGCCTCTAAGATGTGCAAGATCATTAAATGCCTTTATTTGTTCTTCTGGGGTAAAAAATTTATTGCCGATTTTAACCCACCCAATATTATCTGATGCACGTTCGAATTCAAGTTTAATGCCATACAAAGAATTTTCTCCGTTATTATTCCACCCGTCACCCCATATATTAGGATAAAGTTGCGATATTAATAGACAATTTGCCCACTTATCATGAGAGGGAGGAATTGCAGGAAGTAATTTTATTGCACCCAAAATACCCCCGCTTGTACGCATACCATTCATTTCACCAAGCGCACGATTATTTATTTCAATATAATTTGCATGCCTGCCCCAATTATCCCCATAATTTGGAGTTTTAATATTTGAAGGGATTTTATCAGGCATATTTTCACCATATTGTAGAGTCATTATTGAATTTATAGCATTTTGAAGATTTCTGTTTAATAATTCTTTTGGTTCAACACCACCAATCCATTTTTTTTCAGGATGATTTACTCCGTAATACAAGTGTTCAAGAGTCCATCTGTCAACTTTTGGTTTTGAATTTTTAGAAGCTTGCGCAAAAAGTTCTTGCACAGGGGTTTTTTGAGTACCGACTCTCCTTTTTCTGCCTGAAAAATTAACTTTTACACCATAAATATTACCGAGAGGTAATTTTGCAAATTCTACATTTTGATTATACGGAGAAGAATTTTTCTTGGTATCTGAAGCAAAATTAGCTCCAAAATTATTATTTTTAAATGAAATACTTGAAATTTTGTTAATCATAAAGACTCCTTGCGCTATTTTATAAAGTTTGTAAAGATAAAAAATTGATATTACAAAAAAATTGTAACAAAAAATTTACAAAAGCTTTTTAGCTTAAAATAGCATTTGAACATGAAAATTTTTAAAATATAATATTCATTGTGGAAAGAAAATTGCAAAATCAAAGAACGGCAATTTACCCCGGAAGCTTTGACCCCATTACAAAAGGTCATTTAGATGTATTGGAGAGAGCGTCTAAAATGTTTGATCGGGTTATTATTGCAGTGCTAAAAAATTCCTCCAAAAAATCCTTTTTGCCTGTTGAAGACAGAGTAAAGCTTATTAAAGAAAGTATCTTAAATCTTGAAAATGTAGAAGTAGACAGTTTTGAAGGGTTAACAATTGAATATGCTCAATCAAAAGGTGCACATTTTTTGATTCGTGGTCTTAGGGCAGTTAGCGACTTTGAATATGAATTACAACTTTGTCAGACAAATTCAGCAATAGCACCTGATATTGATACAGTTTTTCTAACCACTAAACCAAAATACAACTTCATTTCATCAAGTATTGTAAAAGAATTATCAGATTTTGGTACAGATGTATCAAAATTTGTTCCAAAAAGTGTGGTAGAATATTTACAAAAGCAAAAGAAAGGTAATTAAAACAAAATGTCTCCTTCAGAAGAAAAAATGTATGATTTAATAGACAGGCTAAATCAGCTCTGGGAAACAGGTTTTCATATTCTGCCTCCTCTGATTGTAGTTAAAAGTCAAGAGTTATCAAGAATTATTTCAAGCTTTCCTGATGCTATTTCAAATGAAATCAGAGATGCGCATGTTATTTTGAGAAAAAAAGAAGATATAATACAAGATGCGAAAATGAAAGCAGAAAGAATAATCGCAGATGCTGAAAATGAAAGGCACAGATTTTTAAATGAATCAAGCTTAAATAAAGCAGTGGAAGAACGTGCAAGAGAAATTAGAGAACAAGTGATTGAAGAATGTGAAGCAATTAAAATGAAAGCTTTCAACGAAGCAGAAAGTGCACGTCTTGCAGCACAAGAGGAAGCAATTAAAATTAAAGAAGGTGCACAGCAATACGCACAAGAAGTTTTGAACAAGCTTGAAAATGACTTAAAACAACTTTACCAAGTTGTGATGAATGGTCAGCAATATCTTCAAGATATGCAATATCAAAATTCACAGGTTACAAGTTCAAACAATAGGCAAGATTAAAAAGCCGCCTTAATGGCGGCTTTAATTTATTTTGCATTTAAAAATTTTTGAACGGTTGTACCCATCGATTCTTCTTTTATTTTATAACCATTTGAAGTTTTTGTAATTATAAAATAAGCATCAAGCCCGGTTTTATCATTTCTTGGAATTCTAGTTGCACTAAGTTTGTAATCATTACCGATTTTTACAATTTTTTGATTAACATAACGGTTTTTATAATTCACTGTTTTTGCCAGAGCTGCACCTTTTTTCAATTCCTGCAAATATCTATCAAAGGGTATCACAACACTTTTTTTTGAACCATTTGGTTTATATACAACCCTTATAATTTTTGCATTTGGTACATAATACCTTGGCAGATTTGTAGAATAGCTGTTTGATGCATTTACAAAATTATTAAAAAACTCTTGCACCTCTTGTACTTCGTCAGCATTAGCACAAAGAACAAAACTAAAAATACATAATAAACTTAATATAATTTTTTTAAACATATTTAACTCCTAGATAATATAAGCATTTTAACATTAAAGCAAGAATAATAAAATAAACTTTAAGATAATTTTAATATCTCTCTAAAATATAACGATTATAAAAATTAAATGTTCAAAAATTGCCCCAAAAGGGGCAATTTTTATATTTTGTGCTTATTATTCAATTGTAAAATCAGGAGCACCAAACATACCTTCAATTTCTTCTAAAATTGCAGAAGGTTTTCTAGCTTGGTTTTTCTGTTGAGCACGCCTTAGTGCTTCTTTTTCTTTTTCTTCGTTAGCGTTGATTAAGTGGTAATAGCCAGTTCCTGCAGGAATTAGACGACCAATAATAACGTTTTCTTTCAAACCTCTTAGTAGGTCTTTTTTACCTTCAACGGCAGCTTCCGTTAAGATTCTTGTTGTTTCTTGGAAAGAAGCAGCAGAGATGAAACTTTCGGTATTCAATGAAGCTTTTGTAATACCAAGTAAAAGTGCTTCATAAGTTGCTTTTTCACCACCTTGTTTTTCAACTTCAGTGTTTTGAGCTTCTATTTCTTTAAGTTCAACAAGTTCGCCCGGAAGAAGTTTTGTTGTACCTGAATCAACAACTCTTACCTTTTTAATCATCTGACGAACGATAACTTCAACGTGCTTATCTGCGATTTCAACACCTTGAGAACGGTATACTCTTTGTACTTCATCTACAAGATATTGTTGAGCAGCATTTGCACCCCTTAGCCTGATAACGTCATGAGGGTTTAAAGGACCTGAAGTTAAAGCTTGACCTTTAACGATTTTTTGCTTGTCCATAACAATAACGCTTGATTCAATCGGATATTTGATTTCTTCTCTGCCGTTTTCATTTACTATGAACAATCTTGCAACATCATCTTCGTATTCAATTTCAGCAACACCGTCTTGCTCTGCGACAATTGCACAGTCTTTCGGTTTTCTTGCTTCAAGAAGTTCTTCAACACGGGGAAGACCTTGAACAATATCGCCTGTTTTTTGTCTTTCAAATACAAGTGTTGCAAGTAAATCACCTCTTAGAATTAATGCTGAATTTTCAACCTGCAAAAGAGTACCGGGGCTAATTAAATGAGGACGACCCACTCTTATTGTTACTGATTTAGCATCAGCAGCAACAACTCTACCTGAGCAAGGAGAAGTTTCGCCTGAAGATGAAATTACACTGTCAAGTTTGACAAACTCACCCGCTTTAACAGTTGGTTTTGACTTAACTTCAATTTTATTTTCGTAAGCATCTGATACAAGTAACAATCTTCTTAATTCTTTGTCAGTTTGTTTAATACTTGCAACAGAATCATTTACTGAAAGAACTTGAGTTTTTGTAACAGGAGTTCTCGGTTCGATTACCTGGCCGTTTTCAACAAGAAGTTCTGTTTGAGTTGAAGATAACATTCTTGAGCCTTCTTCTTGTTCACGACGAACAATTAAAGTTTCAAGAACAACGATTTTCAAACTACCTTCTTTATCAAGTTCAACAAGGCCTTTTAAGTGGCTTAAATATCCCCCCATTGAAAGAACCAATGAAGTTCTTGTAAGAACAGCACCATCGAGGTTGCGAACTCTTGCACCATCTTTGAATTGCAATTGAGTCAATGGAACAATTTCAATAGCATCATCTGTTGTATTAAATTCTATTGAAACATCTTTTGGCTTAATTTCAAATCTTTGGATTGGTCTTATAAGTATTTGAACTGATTTATTTTCAATATTATCATCTTCAACAATATCTTCAGTGATCTCTTCGTCCAAATCGTCAATTTCAAGAACATCAGATTCATTTTCAACAATTGTAACAATTGAATCAACTTTTGCTTTGATGCCAGCTGCAACAATTGTTCCTGCTTTTACCACTTCGCCTTCATCAACTTTCAAATCATTGATTGATTCAAGTATGTGTAATTCACCGGGACGAATTACAACTTCATGGATAATATCGTTAAATTCTTTAATTTCAACAATACCATCGATATGAGTATAAAGGTCTTTTACAACCTCAGTGCCTGCTTCAACGTATGTACCTGATTCAACAAGTTTTAGAGATGAATCTTTTGAAATTTGATGAATTTCTTCAGGGATAAAGATTGCTTCACCAGCTTTTGTTACAACTTGGTTTTCATCAACTTCAACACCATTGTAGCGGATTTCACCTGAAGATTCAACTTTGTGCTCTTCATCGATAAGCTCAGCAATAATCATTCCATTTTCGACAGTTGTGTCTATCGGGCACTTAACGATATATTTTTCACCTGTTTTATCAACAGTCCAGAATTGCTCTTTTTTAGTTTGTTCAAAAGTTGCATTTGAAGGCTGTAATGATGCGATAACAATTGTTAGCTCTTTACCTGCAACAATTTTCTTGATTTTCTTACCGTCAAATTTAACTTCTTCAACTTCCAAAGAATCACCTACGCGAACTTCACCGCCGTGTTCCGAAACGATTAGAGTTTCAGCAAGTTTTTCGCCTTTTTTAACTTTTTGAC
>CALUXW010000020.1 GCA_944324865.1 Candidatus Gastranaerophilales bacterium | reverse complement strand
GATATTAAAACCTCCATTTTTTTAAACTGCTTTTCCCCTTCATGAGAAATTTTTTGCCTGTCGTCTTTATTTAACCCAGGAATTGGCAACATGCCCAAAATTCCTTCAAAAGAGCCGAGCATTTTAATTTGCTTTTGAATTTTTAAAAAATCTTCAAAGCTAAACTGTGCCTTAAGCAGTTTTTCTTCAAGTTTTTTTGCCTCTTCAACGTCAATATTCTTCTGGGCTTTTTCAACAAGAGAAACAATATCGCCCATGCCCAAAATTCGAGAAGCCATTCTGTCAGGGTAAAAGTCCTCTAACGGTTCAATTTTTTCACCCATACCAACAAGCTTTATCGGTTTTCCTGTTGAATAAACAACACTTAGGGCGCAACCGCCTTTTGTATCGCCATCGAGTTTTGTTAAAATTATACCTGTTATACCAAGCTGTTCATCAAAGTTTCTTGCAACGTCAATTGCCTCTTGCCCAGTCATAGAGTCAATTACAAGCAGTTTTTCATTAAGCGGATACATTCTGTCAATCAACAAAAGCTCTGCCATCATAGAGGTATCTATCTGCAAACGACCCGCAGTATCAAGAATTAAAATCGTATTTTGATTTTCTTTTGCATATTTTATTGCTTCATCAACAATTTTTCTAACATCTTTTTCATTTTCCAAAGAAAAAAAATCAAGATTATTTTCACAACAAAGAGTTTTTAATTGCAATATTGCCGCAGGTCTATATACATCACATGCCACAAGCAATGGTTTTTTGCCTTCTTTTTTAAATTTCAAACCAAGCTTTGCACTGCTTGTGGTTTTACCTGACCCCTGAAGTCCCAACATCATAATAAAAGACGGATTAGTATCAAGCTTCAATGGCGCCTGTTCTTTCCCCAAAAGCTCAACTAACTCATCATTTACAATCTTTATAAGCATTTGAGAGGGATTAACACTTTTTATAACCTCTTGACCTAATGCCTTATCTTTAATATTTGAAATAAAAGACTTAACAACATTAAGTGAAACATCCGCACCCAAAAGTGCACGACGAATTTCACGAAGGGCATCTTGCATATTATCTTCGCTTAATTGCGAATTGCCCGCAGTTTTTTTAATTATTTCCTGCAATCTTTCAGAAAGTGAATCAAACATAATTAAATTTTACAATAAAAAAATTTTTAGTAAAAGTTAACCCTGATGAGTACCTAATTTAGTATTTATAGTACTTGCAGCAGTTTTCTCATTTGCTACATTCCTTTTAGGTAAAAATGTTGAAAATAAGTCAGAAAATAACATTGCAAATATACCTACTGCAACTGCACTGCCTATGATTTTTGCGTTTTGAGTTTTTTTAGCTGCTTTTTTCGCAAGAAAAACTATATCATCTTTTGAGCGATCTTTCCTTGCAAGATTCAAAAACCTGTCTATTTCCTGCTTGGCCTTAGTTTTCAATGAGGCTTGAATTTCTTCAATTTTTTTCAAGGTTTTTTTCATTTGTTCCTCTGTAATATTACCAGTCATAATAGAATTTTTGAGCTCTTTTACTTTGTTAAAAAGCGTTTGGTCGTTATTACAATAATAATCAGTCAATTCATTTGCAATTTTTTCATTTGAAACAGGACACAGTACAGATACAACGTTACCTGCAACTAAGCCTGCACCTGCCCCTATTAACAGATTTTTTCCTTGGTTAATGACTGAACTTTGCACAACTGATATTGTTGAATTTCCTTGATTTTGTTTAACACTGTTAATTGACATCAGCACTCCAATATTTAACCTTCACGATATTTTAAAACAAGGAAATATATTTTGTTGTTAAAAAGAGTTGATTATTGTTAAAATTTCTTGAAATTTGTAACAATCATTTATAATAAAAAAATTAACTTTAGGAAATTTTTTCTTAAAATCAGAAATTTTTATCCCGTCTAAAAACTCATCTGTTCCTTCTCTTAGCATAATAGAGGGTATTATTACATTTTGATAATTCCCACTCTCAAGGAGATTTTTAATGTCTTCACCGACAACCAATCCCGAAACATTAATCATATCGCCAAAAAACTTATTTCTAACTCCAATAACTTCAAAATCCAAATTTTCAACAAAAATTTTCTCTTTTAATTCGTCAAAAATTTTTGCAGCGCTTATGCCTGTAAAAAGAGTTAATTTTGTGGGCATTTTAAGCTTCTTTTTAAATTTTTTCTTGCATTTTTCAAAATCATCAATTAAAAGCCTTACAGCTCCAACTCCGTCCTCAATTTGAGAGAATTTACCATAATATTTTTTATTCGGAATTTCATGCCCCGAAATTAAAAAAAACTCGTCAGATGCCATTAAAATATTTTTTTTCATCTGCAAGTTAAAATTATTAACCGTATTAATTACAAAATCAGCTGTTTTTTTATCAACTGTTTTAAGATTTTCTTTCCTGTATTTTGAAACCCCAACAGGCACAATCGCAAGAGAATTTAAAATTTTTTTAAATTTTTTCAAATCTTCGAGTGTTCTTATAAGTTCATCACCATCATTATATGAAGGACACAGGACAATTTGCCCATGAATTTTAATATCATTTCTTTTCAAGCGTTCTAAATCATTCATAATCCTTGCAGCATTAGGATTATTGAGCATTTTTACCCTTAAATCGGGATTTGTCGTATGAATTGAAACAAACAAAGGTGAAGGATGAAAATTTTCCAACCTTCTCCAATCCTTTTCTGCCATGTTTGTAAGTGTAATGTATGTGCCTTGTAAATACGATAATCTCCAATCATCATCTTTAACATAAAGGCTTTTTCTTAAACCTTTTGGTTGTTGATCCACAAAACAAAATATGCACTTATTGCAACATGGTTTAACCTTGTCAAATACAGCACTTTCAAAACTTATTCCCAAATCATCATCATAGTCCTTTTCTATTTCAAAAAGTTCTTCTTCTTTTGATTTATGTTTTATATGTAATAAAATTTCTTCATTTTTTACCAAAAAACTGTAATCAATAATATCTCTGGGAACGGTTTTGTTAATTGAAATTATTTCATCACCCGCACTAAGAGAAAGTTCATCCGCTATTGAATTTTTTTCTACCTGAGAAATAATTATTTTCATAACATTCCCAATATTTTCTCAGCTTCATCAACTTTTGCAGAAGAAATTTTTTTTTGTTCATCATTTAAATTGGAATACGGACTGTTTAAAGCCTCTAATGTTCTAGCTTTATATAAAATCAAATGATTTTGAATATTTTTAACAAGCTCTTGTTTTTCATTATCATCTAATACATCTGCACAAAACAGAGCAATCCTTGCATTATTTAACAAGTGTGCAGGATGACTTAATTCCAACGTTAAAAGAAGATTTTTTAAATATTTTCTGCCAAAAGGCGTAATTGAGCACATTTTAGATGCCATGCCACCTTGTGACATTTTATCTTGTGTTTCAATACAACCCAATTTTATCAGTTTTTTTACTGCGGGATTAATTGTACCTAAACTTGGTTTCAAAAATGCAAAAAACATTTCTTCCATTATTTTTGAAATTTTGTAAATAGTCGCATCGTAGCGACACAATATGTATAAAATAACTATTTCGCTCATAATTAAATTAATTTTAACATAAATTTTGTTGTTATTAAATTTATTTAATTTATAATTTAACTAGTTAAAAAAACAGGGATGAAAAATTTGCTTGAAACTATTGAAAAAAATGAAATAAAAACTATAGTTGAACAAACAAAGCTACAACACATAGCAATAATTATGGATGGAAATCGGCGTTGGGCGAAAAATAATCTTTTGCCATCAGCAATGGGACACAAAAAAGGTGTAGAAGCCCTTAAAAAAACCTTAAAAGCAGCACACAAATTCGGTATAAAATATTTGACTTTATACGCTTTTTCAACTGAAAACTGGAACAGAAAACAGGAAGAAGTTGATTTTTTAATGAACTTATTGGCAAATACAATCAAATCTCAGCTTGAGGAATTAAATCAAAATAATGTAAAATTACGTTTTATAGGTTATTTAAAAGCATTGAATCCTATGTTGCAAGAAATTTTAGCACAAGCTGTTGAAACAACAAAAAATAACACAGGTGTAAATTTACAAATAGCAGTTAATTATGGCGCAAGAAACGAAATTACAAATGCAATTAAAGATATGATGTATCAGGGAGTTAAGCCTGAGGATGTAAATGAAGAACTTATTTCAAAGTTTTTATACACAAAATCTATTCCAGACCCTGACCTTTTAATAAGAACAGGCGGCGAAATGAGAATAAGCAATTATCTGTTATGGCAAATTGCATATTCTGAACTTTACATCACAAACATATACTGGCCTGAATTTGATGAAGAAGCACTGAGAAACTCAATTCTTGAATTTGCAAAAAGACAACGCCGTTGGGGTGGTTAATGATGTTTAAAATTGTCCTTGCTACTACAAATCCTCATAAAGTAGAAGAAATGAACAATGTTTCAATTCCTCTTGGCGTGGAATTTGTTTTGCCGGATAAAAATTTTAACCCAATAGAAGATGGTACAACTTTTGAAGAAAACTCGTATGCAAAAGCTCTTGCTGCAGCACAGTGCGAAAAAAGTGGCAGAAAATATTTCATGGCTGATGATTCTGGACTTTGTGTAGATTTTTTAAACGGAGCGCCGGGTTTAAAAAGCGCAAGATATGCACCAAGCGCACAAGAAAGAATTCAAAAGTTGCTAAGTGCACTAAAAAATGCAAATGAAAATGAAAGAAATGCAAAATTTGTATGTTCATTGGTTTTAATTGATCAAACTGGCAGTATTTTAAATAAAACAATCGGAGTATGCAAAGGTAAAATTGCCCACAATGAGCATGGACATGGTGGTTTTGGCTATGATCCCGTTTTTATTGTTAAAGATAAAAATAAAACCATGGCAGAATTATCACAAGAAGAAAAGGGCAAAATTTCTCACAGAGGGCGTGCATTAATGGATATGTTAATGTGGATAAAATGCGCTGACTTAAAATAATTTTCTTTTACAAAAATTAATAGTATAATTTACATCAAGGATAGAATTAAAGGTTAGATATGATACAGAGTGCAAATTCATTTGAAAATATAGGCATAAAAGAATTAAGCACTTGCTTGCTAAAATTTTTTGAAGCAATTCTTGATGATACAAAAATCCCAAAAATTTCAAAAATTGAGCAATGTCATAAAAAAGCAATTTCTCTAAAAGCATTTGATTTAGTTTCAATTTCTATGTCTTTAATAGGTTACATAGGCTACAGGTGGCACCAGGAAAGATACTATAAAACTTTAAATATTTTAAACGATGCTCATTATCTGGCAAATTCATCTAATTCACTTTTAGCTCTTAAAATTAATCTTTATCTTATGGGGCAAATAGAATTTTTAGAACAAAACTATACTCAATCACTCGAGCTGATGGATGCTGCACTGCAAATAAAGTTGTCAGATGCAATCGTATTTGATGAAAAAATTGCAAATACAAAAACAAGAATTGAAAAAATAAATAAGCAAAAAACAATAAATTCCTCTCTACCTTCATTTATTCCTGAAAATAACCAAGAAGACCCTCTTATAGCATTATTGAAAGTCGGCAGAACAATAGCTGTAGAAACAAACATTGACACGCTTTTAACAATTATTGCACAGGAAATCAAACAAGCACTAAATGCAGACAGATGCACTGTTTTCCTTTTAGATGAAGAAAGACACGAGCTTTGGTCAAAAGTTGCCTTGGGTCTTGAAATGCAAGAAATTCGTTTCGCTTCAAATTTGGGACTTGCAGGACATGTTGCGACAACAGGAGAAACTGTTAATATAAAAGATGCATATACAGATAAGCGTTTTAATAAAGAAATAGATTTGCAAACAGGCTATAAAACAAAAACTCTTCTTTGTATGCCAATTCGTAACCTTAGTCATCAAATTGTAGGCGTTTTTCAAGTATTAAACAAAAAAAATGGAGAATTTACACAAAAAGACGAGGATTTACTCATAGCAATAGGTTCTTCTGCAGGGATAGCACTTGAAAATGCAAATTTGTTCAACAAACAAAAAAAACTGATAGAAGAACAAAAACAGCTTTTTTCAAGTTTTATAGACACACTTTCAGCCTCAATTGATGCTCGTGATAAAATTACTTCAGGTCACTCTAAGCGTGTTACTATGTATGCTTCTTTAATTTGCGACTTGCTTAATATGGACGAAAAAGAAAAAGAAGTAATAAAGCATGCTTCACTTTTACACGATATTGGAAAAATTGGCATAAAAGACTCAATTTTACAAAAAGAGGGCAAACTGACAAGCGAAGAATTTGACCATATAAAACAGCACGCCAATATCACAAATGATATTTTAGGCAAAATATATGTTTCAAAACAATTTGAAAATGTTGCACAAATTGCTTCTTCACACCATGAAAGATATGATGGAAAAGGCTATTTTTTGGGTCTTAAAGGTGAACAAATCCCTTTAGGTGGAAGAATTCTTGCTGTTTGCGATGTTTTTGATGCAATTACATCAAAAAGACATTACCGCTCAAAAATGGAAATTCAAGATGCTATAAAAATATTAATAGACGGAGCAAATAATCATTTTGATAAAAAAATTGTAGACGTGTTTTTATCAGTCGAATGTGATAAAATAATTAATGTAATAACTTGCGATTCCAATATAAAAATTTCCCAAAGTGATAAATCATCACTTGCAAAGTATAAATTTTATGATTTATATACAGTTTTAACAAAAGAAGAACGCGAAATACAAGAAGAAACACTAATACAAGTATTTAACAAGTACTACAAAGACATTTAAGTTAATGAAAAAAATAGCACGAACAATTTTATTTATACTTATATTATGTGGCACAAGTGCTTTTGCATCAAGTGATAACCTATTGGAATATGAAAAATCAAATGTGCCCATAACTAATGTTGCACCAAAAACACAAGACTCAAAAAAAGGCATTTTCAGCCTAACTACAATAATGGACACATTTTTAAATATAAGTGGACAAAACGAAAACAACAGTCTTGATGAATCAGAAAAACAAAGAGTTGCTTTTGTAAATGCTACCAAAAAATTTAACCAGGGAAATGTAGTTGTAGCATACGATGAATTTGAAAATCTTTTAGACTCAATTAACAGCGATTATGCACTTTTAGTTTTTGCAAAAAGCATGTATGAAATTGGCTTTTTTTCCATTGGAACCAAAAGTCTTGAAAAAATAAAACATAAAAAATTTGTTCAAGATACACTGGATGACCTTAAGAAGTGCTATTTGCCTTCTTTTGTACTTGATAAAAACGAAGAAATATATCTTGCAAAAGCTTATTCCTCAATTCACTATGATAACTCGGCACAAGAAATCTCCTTTGAGTTAAACAAAAATGAAACCTTGACCAATAAGTCAGATTATGCAAATTATATTTTATCTCAAGCGATGAGTGAACAAAGGCAATATCAGCAAGCATTGAATTTTATAAACAAAGCAAATTCAATGAACCCTAAAAACTTATCTTACATTAGCTATAAGGTTAAAATCCTTACAGCTTTAGACAAAAACAACGAAGCTTTGAAGCTCATAGAAGAGTACGAAAAAAATTCAAAAGATGAACATGTTTTTAAAAATAATTTTATGCTACAAAAAGAATCCGTACTTGCAAATTTATCTAAAAACGAACAGGATAGAAAATTTCACTTATGTATGAAAACTTTTATGGAAGGTAATTACTATAAATCAATTGAAGATTGCAAAAACATACTTAGTTTCGATAAAAAAAATTATAAAATACTGACTTTGCTTGCTATGGGACAATTTGTAACAGGAGATAGAGAAAATGCAAAGAAAAATTATCTTGCAAGTTATGAAGTAAACAAAAATTATTCTTTAACTTTAAGTGGCCTTGGGGATATAAAATTTCTCGAATACGATAATGAAAATGCAATTAAATACTACAAAAAAGCATTGGCACAAAATCCCAAAGACCAAACAAGCGCATTAAAATTAGCACTAATCTATAAAAATAATTCCAAATATGAAAAGGATTTAAAAAGTCTTGAAAAAAAACTTGAAAAAATGGACAGTGCACCATTTTTATCTTATTATTCGATTGCTGCAACCATTGCCAAAGATAACCAAAACCTAAAAAAAGAGTATATAAGACGTGCAACTGCCATAAATCCTTTGTATGAAAACGGTTGGGTAGCTTTTTTAAATTTTGAATTAGAAAATAAAAATATAGAAAGTGCAAAAAACTTTTTATATATGATATCTTTTTCAAATCGCACAAACTATATTTACTTTTATCTGAATGCACTGTATGATATTGCACTAAATAATGGAAATTCGGCAATTGTAAACTTGAGGAATTGTTTGAGTTTAAAGCCGGATTTTGAAGATGCAAACAAAAAATTAATAAAGCTTATTCCTTCAGAAATAAAAGAAACTGAAAAACAAGTACCAAAAGACTTTATAGATCAGCCTGTGTTGTAATTTTTTTGTTAATGCCACTGCTTACAATTGTCCAAACACGCTCACCCATTGCCTCCACAAGACTTGAGTCATCCGTAAAATCATCCCTTTGGGCAAACATTTGATGTGCTCTCATTATTAAATCATATTTAAATGCTTGGGGCGTCTGTGCCTGAAAAACATTTTTTCTATCTAATGTTTTAATAATCAAGCCACTGTTATCAATTATTTTAATTGTATCTGTTGCAAAAATCCCACAGCATACTGCACTTTTGGTTTCTAATTCATTTATAACATTTTGAATTGTTGATTTTTCTATAAATGGTCTTGCACCATCATGAATTAAAACTTTGTCTTTATATTTACATTTTAAAAGTGCATTATAAACACTTTTTTGCCGTGTCTTGCCAAACTGTGCAAAAGAAATTTTATCTTTATCGTAAATCTTACTTGAGCGAATAAATTCACATGTCTGAGGTGTAGATGGAATTATGATCTCATCGGATAATTCTAAAAATTTCAAAATCGTATGTTCAATAACTGTCATATTGCCTATTTTTACAAGAAGTTTGTTTTTTCCGAAACGTTTAGATATTCCGCCGGCAGTAATTATTGTACTAATCAAAATGCAAAAACTCCTCTTTTTTTTCGTTTTTCACTTCTTTCCCATCAATTAAAATATTTCTACCTAAAGTCGCTCTTCCAACAACTTTCAGCCCTCTTATATTTACATTTTTAAAATCAGTTTCATCCAATACACAAACAAGGGAATAATCCTCTCCGCCAAAGAGTACCTCCTCACGTTTTGTACCAACAATATATGGTATTTTATCGAATTCAAGTTCAAAACCAACTTTTGATGACATTGAAATCCACTCCAGTGCATTAATTAATCCATCTGATGAATCCATCATAGCATATGGCTTTTTACATTTTTCTGAAATTTCTTTAGAACATTCAAATTGTAAAATTGGGTCTATATGGGCTTTTGTAAACTCGTTTTCTTCTTTTTGATTATTGAGCAACATTTTTAAGCCTTGGGCCGATGCCCCAAAATTACCGCAAAGTGCTAGCAAATAACCTTCTTTAGCATTTTTTCTTGATGAAATATTCCTGCCTCGACAATCACCAATAATACATATTGAAATACCAATTTTTTCTCCCGTGCTAAGGTCTCCTCCAATTATTTTTACACCAAACTCATCCGCACAATCATTAATTCCACAATAAAATTCTTTTATAAAATTTTTGCTAAGTTTTCCACTAAGAGATACTGTCGCATATAAAGGTTTTGACCCTGATGCCAAAATATCACTTATATTAACTTTTAAAGCTTTTTTGCCTAAAAAATAAGGTGTAATAAATTTAAAATCAAAATGAACACCCTCAATAAGCAAATCAGAACTAACTGAAAGATTTAAATCCTTCAAATACGCACAGTCGTCACCCAGATAAGAACTATCCGAAAGCGAATTTTTAATAATTTCAATAAATTTTAATTCAGTATTTTGCATAGATTACTTTAAAGCACCGTAAAGCCCAAATAATGCCATTTTATATCCATCTTTTGAAAATCCTGCAACTTGTCCTATGCATTTGGGAGCAATGAAAGAATTATGTCTGAATTCCTCACGCAAAAATATATTGCTTAAATGCACCTCGACAGTTTTAATATTAACCGAAGCAATTGCATCTGCTATTGCAACACTTGTATGAGTATATGCAGCAGGATTAATTATAATGCCATCAAATTTATTAAGAGCATTTTGAATTTTATCAACAATTTCACCTTCAAAATTAGATTGGAAAAATTCAAGCTCGATAGAGCCATCCAAAGACTTTGCATATTCAAAAAGTTCATTTTCAATGTCTTCAAGCGTATAAGAGCCGTATATCTGAGGCTCCCTTATTCCAAGCATATTTAGATTAGGACCGTTTATAACAAGAATTTTCAAAATTTTCTCCTTTTTTATTCATCATACAAAAATTTTGCCTTAATTAAAATATCATCTTCAACTTTCTCCATTTTTCTAAATTCAAGTTTATAACATTCATTAATCTTAAAAACATTTAAATTTCCAACAAAATCCATACCATTACCAAAAATTTTTGGAGATACGAATTTATAAATTTCATCTGCCATTTCCTGCTTAATTAGAGCTGTTAATATTGTTTTTCCTGTTTCAACAAGAATAGAATAAATTCCATTATTATATAGTTTAGCAAATAAATCTCTAAAATTTGCAAATTCAATGGGTACTACATTTGTCGGAAAATCACGCTCTAAATTATTCGTAGCAAGAAAAACTCTGGTGCCGTCATCTTTAAAAACTTCATAATCAAAAGAAATTTTTCCATGCCTGTCAATAATTATTCTCTCTGGAGTTCTTTCTCCTTTTATCCTGCATGTTAAAGCAGGATTATCAGCAAGAATAGTTCCAGAACCACTCAGTATGCCAAAATATTGGCTTCTTAATTTTTGTACATAATCTCTTGAGGCTTCTCCTGTTACCCATTTTGACTCTCCACCGGCTGTTACTATTTTTGAATCAAAAGTAGTTGCAATTTTTACCGTCACATATGGCATCTTTTTTGTAACATTTTTTATGAAAACTTTGTTTAGTTCAATGCACTCATTCTCTAAAATGCCCACAACAACTTCAATCCCTGAATTTTTTAACTTCATTGTACCTTGCGAACACACAAGTGGGTTTGGATCATAAGTGCCTATGACCACTTTTTTAAAACCTTTTTCTATTATCAAATCCACACAAGGTGGTGTTTTGCCTTGGTGGGAACAAGGCTCTAAATTTACAATAAGTGTTTTATCCGAAAAATCAATATCACCTGCATTTAATATTGCATTTCTTTCTGCATGGTTTTCGCCAAACTTTTCATGCGTACCCTTTGAAATTATTTTATCATTAGCCTCATCATAAACAATGGCACAAACCATAGGGTTTGGCGCAACTTCAAAACGATACTTTAATGCCTCATCCAGACAAATTCTCATTAATTCTTCGTATTTTTTAATCATATTAACCTGCCATATTCTCCATAATTTTAATAACTGCGGGATACAATATTACTATAAACAATGCAGGCAAAAGAAACAATATCATAGGAATAGTCATTTTTGCACTGGCACTTTGCACAAGTTCTTCGATTCGCTGCTTTTTACGAGTTCTTAATGTTTCACAATACACTCTCAAAGACTGGGCAACACTTGTTCCCATTTTCTCTGATTGAACAAGCATAGCTGTAAAAGATTGCAAGTCTTGATTATTAATTCTTTTTGCCATATTTTTTAGCGCTTCTTCACGAGGTAAACCCGACATTACATCTTTTGAAAGCCTGTTGAATTCAGAACTTACTGCCTTTGAAAGCCCGCTAAATTCATTTGAAACACGCTCTATTGCTCCATCAATACCAAGTCCGGCTTCAACACAAACAGAAAGCAAATCAACCGCATCAGGAAAATATTTTGCAAATTCTTTTTGTTTTTTCTTTATAGTACCAATAATCCTGTATTCAGGATACTTATATGTAAAATAACATATAAAAATTGCCAATGCTGCACTTATTGTATTGAAAAACAAAAAAAGCACTATCGCGCAAATTATTACAACTATTAATAAGGAAAAAAGTCTTTTATTTTCAAATTCCAGAATATCATCATCGCTCGATGCAACACCATAAGAGTATAAAAGCTCATGAATTTTCTTTCTAAAAACTTTATTTGAAATACTTTTTAATGAAAGCGGTTTTAAAAATTCTAAAAAATCATTATATATTTTTTTTGCATTTGTCTTGCCACTTGTTTTTTTTAATCGCTTGCGCACAAAATTATCATCTGGATTATAAAAAATATTAATCATCCAGAAAGCCCATAGTCCAAGTAGTATAGGTAATATTTCAGGTGGCAAACTTTCTCCTTAAATTTCTATAGTAACAATTTTTTTAATCATATATACACCTAAAATTAAAAAAGTTAGTGCAAGCAACAGAGCACTGTTTCCTTGTTGTGTATTTAGTAGAGGCTGCATGTAATCAGGTGACAAAACAAACAAAATTCCCGCAATTATGGGTGGAACACATATAAGCATTAAACCGGAAAATCTCGCTTGAGCAGTTTGAGCTTTCAACTGTCCTGCCATTTTAAAACGTTCTCGTATTGTAATCGAAAGTCCATCCAAAATTTTTGCAAGATTTCCTCCTACCTCTCTTTGCAAAATTACGGCAGTAATAAAAAATTTTAAATCCATATTATTAGGAATTGTTTTTGAAAGAGATAAAATTGCTTGTTTTGCATCTGATCCAACTGCCAATTCATCCAAGGCAGCTTTGAATACTCCCGAAATTGGCATGGACATATCTTTTGTAATAACTTCGAATGCACTGTAAATTGAGTGTCCTGCTCTTAATGAATTTGCCAATAAATCTAATGTGTCAGGCAATTGCCGGGCAAAAGCAGCGTTCCTTAATGAAGTTTTCACCTTTAGTACATTATATGGAATGAAAAACCCAACTAAACTGAGCGGTAAAAGTTTTGGAGTTGTAACAAGTATAACTGCAGCAAAAGGCACTATGCACATTAAACTCAAGATTATAAAAGTGTCTATTTGCATGTCAACTCCGGCAAGCATAATATCGTTTTTAATCTTATCCGCCATTTTAAACCCACTAAATCGTTGGGCAAAAATTTTATATCGGAAATTATTGTATAAAAAAGACAAATCGTCATCAGCAAGTTGTGAGGTTTTTTTATGACCGTTCCTATCTTTTATTTCTTCAAGTCTTTTTTGCAACGCAAGTTGCTTTGGTATTCTTATTGAAAATAAATTTACAAGCAACAAAAAACTCAAAAAACCAAGAAGTAATGAAGCAAAGAAAGCACTCATCTTTTAAGCCTTTTTAATAAATCTACATTTAATACCATATCTTTATTTGCTATTTCTTCACGCATTTTATTTGTTTCTACTGCTGCAGGAGTTGAAGGCATCTGACTTTTGTTACCGTTTTTTGATAAGTACGTGTGTCTGTAATTTTTATCAAAAATTTGCGGGTTAATTTCAATCCCTTTAGCAGCAATTTTATCTAAAAACTTTGGCCTTATTCCCGTTGAAGAATGCATACCCATTACAGTATTAACACCACTGCCTGTTTGTTCCCATACAAAAATATCTTGCATAGTAATAACATCACCCTCCATGCCAAGAATTTCGGATACTTTAGTAACTTTTCTTGAACCATCTGAAAGTCTTGAGGCCTGTATGATTATATTTACCGCAGAAGCTATTTGACTCTTTATATTCCTTTCAGGCAAATCAATACCCGAGAACATAACCATAGTTTCCAGTCTTGAAAGTGCATCGCGCGGAGAATTAGCATGCAGTGTAGTCAAAGAACCGTCATGACCGGTGTTCATCGCTTGCAACATATCAAGCGTTTCTGCTCCACGACATTCTCCTATAATTATTCTGTCAGGACGCATACGCAAACTGTTTATAACTAAATCTCTAGCACTTACCTGACCTTCACCTTCAATATTGGGAGGTCTTGTCTCAAGACGAACAATATGCTCCTGCTGTAAACAAAGTTCAGCAGAATCTTCTATTGTAATTATTCTTTCGCCATTTGGAATTTTAGCCGATAAACTGTTTAACAAAGTTGTTTTACCTGCGCCTGTTCCACCACTTATTACAATATTAAGTCTTGCAGCAACTGCTGCCTCTAAAACTTGAGCGATTTCAGTTGATATTGAACCCCATTTTAAAAGACTCTCCATTGTACCACTGTCCGCTCTAAAGCGTCTTATTGACAATGATGGACCATCTATTGCAAGCGGAGGAATAATAGCATTAACCCTTGAGCCATCAGGTAAACGAGCATCTACCATGGGAGATTTTTCATCGATTCTTCTGCCTACTTTTGAAACAATACGTTCAATTATATTCTTTAAATGATTATTGTCCTTAAATACAACTGTTGTTTTATAAAGCTTACCATTTCTTTCTACATAAACATTTTTTGCACCATTGACTAAAATATCACTAACGGAAGGATCAGACAAAAGAGGGTCAAGAGGACCAAAACCTTTTGCCTCCTGTATTATTTCTCTAATAAGCCTGTCACGCTCAATTTTATTTAATGGAATTGAACGGAAATTTGTAGAAATTTGATGTTCTATAAATTGTCTTATAAGAGCTTTTTGCTCATTATCATTATAATTGCTCCAATCCGGAGTAGTATTAACTTTGTCTATTAAAAGCGCATGTAATTTTTCTTTTAAATCGGAAAATTCTGCGCTAAGAGGCATTTCACTTATAAATGCTGCACCTTGTGTATCATCCGATGAATTTGTTGTTTTTTTTATGCCGTTATTCAATCTATCTTTAAGTGACAATTATCTTTTCTCCTTCTTTTTAAATAATCCCATAAAGCCCGACTCTTGACGTTTTAATTGTTTTTCTTGCGAATATGTATAATTATCTGACAAAAGTGCTGCAAGCTCCCTAAAAGCTTTAGCAAGGTTTGACTGGTGGTTTATATCGCTTACGGGCATTCCCTTGTTTATAGCATTAATTATAGTAAAATAATTATTTGGTATCTTATAATATACATTATGGCCCAAAACATCTTCGACATCTTCTATTTTGATTTCATCATTTTCCATATACCTGTTTATTATTAATTTAATTTTATCTTTTTGGTAGCCTAAACGTTTAAACAAATCAAAACACCTTTGGCAATTTCTGACAGATGGTAAATTTAAAATTGCCACAAGAAGTATTAAATCCGAATTATCAAGTGCGGTTATAGTTTTACCATCAAACGAACTTGTAGTATCTATTACTACATAAGAAAACACACTCCTTAAAACATTTATAAGAGTTGTAATATTTTCACTTGTAATAATTTCAGCTTGTTCCAAATCAGGAGGATCTGCAAGCACGTACAATGATGTATCTTTGTATTTTTCAAGTGTTGATAACAAAAAAGTTTCATCTATCCTTTCTAAATTATTGACAACATATGAAGTATCAAATGAGGGGTTTAAATCAAGGAAAGTTGTCACGTCACCCATCTGAAAATTTAAATCAACCAGGGCAACTTTTTCGTTAGTAAGATTTGCTATCTCAAGAGCAAGATTTGTAGCAATTGAGGTTTTCCCTATACCTCCTTTATTAGAAAAAGTAGTTATGACTTTGCATTTTGTTGTATCATTTATATTGCCCAAAATTAAATCTTTAATTTTTTCGACAGATTGAATAAAATCATCTTCTATAAGAGGCTTTACCAAGTACTCTCTTGCACCCGCCCTAAGTGCTTTTATGACTAGTTCGGAATCTTCATTATAAGAAAGTACAATAATTTTTGCGTTTCTTAAATTTTTTGAAAGTTTAACAATTATATCTAAAGTAAGCTGAGTACGCTGCGATATATCAACAATAATTAGGTTTGGATGCATTTCGTTTATTTGAACATAAGAATTTATTGCATCATCAAATTCTCCGATAATATTTATATCATCAACTTTAGACAAATAAGCTCTAATTAGCCCACGGCTTGTGTCATCAGAATCAATTACTACTGTATCAATCTTTATACTCATAACTTTCTAAATGTCCTCTATCATCGGCGCATCAACTATTCTTGGTGTAATAAATATCATAAGTTCAGTGTCATTTTTTGTGTCTTCAACTTTTTTAAATAATATTCCTATAATCGGAATATCACCTAAAAAAGGAACCTGATTGTTTGTTTTAGAACTTGAATTATTTAAAAGACCTGCTATAACAAGTGTTTCTCCATCCATTAACTCAACGGTTGTTTCAACCTTTCTTGTTTTAAAACCCGGAATTACAACAGCATTTTGTGTGTCCATTACACCAGAAGATCTATCTATTTCGCTAACTTCCGGAGCAAGCTTAAGTTTTATTCTCCCGGTTTTTTCCATAATGGTAGGGGTAAAATTTAAAATTACACCCGTCTTTTTAAAATCATAGGCAATTTGCCCGTATTGACCAACATCAGATGGCACTGGTACTTCGTTACCAACATTAAAACTTGCTTCTTCTCCATCTATTGCGAGTAATTTTGGTTCTGCAAGAATTTGGGCATCGCCTTTTGTTTCGGCAGCCTGAAGCTCAAAGGCTATATCGCCGGCTTTATTGGAAAAGAAATATTTAACACCATTATTTACCAAAACTCTTGAAAATTTACCCAAAGGTAAGGCATCTGTGGCAAAGCCTCCGTCACCGGTTATCGAACCACCTGCCTGCTGAAATTTAGAATTATTTCCTATACTAAAACCTGTGCCTAAGTTTCTTGAGAAATTTTTTGAAACTTCCGCAACTTTTACTTCTAAAAGTACTTGCTTTGTTGCACTTTCAGTCATATCAACAAGATTTATATTATATGCCTTTGCAAGATCCAGAATTTTTTTCCTTGTAGCTGTTGTGCTGACTTTACCTGATAGAACTGCTCCATTATTATTAAAAATAATTGAAACATTTTCATTAGGAGCAATATAGTCAACAGCTTTCAAAAATTCATCCACATCTTGCTGAATTACTAAATTATAAAAAATAGGTTCCTGATTGGCACCCCAAAAAATCAAACTTGTATTGCCGGCTTTTTTACCGTTTACCATAAGCTGTTTTGACGAAAGGATAACAATATCTGCAAGTGTAGGATCAGCTATTGAAATTCTTTTCAAAGGAGTATCAAAATTTAGAATTTGTGTTTTTCCGACAACTGCATATAATTTTTGATTATTATCCCTTAATGCATTTTTTACAACCATTGAATCATTATAATTATAAATTGCATCCTTTTCCCAGGGCGCACTAAGTGACATATCGTTAGTTTCAATATTTCTAAAATCACCCTGCGCCAACGTACAACGGGGCAAAAGCAACAAAACAAATATAAAAAATATTTTTTTAAATCTCTTCAACATTACTGCGGAGCCCCCACAATCATTTTTTTATCTCCCGAGATAAATTCTATTTCCTCCTCGTTCTTAACCGAAGATTTAACAACTGGTACTTCCTCTGTTTTCTTTGTTTTAAGTTCGGCTACAGGAATATGCTCTTCTAATGTATCGTATTGATGCAACTCATTAATTTCAACAAGTTCATCAGGAGTATCAGATGATGTTTGCACAAGTTGTGGAATACCGGAATTAAACTTATAGCCTGTTTTTTCATGCCTGTTTCTTTGAATAATAACTGCTTTATCATTATTTAGGGCAGTTATAAAAATAGGAACGTCCTTATCTTTGATCTCAAGCATTACAAATTTTTGAGAACTGTTCGGAATATCCAAAATATTTAAAATCTTAACATCTTGAGCAAAAATTGCATTTTTTGGAAAGTAAACATCTGCATAAGTACCTGCTTTTATAAAAGGTGCAAGTGTATCAAGCCTTATTGCAACAGAACGGAATCCTCGCTGAGGTTCGCTTTGCACATTGTCAATATCTGAAATTTTAAAAAAATTTTCAACAATTGGAGAATCAGCTTTTATGTCTTTTAATGCAACAAGACCTGAAATCTTTGCAGGGTCAGATATTGCACCTTCTATTTCAATTGGAAATTGCTTTGTTGTAAGGTTATCAGCCTCTATTTTTTCACCTTTTTTAATATCTGCTTTTGCAACAACATAAATAATCTTTCTAATTGGTATATTAGCACTTGTTTGTGTAAGTTTTTTTAAATTTTCATTTTCAATTTTCAATTTCACAATAACCTGATATGAGGCTACTGCAATTGCAACCCCCACTATTGTAGAAATTATAAGTTGATTTTTATTCTTTTTGATACTCATAAACTTACAAAGCTTCCGCTTAACATTTTACATTATTTTGCACAATTAAGAAAATCATTAAGTTTCTTTACATGTTGCTACATTTTCTTTTAAAAATCCAACAAGATTTTCAAGTGCGCCCTTAGCTATATCTTTCTTAATTTCCACCCTCATTTTATTTAAATCATGATTAATAATTTTAGACTGAAACTTTACAACCTTTATAATCGGCTTTCCCTCTTTTAAAATTCCAAAACCCATGTAACATAAACCTATGGGTTTTTCTTCAGAACCTCCTGTTGGACCTAAAATTCCTGTCGTTGCTAGCGAACATGGTGCATAATTTAAAAGACCTAATGCCATTTGATAAGCTACATCAAAACTTACGGCACCAAATTTATTCAAAGTCTCTTTTTTTACATTCAAAAAACGTATTTTTGCTTCATTTGAATAAGTTATGAAATTTTGCTCAATATATGCACTTGAACCTGAAATATCAGTCAAATAAGAACTGACTAAACCGCCCGTGCACGATTCTGCACAGGCGATTTTTAAACCATTATCAATGAGAATTTTTTTTATTTCATCAAGCAGTTGCATTAAATCTCCTATGAAATAGGGACATCTAAAGGTTCAAGAAGAATTATATCAAAAACAATTCCCTGATCTATAACAACATCGTGCCCTTTTCTAAATAAATCAATTATACTATCGCCGACAAGGTATGCACCGCCACCTATCGTACCGCCAATTGCAGCAAAAGGAGTCACAAGAAATCTACCACCACTAAACAGTTCTTCACCTGAACTTATGCCCCATTTTGTTGTATTGGTAATTATTTTGCCACTTTTTTTCACATTTCTTTTAAGCTCATCAAAATAATTTCCGCCACCGGATATTGCACCATCGCTTAAAATTTCAAAATTAGAACAAATTGCAGCACTTAAGGGCAATTGTCTGCCTTGCGGAGTCACAACATGATCAAAAGTTAAATATAACAATGCACTACGTGATAACCTTGCAGTTGGCTTGTATTTTTCTACAGTCCCACGTACAAGTGAACCTGATGGCAAAATTGTTTTACCGCTGATTTTAACATCACTTGTCAATCTTGCACTAAACATATCACCAACTTGTATTTGAGATGTTGTAATAGGTTCAACCATAACAAGATTAAGTTTAGTACCTCTTGGTATTCTCTGGGTATAAGCATCTGCTTTTAATTGATAAGCACAAGCGGGTAACATAAAAACAATAAATGCAAAAAATATAAACAAACTTGCAAGTTTTCTCATTAGACACCCTCCTTAACTTTTAAATCTTTAACATTAATTTTACCAAATTTAGCACTAAGGTCATCAATATGGTGAACTATGTAATAAAAAGGCTCTAAATCTCTTTCCGAAAGATCAATCATAGCACCCCAATCACTTCTGCCATGGTGAGCCGCAATCATCTTTGCAATATTTTTAAAACCTTCTTTCATGCAAAGCGCATATCCATATTGAGAATGTGTCAGCCAGTCTTTTTTAAATTCCTCATTATACTCAATAAACCCTGTTTCAAGATTTATTTTATATTCAAAGATTTTGCCTATATCATGCAAAATACAAGCAGCATACAACTCTTGCTCATCAACTTTGTTATTTAATTTCGGATAAATTATTTTTGCAAAATCAACACACTCAAGAACATGAACCAAAAGTCCGCCTATATAATTATGGTGCATAGATTTTGCTGCAGGAGCAATTAAAAATTCTTGTTTATTATCATTTAACGTATTTAAAACAAAATTTTTAAGTTTTTCATTTTTAAAAGTTTCTACAAAAGCAACTAGCTGATTATATTTTTCATCACGCTCATTTTCTTCGAGTCCGCAAATTGCTTCCTCTATAAGCTCCATATTATTAACAAGACAGTTATTGTATTTTTCATTGTAACTTGCCGTTAAAATTTTGACAGTATTTCCTGTTTTAAAAAGTTTTTCATCCAAACGATTAAGTGTTTCTTCCCATAAAATACAATTTAAAACAGAGGAGTCGTTAAGATTTTTAAGTTGCAGCTTGCCCATTTTTGTTCCGGCTTTTGTATCTCCAACAATAAAATTTAAAACTTCGTAATCTGCATTTAAATCTGGCATGCTACGATTTTATTATAAATTTATATTTTTGTAAAGTTTTATTAAACTTGTTTACCTTGGTTACAACAAGTTAGTTTTTCAAGAGTTTGATTATTTATTTCACCGCCAATTAACATAATAATCGAGGTGTAATAAAGCCACACCATTAAAATTGCAAACGTACCAATTGTTCCATAAACTCTATTATACGTACCTAATTCGTTAACATATAAAGAAAAAAGCCAAGAGCCTAACAACCAAAATACACAAAAAAACATAGCACCAGGTACCACACTTTTTCTTTTCACAGAAAAATCACGTGCAGGTAGGACGTAATAATTTATCATTGACAAAATAAACAACATTAAAAATGCCACAGGCCAACGACCTATCAACAATGTATTTACAAGGTTTTGTGGCATGTGTACATGCAAGGCAACAAAATTTAAAATTACTTTTCCAAAAATAATTAAATTAACTGATATAAAAAAGAAAAAGGTATTTACAAAAACCATTAAAATCGATAACAATCTTGTACTAACAAAACTTCTGTTTTCTTGAATCTTATTTGCACGATTTAAACCCTTAATAATCACTGCAATTGCATTTGACGTTAAAATCAAAGTTACTATAAAACCAATAACAGCCATTGTACCACCGTTTTGAAAAAGTATAACTTCTTTCAAAACACTTTTTAGCAAATCAGCAACAGCATGAGGCGTAAAAACAGAAATAAAATAAATTACTTTATCTACAAAAAACTTTTTACCCAGCCATCCAAAAACAGCCATTAAAAAAAGCATAAATGGAAAAATTCCCAAAACAAGCATAAAAGCCATTTCAGAAGCCATACCCGGGAAATCTTCCTGTATGATTGAATTTTTTAAATTTACAATATATTCTTTTAAAAGTTTAATCATAAAAATCCTAGATGTATTTTCTAACTTCATCCAAAAGACACAAAATAGACTGGTTAAGAGATTTTTTTATTGTACAACCTGCTGATCTTGTATGACCACCACCTCCAAATTTTTTAGCAATTAAAGTGGCATCTTTTTGTTTAGAACGCATTGAAACTTTTGTAGAATTATCCGATGTTTCTTTTAAAACAAAGGCAAACTCAACTGATTTAATAGAGCGCAATAACTCACAAATCCCCTCAGTATATTCATCTTTTGCACTAAATTTACCCATAGTTTCCTTGCTTATCAAGGTATATACAATTTTATCATCACATTCGAATTTTGCATTTGAGGTACAGTATGACTGAAACATAACCATAGTCTTTGGTTTTAAATCATAACATTTGCTTGCAATATCAGCAGTATTTACACCAATTTCGGCTAATTCTGCCGCTATTTGTAGTGTACGAGGAGTAACTGTTTCATATTTAAAACAACCTGTATCTGTTAAAATTGAAACATACAAACATTCTGCCATCTCAAGAGTAATTTTTTTGCCTGAGATTGAAAACATTTCATATATTACCTCACCCGTACTTGAAAGCGAACCTAAAATATGATTATAGGCAGCGTAACCCTTATTAGTTTTATGATGGTCTATGTTTATTGTAACTCTTGCCTTATTAAAAATTTCTCTTGCATTTTCAACAATTCTATCAACAGATGCTATATCCAAACAAATAACTGTATCATAAATATTTTCAACATTATCTAGGGTTTTTGCTTTTTTTAGATAAGGTAAAAATGAATAAATTTCAGGATAACTTTTACCTTTTGAAACTTGTACCAAAATATCAGCTTTTTCGCCAATATAAGACTTCATTGCACATGCACAACCAAGAGTATCACCATCCGGATTAACATGAGTTATAATTAAAATTTTCTCAGCACTCTCGATTAAATCAAAAATTTTTTTTATCATGCTCAAAGGTTAGCACAAAAAAAATATTTTTAAAAAGCTCTTTTAACATTTTTTAAATTTGTTACATTAGGCGTATAAAAATTTAAAAAAGAATAACTGCTTTTAAGTTCGTATGCTTCATCTGAAGCAAGCATCTTTAAGGCATTTTTGAATAGTTTGTACGCACTTTTTGGTTTCTTTGTATCAAGCAAAAGGTCAATTTTTAAACGATAAAGCGAACACATTTTTTCACTTTCTGCAAGTCCAACTTGCATAGCACTTTTTTCACAAAATTCCAGTGCCTTTTTATATTCGCCTTTTTGCGCATAGCAATAGGCCATTTTTGAAGTAACTTCAAAATCATCATTACCCATTTCGTATAACTTTTGCCAAACTTCTAATGATGAAGCTATTTTGTCTTGCATTATAAGTATATTCCCCTTTAGCCTTAATGCTTTTTGATGTTTTGGCTCCAAAGTTAGTGCACGTGAAACATATTTTTGGGCTTTTAAATTATCCTCTATATAAAAAAAGGTGTCATAAGCTATTTTATAATATTTTTCAGCTAAAAAATTTATTACTCTCATTTTTAATTTTATTTTTCAAAACTCATATTTTTCATTGTATATACAGTTAAACAAGCGGGCTAGTATAATTTTTTAAAAAGCTGCAAAGCATGACAGGGCGCATGTTAGACATGAAATTACAAAACGTTACATTAGAGCATGAATTTTAAAAAAGATTTAAGATATAATTATATAAATTGAATTTTTTAAAATAAATTGGTTGGAGGGAAAAAAGTGAATTCGCTTAGCGAGAGTGCAAATGATTCAGTATTGTCATTATCGAAAAACGCAATTAAAGTACTCGAAAAAAGGTACTTAAAAAGAGATTTAAACGGGGAAGTTATTGAAACCCCGGAAGATTTATTTCACAGGGTTGCAGATACTATAGCCAGTGCAGATAAGCAATTTGGTGCAACAGAGGAAGAAGTTAGAAAAACGGCACAAGAATTCTATGAAATGATTACAAAGTGTTATTTTATGCCAAATTCTCCTACACTTATGAACGCAGGCAGAGATTTGGGACAATTAAGTGCTTGTTTTGTTCTCCCTGTCGAAGACTCTCTTGAAGGGATTTTTGAAACAATTAAAAATACAGCTTTAATCCACAAATCCGGTGGCGGTACAGGTTTTTCTTTTTCAAGATTAAGACCTAAAAATGACGTAGTACACTCTACTATGGGTGTTTCCTCCGGTCCTGTTTCTTTTATGGAAGTATTTAATGCTGCGACTGAAGCTGTTAAACAAGGTGGCACAAGACGTGGTGCCAATATGGGTATATTAAGAATAGATCACCCTGATATTTTAGAATTTATTCATTGCAAAGATGATTTGTCAAAACTAAATAACTTTAACATCTCGATTGCAGTAACTGATGAATTTATGAAAGCAGTTGAAGAAAACAGAGATTTTGAACTCATTCACCCTAATACAAAACAGTGTGTTAAAAAAGTAAATGCCAGAGAAATATTCGACATTATTACAAAAGGAGCTTGGTCATCAGGTGAGCCCGGAATTATTTTTATCGACAGAATTAACGAAGATAACCCAACACCTGCACTAGGCGAAATTGAATCTACAAATCCATGCGGTGAAGTTCCGCTTTTACCTTATGAAGCTTGCAACTTGGGTTCAATTAATCTTGCAAAAATGATTAAGAAAAATCCTGCAGGCGGCTTGGATGTAGATTGGAGTAAACTTGCCAATGTAACACGTCTTGCAATACATTTCCTTGATAATGTTATTGTTGTTAATAATTATCCGCTACCACAAATTGCACAAATGGTAAGTAATATAAGAAAAATAGGTCTTGGCGTTATGGGTCTTGCTGATATGCTTATGCAACTTGGCATCCCCTATAACTCAGAAGAAGGCTGTAACTTAGGTGCTAAAGTTATGGAATTCATTGATTATCATTCAAAAGCACAAAGTATCAATTTAAGTGAAACAAGAGGTAGTTTTAAAGGCTTTGAAGAAAGTGTTTATACACGTCCTCATTACCTTTATAACAAGTATAAAGGTAAATCTGCAGGGGTTATTATTGATGAAATGTGGGAAGATCTTGACAACAGAATTGCTAAATCAGGTATTAGAAATGCTACGACAACCTGCATTGCACCAACAGGTACTATTTCGATGATAGCAGGAGCTTCAGGTGGCATTGAACCTTTATTCGGATTAGTTTTTAAACGTAACATTATGGACGGTACAATCCTTCTTGAAGTTAATCCGATTTTTGAAAATTACGCAAAAGAAAAAGGTATATATTCTGAAGAATTAATGGAGGAAATAGCTAAAACAGGTTCTATTGCACATATTGATGGAATTGACGAACAAACAAAAAGGATTTTTTCAACAGCACATGATGTATCGCCTGAAGCACATATTATGATGCAAGCAGCATTTCAATTGCATACAGACAATGCTGTTTCAAAAACAATTAATTTTGTTGAAAGTGCTACGGTTGAAGATGTTGCAAAAGCATACATGCTTGGCTTTAAGGCGGGACTTAAGGGCTTGACTGTATATCGCAATAATTCAAGATGGTCACAACCTATGGTTGTAGATAAAGTTAAGACGAAAGAAGAAAAACAAGTTGAAATGCAAGCAGAAGCAGCAGAAAATGCTACAAGCGACAGTGGCACCGAAAATACTGTGCAGAGTGAAAATCAAACAGATTGGAGTTCATCCCCTGCAGCAATAGGCGCACCGAGCAGCGCCCCCTTAAACCAAGAAATAAATATCTCTTCTTTTAAAGAAGAACATAAGCAAGTGGAAACTATAGAGGAGAGAGTGGATGATAACGGAGCAACATTAAAAACCGTTGTATGTCCCGAATGCGGCAACTCAATAGAGATGGCAGAGGGCTGTTTTATATGCCTTAACTGCGGTTACTCAGGTTGTAGCTAGATACTTAAGCCGACAATATTGTCGGCTTAAGTTTTTTAAAGTAAAATAAAAAAATGGAAAAATTTTTGAATAATTTAAAAAATAAATATAATAAATTTGTCTTTAAATTTTTAAGCGAAAAAAAATTTCCGCCTGTAAATTTTAAAGTAAAAATTGAAACCAAGTGTCTTGTCCTTGCGCCATATATAGGTGCCGAAACAAAAGGTTTAGGCGGGCTTATTGCCCAATATCCCAAAAATTTTGAAATACTTGCACTTACAAATGGTTCGTCAATGATTAAAAACGTAAGTCAAATTGAGGCTTCAAATATTAAAAAAGAACAGTTTTATAATGTGATGAAGCATGCCCGTGTTAGAGGATATAAAGTTTTTGACATAAATTCTAATACTTTAAAAGATGAGTATAAAAAAATCTCAAGGATTGACATAAGTGAAGCCGACTTTATTTTTGTACCAAACCCGTATGACGGCAATACGGATACTTTAGCACTTATAAGTCATATTAAAAAAGTTATAAAAACAAAAGAACACAAAAAAACATTGCAAATTTTAATGTATGAAAGTGATTGTGCGCTCTCTTATGTTGATTATTTTGCTGATATTACAAACATTGCAACTGCAAAAAAACAAATGCTGAGTATTTATTATCCAAATGACCAAAAATTAATTTCAGGAATAATTGGATTAAATAAATTTAGGGCAATAAATTTTGGTTCAGAACTTTCAGAGTGCTTTGCAAGTTTTTTTGTTGAAGATTTCTTAAAACTTCCCCTTTTTTGATGACAAAAGGATAATTGTAATATAAGCTGTTTATTATATAATTATTCTGTTAATAAACGGAGGAAATATATAATGGACAAATACGTATGCACAGTATGCGGATGGGTTTATGACCCACAAGAAGGCGACCCTGCAAATGATATAGCAGCAGGAACATCGTTTGAAAATTTGCCTGATGATTTTTTATGCCCCATCTGCGGTGTAGGCAAAGACCAGTTTGTAAAAGAAGTATAATTTTAATTTAAAGGACACAAACATTATGAAACTTATTAAGGATGGCGTATATTACTGCGGTGTAGAAGATTTTGGAAGGAAAATTTTTGACCAACTTATTCCCTTGCCACATGGGACAACTTACAATTCATACTATATTGAGGGTGATCAAAAACGTGCTTTAATTGATACATCATATTCTAAAACAATAAAAGAATTTATTGAAAACCTAAACGGCAAAGGCGAATTTATAGATTATGTAATTGCTAACCATGCTGAAGGTGACCATTCTGAAGCACTTTCCAAAATTTTGCAAATGAATCCCAATGCAAAGGTTGTCACAAACAAAAAATGTATGGACTTGCTAATTGACCAATATGCCATTCCTGAAAATAAGTTTCAAATAATCAATGATGGGGATGAAATTTCACTTGGTAATAAAACATTAAGATTTCACCTTGCCCCATGGGTACATTGGCCCGATACTATGTTTACTTATCTTGTTGAAGATAGTGTTTTGTTTACCTGCGATTTTTTAGGAGCACACATAACATACAATCAAGGACAATTTTATGCACAGGAAACACAAGAATATTTACTAAGTGCAAAAAGGTATTACGCAGAAATTATGATGCCTTTTAGGCCACATTGCAAAAAATATCTGGATAAAATAAAAGAAATTAACCCTTCAATGATTTGTCCATCTCATGGGGGAATTTATAAAAATCCTGATTTTATACTTAATGCATATCAAGAATGGACAGCTGATATTCCAAAAAATAAAGTTGTAATACCATATGTTTCCATGTATCAAAATACTGAACGTATGGTAGACAGACTTGTGCAAAAACTTAAAGAAGAAAATGTCGAAGTTCATAAATTTGATTTAATAACAGATGACATTGGTGACTTGGCTGTAGAGTTGGTAGATGTCGCAACTGTTGTCTTTGGTGCATCAATGGTTCTTGCTATGCCTCATCCTTATGCATTTTTTGGAGTTTATTTAACAAATGCATTAAGGCCAAATGTAAAATTTATGTCAATCCTGGGGTCTTACGGTTGGGGTGGCAATTTAGTAGGTAAAATCGAAGAAAATACAAATCTTCTTCAAGCTGAAAAACTTGATTATATAACAGTTAAAGGTAGAGCAAAACAAGAAGATTTGGAACGTATCGATGCTTTGGCACATACAATTGCTCAGAAACACAGAGAAATAGGCGCAAAATAAAATGAAAAAATTAAAACTCTCACCTGTGCAAACTATAGAAGAAGCCGAAAAAGAAGTAACAAAATATTTTGAAAAAATAAACAAAATTCGAGATTTTAATCAAGAAAAAGTTTTGCGTGCTTTTCAAAAAAACAAAATAGGCGAAGAACATTTTTACACTGTTACAGGCTACGGTCATGATGATATGGGCAGAGAAGCACTTGATAAAGTTTTTGCAGATGTCTTTAAAGCTCAAAAAGCAATAGTGCGGCCACATTTTGTATCAGGGACTCATACTCTTGCCTGTGTGCTTTTTGGAATTTTAAGATACCAAGATACACTTATGTCTGTTGCAGGAAAACCTTATGACACGCTTGATGAAATAATAGGACACTCAAGAGAAGGAGAACATCCTGAAAGTTCGCTTAAAGGACATGGCATTGATTACATTGAAGTACCTTTAATAGATGATACTCTTGTCGATTTTGGAGCAATTTCAAGAAGAATTACACCAAATACCAAAATGGCATTAATTCAACGCTCACGAGGATATAGTCTAAGGCACTCTATTTCAATAAATGAAATTGAACAAATTATTTTAACAATTAAAGAAAAAAATCCAAATACAATTTGCTTTGTAGACAATTGTTATGGCGAATTTGTAGAAGATAGAGAACCGCTTGAAGTAGGTGCAGACATAATCGCAGGCAGCTTGATTAAAAACCCTGGTGGGGGAATTGTTGAAGCAGGCGGTTACATTGCAGGCAGAGCAGATTTAGTTGAAATGTGTGCAAATCGCTTAACCGCCCCGGGTATCGGCTCTGATGGGGGGGCTATGTTTAATCAAACCCGTGTAATGTTGCAAGGCTTTTTTATGGCGCCCTCTGTAGTATCTGAAGCTCATAAAGGTGCACGTTTGGCTGCAAAAGTTTTTGAAACAATCGGCTTTAAAACTCATCCACGCTCAAGAGAAGACAGAACAGATTTAATTCAAACCGTAAAATTTGAAAATCCTAAAGCTCAAGCTGCATTTTGCAGAGCATTGCAAAAATATTCACCTGTAGAAAGTTACTTAACACCAATTCCTGACGGAGTTCCAGGCTATAAAGACAAACTAATTATGGCAGGAGGAAGCTTTATTGAAGGTTCAACCCTTGAACTTTCGGCAGATGGTCCTGTACGTCCGCCTTATGCAGTATATATGCAAGGCGGTTTAAACTATGCACATGTCAAAATAGCTCTCAGAGGTATTTTGGAAGAATTAAACGAAATTTAACTTTGTTTAAAAGCTTCAATTATAGCATCAGTAAGTTTTGAAACCTGTTTTACTTTAATTTCAAGCTTGTTAATCTTTTGAGAGATATTCTTATTCACACAAGGGACTATTGCACATTCAAAACCGAGTTTTTGAGCTTCTTTTAATCTTTTTTCAAGATTATCAACCGCACGAATTTCACCTGATAAGCCTAGCTCTCCAATGATTACAGTTTTTTCTTTTAACGGAATATCTCTTGTGCAACTTACAACCGCAAGTGCCACACCTAAATCTGCTGCAGGTTCAATTATATCAATCCCACCTATTACATTTATATAAACATCCTGTTTTGAAAGGTTAAGCCCTACTCTTTTTTCAAGGACAGCAAGTATTTGCAACAATCTGTTATACTCTATTCCACGTGCAACTCGCCTAGGGTTGGGATAAGGTGTAGAACCTGTCAAAGACTGAATTTCAAGCAATAAAACTCTTGTGCCCTCTAAAGTTGCAATAACACTGCAACCACAATTAGAACTTTGGGAAGGATTTAAAAATAACTCAGAAGGATTTAAAACCTCGCTTAAACCATCATCTTCCATATTAAAAACACCAACTTCAGAAGTAGTGCCAAAACGATTTTTGATTGAACGTAAAATACGATAACTTTTATACCTGTCACCTTCAAAATTTATAACACAATCAACCATATGCTCCAAAACTTTTGGCCCGGCAATATTTCCTTCTTTTGTAACATGACCAATTATAACTGTTGTTATACTTTTTTGTTTTGCAATGTGCATTAAAATATTTGTACACTCACGAATTTGCGAAACAGAACCTGACGAAGATGTTATTTGTGAAGAAAAAACCGCCTGTATTGAGTCAACAACTAAAAAATCAGGTTTAATTTCATCAATTTGTTTAATTACTTCCTCAAGACAATTTTGATTAGTTACATAAAGACTCTGCGTATTTACACCAAGCCTTAATGCACGCAACTTAACTTGCTCCGGTGATTCTTCAGCACAAACATACAATGCACAAACAGGATTTTTATTAAAATCTTTTGAACATAAATTTTTACATGTCTGCAAAATAAGAGTTGACTTACCTATACCAGGATCACCTGCCAAAAGTACAAGTGAACCTTTTACAAATCCACCGCCTAAAACCCTGTCTAATTCTTGCATACTTGTCTTAAAGCGCGTTTTCTCATCATTTTTTATATCATTTATCTTTTGTGCATGAAGCTCCGTATTTAAAACAAGGCTTGGTGCGCTATTCAATTTTAATTGTGTTTTATCTTGTATACTTTCTTCACAAAACGTCGCAAAATTACCACAATCAGGACACCTTCCAAGATAAGAAAAGCTCTCATAACCACAAGATTGGCAAACCCATTTTGTTTTTACTTTTGACATAAAACTATTTTAATAGTCTAAAATTAATTCTTCAATAGATTTGTTTATAACTTTTGCAAATTGATAACTTATTTACTATATAATATTTACTTATACTGCTTTCTTGCTGCCCCTCTAGCTGCGCTCTAGTCCAGTTTGCCCTGTACGCCTGCTCGTCGCAGCCGTCACGGGCTTCACATCCT
>CALUXW010000019.1 GCA_944324865.1 Candidatus Gastranaerophilales bacterium | reverse complement strand
GTTTCATCCAGAATTGTTCCGTCAATATCAGTTATCCAAAGTTTTATTGCGCCCAAAAAAACCTCTTTTCACTTTTTACTGTTTTTATTATACAATAAAATCATAAGTAAGTATGGAGAGAAGTTTTAAATATGAGCAAAATAGAACGTCAAAAACCATGTGAACAAGACGAAGTAAAAAGAAGATCTAATTTTAATCCTGTAGAAGAAAATTTTACACCTGAGCAAGCAGCACTTGAAGCCTCAAGATGTCTAAACTGCAAAAACCCTTTATGTAGAAAAGGCTGCCCTGTTAGTGTTAATATCCCTTCTTTTATTCAAAAAGTAAAGGAAGGCGACATTCAAGGCGCAGGCGAAATAATTAGAGAATCAAACATGCTTCCCTCTGTTTGTGGTAGAGTTTGCCCACAGGAAAGACAGTGTGAAAGCAAATGCGTTCTGGGCATTAAAGGCGATTCAGTGGCAATAGGAGCACTTGAAAGATATGTTGGTGATAACAGTGCTCCACTTAGAACACAAATCAAAGAAAATGGTAAAAAAGTTGCAATAGTTGGTTCAGGCTGCGCAGGTATGTCAGCAGCAGCAGACCTCAGAAATGCAGGATTTGAAGTAAGTGTATTTGAAGCACTCCATGAGCTAGGCGGAGTTTTAAGATATGGCATTCCTCCCTTCAGGCTACCAAGAACTGTCTTGGACAGAGAAATAGAAAGTTTAAAAGAAATTGGTGTTAAATTTTACAAAAACGTAATTGTCGGCAAATCAATTACACTAAAACAATTAAAAGAAGAAGGTTATGATGCAATTTTCATCTGCTCAGGGGCAGGACTACCAAAAATGCTCGGTATACCAGGCGAAAATTTAAATGGCGTATACAGTGCAAACGAATTTTTAACTCGTGTAAATTTGATGCATGCCAACGAACCTGACACACCTACACCGCTAAAGGTTGGTAACAAAGCCGCAATTATAGGTGGCGGTAATGTCGCTATGGATGCTGCAAGGACAGCAGTAAGGGTAGGTTATAAGGAAGTTTATATTGTTTATAGAAGAACTGAAGAAGAACTGCCTGCAAGAAAAGAGGAAATTCGCCATGCTAAAGAAGAAGGTATCATTTTTAAACTTCTTCACTCACCTGTAGAAATTTTGGGTAAAGACGGATTCACAGAAGGTATTAAACTAGAAATTATGGAACTTGGCGAACCTGATGAATCTGGCAGAAGACGTCCTGTTCCAACCGGCAAATTTGATACAATGGATGTAGATGCAGTAATTGTTTCACTTGGCACAGGTCCAAACCCAATTATCCAACAAAGTGCTGCAAAAGAAAGTATAGACATTGAAACAGACAGAAAAGGTTACATTATAATAAACGAAAACGGTGAAACTTCCGTCAGGGACATCTATGCAGGTGGAGATGTCGCTCCGAGGGGTGAATCTACTGCAATTAATGCAATGGGTGCCGGGAAAATAGCTGCAAAAGCAATTATAGAAACCTTCTGTGCGGCAAAAGTATAGCTAAGCTTTAAATTGCGGGTGAATCATTGAATTTTGCCCGCAACTTTTTAAATCAAAAACAATTTTTAATTTTTTATACTTTAAAATCCAATCTGTACCACAAAGTTCATTTTCATTAATTTTTTTATACTGCCAATTTTTTATAAGCCCTATTTTTACCATTACATCAAAAGCATTTTCAACTCTTTCACGTGCACAAGACGGCTTTAAATATTTAATATTGCTGTATAAAAAATTAATCGGTTTTTTTAATTCTATAATTTTTTTTGATTGCTGGATTTGAGCTGCAATATAATGCGCCAAATATTTTTCAAAATATTTTGTACGTGGATTCAAACTAAAAATCTCTCTTGGAAGAAAATAGCCATCAGAAAATAAATCTTGCACTATAAATATTTTCCATTCGTATCTTTTGATTTTTTTTGCTCTTATCAAATTAAAAGCACAAAGCGTAGTAATAGCCTTATAAATTCTTTTTCTGTCTTCCTTTTTGTAATGCAGAGAATTTTTATTACTACCTTTTAAAAATAAAATATCATCCGCATTTACTTTTACATAAGAAAATTTATTCTTTCTTTTCAAAAATATATTGTATAAAATACAAAAAACGTCGTCTGCCAAACACCCGCACTGGACTGAATTTTTAAGCACAGAATAAGGATTTACATGCTTAAAATCTTTTCTCACGACCGGTACAATCAAATTATCAAAACTATCAAATTTTACCTTCTCGACGTCAAAAACAGCCTCAGCAAGCCCCCAGGCAAGTTCATACAGGTAACTTGAAAGGAGGCATAAAGAGGCATTTTTTAATGCTTCCAGCGAATTTAAAAAACTCTTTGGCGACTCTGCCTTGAATGTAACAGTTAACTTTTTTGGCCTTTCATCGTACTTAACATTACAATAAATTTTTTCGCTTATTTTCCCGCACAAACAATCAAAATCACCCAAAATATATGTGCTGAAAGACTTTTGCCCCACCCCCTTTACACAATAAAAGAACTTTTTCTCGCATACATTTTGAGTTAGAATAAGTTTTATGTAGTCAAAATATGCAGCAAAAATTGCTCCATAATAGGACTTTTGGGGTAATATTTTTTCCATTAATAAATTCTAACTTATTTTACGGCAAATTACACTTACCAAAAATACTCAATTTTACTAGATTTTAATACTTCCTTGTCTTAAAATTTTAATCTCATTATCATGGCACAAGACAACTGTAGAAGCTACATTTTCAACGCTTTCTGGGTATTTTGGTTCAATTATTTTTACTCTATTTTGAAATTTTTCGCAAGCATCCTTGTAATCTATGCAAGGAGCCTCATTTGAGATATTTAGGGAAGTCGTCGCCAGAACAAACCCTTCTACTTGAGTAATTACATCTTTAAAATTTTTGCTGTTTGGTACTCTAATGCCAACAGTATCAAAACCGGCACAAATCATGGAAGGACAAAACTCAGAACGTTTAAAAATTAAAGTAAGTGCTCCAGGAAAAAACTTATCTATGAGTAATTTTGCGCAAGGCGGAATACCTAAGATATATTTCTCTAAATATTTAATATCATGACTCATTAAAATAAGAGGTTTTGAACGGTCACGATTTTTAATCTCATAAATTTTATTAACAGCAGAAATGTCATTTGGTAAACATCCTAATCCCCAGACAGTGTCTGTTTGGAAACCTATAACTTCTCCTATTTGAATTATGCTTTTTTCCATTTAGCTGCAATCCTGTCTTTTAAATCCTTTAAATACTCAATTTTTAAAATAAAAGAAGCAATTAAATAAATAAAAAATGTTAAAAACATCACCAAAATAATTTTTGTAATTTCAGAAATTAAAGTATATTTAATAACTCTATCCCACAAAATACTAAATGTGTCACCTATTACAAATGCAATTGCAGAAGCAGTTAAAATTTTAATTACCGTTCTAAAAAGTTTTCTGTATCCTATTGAAATTTTTTTCCTCAGCAAAAACGCCAGTGCAATACCATTAAATGCCGTTATAAGAGTTGTTGAAATAGCTATACCATTTATTCCGAATGGTTTTACTAAAATTGAATTTAAAACTACTTTTAATGCAATGCAGGCAATTGCTATATAAAAAGGTGTTTTAGAATCATTAAATGAGTAGAAAAGCCTTGTTGCACTATCGCGAAAAACATATGGAATAATTGAAATTGAAATAAAGAAAAGTATTTCAGATACCATAAGTGTGGCCTCAGAATTAAATGCGCCACGCTCAAGCGCTATTCTTATCGCATCCGTCCTTATTATAAAAATCAAAATCATTAAATAACTGCCGACAAAAATTAGCGAACCAACACCCTTTGTAAAGTAATGCCTTACACCGTCATAATCTTTTTGTGCCACTAGTCTTGAGAACAGAGGAAATAAGGGGACTAAAATTGCACTCAGCAGTAGCCCTACCGGAAATTGAAAAATTCTGTTAGCAAACCCAAAAGCAGTCCAAGCGCCTTCTCTCAAGCCTGATGAAAAGAACATATCTACGTAAACTCCTAGCTGTCCTATTGTGGAACTTAAAAAAGCCGGGAAAAGAAGCTCTAAAAGCTCATTAAAATTTTTATTTTTTAAAAAGTCAAAAGACGGTTTAAAACCATACCCTAAATGTCTTACAGCAGGAGATTGTACAATTAATTGCATAAAACATCCTATTGTTGTACCAAGTGCAAGATAAAACCCATTGCAATCACCTTTTGCAACTAAAAGAACAATGATTATCCCAAATGATACCATTGAAGGTGAAATATTTGGCAACAAAAAATGTTTATAAGTAACCAAAATGCCGTAATACAATCCCAAAACAGAACCCATAACAAGCATTGGAGACATAATTTTTAAATGATATGCTGCAAGATTTAAAAGCTCGGGTGTATCAGGATTATTTATAATAACGCTCATTATTTGCCGCGGAAAGAAGAAGCATAAAAGCGAAAGAAACAAGAATATAAGTATAGAAAATGTTTCGAACGTATTAAAAAGTTTTTTAATATCAGAATCAGGCTTTTTAGAAAAATCTTTAACAAGTTTTGAAAAAACTGCAACAGTTGCAGAATGAAATGGTCCGCCTACACCACCTAAAATAACAATTACAAGGGCAGGTATTTGATAAGCAAAAAAGTATGCATCAGAAACAATACTTGCACCATAATAATTTGCAACTACAATATCTCTCAAAAAACCTGCAACTTTAGACAAAAATATAATAACTGCAATCCACCATGCAGCTCTTAATAAACCTTCGCCTTTTTTTGGCTTATTTACAAACTCATTTGCCAATTTTATTTCCAACCTCTATTTGAAATGTTATCGACTTTGATTTATCTTTTTCGCTAAGTGGCGAAAATACAATCTGATTTACACCGTTAACGAGATATTTAGTAATATCCATACCCAAGGTTTTTGCACTATAACCTGACATATCAGGACTAAAAGTATGTTCATTTATCCTAAAATTAAGACTTGAAACTCTTTTTGGATTAACTACCTTTAAAATAACATCTTTAGCAGATGATTTTTGATAATAAAATTCTGTTTTATATTCAATGTTGTAGGGGTTATATAAAACTTCTTTTTGCATAGTACCAAGAGTAATACCACTATAATAATGTTTTAAAATTTCATCATATTTTTTTCCCATTTGTGCCATATATCCTGCACCATATTGGCTCATACCCACACCATGCCCAAAGCCTCCGCCTGTTAAAACAATTTTTTTTACTTTATTATCATATGGATGAATAAATTTTTCAAAACTAAAAATTGCTTGGTTTTCTTTATCTTGTTCTTTGTCATTTTCACTCTTAACTTCAATTTTATCTACAAAAAAGTTAGCACTTGCAAGCATAGTATTATTTTTCTTTAGAACCCTTCTTATCCCAAGCTCACGCATAACTTTGAAAGTTCCATTTTTAAATACAATTTCAATCTCCAAAGCCTTACCCGAATTACCTCTTTTTAAAACTTTAATATCTTTTAGCCCTTCAAGCTTATAGCTGCCGTCAAATTTTGGTTCTACCAAGCCTGCACGAGATTGTTCCAGAAGTGTTTTATTTAATACTGCCTCCAACTCATCTATTTCCCACTCTACTGTCCATCTGTAGCGAGGAGACTTAATATCAAAAGACAAAGTTTTATTAGAATAAAAATCCCTTACTTCTTTTTCTGTCGTTAAAAAGTTTTGATTAGAATCATCACAGACAGAAGTTAAATAAGGTTTTGGCGTAGCGTTGGGCTGATTTAAAGCATAAACATTTTTCCAATCCTCACTTATACCGCCAGCAGTCGATGAATAAAGAGCAAGTATAGGTTCATCTTTATATAAGGCATAAATTCCTTTCGTTTCATCTACAGCTTTATTGGAAACTTCTTTTTGAGAATTCATACCATAATAAACCTGACATGCGGTAGAGTCGCATACATCATAGTTTTTATAAGCATTTTGAGGACGATTTGCATAATTTCTTGCTGCAACCGCTTGTGCTTTAAGAGCTTCTAAACCAAATGAAACAGGCATTTCATTTGGCACAACACCTTTTAAATAAGTTTGCAAATCAAGAACATTTATAATATTAAATTTATTCTGTTTTATTGCCACCAGCTCAATTAATCCAGAATAATATGCAGGCATACCTTTTCTGTTTAATTCAACTATTGCAATTTTTTCTTTTGGTGTCAAAACAACAGGACCTTTAGCATCCTTTGTAAGAATTTCTCCATCAGATAAAATTTTAAAATTATTATCAATAATTTTAACACTTATTGTTTTATCTTTACCTATTTTATATTGGGAATTTGATGCTAAATCAACAATTAATATTTCTTCAGGAGAAGAAAATGTCACACTTTCATGTTCATAAGTTGCAAAACTTTGATTTGAAATGCCTACACGAATTGTTGTTTTTTCTTCTTGTGCAACAGAAGGAATAAAAAACATTAAAAAAGCTATAAATACTAGTAATCCTCTACTCAAAAACTTCATATTTAAATTTTACAATTAACATAATCTAATGTAAAATAAATATACTAATTGCGTATTAAGGAGATTTTTATTAATGGAAGTGGAAAATTTTAAGAAATTTAACACTGCACAACTGTTGAATTTCTGCATAGGCTTTTTCGGATTGCAATTTGCTTGGCAAATGAGAATTATTTTATCGGGTCCTCTGACAGAATCTTTCGGCGCAAGCCCGTTACTTTTTGGTCTAATCTGGCTTGCAGGTCCTTTCACAGGAATTGTAGTACAACCTATAATCGGTGCACTTAGCGATAATACTGAAACTCCATTTGGCAGACGCCTACCATATCTTATGGGTGGTGCAATACTTGGTGCTATTGGTCTTTTTTTGCTTCCTAACTCCGAAAATATAGCTTCATTGCTAGGGCAAAATGCTCCTTGGTGGAGTGCGCTTTTTATTGCAGCAATCATGATATGGGTAATTGATGCCTGCGTTAATGCTGCACAAGGTCCTTATCGTGCATTAATACCGGACAACATGCCAAAAGAACAGCATGCACTTGCCAATTCTTACCTTAGCTTTGCAATAGGTTTAGGTTCTGTTATTGCAGCAGCTACCGCTCCTGTTTTAAAATATATTTTTAACTACCAAATGTCTACATCTGCCCAATTTTATATGGCAGCAATAGCATTTTTACTGGGTATGAGTTGGACTTGCCTCACAATTAAAGAAAGAAAAATTTCAAAAACAGAACTTGAAACTGAAGAAAAAAATACACAAACAGAAACCAAAAAATCATTTTTTGAAAATATGAAAGACTTTTTTGCACTCTCTCCTGAAGTTAGCAAAATCTGCACAATTCAATTCTTTTCTTGGATTGGAGTAATGAGCTTAAATATATTTTTCACCCAATATGTAATCCATGTATTATATCAAGTGCCAGATTTAACAGCAATTCCACAAGAATTTCAAGGGACATATGATGCACTTGTTATGAGTGGTCAAAACTTTTCATCAATATGTTTTGCAGCGTTCAACTTAATCTGTTTCATTATAGCAATTCCAATAGGTAAATTTGCGCAACGTTTCGGAAATAAAAAAGTGCACTTTGTATGCCTTTTATTGATGGCTCTGGCCTATATATTACTTACATATTCGCCAAACACAATTTCTACAATAGCAGCTATGTCACTTGCAGGAATCGGCTGGGCAAGTATTTTGGCACTTCCGTTTGCTATGCTTTCAAAATATATCAAAGAAGGTACTGAAGGTTCTGTTATGGGTATCTTTAACATCTTCATTGCAGCCCCACAAATTCTTGTATGTACAGTTTTAGCCTGGTTTATAAATATCTCTACAACAACAATAAATAATATGCCAAATAATCATTACGAATATGCTTTTTTGGTTGGTGCCTTTATGTTAATTCTTGCCTGTGCATCAACTCTTACAATTAAGGAAAACTAAAAATAACATTGAAATACCTCCTAAATGGAGGTATTTTTTAAAACCTAAAATAAATAAAAGGGTTATAAGTAGATGCAGCAAGACAGCACCAACACCAGAAAAATATTGCCAAAAGATAAATATTAACAAAAGCTTTTCTTATGCTGCTTACTTCACCAAATTCTATAATATTCTTTGCGACACCTGTTGAACCAATAATACCTGCCAACAACATAATTATTTTATAATTATCTAAATATTCGCCCAACTGCCCAACAGATAATACAAAAGTCGAAAAATCAAACATAGAAGCAATATATCTAAGAGCAATATTTAAAGACTCTGAGCGAAAGAAAACCCAGCCGATAATTACCACAAAAGCAGTATATACATGTGCAAAAATTTTCTGTAAAGTTGTAAAATCTTTTTTTGCTATCCCGGTAATCTTTTCAAATATAATAAACAATCCATGCCACAACCCCCACAATATAAACACCCAAGCTGCGCCATGCCAGAAACCTGTAATCAAAAACACAACAAAAAGATTTAAGCAAGTCCTTGCAATTCCTTTTCTGTTCCCACCTAAAGGTATATATAAATATAACTTAAACCAAGTTGACAAAGATATATGCCACCTTCGCCAAAATTCTGTAATTGTTTTTGAAATATACGGAAAATTAAAGTTCTCAAGTATTTTAAAACCAAACATTCTGCCAAGGCCTATTGCCATATCCGAATAACCGGAAAAATCAAAATATATTTGAAGTGTATATGCAATTATACCAAGCCAAGCTACAAGCATTGCGCAATCATTCATGCCACTTACAAAAACAGAGTCGGCAATTTCAGCAAGAGTATTTGCAATTATAACTTTTTTTGAGAGACCTATTATAAAACGTTTCAAACCTAAAATAAAATCTTGAAAAGTTTCTTTTCTATTTTCAATTTGCTCACATATATCAAGATACTTAACAATAGGACCTGCAATGAGCTGAGGGAAGAATGTAATAAAGAGTGCAAGTTTTTCTATGTTTTTTTGCGCTTTTACTTCGCCTCTAAAAACGTCTACTACATATGATATTGCCTGAAAGGTATAAAAAGAAATACCAATAGGCATTACTACATGTATAAAATCAATATTCCCATGTAAATATCTGTTGATATTTTCAGCAAAAAAATTAAAATACTTAAAATAAAAAAGTAAAGATAAATCTACAGCAACAGTGAGACCAAGCACAGCTCTTTTATACGGCAAAAATTTTATATTATCAAGTATAATAGCGCCTGTGTAATTTATTAAAATAGTGCCCAACATAATTAACACATACACAGGCTCACCCCAAGCATAAAAAATTACACTTGATATAAGTAAAATTAAATTTCTGAATTTTTTCGGACAAATATAATAAAAAATAACAACCAGTGGTAAAAATACAAATATAAAAACCAGTGAACTAAATAACATAGCTAATCCTTATATAAATCTAAAATCTTGTAAGAATATCTGTTTAAAAATTCTAAAACTAAAATATCCGGAGCAAATTCCTCTATTTGATGCGAAAAAGTTTGAGCATTAAATTTTTCTTGATTTTCTATTGAACTGTTATACACAAAAGTTTTAACAATAAAATCCTTATTAAGCCAAGAAAGCATATAAGAACTGAAAGAATCACCTATTATAGCTAATTTTAAGGATTTCTTATCTGGTTTTGCACAGTTATTTGCAAACACATATTTAAGCTCGGGATATTTTTTTAAATTTAATTTTCTTACTCCATCAGCTTGCATCCCTTTTGCTTGAAAATAGGTCATTTCTTTAACACCGCAAAAATCAAATTTTTGAATTGGCACATTATAACCCAAAGAATTTATTTCATTTATAAGCCTTTTATACCCTACATAAGCACCTAAATCACTCCAATGCATATCTGACTTAAAATAAAGAAATCCTGCAGTATCTTTTTTAGCTCTTTTTAAATCATCCTCCAAGTATAAAAAGTTTAAATTCGAATTATCATACAAATATTTTTCCAATTGCTTGCCTGAACCGTACTTGTTTTTCTTTTTATAATAATCTGGGAAAAATTCACCATAAATCCTGTGCTTGTCAGGAGGAATCATGATTATAAGCTTAATATTTTTTTCGTTAAGTTGTTTTTCAAATCTTTCAAGATTTTCTTTATACCTTCTTAAATCATCTTGCGATAATAAATCTTCGTTTTTAAAATTTTTAAGACAGTTATCTTCTTTTGAAAATAACCAATTCTCTTTTCCTTTTAACATATATGCATTTTCAACCCTTGCATTTATAAAAGAATTCAGAGTAACATAAATATCTATACAAACATTTCTTTTCCTAAATCTGTCGTTATAGTAATTTTCAAACTCTTTGGGGAAATCTCTGTTAAATCTGCCATTTTTTATTAAAACAGGTTTCTTTGCCAACATCCTTAATTCAATATAGTCAATATCTCTTTTGTTAAATTTTGAATTAGGTATGAATACAATTATAATAACAGTGATTAAAAAAATCACATCTAAAATTTGTATTCTTTTAATCGTTTTTTTCCCCTCTGTAAACTTCGTATACATAAGCATGTCCTAAAATATCATTTTAATATTAACATAAACCTGTTGCACATGTTTTTTGTTTGTTACATAATTTAACCGTAGTATTTACTTTTACATTTAGAAGGAGAGCCAAATATGGTAAATGTAGCAATTAACGGCTTCGGCAGAATTGGCCGTAATACTTTAAGGGCCGCTATTAGAGAAGGTATTTTTGACAAAATTAACTATGTTGCAATTAACGACCCCGGTTTAAAGCCAGCTGAAGCAGCACTTTTATTCAAACACGATTCAGTTATGGGTAAATTCGACGGCACAGTTGAAGCATATGAAGAAGGTATTATTGTTAACGGCAAAAAAATTAAATTCTTTGCAGAAAAAGACCCTGCGCAACTTCCCTGGAAAGATTTAGGTGTTGAAGTTGTGGTTGAATCTACAGGCTTCTTCACAGATGCTGAAAAAGCAAAGGCTCATATCACTGCAGGTGCTAAAAAAGTTATTATCTCTGCTCCTGCAACAAACGAAGATAAAACAATTGTATTAGGCGTTAATGATAAAGAATACGATCCACAAAAACACAATGTAATTTCAATGGCTTCTTGCACAACAAACTGTTTAGCACCAGTTGCAAAAGTTATCGATGAAAAATTTGGTATCGTTAAAGGCTTAATGACAACAGTGCACAGCTATACAGGCGACCAAAGAATCCTTGATGCAGGCCACAAAGATCCTCGTCGTGCAAGAGCAGGTGCTTTGAACATCGTTCCTACAAAAACAGGTGCAGCTAAAGCTGTTGCTCTTGTATTGCCTCAATTAAAAGGCAAATTGGATGGTTTCGCTATGAGAGTTCCTACTCCTGACGTTTCACTTGTTGACGTTGTATTTGAACTTAAAAAAGATGTTACTGTTGAAGAAGTTAACGCAGCATTAAAAGAAGGTGCTGACGGACATGTACTTTGCTACACTGAAGAACCGCTTGTATCTTCTGACTATATAGGTACTTCACAATCTTCAACAGTTGATGCCCTATTAACAAGAGTTATGGGTGGTAATCAAGTAAAAATTATTTCTTGGTACGACAATGAAATGGGCTACTCAACAAGATTGGCTGAAACAACTCTTATGGTTGCTTCAAAATTATAATAAAAATAGTACCAGATTTAATGGTACATAATATTGACCAAAGTGTTAAACCCACAAGAAATTTCTTGTGGGTTTAATTTTAAGATACTACATAATAAAACCAAAAAATCTCTTATTCTTAATTTCACTTAAGAATTCTTCTCTCTCTTAACTTGCACTGTATATCTTCAAGTAATTTTCTGTTTATTGCAAGTAAATCCGAAATAACTGCCAAAAGTGCACATTGAAAAGCAAGTATAGATAGTATTGCACATAAAATTAGCGATTGGATATGCCCTGCGCCATCACCAATCAAGTAAAAATACAAAAACCTAAAACCCAAAAATGCTCCCATAATAAACAGTATAAGACCTATAAAAGCAAAAAATCTGAAAGGACGATATATAATAAAAATCCTAGCCATGGTAATTATTGAACGCATAATATAACTAAAACTGCTCTTTACCAACCTTGAAGGTCGCAAATTCTCATTTACTCTTATTGGCACACAGACAATATTCAAACCTTTTCTTTGTGCCTGAATAATCATCTCAAGAGTATATGTATAATTATCAAAAATATTTATTCTTCTCGCAGCATAAGCACTAATGGCTCTAAAACCACTTGGTGCATCAACAACATCTGTCGCCGAAACTTTTCTCATGACAAAAGAACCTAGTTTTTGCAAAAACTTCTTTGCAGGTGAGAAATGTTTAATATTCTCAATTGGACGAGAACCTATAACAATATCAGCTTTTTTATTTATGACAGGCTTAATTAATTTTTCTATATCATCAGCGCAATACTGATTATCTGCATCCAAATTAACAATAATATCAGCTCCCATATCAAGAGCATTGTTTAAACCTGCACAAAAAGCTTTTGCAAGTCCCAAATTACGTTTAAAAGAAATAATTTTATTAACACCAAAGTCTTGTACAATTTTAACTGTATCGTCTGAAGACCCGTCATTAATTATTAAAACTTCTATTTCGTCAATGCCGTTAATTTTTTTTGGCAATGCATTTAAAGTAGACAAAATGCAATCTTGTTCATTAAAACATGGTATTTGAATAACAAGTTTCATAAAAGCATTCTACATCAAATAGAGTATTTTTGGTATAAAAAAATAAAGTGTGGAAAAAGCTAACCGATACACAAAATATAAGAGAGAAAACATACTAAATACACCATATATTAACTTTATTGTCATCCTTGTTAAGCCATTGTTTTTTTAAACTTGGCTTTTTTTTATTAAGTTTTATTAAGTAATGTTATATACCCGATAGACTATTGATTTAATTGAATATTCAAGGTATTTAATATAAATAAAATAAAAAAAGTATATATTTTTTAAATATTACTAGCAAAAAAATATTTTTTCATGTTTTATATAAGAGAACTTAAAAACACGAATTTTCTTAAGGAGACTAAATGAATAATAATATCGGCAATATGAATAGCGCAAATCCTTTGGGTTTTAATCCGCAAGGACATAAAGCACCAGCATCTGCCGACTGCAATGAAAAACAAGAGTTACAAGAAGAGACAAGTTGCGATAAAGATATTTTAAGACATGTTCCCGGAGATAACTACGGCAGAGCCATGATTAATAAAACAACAAATCATCCTGATATTGAAATGTCTACAGTAGAAGATGATTTACTTACTTACGAACTTCTAAGAGATTTTACACAAAATTTAATAAACGGTTATGTCGAAAAAGGTATTGATAAACAAAAGGCCTGCAAAATGGCGGCTATTACTCTTGATGTTCTTTTAAACCCCAAACAAATTCAATAAATTAATAACACTAAAAACATCATAATTACTTGATTTAAAAACTTTTAGTGCAATAATTTTTATATAAAGTTTTGAGGTTTTTAGTGACAAATTTAGTTTATTTTTTAAATAAAAAAGCTTACATAAATATGACTAATGCTTGCACAAATTCGTGCAAATTTTGCGTGAGAGATATTAAAGACGATGTAAAAGGTGCAAACTTATGGCTTGACGTGCAAAACGTTAAAGCAGATGATGTTATAGAACAAATTAAAAACTCCGCCCAAAAAGTACTTGAAGGCGGAGAAATTATTTTTTGCGGATACGGCGAACCGCTTATAAAATTTGAAGAAGTAAAAAAAATCTGCCAATATTTAAGAAAAGAAATGCCCGAGTTAAAAATAAGAATAAACACAAACGGACACGGCAACTTTGTTAACAAAAAGAATATTGTTCCGGAGCTAAAAGGGCTTATAGACTCTATTTCAATTAGTTTAAATGCTCAAAATGAAGACTTATACAACAGATTATCTCAACCAAAATTTGAAGGAGCTTATCAGGCTATGCTTGACTTTGCACAAGAGTGTGTAAAGTGCGGTATAGATACCACAATGAGTGTTGTTTCAAGGTTTAGGGAAGATGAATATGAATTAGACCTGAAAAAATGTGAAAAAATTGCAAAAAATACAGGTGCAAAATTCAGAAACAGAGAGTGGATAAAAGAAGGTTATTAATATAAACGGAAAGGTTAAAAAATGAACGTACTTGACAAAATTATGAAACCTAAATCAGTAGCGGTTATTGGTGCTTCAACAAAGCCCAAAACAATCGGTTCTGAAATAATGCAAAGACTAAGAGATTATAAATTTAACGGAAAAATCTACCCCGTTAACCCAAAAGGCGGCATGATTGAAGGTTTTCAAGCATACACTTCAATTAACGAAGTACCCGGCGAAGTAGACTTGGCAGTAATCGTAGTTAATGCCAAATTTGTACTTGATACAATTGATCAATGCCATAAAAAAGGTATCAAAGGACTTTGCATAATCACAGCAGGTTTTAAAGAAACAGGAAAAGAAGGTGCTGAGCTTGAACGTCAACTTCTTCAAAAAGTACGTGATTACGGTATGAGATGTGTAGGCCCTAACTGCTTGGGTGTTTTAAATACAAATGACAATGTTAGAATGGATGCTACATTCGCTGAATCTCTTCCTGTTAAAGGTGATATCGGTTTTGTTTCACAATCAGGTGCACTTGGCGGTGGTATTTTAAATATTTTAAAAGACTTAAACCTTGGTTTTGCTCAATTTGTTTCAATCGGTAACCAAGCTGACATCAATGCTGAAACAATGCTTGAATACTGGGAAAATGACGACGATGTAAAACAAATTCTTTTATACATGGAATCAATCCAAAACCCTCAAAACTTTAGAAAACTTGCTTCAAGAATTACAAAGAAAAAACCAATCCTAGCTCTTAAAGCAGGCCGCTCTGCAGCAGGAGCTTCTGCTGCAAGTTCTCACACAGGTTCTCTTGCAGGTGCGGATAAAGCAGCAGCTGCGCTTTTAAAACAATCAGGCGTTATAAGAGAATTTTCACTTAAAAATCTTTTTGCTAACGCAAAAGCATTTTCTAACTGCCCGATTCCAAAAGGCAACAGAGTAGCTATCATCACAAACTCAGGTGGTCCCGGTATTATGGCAACAGACGCTGTTTGTGAATCAGGTATGCAAATGGCAAAAATAACAGATGAAACAAAAGAAAAACTAAGAAGTTTCTTGCCATCAGCAGCATCTGTTAAAAACCCGATTGATATGATAGCATCAGCTCCGATTGAACACTACAAGCAAACTCTTGAAACAGTTCTTCAAGATGAAAATGTTGATATGATAGCTGTAATTTACTTGCCGTTCTTAGGCTTAAAGGATATCGACGTTGCTCAAGCGTTGATGGAAATTAAGGCTAAAAATCCTCAAAAACCAATCATTGGTGTATTTATGACAACATCTGACTTCTTTGTAAAAATCTCAAATATGGAAGTTAATATGCCATTTTATATGTATGCCGAAGAAGCTGCTGAGGCTATGACAAGACTTGACCAGCAGCGTCAATGGATGGAAAAACCTCAAGGATCTATTCCAAGCTATAGTGTTGATAAAAATAAAGTGGAAAAAATTATCAAAAACTCCCTAAAAGAAGGTAGGGCTCAGCTTACAACTCTTGAATCAATCGATGTTCTGGAAGCATACGGCATTAGAGCTTGCAAATACGGTTTAGCTACAAACGAAGAAGAAGTTGCTAAATTGGGTAATGAAATTGGCTACCCCGTTGTTATGAAAATGACTTCAAAAACAACATCACACAAAACAGACGTTGGTGGTGTAGTTGTAAATATCAAAGACGAAGAACAACTAAGAAACGAATACAAAGCACTTCTTCAAAGACTTGAAGCAAAAGGTCTCCTAGAAGGTCTTGAAGGTGTAATCATTCAAGAAATGGTAAAAGGTTCTCGCGAAATGGTTTGCGGAATTGCAACAGATCCGCAATACGGACCTATGATGATGTTTGGCCTTGGTGGTGTATTTGTTGAAGTTATGAAAGATGTAACATTCAGAATTGCACCTCTTACAGATGATGATGCCATAGATATGATTAAATCAGTTAAAGCATACAAACTTCTTGAAGGCGCAAGAGGTACAACACCAGCTCAAATCGGACAAATTCAAGAAACACTTTTGAGATTATCTCAACTTGTAAATGATTTTAAATTCATAGATGAATTAGACATTAACCCGTTGTTAATTTCAGAAAAAACAGGTGAAGGTATTGCGGTTGACGGACGTATTAAAGTACGTATCGATGAAGCAGCAAAAGCTCTTGATTGCGACTGCTCTTGTGCTTGTGCAAAATAAAAATTAATTTTCCAAATTTATAAAAATCCCTCTAATTTTTTAGAGGGATTTTTTACAAAAATTCATATACTCTAAATTACACTTATAGATAATGTTTTAGACTAAATAATAATCCATATGGCTAATTCTTATGGGTTATATTTTTTTTAATTTTATGATATAAAAATTATATTAGAAAAATCGGAGGCAATAGATATGGCAAAAGAAAAAGTGGGGCAATTTGTATTTATGCTGCACTCACACCTCCCCTACTACAGAATGGCAGGTATGTGGCCATTTGGGGAAGAAAACCTGTATGAATGTATGGCTGAAACATACGTTCCTTTGCTAAACATGATTTCCGAATTATATGATGAAGGAATTAAAGCAAAGCTTACAGTCGGCATTACACCAATTTTGGCGGAACAACTTAACGATGAACACTTAAAAGAAGGCTTTATTGAATACTTAGACTCACGAATAAAAGCTGTATCGGGAGATTTGGAACGCTATCCGGACCCTGAAGTCGCTCACTCTCAACATCTAAAATACCTTGCAAAATACTATTTTGATTGGTTTAATCACATTAAAGATTTGTTTATTAACAAATTCAATAAAGACTTAATTGCAGGATTTAAAAAATATCAAGATTTAGGATGCATTGAAATTACAACATCAGGTGCGACTCATGGTTTTTCACCACTTTTGGCAACTGATACAAACTTAAATGCACAGTTTAAAGTAGGTTCAGACACCACAAAAAGACTCTTTGGCAAAAAGGCAAAAGGTTGCTGGCTACCTGAATGTGCATACAGACAAGGTTATGAATTTATAGGCAAAGACGGCAAGAAAAAATGGCGTCCTGCAATTGAAGTTACACTTCAAAATAACGGTATAGAATACTTTTTCACAGAATCACACGTTATTGAAGGTGGTAATTCAATAGGCAACAGAAGAACAATTGGAGTTTATGGAAATATTGAATATATTCCTCTTCCGCAAAGAGAAAAAACGGGCTACGACACATATAGTGCGTACTGGTTACCTGATGCACAAGTAGCCGTGATGGGTAGAAATGATAGAGCGGGCTTCCAAGTATGGTCAGCAGCAGACGGTTACCCCGGTGATGGGTGCTACCGTGAGTTCCACAGAAAAGATCCAAATTCAGGTATGCACTACTGGAGAATCACATCTTCTACAACAGATTTAGGCGATAAAATGTTGTATGATCCGGTACTCGCTATGAATCAGGTTAATTCGAACTCAGACCACTACACAACTTTAATTTATCACTTATTAAATGACTATAAAATGGCTCACAATGGTAAAGAGGGTCTTGTAATGGTGTCATTTGATACAGAACTTTACGGACATTGGTGGTTTGAAGGTGTTGAGTTTATAAAGCAAGTTATTAAAAAATTCGCCCAATATCTTCCCGAAGTCGAAAGGATGACTGCAGGAGAGTATCTGCAAGCACATCCACCTGTTGAAGCTATCCAAATTCCTGAGTCAAGCTGGGGTCAAGGCGGACACTTCTGGGTATGGCAAAACCACCTGACAGAATGGATGTGGCCAATTATTCATGCCTGTGAAAAAAGAATAATTGATATCGTTTCACGCTATGAGAAACAGCCTGAAGATAAACTTTTATTAAGAGCTCTAAACCAACTTGCAAGAGAAAATCTTCTTCTGCAAAGTTCAGATTGGCCATTCTTAATTACAACTTGGCAGGCTAAAGACTATGCAACCGACAGATTTAGAGAACATGTCGAAAGATTTGAAAAAATTGCCGATATGATTGAAAATAATTCTATCGACAACGACGAACTCGTAAAAATTGAAGCAATCGATAACTGTTTCCCTGTTATAGATTACAGGGTATATCTGCCGATTGAAGAAGGTGTAATTCCTCAGCAGGAAAAGAAACTTGCACCTTTATACACCGATTAAAACAAAAAAATAATTAAAAAACCCTGGAAACTTTTTTGGTTTTCAGGGTTTTTTAATGTAAAATAGTAAGTAAGGAATGGCAAAAGGAAAAAATATGAAAACTAAAAACAGTAATATTTGCATAATAGAACACCCATTGGTAAGGCATAATTTGTCAATTTTAAGAGATGAAAAAACCGATGGAGAAAAATTCAGATTTGCATTAAAAAGAATATCCTACTGTGTATTTTTAGAAGCAACAAAAAATCTACAGACTCAAAAAAAAACTGTTAAAACACCAATTTGCGAATGTGAGTGTGAAAAAATTAAAGAAGACTTAAATATAATAATCGCGCCAATTTTACGCGCGGGAATGATGTTTTGTGAAGTAGCACAAGAAATGATGCCACAAGCACATATTCACCATCTTGGAATGTATCGTGACGAGAGAACACTTCAGCCTGTTTGGTACTATAACAAAATAAGCGAAGCACCAAAAAATCCTCAAAACACCTATGTTTTTGTACTCGACCCAATGCTTGCAACAGGAAACTCTGCACTTGACGGAGTTGGAAATTTCGTTAAAAAAGGTATACCACAAAAAAATATAACTTTTGTATGTTTGCTTGCTGCTCCGCAAGGAATAGAACGTTTAAACGCAACCTTTGAAGATGTTAGAATTGTAACTTGTTCAATAGACAAAGATTTAAATGCAAAAGGCTACATTGTCCCAGGTCTTGGTGATGCAGGAGATAGAATTTTTAACACAATAAGATGATAAGCATTATCACAATAGCAAAAAATGAAGAAAAAACTATCGAGCGCACAATTTTAAGCGTAATAAACCAAAGTGCAATTAATAAAATTGAATACATTGTAATTGATGGTAAATCAAATGATAATACTCTTAAAATTATAAAAAAGTATAAAAACAAAATTTCAAAAATAATTTCAGAAACCGACTTTGGCATATATAACGCTTTTAACAAAGGCATAAAAGCAGCAAGCGGAGAATATATTTTATTTTTAAACTCCGGAGATGAACTTTTTTGTCCAAACTCAATAGAAAATATATTGCCGGAACTCAACTGCGATTTAGTATTCGGCGATATTATCATAAAAGATAAAAAAGGACAAAAAAGTACTATAGAATATGACAATCTTGATGATTTAGAGCTTTTTTACAAATCTCTTCCGCATCCCTCATCTTTTATTAAGAGAAAATGCTTTTATGAAATAGGTTTATATGATGAAACTAAAAAAATCATGTCAGATTGGCAATGGTTTTTAAAATATTTTAATTCCGGTGGGAAATATAAACACATAACAACACCTGTTTCAATTTTTTATCTTGGTGGTATTAGCAGTTCAAAGAATTATAAAAAACTTAGAAAACAAGAAAGGAAAGATATAATAAACAACAACTACAGCAAAAGAAAACAACTTTTGTATAAAATTATATTAAAAATTACAAAAAGAAAAACAATTATAAAACAAATCAAAAAACTGCTTATTAGAGTTGGTATACTTGAAATATATGAAAATTACCTTGAAAACTAACACAATTATGCATTTTGTTGTATAATTTCTTTATAATATCAGTTAGAGGATTTTAAGGAAGAAAATTAGTGTTTGATTTTAACTGCGATTGCGCACAAGAATATGGAGTATATAAAAACGAAAAAGAACTGGAAATTGCAAAGTATGTAAGCTCAATTAATATTGCGGCAGGATTTCACTCGGGTGATCCCTTAAGCATCAAAAGAGCTCTTGAATTTGCACAACAAAACAATGTTTCAATTGGTGCTCATATTGGCTATCAAGATATTCAGGGTTTTGGCACAAGAAAGGTAGAGCTAAATGATGAGGAAATAGAAACAACTGTTATTTACCAAACAGGTGCAATTACCTCATTTGCAAAAGCTTTCAATCTTGAAATAGAGCACATTAGGTTACATGGCGCAATGAAATACGAGTTAAACAACAATCTTGATTTTGCAAAAAAAATTGCACTGGCTGTTAAAAAATTTAACCCTTGGTTAAATCTATATATTAATAATGCAGATTTTAAAGAAATTCTTGAAAAGGACATGGATATAAAATGTGCGCTTGAAGCTAATTTCAACGATTACGGTTCAATACGACAAATTAGAGAACTTGAAATAAAACCTGATACAATTCATTTTTGTGATATTGAAAGTGCAATGCGTGCACGTGAAGTTTTAAAACCGACACCTGTTAATTATAATCGCGTCGGAGGACAAATTTAAACTTATGAAATTTTTAAAGAAAAAGGTCAAAATACCTAAAGATGCCATATGGCTAGTTCCGGGACTAAAAATAAAAAGATGGTTTGCGCTTATTATAATAGGCTCTGTTCTTGCAGCTTTAGGGCTTACATTTTTGTTTAAACTCGAACCTATTTATTTTATTGTAGATACAGCAAAAAAAATTGTGCATTTTATACCACCTGAGCCTGTCGGAATATCTTTTATAATTCTTGGTGCAATTATATTTATTCAAGCCTGGAAAAAAACAAACTTTACAACTCTTGACATAAATGAAGAAAGAAAGCAAAAATCCTTAGGTGAACTTGTATATCGAAAAATGAAACTTGATCATGGTCCAAAAATAGTTGCTGTTGGGGGCGGAACAGGACTGTCAACAATGCTTAAAGGGCTAAAAAAAATAACTAACAATATAACAGCCATTGTTACTGTTGGTGACGACGGTGGTTCCTCCGGAAGATTACGTGAGGAAATGGGTGTTTTACCTCCCGGTGACATAAGAAATTGTATCGCAGCTCTGGCAGATGACGAGGATATTGTTACAAAGTTATTTCAATATAGATTTAAAACAGGTGAAGGACTTGAAGGTCATAGTTTTGGCAATTTATTTTTAACAGCAATGACAAATATCTGTGGCGATATGGTAAGCGCAATTAAAGAATCCTCTAAAGTACTTTTAATAAGAGGCAGGGTATTACCTGCTACCACTGATGACATGAGACTTATTGCCAAAATGGAAGATGGTTCTATTGTAAAAGGAGAAAGTCATATTCCTGAAGTCGGCAAAAAAATAATTGAACTATCTTGCGAACCTAAAAACTGTAGACCCTCCGAAGATGTAATTGAAGCTATCAATAACGCCGATTTAATTGTTTTAGGTCCGGGAAGCCTTTATACTTCAATTACTCCAAATCTTTTGGTCAGAGGAATATCTACGGCAATTTTAAATTCAAAGGCAAAAAAAATATATGTTTGCAATGTTATGACACAACCGGGCGAAACAGATAACTATTCAGCTGCAGATCATGCAGAAGTTTTATTTAAACATGCAAAACTTGTAACCGGAATAAATGACAAAAAATTATTTGATGCAATTTTAATAAACAATTTTATGCCACAAAATCTTGCCAAAAAATACGAAGAAGCGGACTCGTTACCTGTTGAAATAGACACATCAAGAATCAAAAAAATGGGTCTTGAAATAGTTATGAATAAATTAATTGAAGATAACAAAGAAGGACTTGTCAGACACTCACCGTCAAGACTTGCTAAATCAATATACTGGTGGTACAAAAAAAGCTCTAAAAAACAAATCAGCACAAAATAACGGAAGTTTATGAAAAAAACTGCAAAAAAAATTATCGAATTTAAGAAAAACGGAAAAAAAATAACAGCTCTTACTGCTTATGACTATTCAAGTGCAAAATATTTTGACAAAGCGGGTGTTGACATTATTCTTGTAGGAGATTCTTTGGCTCAAGTTGCCCTTGGATACGGTTCAACTTGCGAAGTAACAACCGAGGAAATGCTTGTATTTACAAAAGCAGTTTCAAGAGGTGTACAAGATGCACTTGTAGTGGCAGACATGCCTTTTATGTCTTATCAAATTTCAACAGAGGATGCTGTTAAAAATGCAGGAAAATTTATACAAGCAGGTGCTCAGGCGGTTAAAATAGAAGGTGCAAGTCAATATATAATTGAAACAATAACAAGAATTACACAAAGTGGCATTCCAGTTATGGGACATTTAGGTTTCACACCACAGTATATAAACACAATTGGCGGACATTACGTTTCAGGTAAAAATGTACACTCCACAATAGAAATTTCCAATAAAGCTCAATCTTTAGAAAAAGCAGGTGTATTTTCAATAGTACTTGAAATGGTGCCACAAGAAAGTTCAGATTTTATAACAAAAAAACTTAATATTCCAACAATTGGCATAGGTGGTGGCAAATTTTGCGATGGACAAATACTTGTAAGTGATGACATTTTAGGTAAATATGACGAATTTTGTCCAAAATTTGCCCGGCAATATTCAAGCCTAAAAGATATTATTTTTAACGTTGCAAAAGCTTATTGTAATGATGTTGAAAAGGGAAATTTTCCTTCTGCTGCAGAAAGCTTTACTCTTAACAGTGACGAGGTAGAAAAACTTGAAAATTATACACAAGATTGACGAACTTAAAGACGTTATAAAAAATATAAATAAAACAATTGGACTTGTCCCAACAATGGGTGCGCTACACTTAGGACATGCAAGCCTAATCAAAAAGAGTGTTGAACAAAACGAATTTACTATAGTGAGTATTTTTGTAAATCCGGTTCAATTTGGTATAAATGAAGACTTTGAAAAATACCCTCGTACTCTTAAAAAAGATGCAAAAATGTGCGAAGAATTGGGTGTGGATATAGTTTTTGCTCCTGCTGCAGATGAAATGTATCAGGATACAAAAGAATTGACACTTGTTTGTCCACCATATTCGGCAATAAATAAACTTTGTGGAAAAAGCCGTCCCGGGCATTTCGATGGAGTTGCAACAGTTGTATCCAAACTTTTTAACTTATCAAAATGCAAAAGAGCGTACTTTGGGCAAAAAGATGCACAGCAATTATTTATAATAAAAAAAATGGTTAAAGATTTAAATTTTGATGTTGAAATCATACCTTGCCCAATTGTAAGAGAAAATGACGGGCTTGCCCTTTCTAGCAGAAACTCTTATCTTGATGAAAGTTCAAGAGGTAAAGCATTAAAATTAAGTAAAGCACTGAATTATGCAAAAGAATTATGGCAAAAAGGCATAAGAAACAAACAAACTTTATGCGACAGTGCCCTTAAAATACTCGAAGGAACAATGGTTGATTATATAGAAATTGTTAATCCGGAAACTTTCGAAGACTGGCAAGAAAACGATAAAAAAGCACTTATGCTTATTGCCGCAAAAATACCTCCCACAAATACAAGACTAATAGACAACATGGAATTATAATGAAAAAAATATATTCATTAATTTATAATTTATTTGTATTATTAAAAGTATTTTGTCCTGTAATTTCTCTTCTTTATGTACTTTTATGGACTATCAGTTTTGTAAAAATTTCTTTTTATCAAATATTGTCAATACCATTTGAACCATTAGCAAATTTTATAAATTCAATTTACCCGTTAACAATTAATTATGAAGGCAGATTAATAGATATGTCATATATAGCTTGCTCTGCTCTTTTTATTTTATTTCACTATATTTTTAGTTTTTTTGCACAAAGAACTATTGATTTATATGACTTTCAAGAAAAAACGACAATTAAAAAAAGACATAGGGATATAAAAAAAATCAACATAAATCTCGAAAAAGAACTCAATAAAGAATTAAAAAAATATTCAAATTTTACATTATTGTTCAATGTTTCACTAAAATCTGCATATGGTACTTCAGAAAATCGTAAAGAAGAATTTGAAACTTTAAAAAAAAGTTTTTATCTGCATATTATTAAAAATTTAAAGTTAAGATTTAAAAACTCAAAAGGCATAATATCGGATAAAATGTTTGTGCTGTGTGAAAACTTTAGTTATTTTGACAAATTTATAACTAATTTTATTGAAGATATTAAATCCTTCAAAGAAACAAATTCGCAAATCAATATTAATACAGAATTTTCGATATCAATTGATGCTGTTAAATCCGATACAAATATACACGGTGCTTTAGAATTCCTTGAAAAAATAGATTCGTTTAATTATAAAAACAAAATAATTGTTACTTCTGCATTCAAATTAAAATATGAAAGTTTAGAAAACGTAAAATTTAAAATTACACCACTTGGTGTTTCAAGACTTTTTATTGAACCTGACGAATATACAGATTATGAACTTTATGATTTAAGATTTAAGAATTAGAAGAAATTTTAGCCTTAAAAGCCGGTGTAATATCGTTAAAAACAATTTTTGCACTGTTTAAAAGACTATTTTCTTTAATCTCTTTTAAATAATCTTTAGTCAAAATATTACTTGATTTAACCAATTCATAATTTTTATTTTCGCAATATTGTTCAAAAAATTTATAATTTGAAAAATATGTCTTTATTTTCACATATAAATTCCAATTTTTAACACGTTTATCAAGGCAATAAGAAATATAACACAAAGCATCTTCAAAATATATCTCAAATGCGCTATCTAAAACAAAGTCCAACATATAATCAATATTATTAAATGTAACAATGTTAAAATACCCGTAAATCTTTCCTTTTTGCTCATCTTCCAAAACATAAGAAAAAGATACTTTATCATTTAATCCTGCAGCAAAATAAGGCTCAAATTGTTCTTTTGTTTTTGAAAAGCTATGTCTTTGGTAAGAATTTATATTAGAATTATATAATCTACACACATCACAACTTTTCACATACTTATAAAACTTAAAACCATCTGAAATGCAAATATTTTCGTAATTTAATGACTCTTGCCTAACTTTGTATATCAATTCTGTAGCATTTTTTCTAAAATTACAACCATCAACGAACAATGAAAGCATATCAACTTGTGAATCATCGACTACAACTTGATAAGATATCGCACCCATTGCGCAATATCTTGAAATTACGTACTGTACCAATAGTTTTCCTATATCAAAAGAGTTTTTTTCTAAAAAAACTTTTGTTATCTTTAATCTTTTTCTGCTTCTTTCATCTTTTTCTACAGAAATAAAACCTAATACTTTATCTTTGTCATAAACAACATAAGATTCACTTAAAAACTTGACCCTAAGTGGTAAAAAATGGTGAAAAAAAGCAGCCAAAAATGGTATGGAATATGACTTACCAAAGTCAAAACCGTTACTTTCGAAAACTTTTTTTAGCTTTTTACTGTTACAAAAAACACTACTTTTTATTTGCGCCATAAATACATAATATCATATTTATCACTAAGATTTAGTAAAATTTGTATAATCAATATCAATTTTACCCGCAACTTTAGAACAAAATACAGTAAAATTATTAATTTCTTTAAGTATTGAGCGAACAAAGTTTTTTGGAATATCTTTCATAGGGCTAAATGGCACATCTGAAGGATAATTATACGAAAAGAAATTTCGTCTTATTAATTCATACAAGGCATTAATTCTATCTTTGATATATTGAAAACACATATTGCGCCTTATTTCCAAATTATCGGAAAATTTTATAAAATTTTTCTTAATCTTTGCATTTTTCTCGTTTAAATTAATTAAATTCGGATTTACTTGCGCAAATTTATGTTTTCTTATCATAGGAACAAAAACAAGAATAGCCCCACAGGCAACCAAAACTCCTGATAATATTTTTACAGCAAGATGATTATTGGTATTTTTTTCGTCTTTTGTTTTTTTGTCACCAACGCTTGGAACACCTTCTGTGCTTGTATTTACAACCGAAGGTTTATTTTTGATATCAACATTAAAACCGGTAGTAAAATCTTTAAAGACCGGAGGCAAACTTAAATTTTGCATTTATATAACCTAAGATATTCGAGTTTATAAAGACAAAACACTAAAAAAATTTTTTTTGCACAAATATTAAGTTATGTAAATTTACTCAGATTTTTTCCTGTACTCTTCAGGAGCGTCTTCTCTCTCTTGGTTCCAACGTTCCAGTCCCATTTGTTTCCTCACAAGACCAATACCGACATGCACACGCCACTCATCCATTTTAAGTTGCGCTGCAAGAATTTTATGACAACCTATTGGTGGCAAAGGTAAAAGTGGCTCATATAAATTTTTAATAGCCATCATTTGGTCAGGAGTAATCGCCAATTTTCTTTTCGGATAAGGTATCTTAGGCAACATCATTTTTTGCCTTATTAAATTAATACCGAAAAATACTTTTTTAGGTTCTAGCCCTATTTTTTCGGCAATAACCTCATGTGCATCAGGATTAGGTAACGGCAACATTTTTTTATACAATTCTTCGATTTGCAAAAGCTGTTCTTTATTTACAAGTAATGGCTTTGCCTTACCTTGTGGTCTTTGTGGGCGCCTTTGATTACCGGGCCTTTGGGGACGTCTGCCAAAAGAATTATCTCTTTTTTGAAAATTTGTTCGTCCATTTCTTTGGTTTTGATCTTTGTTAAATCTTTTATAACTTACTTCGTTACCTGTGCCTGCGCTATAACTGCGCGGATACTGCGCAGCCACTTGTTGAGAAGATGTAGCATTTGTGCCGGAATCTTGTAATATTGGTGTCCTATCTGGATATAGACACTCGGGACAAATAACTCTTTTAGGGTTTTTTGTTTCAAACTCTTTCCCACATTTAGTGCATTTATTAGTGTACATAAAAAATATCCTTCTTGGCTTTATAGTATGTTTCCATCAGCAAAATCACAATTTTTAAAAAATTCTCCCTAATTAAAAGATGAATCCGGCTTATATTAATTTATTTTATAATTAAAATTCAATTAATACAAGTATTAATTTATTTTTTAAATGTGTTAGTATATTATTATGAGTCAACAAGGCGGATTAATTAATTGTAAAAAGTGCGGTTCTTTATTTGTAAAGGGCTCAAGAGATATTTGTGATAACTGTTTTAAGGCTGAACTCGAACTTGTCGATAAGATAAAAGCATTTGTCAATAAAAATCCCCAACAAAAAACTACTCTGGAAGATATAATAAACGAATTAGGTATAAATAAAAATGAGTTGGAAGATTTAATAGAAAAAGGCAGATTATTTTCAATTATGCCAAAATTACTTATCAAATGCCGTTTTTGTGGTATTGAAATTGAAGATGATCAAAAAACTAATTTCGTCTGTACAAAATGCCTTAACAAATTTAGTCCTAAGGGCGATTTAGCTAAAATTAATGCGCTAAAAGAAGAACAACAACAAAAAGAAATTTCTGAAAGAAAAATACGCAGAATTTATAAGCAAGACTCAAAAAGTCGCTGTGGTTTTATCCAAAATTACGATTTTTAAGCTATAAAATTATCGCCATACAACAGTGAACCTGTAAGATAACATTCTTTTAAAAGCTTTTCCATGCTTCTGTATACTTTTTTCTTTGGTGCACATTCATTATTACTTATTGCCTCTTTTGTTTGCATATATTCATTTAATACAGTATCAACAGCAACAAAAAAATTATCCGTGTTATCACTAATTTGAGTATCAGTACTCATTTTCCCTCTCTCTTTGTTAAAATTTTATTCCTCTTACAATAATAAAAAAAATGTCACTCATTTTATTGACATTTTCTATAAAAAATATATAAATTTTGTAACATTTTTTAATATAACCTGTCAAACTCCATCATATTAACTATTTTAATAGTATTTCTCAAATCATCTTTTTCGCTTTTTACAAAAACTTTTATGTAGTTTCTGCTAATTGCACTATAAATTCCTGTTTTAAGAGATTTCCTTTCAAATAAAATTTCATGATTTTTATTTTTATTTCGGTTTAAAAATTCTTTGTGTTTTATTTCACAAAGCTTGTTAAGCATTTGCGTACGTCTAGTTTTTATGGAATCCTGCACCTGATTTTTCATTTTTGAAGCAGCAGTATTCTCCCTTGATGAATATGGAAATGCATGGATATAGCTTAAGGGCAGGGATTTCAAATTAGCATAACTAATTTGAAAATCTTTATCTTGTTCATCAGGAAAACCTGCAATGATATCACATCCTAAAAAAGGTTCATCAAAAGTTTTATACAGTGTTTTTACCAATTGTATCGCCTCTTTTGCACTATAATGTCTATTCATATTTTTTAATGTTTTATCGCATAATGATTGCAAAGAGAGGTGAAAGTGAGGACAAAATTTAGTTGATTTTTTTAAAAATTCTATCATATCATTATTAAGTTCATTTATATACAACGATCCTAATCTATATCGAAAAATATTTGTTTTCTCAATCTCTTGCAATAAATTCATAAGGTTCAAGCCCCACTCTGCACCCCATTGACCTATATGGGTCCCTGTCAAAACAACTTCTTTTGTTCCATTGCAAGCTAAAAATTCAATTTGCGAAACAATGTTTTCAACACTATTTGAACGAGAGTTACCTCTGGCATAAGGGATTATACAATATGAACATCGATTATTGCATCCTTCTTGAATTTTAACAGCAGGGCGGGTTTGATAAGGATTTTTAATTAATTTATAGTTAAATTCCTTAACATCAAATATATTGGCAATTTTTTTCGTTTGTTTATTGCAACAAATCTCGTTTATATATTTTTCTATTTCAAGTTTTTCATTATTCCCTAAAATAAAATCAATATCTTTTGTATCAAAATTTTTATGTAAATCAATAGTTTGCGCTACACAACCGGTTAAAAGACACTTAATCAAGGGGTTTTCTCTTTTAGCCCTGTGTAAAAGATAAGCACACTGCGAATCAGTATGCGAGGTAACTGAACAAGAATTTAATATAAAAACATCAGCATCTTTGTACTTATCTACCTCTTGAAAACCAATTTCCACAAGCTGGTTTGCTATAATTTGTCCTTCTATAGCATTTGTTTTACAACCCAATGTTTTTATAACAAATTTTTTATTCACGCTCAATCACCGCTACCGACTCAATATGATAAGAATATGGAAACATATCAACACCCCTTAAAGTTTTTACCTTAAAACCAAATTTTTCAAGAATTTTTATATCTCTGACGAGAGTTTGCGGGTTACAACTTACATAAATAATAGAATTTGTAAGATTTGACAAAAGCTCTAAAGCCTCATGGTCAGATCCTTTTCTTGGTGGGTCTATAATCACATGATTAAATTTCTTCTTTTCTTTTAAAAAAATTCTAAATTGATTTTTGGCATCACCTAAAAAAACTTCATAATTTTTACAACCATTAATCTTGAAATTCTCCTTAGCATCTGCAACTGCTTGGGAGTTCTCCTCTACCAGGTATATTTTTCGGGCTTTGTCACTAACCCAAATACCTATTGCACCAACACCACCATATGCATCCAGAACAGTAGAATTCTCTTTAATATTTTTTTTAACCTCATTAAAAAGTTGAATTGCACAATTAGGATTAACTTGGAAAAAACTTGCAGGTGAAATTTTATAAACTCTTTTAAAGTTACCGTCTTTAAGGTTTTCATATATAAAATCATTGCCATATACACATATAAAATCATCAGTAATTATTTTATTTGTCTTTTCAGGATTAAAATTTACAATTATGCCCCTAATTTGTGGAAATCTTTCTGCTATTTTCATAAAAAAAGTGTTTATATTAGCTTGATGAAGAAAAAAATCATTTTTTTTCAAATTAAGTACAAAAGTTACTAGCACATTTGTTAAATCTAAGGAAAATCTAAAAATCAAACTCCTTAAAAAACCTTTATGGGCTTTTTCCAAATAAGCTCCAAATGTCCAATTTTCACGTATATATTGCACTATTTCATCAGTCAAACTCGGTTGAATAGGACAAAATTTAATATTTACAATATCATGACTTTTTTCTTTAAAATAACCTATCAAAAGTCTTTTTGATTTTTTTGTTTCAGATACGCGATATTGAATTTTGTGTCTGAATTCCTTGTCTTGCGGACTTTTTATTGGTTCCAGAAAGATAGGCTGTTCTTTTAATTTCATAAAAGCTTCTTTTAACATTTGATTTTTTTGTTCAAGTAAACAATCATACTTTAAATATTGATAACAACACCCGCCACATGCATTAAATAAAGGACAAAATGGTTTAACTCTATCATTTGATGGCTCAATAATCTCTAAAATCTCACCAATTGCATAACTTTTGTTTACTTTAATTATTTTTATATTTAGCAAATCATCAGGTGCTGCATTTTTTACAAAAACAGTAAAACCTTTTGGGGTTTGCTCGCTGTAGTAACGTCCTATTGCAGTACCTTGATAAGTTAATTTTTCTATTTTTAGTTTAATTATGTCATTTTTCTTTATCAATATTGAAAATACCTGTCAAAATCCACGTCATCAAAAGAGCATAAAAGCTGATATACAGGATCATCTTCATTCATTCTTTGGAAATTATATTCATCAAATTTCCATAATTTTGGATTGATTCCAATGACCCTTACAATATTATGATCATATAAAATTTTTAATTTCTTTTTTACAATATCAATATGAATATTTAATAATTTAGACAATTCAACAGCACTAATGCCATCATCACAAGCGCATTTTTCGGGTGTCATAAACATAAGTTCAAGTCCGACTTGTTTTAAATCCTTATCTTCACTATCATAATCATAGTCAATCATACAATATATTAAATACCCAAAACAGTTTTTTTTCATCATTTGTTATAATGAACCCAATATGCTAAAATATGACTATGAAAAAGATTAAAATTATAATACTCTTAGCTGTTTTTCTTGGTACATTGAACTGTGCACAAGCATTTAATGTTGGTACATATAAGACACAAACCGATTATGGTTTGATAGACGGATTTAAATTCAATGTATTTGGCAAAAGAGAAGGCGAAAAAATGATTGAACTTAAATCTGAAACAAAAGAAGGTAAAGAACAAATTGAACGCGAAAAAAACAACCCTGTAGAACAGGATGAATACCAACTCTTTAGATTTATACAAGAAAATACCGTACCTTTTTAATCAATCAAACTAAAACCTTCAGGAAGTTCGTCCTCAACCATTTTAATAAGCTCGGAAGGTTTTAACCCTAAAGCCTCAGAAACTGTCCATATAGAAACAAGTTTTGGTTCATTTACCCCATTTTCAAGACGAGACAACAATGAGCGTTGAAAAGCAAACTCATCTGCAAGTACTCTTTGAGATTTTCCCAAACTTTCTCTCCTTGCACGAATTACTTTTGCTAACGCAGCAAAAATTTGTCCTGAATTTTCAAAATTGACATGTTGCATATATAGAATTCTAATGATAAAATAACTCAAGGTTGTCTATGTATAGACATGTTATTAAATTACTTGGGGAATTTATATGAAAAGATACGCATTTACTTTAGCGGAACTTTTAGTTTCGGTATTGGTTATCTCTATTATTAT
>CALUXW010000018.1 GCA_944324865.1 Candidatus Gastranaerophilales bacterium | reverse complement strand
AACGGGTCACCATCCAGAGGTGCTTATTGCTTAAAAACAACCGAGATTTTTAAGGTTAATAAAAGAAGGTAAAAAAAAGATAGGGGGCGTATGACACAATTTTCTTATTCACAAGATTATGCAGAGTTAAGCAAGTTTTACCAATTAAATAACCTGACAAGGCTAAGTGAAGCAACAGCGTCTGAAGACACAACAAAAGCGAGTGGGGCAAATCCGCTAGAATTCAAGTATACCTTAATAGACTACTACATTAACTCAGATAATGGCTATGCCGGTTATGCTTTTCAAGAAGACGGCACTAATAATATTGTAGTCGTCCATGCGGGCTCTGCAAATGTTGATTGGTCGAGTTTTCAAACCCCAGGTCAGGTCTATGATTTTTATAACGATTGGATTAAAACCAATATAGGAGGTCTTGGCACAGGGACAATACCAAGTCAATTTGAATCGGCTGATTTTTTTATGACAAAAATGAATAATTATTGCAAAAGCAATAATCTTGAACTAAGTTCCATAGGACAATCACTTGGCGCTTCATTAAATCAAGGGCTTGGAATGCTGGATAAATACAAAGACATTGAATTTATCAATTACAACCCATTTGGCATGAAACATTTAAGCAATAAGTTAGTAGAAAAGGGTTATCAATTATCGAACGACTATTCAAATATTACAAATCTAATCGCACAAAATGAACTGCTGTCAAAATTTTTTGAACAAGCCGGCAATACATATGTAGCGACTACAGGTGATACCGGTAATTTAATGGAAAATCACTATGTTGATGTACATATTGTCGAAAAAAGAGATTACACAAAAGTGGATCAACCAAACAATATTGAAAGCTGGATAAAAAATACGGTAAATAATGTTACTGATTGCGCTATTTCTGCTATCGACACTGCAAAAGCACTAACTGCATTTGATGTCAAAATAAGTTTTACCGTAAATATAGATGCTAACCTCAATACAGCACAAAAAATAGCATTACTTGACTCGTATCCAGATATAGGCATACCTGTAGGAAAGATTATAGCGGGAAATGGCAGTATTTCAATAAAAAGCTCTCTTGAATTGGAAAATTTCGCAGGAAAATTTAATATGACACTAGAACAACTCCGTAGTGCAAATCTATGGATTGAAACAACAACAAGTGCGAATGGAAAATATACATATATAGAAGATACCCAGCAAATCTATATCCCCGAAAATGTCTTGCGCGGAAGTGCGTCATATGATGAATCATTTGAAACCGTAAGGGATATATATACAGGCGAGAAAAGTCCTTCTGATTTAATTAACTATGAAATACCTGAAGATTCTGAATTTTATGTACCCCAAGGAGGTGAATCACAGGAGATAACTTATCAATATACTCAAGCACCTGCGGTTGATGCAAAAGCACTTACTATGCAAATACTATCAGGATTAAGCATTGTTACAAATGGTCAAGTTTTAATGTATCTTCAATATCCGCAATTATTCCCCCAGGCAAACGAGTATATGAAAAACTTTGCAGGATTGCCAAGTCTGCCAAGTGTAGCTCAAACTATGCCTCTGGGTATTCCTATGGTAAGCCTGTAGAATTTAAAGGAGCAAGCAAATGAAAGGATTTAAGACGCATATAATATTAATTGCAATTACAAGTTTTTTCATGCTTTTCATGGCGGGTGTTATCTGTTTTGGGGTTGATTATCTGCAATACAAAGGCAATTACAAAACAGCGGCTTTTTTATATAAAAACATTTTATTCTTGCAAAAGATTAAAATAAAAACTGCTCCAAAGTCTTATTGCGACACTTGTATAAAATACACAACACTGCTTTTAAGAAACGGACTATATAAAGAAGCACGTATTAACGCGCAAGAGTGTCTGGATAAAACCCCCCAAGACTACAGGTATTATCAAATTGAACTGCTTTTTTTAATTTTAGAAACCTATAAATATGAAAATGACTACAAAAACGTACTTAATACCTTGAATAAGCTTTTAACCATAAATGAATTTATTGAAAATCAAAATATCCAAGCTCATAAAAACATATTAAAAACAGACGATATTTGTAAAATTCCCCTTGGTTCACAACTGCACGATAGGTTATATAAGGAATTTGGCGCATATAATATCGCAGTAAAAGATTATAAAACAGCAGAAAAATATCTTGATATGTGCTGCAAAAAACCTGACATTGAAATTGCCAAACTTGAAAATGCAATAGGAAACACTGCATTATCACGAGAAATTTTAAAAAATGCTTTTATGGACTCGCACGATAGTTTTGTACTGTTAGGAAAATACAGATACAAAGAAGATTTACTTCATCTTGCGCAAATATATTCTGAACTTGCACGGCTAAACGATGAAAACAGCCTGACTTATTACCAATACGCGCAAAATTTATACTCGGCAGCACTCGGACAAAAATCTCCCGAAGCCTTTTGTCAAAGATACAAAACATTAAAAGCTTATTGCAAAACCGAGACAAATAAATTTTATATTCCCGATTGCAATCATGTAATTCAAAAACACATACAAAATGGCAAAAATATTTTATTTTTTGATAAAAATTCAATAAGTGTTCAAAATGTTGAAAGATTTTGTAAAGATAGATAGGAGATAACCAAGGATAAACAAACTTTAGGAAGTTGCAGTGTAGATATATACGAAAACTCAAATCCGCAACTTGCATCATATTCAACGAGTGATGGAAGCAAAACAATTATTATAGCGCACAACCAAAATTCTACAAGTTCAAATACAGAATACTATTATTCAATTTATGATAATTTGTCCAAAACACACACTCCTTCTAAATATATATCGAGGACAGATTATCAAAACTTAATTGAAGGTAATTGTTCTATTGAAATTACATCTGACACTATTTTTGGAATAACATATGAAAATAATGGCATTAAAATAGAAAATAATAATGGCACAATAATAAACACTAATAACGAGATTAACGGAAATCCAAATCAATGGCTAGTTGTTGGTGGTGTAGTTGTTGGACTTGCTACAGTAGGAGCGGTTATTTGGTTTTCCAAGGGAAAAATTGTTCCAGCACAACAAATTGGTAGCGCGACAGGAGAAATTATTGGCGGTGAAACTGCGAAACAATTAATAGGGCAATATCTTGACAAGATGGCAGCATTTTTAATCACAACAATTGCCAGTATGCAAGATGTTGAAGCCAAAACATTTGAAATAGTAGACAACAATATTTGGGCAACAATTACAAGCAGATTTAAAACAACAATACAAACAATAAAGAGTGCCAATGCTTGGCTGGATAATCCACAAACTTCTAATGAAAATTTTACGCTAATAGAAAATACCCAACAACTCTGTATCCCTGAAAGCGCTCTGCGCGGAAGTGTGTCATATGATGAATCATTTGAAACTGTAAGGGATACATATACAGGCGAGAAAAGTCCTTCTGATTTAATTAACTATGAAATACCTGAAGATTCTGAATTTTATGTACCACAGGGAGGAGAATCTCAGGAGATAACTTATCAATATACTCAAGCGCCTGCGGTTGATGCAAAAGCACTTACTATGCAAATACTATCAGGATTAAGCATTGTTACAAATGGTCAAGTTTTAATGTATCTTCAATATCCTCAGCTATTCCCACAGGCAAATGAGTATATGAAAGAAAACTTCTGCAAAGTCTTGCCAGATGAGTATTTGAAGGCAAGCCCGAAAAAGAAACAACAAATCTTAAAAATAATAGGTTCGAACTTTTATTATAAAGACAAAAAAGTAAGCGTAGAGCTTACTTCCGTCTTTGATTTATTGATAAAAAATCAATTTTTTAATAATGGCGGGGACGACGGGTATCGAACTTTGCGCAAGCATAAAATACTTACTCACAAATACTCATTTAACAAGGCTTTGAGGCAAAAATAGTATCAATAAGAAACCGTGAGAAAATACAAGAAAAATACACAGGGCGGAAAAAAAGGGGGAAAATTCCCCTTTTGCCTTTGTTTATTTTTTGTCCATTCTTTTGGCAATTTCTATTATTGCTTTAATATCGGACTTATTTAAATTCAAGGTTGCCTCACATAATGCACCCAAAATAGGATTACAACTTATATTTCTAAGTAATTTCTCGGTTTTTGAATCAATATAGTATGGTTTTAAGTTACTGTATTCATGCATTTTATCCGGCGTTATATTGTAAGTTTTCATTATTTTTTCAATAGTCGATTTTCGCGGATTCTTAATTCTGCCGGAAGCGATTTTTTCAATCGTACTTATAGGAATTTTCGTATCATCTGATATTTTACGGCTTGATATTTTATATTCTTTTTTCAATCTTTGTAAAAATACTCTATATTTATTATCTTCATTAAAATTTTGCATATTCACCAATATTTCAAGAACAAAATTAATTGATGTAAACATCAATTAATTTGCTGTTTTGCTTTTCCAATTCCCACTATATAGTATGTGCGGGTTATTATCTTAGCACAGCAAAAATTATTTGTAAACTTTTTATTGATTATTTCGTAAAATTAATTGATGTTTTTATAATTTTTAATGCCGTATTCGTCAATTATAATATTCAAATATTTTTGCCATAAATAGCTATTTTTATAAGCTTTTTAAAAGTTTTTTATGCAAATTGTTAAGGTAAAAATTGATGTTTTTTTATTTAGATTGACAAACTACATCAATTTGTATATTGTTATATCAAGAAATAAACAATAATCACAAATTGATGATTACGTCAATTACACGAGCAGCTTTATATAAGGACCAAGCTAGATGTTTAGAAACTTGCGCGCTGAAATGGTACGCAGAAATGTAAAACAGAACAAATTGCCAAAGTTGCAAAAATGCACAAGTGCACATTATCCAGAAAATTATCCGGCAAGGTTCCTTTTACAATTAATGAAGCTATAGATATAGGCATATTTTTAAAATGCAAAGACCTGATAAATCTATTTAAAAAGTATTAAGCAGCACAGAATGATATTTGCAGGACCTTCAAAAACGAAGGAGAGTTTGCAATACAAAAAATTAGGAAAGAGGTTAATTATGCTTTACACAGACGAACAAAAGAAAATGATACAAAACGGATACACGCTTTGTATGGAATGCAAAAGGGGATACTTGGGCGATAAAAGCTGCGGGGCTAACGGTGAAATGAACTTGCCTCAAGATATGCCATCCGGCTGTACAGGCGGCGAGAAAATAGACGATACGGAATTAAAAGCTATTGTATCAAACAGTGATGACATAGAAAGAGTTTTAAATAATTACGGCAGGGATAACAAACATCTAATCGAAACAAAAATTAGTTTCAGCATATTAAGCACAATTGATTTAAGCGAGTATAAAAATATTTACAGGGATTGTCAGGACGCAAAAAAGCGCAGCGTTGAATTTGAAAGATTTTGTAAGCATAAAATACAAAATTTGTATAAGCAAATAACAAGTTTTGCATCAGACATAAAAGATAATACACAGGTAATCGGAAGTTGTGAAATTACATCTAAAAGTTTTTCAATAAAAGAAAAACTTGCCGAGAATATTTGCGAACTTTTAAAAAAATTTAGTTGACACACCATTCCTCTGATATGAACACCGGCCCGCTTGTGTTGATAAAGCGGGCTTTTTTTAAAAGGTCTTAATTATGGCAAGAAAAAATAAAAATATTGTTGATTACTTCCCGCTATACTGTACTTTTGGCGATGACATAGAGGCGCTTGAAGATAAATTCGGCAATGATGCTTTTGTAGTTTGGGTTAAAACGCTTCAAAAACTGGGTAAATCAGATAATCACTTTATTGACTTCAGGAAGTCAAAACAATGGCTTCTGTACTATTCAAAGCTAAAGATTGAAGAAAATAAGGTAATTGAAATTTTAAACGAACTTGCAGAACTTGAATGTATAGATAAAAAACTGTGGTCCAAAAAAGTTATCTACTCTCAAAATTTTGTCGATAATATACGCGAAGCATATAAAAGAAGAAAAACATCCCCGCTTACATATAATGAAATATGGCGTCTGTTGTTTGATAAAAAGAGCAGTCAAAATAATTCATGTATACAAAATGACATCATAAATGCACAAAGTAGAGTAGAAAAAACAAGAAAAGATGAGATTAAAGAAAATAACCCCCCTTTAGTCCCCCCGCAGGAAAATAATGCGCTTATCGGGGAGGAGGTTTTTTTAAAATTCTCCAAAAGTCTTTCGGGGGTTATTGAAAATTCAAAAATACCGGCTCTTTTTAATGCACTATCCGTTGAACTCGGAAATAAAAACTATGTTCAAAAATGTGTTAATGATTGGCTTTTGGGGGTGTATAACCATGGAGGAAAAACAAAATACCCTATTAAAAGTCTTTTGAGTTTTGCGCGCAAAAATTTAAAAAAATACGGAGTATTAAAATGCTACTCTCTCCAGACGCAAAAAGAAGCGGAAACAACAAAAAAAGAAAACGAAAAAAAATTTGTGCCATTTGATGTTGCTACAAGAATTGAAGCAATTAACTACATACAAAAAAATTTCCCGCCCTATCAAAGGGGACGGACTTACGGGCAAAAAATTTTAATTGAGAAATTCAAATTAAAGCCGGAAGAATATGCATAAAAGTAAATAAGTTTTGTTTAACGAAAGGAGTTTTAACTATGACACGAAGCAAAGAAGAATTAATCAATGAACTTGCAAAGCTTGGAAATGAACTAAGTATGAGGGAAAAAATTGCTTCAATTTCAGAACATGAAGGACTAAGGATTGCATTTGATGAAATAACCTCTAAATGTATTGACAGCGTGAAATGTAAAAAATACAAAATGTCAAAAGACCAGATTAAGGGGCTTGAAATTCTAAATAATTTTATTGTGTATCTCGAGCAGCAAAAAGAAAAAATCTTGACGCTGAAAGCTCTTATTGCAGAATGCAAAGAAGAACTTTCCCGCTATGGGTCATCAGGAGTGTAACAAATGCGCAAAATAGGTCTAATCACTGATAGCGTAAACTTTCCCAGCTTGCCCTTAATGAAAATATCTGCATACCATAAAAAGAAAAACAATATTGTAAAAATTGTGGATAATTTTCTTGAAACATACGATATTGTCTATATTTCCAAAGTATTTAATTTAAATTTACCAACAATCAACCCGTTATTATATATACCGCGTGCAGATAAAATTTACAAAGGTGGCAGCGGTTATGCGATAAAAGTATTGAACGGATTTGAGAATTACGAAACAAAAAATGATTTGCCATTACCGCAAGAAATAGAAAATATTTATCCCGATTATTCCCTTTATCCACAATATACAAATAACACAGCATATGGCTACTTAACAAGAGGATGTCCTAATAATTGCACTTTTTGCATTGTTTGCAAAAAAGACGGCTTAATTAGCAGAAAAGTAGCTGACTTAAAAAATTTCTGGAATAATCAAAAAAATATTGAACTACTTGACGCAAATATTTTAGCCTGCAAAGAGCGGGAAGATTTATTTAAACAGCTTATAAAAAGCAAAGCAAGCATCTGTTATACTCAAGGTCTTGATGCACGCTTGATTAATGACGATATTGCAAAAATGATATGCGCAACAAAGCCTAAAATGGTTCACTTTGCATGGGATTTAATGAAAAATGAAGAAAAGATTCTTAAAGGATTAAAAATTTTTTCCAAACATTACAAAGAAAGCTACAGAAAAAAACGCATTTATATCTTAACAAACTTTAATACAACGCTTTATGAAGATTATTACAGGGTTAAAAGGGTTATAGATTTAGGCTATAGTGCATATGTAATGATATATCAAAAAGGAACTCATCCGCAATTTTTAACCGATCTGGCAAGATGGACAAATAATGCATGTTTATTTAATTCAACTTCTTTTGAAGAATATATTCCCAGGAAAGACGGCAGAAAGGTTTCAATATTATATAAGGACATTTTGCGGGGTGCAAAATGTTAAAAGTTTTTGATTTGTTTTCAGGATGCGGAGGTTTTCGCATCGGGTGTGAAAAAGCAGGTTTTAAGGTTGCAGGGTTTTGCGAGATAGATAAATATGCCGTAAAACTGTACAATGCGTACTTTTCTACGGCAGATGAGGTGTATTTTAATGACGCAGCAAAAATTATTTCAAGAAACCTACCTGATTTCAGCTTACTCACTGCCGGCTTTCCTTGCCAGCCTTTCAGCCTTGCAGGAAAAAGACGCGGATTTTCAGACACAAGAGGCACACTCTTTTTTGATGTTCTACGAATTTTATCAGACAAAAAACCGCGATATTTTATTCTCGAAAATGTTAAGGGCTTACTTATTGATGACAATAGACGCACTTTTAAAGTCATCATTGAAAAGCTTACCGGGCTTGGGCATTACTCTGTTGAATGGGCGCTGCTTAATTCTAAATACTTCAATGTTCCACAAAACAGGGAGCGCGTGTTTATTGTCGGATATCCTAGAGCATACGGTATCGGAAAAATATTTCCTCTCACAGAGGGCACTGGAAACACTGGTAAAATTGCAGGCAAGAGAAAAGATGGGATTTCATCCGCAGTTACAACAAAGGTAGACAGAACGGAAAGCACATATATTGTTGAATCCGGCACAATGAGGACTCATAATGACGGCAGGGGTTTTAGAAAAATGTCAGATAATATTTCACACTGCCTAAATGCAAGAGCGCGTGAGGACGGAAGCGGGCAGGCAGTTGTTTCCATACCCGTTTTAACACCCCAAAGAAAGAATAAGCGCCAGAACGGCAGACGTTTTAAAGACAACGAAGAAGATATGTTTACGCTCACAACTCAGGACAGGCACGGAATATTTAACGGCAAAAGAATACGGCGCTTAACTCCTCTTGAGTGCTTTAGACTGCAGGGTTTCCCCGATGATATTGTAAAAACCGCGTATGATATAGGTATAAGCGATGCACAGTTATATAAAATGGCGGGGAACTCGGTAACGGTTAGCGTAGTTTACGAGATTGCAAAAAAGATTATGAAATTACACAGAGAATTTAAAAGCGAGGTTTAATTATGACAAAGATTATAACTGAATTGCAAGAAAGCATTATTTATCTTTTAATTGAGGGAAAAAACAACTATGAAATAGCGGAAGAGCTTAATATATCTTTTGGCTATGTTAAAAAGAATCTGCGCCAGCTTTTCAAAAAATTCAATGTTTCAAACAGAACCCAATTAGTTATGGCGGTGCTTCCCGTTAAATCGGGAAATTATGACTTATAAAAAGTGTCCGCATGGACACTCGGTAGTATGGTATATATAAAAAAGACGAGAGGTTTTTAACCAGCTTTAATTGCCCGCTTCGTCAACAGGGGGATAGGTGTGTTCAAATGTACTTTAGGAGTATTTTATGGACTTTACCTGCTGCAATATTAAATATTCGACCCGCGATATTAATACGTATATGTATATAAAAAGATACAAATTATTAAAACCCTCAAAAGAGTTTGTTAAAAACAAAAGGGTTTTAAAAGAAATTGTATATATTCTTGATTGTTTTAAATGCAGTGATAATTATGGCGGCAAGAAAATTCAAATAAGGCGTTTTGGAAAAATTGACAATAAAAGTGCCGAACTCGAGAGAAAAGATTTAAGCGGAAAATATGCAAAAAGATATTTGCGGGATAATGAAAAATTCATGGTTGAAATGCCGCAGCTCACACCTTTTAAAAAATATCACATTTTCACAAAATATATTCCAATGACCTATGTTGAGCATATAAAAACACTTTCGGGCGAAACGGAAATAGACATAGTAAGAAAAAGATATATTAATAACACTGATTACACGGGCGATGAGATTATCTGCCCCGTTGTAAAAATTTAAGGAATTTAAAAATTTTGGAACACAAAACACCTGATGAACTTAAAAAGCTGATTGACGGGTATTTTATATTGTGTCAAAAAGGCGATGAAGCAGCAACAATAACAGGGCTTGCGCTATTTTTAAATGTTTCAAAAGAAAAAATACTAAATTGCCCTGATAGTGATAATTTATCGGAAATATACAAATATGCCCGCTTAAAAATTGAAAATGCATACGAACAAAGATTAATTAAACGCGGAAATTCGGGCGATATTTTTGCACTGAGAGTTCTGGGATGGAACGACAAACACGAAAATGACCCTCAGGAAGGCTTTGTGTATACATCAATGGAAACAATAAAGGTGGATAACAAAGAGCTTGATTTTACAATAGGTGATGAATCAGATGCTGGAATTGCCGGTAATTCTTAACATACCAAAAAAACTCTACCCCGTTATTACCGATTTCAATTATTACAATTATTGTTTGCTTGACGGAGGGCGGGGAAGTGCTAAATCACAAAGCATTGCAAGATTTCTTACATATCTTGGCGATATCAAGAAGCTTCGTATATGCTGCGGGCGCGAAACTCAAAATTCAATTGAAGAATCAGTTTATCAAATATTTGTAAACCTGATTAAAAAATACAAACTGAATTATGAGATTAAAAGCAATAAAATAGTTCATCGCATAAACGGCACAACAATAATATTTAAAGGTTTTAAAGAGCAGGGCAGCGTAAATATTAAGGGGCTTGAAAATATTGATATTCTGTGGATTGACGAAGCACAGGCAATAACAAAAACCACTCTTGATATTATAATCCCTACAATAAGAAAGCCCAACTCAAAAATATTTTTCACGATGAACCGCTATTTAAGAAATGATGCGGTTTATTCTTTTTGTGCGGGAAGTTCTGACTGTCTGCATATTAAAATAAATTATCTTGAAAATGAATTTTGCCCGCAGAAATTAATTGATGAGGCAAATAAATGCAAGGCGAGGAATTACAAGGATTACAAACATATATGGCTGGGCGAGCCTCTGGATCAGGCAAGCGATTATTTATTTTCCGTTTCCGACCTTGAATATTCAAAAAGTATAAGATTTTCTGGCGATACATCTTTTGAAAACAAAATTTTGTCTTTTGACCTTGCCGCTTGCGGGGGTGATTCATGTGTTGCAAAATTAATATCACAAAAAAGTTTTACGGGCTGGGAAGAAAGAACAGTCGCGCAGTGGAGTGAACCCGATACTGATATAACAAAAGGCAAAATAATAAGCCTTTGCAGTCTGTATATGCCGCAAATGCAAATTATTGACTCAGACGGGCTCGGTTATCCCATCTGGGTGAGCGTCAAAAAAATTCTTGAAGATTGCATAGGTTTTAGAGGCGCCGGAAAATCAAGGCTGCAAAACACACTCAATCAAAGGGCTGACGGATATTTGACGCTGAATGAATATCTGCAGAGCAAGTGGCTTAAAATTACCTGTGAAAATACAATAAGACAGCTTGAATACATTAAAAAAATTTATAAACCAAACGGTCTTGTGGCAATTGAGGATAAAAAGACAATAAGGGAAACACAAGGAGAAAGTCCCGACTTTGCAGATACGCTAATGATGGCAATTTACGGAATTAATTTCTTTTCGCATCTTTTTGCAAAAAATAACGAAGAAAGCCAAACAAAAGTAGAAACGGATTTTGACCCGTTTTAACAATTATTTGTGCTCTTTTCTTGTTCTGTAATCGTCATCCCAGAATAACATAGCACAGCACATAACCGCAATTGAAATAATTATTGTCGAGTATATTATGTAGTCCATTATCATAAATCATTATCCTCACTCAGTAATTTTATGTGATATTTTGCTCTTATAACGGTTGCGACAATTGATATTATCAGCAATATTATTGCAATTTCTACAATTATTTTATCCCCGAAAGTAATTGAGGTTCGATTTACAAAAAACCAGCCGGCTAAACCGTAAAATGCGGTAATAAATGCAGTTAAAAACAATTTATATAAACTGATTTTTTCCAATCTCTGTCTTTCCATAACATATAATAGTAAATTTTTTTATCAGTATCAACAGGAGTTTTATATATGTGTACGCCAAAATCACCGCAGGTACAATATGTACCGCAATACATGCAATCACCGCAACAAACCGTTGCGGTACCTACAATTGCAAATGCAAAAGTTCAAAAAACTGCAGGCAGCCAGAGAAGCAAAACATCCGCCCTTGCAAAAAGCAGCATAAGAACGGGCGCAAGAGGTCTCGGGGATGAAGCGACAACAACAAAGAAAAGGCTGCTGGGAGAATAAACCCGATGCAAATAACAAAAAAATATCTTGAAATGCGGCGTAGTGAAATGAATGCCGTTTTTAATAACATAAAAGCGGACTTGCAAGAGCTTGCCGATTATTTTTGCCCGCGGAGTGTCCGCTTTCTTGTTGATGATGTCGACAAGCCGCATAAAAGAAGCAGAAAAATACTTGATTCCACACCATTAATTGCAGTGCGCAATTTTTCATCAGGTATGGCAACGGGGGCAACCTCGCCAACTCTCAGATGGTTTAAAATCAGTGTGCGCAATAAAAAATTAAAAAAAGATTACTTTGTTAAAAAATGGTGCGCAGATGTTGAAAATTTACTTAGGGATGTATTTAACTCATCCCCTTTATATATCTGTCTTCCTGAGATTTACTCGCAGATGGGTATTTTTCTTTTCTCTGCGCTTGCTTTTGAAAAAGATTACGAAAATGTTATTCACTGCAAAGTATTACCTATGGGTTCTTACAGGTATGCAAAAAATTCAAAAGGACGGGTTAATGCTTTTGTACGGGAGTATATGGAAACCGCCGGCAATCTTGTTGAAAAATTCGGAAAAGATAACTGCTCAAAAAATGTGGTGCAGGCATTTGAGAATAAACCTCTTACGAGATTTTCAATAGTTCATATTGTTTTACCCAACCCGAATTACGACACAAAAAGCCCATGGGCGGTAAATAAAAAATACCTGTCCGTATATTACGAAGTTGCAGGAGATGAGAATAAATTTCTACAAAAAAGCGGCTTTGATATTTTCCCTTATGTTGTTTTTGAATGCAAAAGCAACGGAGAGGATACATATCCGTCAGACGGTCCGGGAATTAATGCACTTGCCGATGTACGCCAGCTAATGGCGCTTGTCAAAGAATATGCAAAAGCCGTAAAAAAGATTGTAAGCCCCGCATACAAAGGACCGAGCACACTAAAAAACAAGAAAATTTCAGATGTGCCCGGAACATTTATTGAAGAAGATGAAAACGGACGCGGGCTGTCGCCTATTTATGAAGTAAACCCGAGGGTTTTAGAGCTTAAAGCAGAAAAAGACGACACAAAACAAACAATAAAAGAGCATTTTTATAATGACCTTTTTGCAATGATATTAAACACGGCAGAGCGAGGAAGAACAGCAACGGAAGTTAACGAACTTAAAGAAGAAAAAATGGTTTTGTTGTCACCGCTCCTTATGCAAATTTACTCATCTTTAAGGCAGATTATTGAGCTTGCTTTTTATTACTGCCTTAAATTTAATCTTGTACCCGAACCGCCCGAGCAGCTAAAAGGCGAAAATGTAGAAATAGAGTTTGTGAGTATTCTGGCTCAGGCGCTAAAAGCACAGAATATTGCAAGCATGGAAAGATTTGCAACATTTACAATCAACCTTGCAAATACAATTGACCCGACATTAAAACATAAAATTAACGGTTGCCGCATGATTGACGATTATGCGGATTTTGCAAATATTGACCCCTCTCAAATACTGCCCAGTGAAGATGTGGAAGCAATAAAACAACAAATGCTGGAACAGGAGCAGGCACAGCAGTTATTAAATCAGGCAGCGCAGGGTTCCGAGGTTATAAAAAATGTCGGCGGGGCCGATGCGTTTGGCGGCGAACTTATGAACAGGCTCGGTTTTGTATGATGAATGAAAATGACTTAAAAAATTGCATTATTAACATATCAAACGATAACGACGGTTTTAACTTTATTTGTTTTTTGCTTGATGAGCTAAAACCATTTGAGCGCGGTTTTATTCAGGACACAAATTTGCAAAATTACCTTAAAGGCAAAAAGGATTTTGCAATATTTATTCTTGAGCTTATACAGAAATACAATTTTGAAAAATATATACAAATTATGGAAAAAAGGAGCAAAAACCTATGACGGAAGAATTAAAAGAACAGATTGCACAGGACATTGACCCGAAGCAGGAAGCGATACAGGATGGCGAAAATCCGCCCGGCGAGAAACCAAAGGAAAAAGACAGCGGGGAGGAAGAAGAAAAAGAACTTTTGGCAACCGGGCAAAAAGAACAGGAACAAAACGATATTTACGGCAAACCCGCCGAGTATGATTTCAGTAATGTTGAACTTATGCAGGGAATGACACTTGAAAGCGAAAGCACAAAAGAATTTAGCGAACTTGCAGCTAAATGTAATTTATCACAAAAAACAGCGGATGAATTTGTAAAAATCGGTGCAAAGCTTATTGAAAAATCCGTAAATAACGTACTGGCACAATTGCAGAGCGAACAAATAGAGCAATACAAGCTTGCAACGAATACCGACCCTGATATCGGCGGAGATAAGCTGAATGAAGCGCTTGATATAGCGGAACTTGCATATAAAGAATTTGCAACACCAAAATTAAAAGAACTTATAGAGCAGTCGGGCTTGAAATACAACAACGAAGTTATTAAAACATTCAGGAATATAGGCTTAAAAATGAAAGAAGCCGACATACATAATACGGGAATTCCGCAGGGTCAAACTAAAACCGCGGCGCAAATTCTCTACGGTTCATAATTTTTTCCTCTTTCAATACTTCCATGGGCTTTGAGTATCACAAAGCCCGTTTTTTTACGGCTTTACAAAAACAAGGAGTGCATAAAATGAGTACAAACATTATCGGAAACACCTATTTAACCTTAAAAGACAAATACAACCAGATGGAGGACGGCAAAGTAACCGCAACAATTATTGACCTTCTTTCAACAACAAATGAAATTCTCGAGGATGCTGCAGTTGAAGAATGCAACGACGGCACAAGCCACAAAACATCCGTAAGGAACGGATTGCCAAAACCCGAGTTCAGAGAATTTTATCAAGGTGTGAACTGCTCTAAAGGAACATATACACAGGTTGTAGAAACTACCGCGATGCTTGAAGATTACTCGGAAGTTGATAAATCTCTTGCGGATTTAAACGGCGATTGTGAACAGTTTAGACTAAATGAAGCAAGCGGACATCTTGAGGGAATGAATCAAGTTGTTAAAACAAATTTATTCTATGGCAACAAAGGAGTAAATCACAGCGCATTTGACGGTCTTGCAAACAGATACAACAAAATAAATACCGATAAAACCTCAATAGGTTCAAAGGTAATTGACGGAGGTTCAACGGGTGATGAGAATACCTCAATATGGTTTATCACATGGGGGACGCTTCATACACATTTAATTTATCCCAAAGGCTCAAAAGCAGGCTTGCAGCATACAAACCTCGGTGAAGTAACCGCGCGCGACAAAGATAATAAACTTTTTCAGGCATACCGCGACCATTTTAAATGGGATTTAGGATTGGCAATAAGGGATTTTCGTTCAACATGCAGAATTGCAAACATTCCCACGGATAAAAGCGCGCTTAAAAGCGTTGCTTTAATTGATTTACTCACGGAAGCTTATTATGCAATAAGGCGTTTTTCAAAAACCGGGAAAACAATAATTTACACAAACGAAACAATTCAATGCGAACTTCACAAACAGGCGCGAAAAGACAGCAACATCAATCTTAATCTTTCGGAATATGAAGGCAAACCCATTGTTAAATTCCTTGATATTCCCATAAAATGTTGCGATGAAATTTTAAACACGGAAGAAAAAGTCAGCGAAGCAGCCTAAGATTTACATTTATTTTGAAAGGATTTGAATATGTTATTTGACAGCCAGAGTATATTTTCTGAAAATCAAGCAATTACAGCCACAGCCGTATCGCAAAACATAATAAATATGGGTAAAGGCGAAGCGGCATTTGGTACGCCAAAACCGCTTGTAATTCAGGTAAACGAAGATTTTAACAATCTTACTTCCCTGACGGTTGATGTGGAAACTGCATCGGATGAGGATTTTTCAAGCTCTACGGTGCTGCAAAGCTCAACAGCCTTGCTTGCAGATTTAAAAACGGGATTTTCTTTTCCCATTACGGTATTGCCAAAAGGCAATAAGGGCTATATGAGATTAAAATATACGGTTACGGGAACCGCTCCGACAACGGGAAAAATTACGGCAGGCATCACAGCTGCAAATTCGCAAGGATGGCAAGATATTTAAACCCTGTAACTATAGCCTCCAGGGGGTAGCAATACCCCTTGTTTTTTTATGCAGAAAATGAAAGGAAAAACAATGACAGCAAAAGTTAAGGTTATAAAAGAATCATTCTATAAAGGCGTTTTTAGAGAAGCAGGCAGTATTATTGACTATGAGGGTAAAAATATCCCGTCATGGGCGCAGCCCGTAGAACAGGGAATGCCAAAATTAAAGGGTGTTCAGGTTCAAAAAAATAATCCGGCTAAAAAACAGCAAAAAGAAAATTCAAAAGATGATACTCCGGGGCAAAAAGATGAAAATACGGCGGATAAAAATATTAAGGACGAAAGCGAAAAACAGGCGGAATTTGAAGCGCTCAAAGATAAAGCAATAAGTCTTGGCATAGCATACGATGATTCAAATATACCGCTTGATGAAGCCATAAATACCCTTAAAGATTTAATAACTCAAAAAGAAAATCAAAAGTAATATGAGTTATTCACGTGCTTTTATATATAATGTTGCGCTCAACTGCCTTGCACTGAGCGCAACCGTGCAAAATATAAATCAAACCGATGCAGCAACAACCGTTTTAAATAATTTCTATGAAACTGCGCGAGACCAGGTTTTAAAAGATTTTGACTGGAATTTTGCAAACACATACAGAGAGCTGACATCAACGGGAAACGCCCCTAAAGACCCAAAATATATGTATGAATTTGACTATCCGAACGAATGCATACAGGCAAGAGAGGTTCTTGATAAATCGGGTGAATGTGTCAAATTCTCTGTAGCAACCGCGCTTAACGGACAGCAGGTAATATATGCAAATATTTCTCCCGCCATATTAAGGTACACAAGGCTTGTTTCAAAAGAGGCATTTTTTAGCGCCGATTTTGTCCTTGCGCTCGGCACATATTTGGCGGGTCTTTGTGCACTTGCGATAACAGGCTCGCTGGAAAAAGAAAAAAATAATCTGCAAAAATATCAATTTATGCTGAATAAGGCAAAATACTTAAATGCTTCGGAGGGTGTTTCAATCACGGAAAAAGAATTGCTTAATACCTGGATTAATGAAAGATGAGCGAATTTAGAGTAACACAAAATACATTCACGGGGGGCGAATTAAGCCCCTATTTAATTGCAAGAAATGACCTTGCAAAATATGCAAACGGGTTAAAGTCGCTTAAAAACGGTTTTGTGCGTGAAGAAGGCTGTATTTTAAACCGTGCGGGCCTGGAACTTGTGGGCGAAACTAAATATCCCGATAAAAAGGTGAGGCTCATCCCGTTTTCTTTTAATACGGAGCAGACATATATTATTGAAGCGGGACATAAGTATTTTAGATTCATAAAGGACGGCGGATATATTATCTACCCCGATAACTACGGCGATGAGGATAACGATCCTGATAAACAGGCTAAAAAAGGGCAGATTGTTGAAATTGAAACACCTTACGGTGAAGATGACCTGTTTTTAATAAAATATGCACAAAGCGCCGATGTTCTTTCTTTAACGAAAATAGGAACCGCGCCAAAAGAATTGACGCGCTTATCGCATTATGACTGGACTTTGACGGATATAAGCTTTTTTCCGTCGATTTTACCGCCCGCAAATGTAAAGGCCGCATGGACGGGTTCAAATGAAAACGGACGTTATTACACATATTTAGTAACGGCAATTGATTCAAAAACTCTTGAAGAATCAAACAGGAGTGAAGAAGTATCAGCGCTTGGAAGATATGAGGGCTACTGGGCGGTAGGCGAATATATGACAATTACGTTTGATGCCGTGCCTAATGCTCTTGAATACAATGTGTACCGCTCGGTTAACGGTGTTTTTGGATACATAGGCACAACAAGCGCCACATCGTTTATTGATGATAAAATTGAACCTGATTTAACTTCAACGGCACCAATGAAGCGCAACCCGTTTGAAGAAGAAAATTATCCCGGTGTGGTCAATTATTTTAAACAGCGCAAACTGTATGCAAATCTTTTAAATGACCCGCAGACAATAAAAGCTTCTCAAATTGCGGCACCTAATAATTTTAATGTTTCACGCCCGCTTCTTGCAAGCGATGCAATCACAATAAGCATAGCCGAGCGTGAAGTTAATGAAATCAGACACTTAATCGGTATGTCTGATTTAATTGTTTTAACTTCATCCGCAGAATGGCGGATAAACGGAGCAGATGGCGTTTTTTCCGCAAACCCTCCGCCGGAGGCAGTTGTACAGAGCAATTACGGTTCATCAAATGTTATGCCCGTTGTATCGGGTTCGCAGATTATTTTTGTACAGGCGGGCGGCTCAATTGTCAGAGATTTAGGCTACACTTATGTTTCAGATAGTTACGACGGGGACGAGTTAAGTATTTTTGCAAAACATCTTTTTGAAAACAAGCATGTTGTTGATATGGCTTACTCAAAAGAGCCTCACAAGATTACATGGTGTGTTATAAGCGATGGTACAATAGCTGCACTTACTTACAATAAAAAACAGGAAGTCTGCGCATGGCACAAACACACAACAAAAGGCGAATTTGAAAGTGTAGCCGTTGTGCGCGAAGATTTAGAGGACGCGGCATATTTTGCAATTAAGAGAGTTTTAAACGGACAAACAAAAAGATATATAGAACGAATGGCTACAAGATTAATATCTGACGCCAGAGAGGGCTTTTTTGTTGATTGCGGATTAAGATACAGCGGTAATGCAATTAAGGAAGTTTCGGGACTTAATCATCTTGAAAATGAAGAAGTTATTGCACTTGCCGATGGCGGTGTGGTTGACAATTTAAAGGTACGGGACGGAAAAGTAATACTTCCGCGGGCAGCTTCAAAAATTGTTATCGGGCTGCCTTATGAATTTGAAATAGAAACACTTAATATAGAGGGTGAAAATACTCACGGAATTTTAAAATCAATAAATCAGATTTCAATTAAAGTTGAAAAAAGCAGGGAAGATTTCTTTATTCAAGCTTCTTACGGAACATTATATCAAAATCCGCGCAGTATTGAGAGTATAAACGATGCAGGCTTTTTATTTTCAGGCGATATAAAAGCCGTTATTCCTGCTGTATCAACAAGCGAAGCGACAATAAAAATAAAACAGAAATACCCCTTGCCCTTAACGATTTTAAGCATCAGTGCAACCGTAAATATAGGTGATGTTAAATGATTACACGCTGCAAGAAAAATATTAAAGATATTAAAACTATTCTTAAAAATTTAAGAAATGAAGATAAAGAAGAACTGTTTGCAACCTATGGCAGAAAATGGAAGTACAAAGCTTTAAAAATAATTCTGGATAAAAATACATATACCGTTATAGGAAAAAATAAAAGCGGAATACCCCTTGTTATGGGCGGTTGCCGTCCTTGCAAAAACAATCTTGCCTGTGTCTGGTTTTTAACGGCAAAAAACACTGAAAAAGAAAATATATCAATACTTTTGGAGCTTAAAAAAGAATTTGAATATTATGATAATTTTTTCTGGGCAACATATAACATAATATACAAATCCAATAAAGGTGCAAAACGCTGGCTAAAATGGCTTGGCTTTAAATTTCCCGAAGGTAAAAAATACAACGCGTTTGAAAAGCAAATTTTAAAATATTTCAGACCGAAAAAAGATTTTGAAATTTTCTACAGATTAAGACCAATAAAAGGATTGGGGGCAAAATGTGTTTAATTGGAGCTATAGCAGGAACAGCACTTGCCGCAGGACTTTCAAGCACAATCGGCATAAGCACAACCGCGGCAGCCTGGGGCATTGTCGGTGCGGGTGTTGCACTTGCAACCGGCATAGGTTCGACTATAGCAGGTGTTTCAAGCAGCATCCAACAGGGAAATGCTCAACAGGCAATGTATGATTACAAAGCGCAAATTGAATTAAATAATGCCAAAATAGCACAACAAAACGCAGGGCAGGAAAGACAGGCGGGAATTGAAGAAGCCAGATTACAGCGTCTTAAAGCCATGCAGACAATAGGCACACAGCATGCAGCCATGGCGGCCAATAATATTGATGTTACTTCGGGAACTCCGCTTGATTTAATTGAAGATACCGCAACTTTTGGCGAACTTGACGCGCTTATGAGTGAATACAACGCAGAAAAACGCGCGCTTGCTTATGAGCAGCAGGCGCAAAATTTTGCCAATCAGGCAAATTTAGATATCATTTCGGGCAAAAATGCCCGTACATCAGGTTATTTAAACGCATTTTCAAGCGGTATAAGCGGTCTTGGCAGTACCGTAACGGGTGTTATAAACAGTACGGGTCTTGGCGGTTTTGGTTCTCTCGGGCGTGCCAGTAAAAATATGCGCGTCGATACGGGAAGCTACAAATATTTAGTATAAGGATTTTAAGGTTTATACAATATGGCAAGAGTTGAAACTATAAACGCACCGGGCGTATCAAACGAACGCACACCGTACAAATATCAGGATATAAATATCAACCCTGATGCATTCGGCTTAAATGTCCTTGAAGCACGAAAAGGATTAACAAAAGGAGCACTGTCGCTTCAATTTGCCTATGAAAAATTTAAGTCAAATAAAGACAGGACAAGTATTTTAGAATTAATAAACAAAGCCGATGAGGTGGAACAGACTTTATACAACAAAGATACAGGCTATTTTTATCAGACGGGAATAAATGCCAAGGACAAAAGCGGCGAAGTTATGCAAAATTACGACCGTCAGATAGAAAAGCTTTTTGCCGATTCAGGGCTTTACGGGGAAAATGCGCAGAGGGCACGCGCTATTTTATCACACAAAAGAGAAAATATTTTTAAAGCGGTAAACGCGCACGACTACAAAGAAAGCATAAACTGGGCAAAGCAGACACATGCTACAGCCATTAACAATATTGTAAATAAGGCGGTTTTAAACAGAAACAACCCTGATGAAATTCAAAAAAATTTGAAAGACGGATTTACGCTTATTGACAGCCTCGGACAAGCTTTAAACCTGGATTCCGCGTCAATCCGAAGCAAGAAAGATTTACTTGAAACAAACATAAAAGAGAATGTTTTAAATTCTTTGATAGAAGATAAAAGCCTGAATGCAAGAAACTTTTTTGAAACCAATAAGACAAAATTAACACCGGAGCATATTGCAAAATTTGAAAGTGCCATAAAACGCAATGAAAACCGCTACATAGCCCGCACAACCGCGCAAAACCTTATGATGCTTGATGAAGAAAATGCATACAGGCAGATTGAAGCAATTAAAGATATTGATTTAAGGGATGACACAAGACAGGAATATCAAAGAAATCTAATGTTAAAAAATCGTCTTGAAGCACAACAGCAAGACAATTTATTAAATACATTTTACGAAACCGCATTGCGAAAAGAACAGAACGGCAATATATTAACATACGATGATATTCCCGCAGGACTTGAAGCAAAAACGGAATTATCTTTGAGAAAATATATTGATAATATTAACAAAGAGGGTGAAGTTAAGACAGATTTAGGCATCTGGCAGGATTTATATGAAAAATCCGTAAATGACGCGCAGGGCTTTAAAAACCTTAATTTGCTTAAATACAAAGGGTATTTAAGCGACGGGGATTATAAAACATTTTTAAAAAGACAGGAAGATATTAAAACTCTCGGTTATACACAAATTAAAGACGATGACAAAATTATTCTTCAAGCCTTAAAATCCATAGGACTGGATAGAGGACATGACGGACATTTTGGCAAGGGCGACAGGAAAGAGGCGTCATTTAATGAAATAAGGTCATATGTAAGGGAATACGAAGCCCGCAGAGGCAGAAAAATAACGGATAACGAACTGTTAAATTTCATTAAATCGCTCGGATATGAAAACCCGTCAACACAATTAAGGCTTTATCAGGAAATTGCAAAAGGAATGAACGAGCGCGCGGGATTTATGCGCGAAGTCGTTAATGATTTTGTATATTTTGAACGCACAAATAAGCGCCAGCCCTCGGATGAAGAAAAATACAAAATAGTTACACACAGACTGGGTAAAACAATTTTACAGCAGCAGCAAGAAACAATTGAAAAAATAAACAAAACATTATCAAATTCAGGAAATACAAAATATGACGAACTCATTTTGAAATATTCTCAAAAGTATGAAATTGACCCTAACTTAGTTAAAGCTGTAATTAAACAGGAATCAGGATTTAATGCGGGTGCAAAATCTAAAGCGGGTGCACTTGGTCTTATGCAGTTAATGCCGCAAACGGCAAAAGGGCTTGGCGTAAAAAATCCGCTTGATCCCGAGCAAAATATCGAGGGCGGAACAAGATTATTAAAACAATTGCTGACCTCTTATAACGGCAATATTGAACTTGCACTTGCCGCATATAACGCAGGCTCCGGCGCAGTAAAACAATACAACGGAATCCCGCCGTATAAAGAAACTCAAAATTATGTAAAAAACATTACGGCACAATACAAAAGAAGCAACAACACAGAGCAAAGACGCATAAAAATCAAAACTCCGTCAGGGCAAATTGTACTTGTTCCCGAAAACAAAGTAAGTGAAGCAATAAATATGGGCGGTGTAAGACTATGAGTGCTAATAGCAAAGATTACTGGGCGCAGTTTGAAACTGTTGAAGATAATAAGAAAAATAATTACTGGGCGCAGTTTGAACAAATTCAAACTGATGATAATTACAACGGCACCGTTATTGAAAATTTTAATCCTGAAAACAAGCTGCACGGTTCATCAGGCAATCTTATAAGCAAATTTAAAGAGTGTCTGGAATGGATACAAAAAACACCGATAAGCGCTTATCAGGAAGGCAAAAATATGGTTGAAATTGCCGACCTTGAAATGAAATCAATCTATCCTTTTAAAAGCCAGAGTGACGAAGATAAAAAACGCCTGAATTATCTAAATTCTCAAAAACCTCATAATTACGGCATTACGGAGCCAAAATATAAGCAAAAAGACCCTTATACGCTTACTGGAGCAATAGAGCGCACGCCCGATTTTCTTAAAAAAGGTTATGTTGAGGCTATAAAAATGAGCCCTATACTTTTTGAAATGTTAAAAAGCGGCGGCATAGGCTCTGCCGCAGGCGCTGTAGCCGGTGCGGGCGGTGCTTTTATACTCGGGCAAATGGGACCTAATATCGCCGTGCCCGATGAAATTTTAACTATGCCTACTGCAGCTATTGCGGGGGCAAGATGGGGCGGTGGCATAAACTCGGCAAAAAGAAGTTTTGAGGTTGAAGCGGGGCTTGCCAAAAATGAATTAAGACAAATAAATAACGAAATCATATCAAACGGCGGCGAAGCTTTAAGCGAAAATGAAATGAATTTACTTGCAATAGGTGTGGGCGGATTTAATGCGGGTCTGGAATTTTTCTCTCTAAAAGCAATCCTGAAAACCCTGCCCAGCGGAGAAGAAATTTTAAAACGTTTTGAAAGCAGACAGTTAAAAGAGCTTGCAGGAGATAAAGCACTCAGAACACAGCTTATGAGTGTTCTAAAAAATTACGGTGCCGCCCTTGGTATTGAATCATCAACGGAGATGGCGCAGGAAAGTGCTAATATAGTAGCGGGCGAATTTGCAAGAAAACTTGGCGGCATAGAAAACACACCGCTTGAACAAAATGTAGCGAGGATTATAGAAACAGGTACAGCAACTTTAGGCGCAACAATATTTTTAGGCGGCGCGGGTTCGATTGCCCAGACAACTACAATTCTGACAAAACAGGGATTAAGCAAGGCACAGGCGCAAAAACGTGCGGAGAGTATGACAAATGACGAGCGCCACAATTTTATTGATAATAACTTCGGCACACTTGTAGCTTCAATTGCAGATTTGCCATCCGTTAAAGAACTTGAAAAACAAGAAAAACATTTAGAGGCAAGAAAACTTGTATCCGATGACATATCAAAGCAGATGATTGAAGCCGGCAGAGATGAGCAGGAAGCGCAAAAACTCGGTGAACTTGCAGGCATTATGTATGAAAAAATCGCACAGGGAGATAGCGAGGGCAAAACCGCATACGACATTTACAGCAAATACAATTTAAAAATAAACGGTGATATTGCATATCAAAATAATGACATTAAACAAATACAGACACAATTTCAACCCGTTTATACGGCAGGCGCAAGAAATGAAAATATACGGGAAGCAATAAAAGAATGGAACGAAAAAGGCACGGAGAGCATATATTTTAAAAACTGGTTTGATAATTCACATGTGGTTGATGAAGCGGGAAAACCGCTTATAGTCTACCATGGTTCAGTGCAAACATTTAATACTTTTGATAAAGACAAAGCATCGCCCGAAGGCAATATGGGTGCAGGATTCTATTTCAGCGACAGTGAATATGATGTTAAGGATAATTATTATGACGGCGGCCCGGATTTTGAAATAAAGGTCGAAAGACTGGCTGAAAAACTGCAGAAAGAAGATAAAAATCTTAATTACGAAGAAGCGGAAAAACTGGCAGAAGCACAACTAAGAGGAGAACCGCATAAATTCAGCTGCTATTTAAAAATGAATAACCCCTGTTATGTCGGCGATAATGCCACGTGGCTTTTAACTGATATTTTTGATGACATTAATATTTCGGAAGATGAGTATGAGGATTACTCCGATTATAAAAATGCAAAATACGAACTTAAAGATGAAGCATTGCAAAATCTTGCTTACGATATTGATAATGCTCTCGGCGATTTACTGGATTATTCCGATATTCAAAATGTAAAACAGGTTTTGTTTGATTCTGTTTATGAAGGCGGAATACGGCTTGAAGATTTAAAATCAAAACTTAACGAACTCTATCTTGAAGATTATCAAACGGGCGAGCTTACTGCAAATGAAGCGGCAAGAAGAATTGTTGAAATGCTTGGATATGACGGTATTATAGATAATTCCGTATCACAAAAATTCAATATGAACATACCGCCAAACACAACTCATTACATTGTTTTTAACCCCGAACAAATTAAATCTATTGATAATCAGGGCACATTTGATGAAAATAATCCAAATATTTATTATCAATCCGCGCATCAGAACAGCATTACAAATTGGCGGTTAAAATATCCCGATATAGCAGAGGTTCTGGCAGAACAAGAACGCATGAAGGAAGAAGGCTTGCTGCCTCCTACTATTGAAATTAACACGGACGAAAGACAGGAGTTAAGAAACAATATCGCGAAAGATTTATACGGCAGCGGCGCTAAAAATAAGGATAGGCAGGCATATCTGGTTATCGGCTTACCTGCAAGCGGTAAATCCTCAATGGCAGACCCGTTGAAGGAAGAAACAGGCGGCTTAATCATTGACAGCGATATGGCAAAAGAACAATTGCCTGAATTTATTAAAAGCAACGGAACAAGGGCGGACCAGGTGCATGAAGAAAGCCAGTACATAGCAAACAAAGTGCTTGAAAACGCCATAATGAACGGCGACAATGTTATTTTGCCAATAGTCGGCAAAAGTGAAAAATCTATTATGGAAAAGCATAAAAGCTTGAGCGGCGCAGGGTATGACGTACATTTAAGGCTCGTTCATTTACCCGTAGAAATTGCAGTAGATAGAGCCGTAAACAGATTCAGGAAAACAGGCAGACTTGTGCCTATTGAATATATAGTAAATGAAGTAGGAATGAAGCCTGCCCAAAACTATGTTACAATGAAAGAGAAAGGACTATTTGCAAGCTATGAAGCGATTTCAACAGAAGTCGAATACGGACAAAAACCAAAGTCAATCACGACAAAAGAAATCAATCTGGCACTTCAAAAAAGAGGACTTCAATCTGAGCAAAGCCAAATTCAAGGGCGAAACAAGCTGGTTCAAAGACCCGAGCGGAGAGGACTTGAAAATAGAGTAGTCTACCGTCAATCCGCAATGCGGGCAAGCAGATTTAAAGATTTTTCAAAATTTTATAGCGATGTTGTATCCAAACCCAAAGATACAAAAGAAAAAGAGCAGTTCAATTACCTTACAAATGACGGACTGAATTTAAGAATACCCCATGATACAATTTTACACGGTCAAAAAAGACATTCTCTTCAATCCGAACAATGGCAGGAACTTCTAAGCAATATAGACAGCGTTTCACAAGCTGCCCCGAGCGGGCAAAAGCCCAGATTCAACGGTAAACCCGTATTATTAAAAATTCAGGGAGAAAATAATACATACGGTGTTGTACTGGAAACCTTTCCAAAAAACAATCCGCTTATTACAACAGCCTTTATTGACAGCGAAAAAAACATTGACAACTGGATAAAAAATGAGGCTATCTCAAGCGGTACAAAAACCACTTTCTCGAGCATTCGCCTCATTAATATTATAACAGATGTACAGCCTAAATTCAAGCCTTACACGCCTGACAGATATTATCAGGGCGAGTATGAAAGTTTGCAAAACAATACTGATTCAAGAGGCTCAATAAGCTTTTTTAAAGATGAAGACGGGAATATAAGACAGAGTGTTATAGACCTTGTTTCAGGCAAGGCGGATAAATCAACAATGCTGCATGAGTTTGCACATCTGTTTTTGCAAACTCTGATTATGGAAAGTCCAAAAAATATTAAAGCCCGTGAAATGCTCTTAACCGTTAATAAATGGCTCAAATATAACGGCAGAGAATATACTTACGCCCAGCATGAAAAATTTGCACAAGGATTTGAAGCATACCTTATGAGCGGTAAAGCGCCCACAAGCAAATTAAAGCAGGTGTTTGAAAGATTTGCAAATTGGCTTAAAGATATCTATACGACTATTGAAGGCACAACAAGCATTAAGCTTTCAAAAGAAGCAAAGCGGGTATTTGATAAGCTTTTTGGCGATGAAGATTTTGAAGAACAAAAGAAAAAATCCGCTGAAATAATAGAAAAAGCAAAATATTATTCTCTGGCAAAATACAAGCCCACGGAAGAACAGTTAAGGCACAGAGAAGCCGCATACAGCATTCTTTCAACGGGAATAAACAGAAATCCCAAATGGCTTAAAAGCGTTCTTGAAAGCAGTTCAAACACAAAAGCAATGCGCACAAAGAAAGAGCGTATATTTAATTCGCTTGATAAAGTCGATGATAAAATTACGGTTAGCGGATTTGACCCTGCCTGGCTTGAATTTTTCAGCGACAGGGGGGTAAGCTATGAAAATGATGAAGCCGGCGCAGATGCCGAACTTGTACGCCAGGCTTACGATGTTATAGTAAATAAACTCTGGCTTAAAACAAATGAGGAGTACTACGAGCTGCAGGAAGCAGAATTGCAATATCAATATATTTTAAACGAGTATGAAAAAAGCAAAAACCCGGATGATAGGACAATTGTTCTGCTTGCATACTATGAATGGCTTGAAAGTGTCCCGCAAATTGTACAAAACGATTATGGCGAAAAGTGGGTGCATGATACAAACGAGATTGAGCGTTTCGAATACTTGAATAAATTTGAACAGACAAAGGAAATTCTTTTAAATAATGCAGACAAATTAAGAAATACAAACGGCGTACAGGAATACAAAAATATAGCGGCCGCACTTTTAAAATCTCTTAATTTTCTTTCATACTCTGACAGAAACAGAATTTTAAATAAAATTGTTAATATTGAAAATGTTGAACAGCTCAAAAACAATATTGATGAGATTATGGACTTTGCACAGTGTCTTGAAGATATGAGCACAAGACGCGACATATCAAGGCGCATACAGGATGAATTACGCTCAACAAAGAATATCAAAACAAACGGCAGAACTCGCGGAAAATACAATTACGCAACAAATAAACTCTTTGAAAAACTGTGCACAATTAACCGTTTAAACATTGAGCAGGCAGAAACCATGTATGCGCAAATGCAGGAAGAATTTAGCGCCATGGGTGAAGATGAGCGCGAAACAATGAGTTTTGAAGATAAAATCACAAGAAAATTTGTTACATATAAAGCTTATGGACAAACGTACATATCTTCTGATTTTCTTTCCGATTTATATGCCGATATCGTTTTTGCAAAACTGCAGGGGAAATTATCTAAAGATGAGGCGGATTTTAACGGCAGAATTGAGAACAACCGCGCTATTGATATGGTATTGAACAGACTTGAAAATAAAAAGCCCGCAAAAGCAATAACAAAACTCTATACTAAATTTGCAAATCTGGAGAGCTTTATAAATCTTTTTCTTGATAAGAAATTTATTGATGAATATTCAATCCTCTATGAGGAAACACAGGCGCAGACAAAATCATATATTGAAAAACAGGACATATTAAGGAATATTGCAAAAATATTGAATGTTAAACCGTTTTTTGTAGATGATAAGATTTTTGAAAAATTAAACGAAAAATACACATTTAAGGATTATTCCCTAAAACGCCCTAAAGATATTGAGCTAAACAAAATGCAAATAATACAGGCTTATATTTATTCAAAAAATCCTCTGATAAAAGAAAGGCTTTTAAATATGTTCGGACAGGGCGGTTATGACAGAATAATGAGCTTGCTTGACTATGAAGATATTAAAATAGGTGATGTTCTGCAAAGAAGTGCTTCAAGTTATTATAATGAAATAAACAAAGTATACATTAAAAAATACGGTATTGATATGCCGCGCGCTAAAAATTATTTTCCCGTAGCTGCAGATGTTGTGCGAGAACTTGATATGTTTAATCAATACTCGGAACAAAGCACATCGCCCGGCTTTACAAAATCAAGAAGTAACAGTGCCAAAATACCTGTTAAACTTACTAACCCGCTTCAAACGCTTTTTAATCACATCGAAAAGGCAAATGCGCTTATACTTCTTGAAGATAAACTTACAAAACTAAATAAAGTATTTAAAGACAGAAGTGTTGCCGTTGCGATATCCGAAAAATACGGCACAGAAGCATACGAAAGCTTCTTAAAACAAATTGCGGACTGTTCATATACCAATCGCGCTCAGCGTCTTGGCGCGCTGGACAGTGTTTTAAATAAAATTGTAAATAATATTATAGGTACGACAATCACGCTAAAGCCGAAAATTACCGTTACACAGCTTGTGTCCGTTATAAATTTTGCAGATAAAATGCCATCTGCCTTGTGGTTTGGCGGTTTTTTGCAATGTCTTTTAACACCGCGCAAAACAATAAAATTTATGATGCAAAACGATTATTTAAAACAGCGTTTCGGCTCGGGTTCGCAAAATGAAGCACTTGCACGCATTGTTGAAACTTCAAGATTTGCAAAAAGCAAAAAATTTATCGATTTCTTTTCGCTGAATGTGAAACTGGGCGATATGGGCGCTATTATCTTCGGCGGTAAACCTTATGTCGATTATCTTATAAACACAAAAGGAATGAGCGGAGAGGAAGCCTTCAAGGAATTTGTATTGGAAGTAAGCAGGGCACAGCAGGCAGCTACAACATCATCGCTAAGCGAATTTCAAAGAAGCAATAACCCGATTTTCAGATTGTATTATGCATTTCAAAATACAACAAACCAGTATTTCAGAAAGGCGGCCGACGTCATAATAGCACGGGCTAACGGTGATATAAGCAGGGGGCAGATGATAAAAACCGTTTTAATTTATACGGTTTTCAATAATTTCTTATACCGTATGGTTGCAAACCCCTATGTCTGGATTCTGGGTTTAGCGGCAGGCGAGTGGGAAGAATTTGCGAATGAAGCAATTATGTCAGTTTTTGATTTAAATTCCCAGTCAATTATTTTTATCGGAAGTATTTATCAGGCAATTTTAAATGCTTTGCTTGAAAAACCTGTTTTAAATTCCGCAAAAGGTCTTGATAAAATACCACGCGATATAAATAAATTAATTCTCGAAGCGCAAAAAGACGGATTAGAAGGCATTGAACTTGATACCTGGCTTAATGCAATGACCGATATAACAGACGCCGCAACAGGTATTCCCGCTTCAACCATTGTTAATATGGGAAGTTCCGCAATTGATTTTTATGAAGGAGAAACAGGCAAAGGAGTAATGAAGCTTCTGGGATACTCGGATTATCAGGCAAGAAAAGCAGCCGGCGAAGATTAAAAGAAAGGAAACATAAATGATACCCGATATACCCCCGTTCAATAATTACAGCGGGAATAATTCCGCTGTGCAGTTTGATTACGATTTGACAATTGAAAATGAGAATCAGCTTATTGTTATGCATACCGATAAATACGGCAGGCAAACGCAGCTTGTTTTAAATGTTGACTACTCCATACACGGCATAGGAAACGAAAACGGCGGATATATAATTTTTCCGCTCGAGGGCTCTTTGTACAGCACTCTTGGCGAGGATGAAGTAATATCGTTATTTTTATCACTTCCTATTGAACAGGCAACACCCTTTGGTACATCTGATAAGCTTGATATGAATATTTTGGAAAAAACTTTTGATTATATTGTCAAGCTTATAAAAATTTTAAACAGAGGCGTGGAACGCTCGGTTAAAATTCAAGAGGGGTCGGATATAAGCCCGGATGAACTTGTATCATCACTGCAGCAGGCACAAATCAGCGCCGCAAATTCGGCAGGCAAGGCGGAAAATGCGGCAAATACGGCAATACAGTGTGCAAATACCGCAGAAGAAAAAGCCGATGAAATCGAAGAACTTGCGATTAATACGGCATTTGATATTCAAAACAAAACATATCAGGCTCAGGAGAAAATAGAAGAAAAAAAGCTCGGCGCAATTGGTGAAATCAACACAAAAACATTAAATGCGGCATCTCAAATAAATAACGAACTAAACTCCGCATTAAATACAATTGAGCAAGATTCTATAAGTGCACAAAATATAATATCTCAGACCCTTGAAAGTGCAAAAGATGCCATAGCTGCAGATAAAGCACAGGCAATTGAAGATATTGAAAATCTGGCAGAAAATATAAATGTTAATGTTTCAGAGGCGGCTGCATCTGCGGATTTAGCCAAAAAATATGCCCAGAATGATTTTAATGCACCTGTTGAAAATAACACATACTCAGCCAGACACTGGGCGCAGGTGGCGCAAAACACGGCAAGCGCCGTTGGAAATCCACTTGATTGTTCATTGTCCAACATCAACGAAGACGGCATAGAGTTTATAAAAGAATTAAGCGGAGGCGGTGAAGCAGGGGCGGGATTTTTCGGGCTTGCACCTTTATGTATTAATCTCGGGGCTGCTGATGGCATTTTATACGATTATGGATTTAATATTTCAGAAGAAAATCCCGCCGTGGTTACATTTGCAAACGGTTATACAAAAACGTTTAAAACACTTGCAAGCGTGCCGGATGAGCCTGTTGATACAAACACAACAATATATTTTGGAATTGATGAGAACGGACATATTGAGGCATTTAAAAGCATTAAATATGCGGATAATCAGCCTGCAAATATCTCAAGTTCCCGGCTTCCCTGCCTCTGGATTAATACGGCAAGTCCGATAAGGCAGACAAAGGCAAAATATGAAGAACAAACCGAGTGGGAAAATAAAAATATTGTTCCTTTTGCGGATTATAAAAAATCAGGCTCTATTGCAACAATCAACAACTACGAATACAACTCAAACGGTTTTAATGACGATTTTTCAAAGAGTATAACGGGGAAAAGTCAAAATTGCGAACTTGAACTTATTTATACAAATACAATTGAATTAAATCTGTCAAATAAGTTCTATGACCTTGGTAAAACTTCCTACGATCAAACTTACTTTTTAAAAAAGGATGTAAATTTTCCCAAAAGCGGTATGGGAATTTTTTATTTAAGCATTTATACCGAGCAGGAAGTAATTATCGATATTAAAGCTCCTGATTATTCAAAAGTAAAACTATCAGGCGACAAAATAGGCTCTTTAGGCTCTGGACGCTATCTTGTAACCCTTTATTATAATTTTTCAAATGATGATACATTCATGATGGTTAACTGCTTCTCTGAACCCGAAGCGGATTTGCCTCCGGAAGTTGAATCTTAGAAAGAATTTTATATAAAAATATCCAATTATTTTATCAGGCGCTATACGCTATTTTTTGTACATAAAAAAGAAAGGATGTAATTTATGAATTACAAAGAAATTTTGGCAGGTCTTTTGGCATGGGTATTGCCGCTTATAAAAGAGCTTGTTGAAAACAAAATTATTCCCGCAATTATCAAAAGAAGTTACGAGGCCTTTGATAAAAAGGCAAATGATGTAATTGAAAATCTTAATGATTTACTTGAAAAAATTAAATCAACAGATGACCCCGAGAAAAGAAATCGACATCTGCAAGGGTTTAAACTTGGAATTGCAATAATTGAGGCGGTAGGAAATAAATTAACTCAGGCAGCAAAACTTCTCAATAAAGAGGTAGCGCAGAATGATTGAATATTTGCCGTATGCCGTGATAATAATAGCGGTTCTGGGGTTTTTTGTCCAGTTTAATATCTTTGTAACGCCCGAAAAACTTGAGAAAAAACACAGGGAAATATTATCCGATGCAGATAAAAAATTTGTTTCTCTGCAGGTTTTTCAATGTTTCAAAGATGATATCAAAGAAGATTTCAAAGAACTTAAACGCGGACAAAGAGAAATAATAAATACGCTTGCACAGCACAAGGAGTTATAGCCATGTCAAAAGTATTATATGTTATAGGGCATTGGACGGCGGGAAATTACAAGCCTAATGCAAAAGATAAATCAAGTTATCAGGCATTAATTGACAGTTCGGGAAATTTAATACTTGCCAAAGCTCAGGGAACAGCTTCATCAATTGGCGGAATGAACTCAATTACATATAATGTTGCTTGCTGCGGCGGGCTTGACAGAACGC
>CALUXW010000017.1 GCA_944324865.1 Candidatus Gastranaerophilales bacterium | reverse complement strand
ATTGCTCAATACGCACAATTTTTCTCATTCGGTACAAACGACTTGACACAGATGACTTTCGGGTTCTCTCGTGATGATGCTGAAGGTAAATTCTTAAACAAATATGTTGAAGAAAAAATCTTACCTCGCAACCCGTTTGAATCACTTGATCAAGTTGGCGTAGGTCAGCTAATGCAAATCGCATTAGATAAAGCACTTAAGGTAAGACCTGACTTAAAAAGAGGTATTTGCGGCGAACACGGCGGCGACCCTGATTCAGTAAAATTCTGCCACAGAATTGGCTTGAATTATGTATCTTGCTCTCCGTTCAGAGTTCCGCAAGCAAGGCTCGCTGCAGCGCAAGCTGTAATAGAAGAGCAAAAGTAGCCTTGCCTTAATTGCAGACAAGCTGCGTTTACAAGCAAAGCTCGTAAAGTTGCAGCTGCTCAAGCTGTAATTGAAGAGCAAAAGTAGCACGCTTGCAATATTGTGCATTCGCACTTTGCAAGCAAAGCTCGCAAGGGCTCGCTGCAGCTCAAGCGGTTATTGAAGAGCAAAAGTAGCCTTGCCTTAATTGCAGACAAGCTGTAATCGGAGAGAAAAAATAGTATAAATATAAAAAAGCTCGTTATGAATTATCTTAACGAGCTTTTTTCATGTTGTTATTTACTTAAGTGTATGCAAATAAGGAAGTTATTAACTAAAAATTAATTTGCCGATAGAGAAAAGACCTCCGATAACTGCACCGCCTATTGCTCCTGCAGTTGATGTTAAAGCTGCCAAAGGTCCACCGCAAAGTCCGAGAGCTGCACCTATTGCTGCACCTGAACCTATACCTGCTGTTATTGCACCTAAACCTTTTGCTACAGATGAATTTGTAGATTGTTCGACTCCTGTTACTTCAGAAATCATATCTTCTTTTGAATTACCTTGTGCAAAAATTGTACCTAATAGCGGAACACCTGCTTTTACACCTTGAAAGAACGCACTTGATGCATAAGTATCGATATCATCAATTAAACTTGTTCCTATGGTTTGTGAGTAAATTCTTTGTGCCAGAGCTTTTATTTGACTTTCGCTGTAACCTTCATATTGAGATGCTTCTGACATTGATTTTGTTAATTTATTATATTCAACAATTGCATCATCAGTTCTGCCTTGCTGTAAAAGTGTTGAAATGTTAGTACAAAGTTGTGACCAATCAAGTGTTTGAACACTTTGTTTATTATTATAAGATTGTTGTAAAGTTGATAAGTCATAGTTGTTTTCTAAATTTTCTTTTGCTTCGTCTACGTCCATTCCATAGTAATAACCATAGAGTCCACAATAAGAGTTAAATAAAGGAACAGAATAATTTGTTCCTAAGCCTCCATAAGAACCGGAAATGCCATTTAAGGCTGAATAATCAGTATAGCCGGTTGTTCCAGTTAAACTAACTGCACACATTTGTAAACTTCCTTCCAATATAAATTTAAACTAACCTACTCTTTAATAAAAAAAAATTTCTTTAAAAAATTGCCCTGTAGTTTTTTATTTTGTAATATTTCTTAATATTTATTGCTAAAATGACCTTTGAACCTTTTTATATCTGCATAAAAAGATATTTTTAGTGTATAATTGTTTTATATTTAAAAATGTATAAAATATAAAATATAGGGATAGTGGAGGCATTTTGAGTTCTGAATTTAATTTAAATGATTTTCTAATGAAGGCACATAAAGCAAATGCCTCTGATTTGCACTTTAGAGAGGGCAAGGCTCCTGCACTTAGAATAGACGGGAAAATTATGAGAACTGCCATGCCATTATTAAGTGAAGATGATTTTGAAAACATACTATTTCAAATTGCAAAAAAAGATATTCTTGAAAAAATAAAAGTGTCTAATAATATTGATTTTACATATGAAATTCCAAATTTTTCAAGATATAGAGTTAATTATTGTAAAGATTTAGGATTGCCAAAACTTACTTTTAGAGTTATTCCTTATGAAATTCCAACTCTTGAAAATCTTAACTTACCAAAATATTTAAGCGAATTTACTAAAATAAATAATGGTATTGTCCTTGTCACAGGTCCGACCGGTTCAGGTAAATCTACAACACTTGCATCTATGGTAGATTTGATTAATAAAGAACAACAAAAACACATAATTACAATAGAAGATCCGGTTGAGTTCTTATATACTGATAGAAAATCACTTATTACTCAAAGGGGTCTTGGAGTTGATACTGAAACATTTGAGTCTGGCATAAAATATGCTCTAAGGCAGGATCCTGATGTAATTTTGGTTGGAGAAATAAGGGACAGAGAAACTCTTGAAGCTGCTATTGAAGCTTCAGAAACAGGGCATTTAGTTTTGTCTACCATGCATACTAATTCATGTGTTCAAACTCTTAACCGTATTTTAGGGCTCTTCGAGGATAGTGCATCTAAACTTCTTTTACAAAGAGTAGTTAATACTTTGCGTGCAATAATTTCCCAAAAACTTTTACCAAAAGCTCAAGGTGGCCTTGCTGTTGCAGTAGAAATTATGAGTGCAACACCTGCTGTTTCAGATTATCTTTTAAAAAACCAGTTTGATGATATTTATTCGCTTATGCAAAAAAGTAAATCTCCTTCGCTTGCTACAATGAATTCTTCTATTTATGGGCTTTTAAGACAAGGCATAATTACACAAGATACGGCACTTGATTACAGTGATAATAAGATTGAAATTGAGCAAATGATAAGAGGTATTTATCATGGAGCAAAAAATATGATGAACGGTGATTTAATATAGTATTTTAAGGAGTAAAAATGGCGCCATTTCCGGAATCAGAATCTATGACAATAAAACGTCTTGAAGTTGCAATAAGAAAAAAAGATATGCATCTTTTGAAAGATGGTGCGTATAAATTACATGAAAAATTCCATACAGGGCACAAATTTGAATTTTTGTCACAGTTAGAGCAAATATTGCAGTATATTAAAAGCTCGGAAATTCCTGAAGAAATTACAGATATATTATGCCCTACAATAGAAGAAATTCTAAATGCTCAAGGAGCAAAAAATGAAGTGCAACCTCAAATTGTAGTCAAAGATGAAAATATTAAATTGCAAGGTGCCGCCTATGATGAGTATATGGCTCAACAAGAAGCCCAAAAAGAGCCTGAAGAATTTAAAGATTTAACAGATGCAAGCGATTTTGTTCATTTTGAGACACCGCAACCTGTAAAGAATATTCAAAATAAAGCAGAAGATATTTTATTTTTTTATGATGATAATTCAACAGATATTGATTATACACAAATAAAAAATTACAGAAATAAACTTAATAATCTTTTTTCTTCACAAGATCATCAAAATGATTATAATTTATTACAAGAAATTGCAGTATTAAATAATATTGTAGATACTAAAATATTTGATATAGATAAAATTCTTTCTATGTTAAAAACTTCAAAAAATAATATTTCTTTTGTTACAACTTCTCAAAGTCAAGAAATAACAAAAATTTTAACAGAAAAAGAAATAAATTTTGAAATACCTTTTGTTAAAAAAATCGATAAAGCTGATGACGAAAATCAAAATGTTTTTGATTTTATACCGATGCTTGGACTTTCAAATATTTTTGTATGCTCAAATTGTAATTCCAGAAATTTAAAAACCGATTTTTCAACAAAAACACTTTCAGTACAATGTCCAAATTGTGACAGTGCTTCTTTTCCCGATATTTATGCAATAAATTCATATAATCCTGACTGTAATCCACTCTTTTGGCAAAGAGCATTTAAAGCTTTTGTGAAGTCCGGTATTTGGATTATAGTTAACCCACCACTTGATGAAAATAAAGAAATAATTTTTGATTTTATAAAAACGGCAGCAGAATGTTCTAAGTTAAAAAGAATTTATCTTTTTTCAAAAGAAAATGACAAGAGAGAGTTTTATACAAGCATGTTCTTAAAATATTTTCCTGATGCACAAATACTTTCATCTTTTACGAATATTGATCAATTATGCCAGGAATTTATAAGAATCCAAATAGCAAAAAATATAACTAATGAAAAGTATTAAAGATAGTTTTACAACAGATGCAATTAATATTAAAACATATCCGCTTGGCGAGTATGATAATATTGTAGTGATGTTTTCCAGACAGTACGGGCTTATAAAAGGTGTGGCAAAAGGTGTAAAACGTCCAAAGTCAAAATTAGGTGCAAGAATGCAAATGCTTGTTGCAAATAAAATAATGCTTAAAAATGGCAGAAATTTCGATACGATTTGTGAGGCACAGGCACTTAATACTTTTAATAAATTACGTACAAACCTTGATAAACTTACTTATTCAATGTATTTAACAGAAATTATAAATGTTATGTGTACAGATTCGGATGAGGACACACAGAATAATGAAAGAATCTATGAACTTTTTTATAATGTACTGGATGGTATTGCAAATTCTTTGAATAAAACGGAAATTTTCTTAAATACAATAAGATTTCAGCTTAAATTTATGACTCAAATAGGCTATGGGGCTGAGTTTGAAACATGTCTTAAATGTGGGTGTAAAATAAAAGATAGCGCTTATTTTAGTGTGTTATCAGGCGGAGTTGTTTGTAGCAATTGTAGATATGATTTTGACACATATATTGGTCTGCATAAAAAAATAAGAGAATTTTTAATTGCGCAGCAAAATTGTAAATATGGCGAAAAAACAAGTTATGATAATCTTGTTGATGAAAATTTTTGCGAAAAGTGTTTTTTGCTTTTGAAAAAATACATAGACTCTCGTTCTTTGCATCCGACACGAACTCTTAAGGTTTTAAAAGAAATTACATAAAAAGCCGCAAGGTTAAACTTTGCGGCTTTTTAATTAGTGAGAAAATACTATTTTTTCGTCTTGTTCGTCGATTTTAATTTTATCTCCGTCTTTAAATTCACCTTTTAAAAGAGCTTTTGACAAAGGATTTTCAATACTTTGACGAATTTCACGTTTTAGTGGACGAGCACCATATATCGGGTTAAATCCGTTTAGCGCAAGTCTTTCCTTGGCCTCTTCGGTTATTTCGATTTCAATTTTTCTTTGTGCAAGTAGGTTTTTAAGATATTGGACTTGAATATCTACAATATGTTTTAAATCATCAAGTTTTAGTGCATCAAAAAATACGGTTTCGTCTATTCTGTTTAAAAATTCAGGTTTAAAGTAGTCTCTTAATTTTTGTGTAACTTCTTCTTTTGTTTGTTCTTTTTCAGTTTCGGACAATAATCCTTTCACGGCATTATCCAAGATAATATCAGAACCTATATTAGAAGTCATAATAATTATTGTATTTTTAAAATCCACCGTTGTACCTTTTGAATCAGTTAAACGTCCGTCATCAAAGATTTGTAGCATAATATTAAACACATCAGGGTGTGCTTTTTCAACTTCATCAAAAAGTATAACCGAATATGGTTTTCTTCTTACCCTTTCTGTGAGTTGTCCACCTTCATCATAGCCAACATATCCGGGAGGTGCACCAATTAGTCTTGAAACAGAATGTTTTTCCATATATTCTGTCATATCAATACGAATTAGAGCATCTTCATCCATAAACATGAATTCTGCTAAAGCTTTTGCCAGCTCTGTCTTACCTACACCTGTAGGACCCAAAAATAAAAATGTGCCGATAGGTCGTTTTGGGTCTTTTAGACCCGAGCGAGCACGGCGAATAGAATCAGATACGACTTCAACCGCTTCGTTTTGGCCGACAACACGTTTATGTATTAAGTTTTCCATTTCAATAAGCTTTCTGCTTTCTGATTCAACAAGTTTTGAAACAGGTACACCTGTCCATTTTGAAACAACCTGTGCGATGTCTTCATCGTCGATTTCTTCTTTTAAAAGTGTATTTTTATTGCCTTGGTTGTTTTTTACCTCTTTGAGCTGTTGTTCAAGTTCAGGCAATGTGCCATATTTGAGTTTTGCTGCTGTTTCAAGGTCGGCATCACGTTCGGCATTTTCTATATCATGGCGAACTTTTTCTATTTCGGCTTTTATGCCTGCTTCACCTTTGATACTGCTTTTTTCAGCTTCCCATTGCTTCTTAAGAACATTTGCTTTTGAGCTTACTTCATTAAGCGTTTTGTTTACTGCGTTAATTTTATCCTCATCTTGATTATCATTGTCAGATTTTAAGGATTGCAATTCTATTTGAAGCTGTAATTTTTGACGCTCAAGTTTATCCAGTTCTTCAGGCATAGAGTCTATTTCAATCCTAACACTTGAAGCTGCTTCATCAACAAGGTCTATTGCCTTATCGGGCAAAAATCTGTCTGTTATGTAACGGTTAGAAAGCTCTGCCGCTGCAACGAGTGCAGAGTCTTTAATCCTTACACCATGATGAACTTCGTATTTGTCTTTTAGTCCTCTTAAAATTGAAATCGTATCTTCGACACTTGGTTCATCGACTAAAACCGGTTGAAAACGACGTTCAAGAGCAGGATCTTTTTCAATATATTTTCTATATTCATTAATCGTTGTAGCACCAATTGTTCTTATCTGGCCACGTGCAAGCATGGGTTTTAAAAGATTGCCTGCATCTGTTGAACCTTCCGATGCTCCTGCTCCTACAACAGTGTGTAGCTCATCTATGAACATAATTATTTGCCCTTGTGACTTTTCAACTTCAGAGATGACTTTTTTAAGTCTTTCTTCAAATTCACCTCTGAACTTTGCGCCTGCAACAAGTGCACCAATATCTAATGCTACGAGTTTTGTATTTTTAAGACCTTCAGGTACGTCACCTCTTATAATTCTTTGTGCGAGACCTTCTACAATTGCTGTTTTACCTACACCTGCTTCACCAATTAGCACAGGGTTATTTTTTGTTCTTCGGTTTAATACCTGTATAATTCTTCTGACTTCCTCATCTCGACCTATTACAGGGTCTAGTTTACCTTCCTTAGCTCGAGCTGTTAAGTCAATTGAGAATTTTTCCATTATTTTATAATCTTCATCAGCATTATTTGTATCCACTTTTTTATCCCCCCTTATTTTTTTCATTGAGAGTAAAATTTTATCTTTTGTAATGGAAAATTTGTTGAAAATTCTTAATATATCTGAATTTGTACTGTTTTGAGCATTTTGAGTAAAATCGCATAATGCAAGGAGTAAGTGTTCAGGAGAAATAAATTTATCTTTTAAATTTTTTGCTTCAGTATTTGCAAGTTCAAATATTTTCGCAGTTTCTTGGGAAAAATAAATTTCATTTTGATTGCTTACTTTTGGCAGATTATTTATTGCCGCTTTTATATCATCTTTAAAAAGCATAGTATTAAGTTTTAAGTCACTCATTAAATCGTCTGCAGAACTTTGTGAGCTTAATGAAATTGCGTATAAAATATGCAATGGTTCAATAAAAGAGTTCGAGTATTCTTTTGCAATTTCCTGTGCATTAATTACGATGCTTTGTGATGATTGAGTTAAATTATCTAACATGACAAAAATCCTTATCAATATATATTTATATTAATAAGGATTTTAATAAAACTTACAAAAATTAATCTTAATTTAATTTTTTAGTCTGGGATAAATTGGTTCTCAAGGATTTTTATTCTAATAGGCTCTTGTAGAACAAAATCTACCCTTTGAGATTTATGAATCCACATTTTTTGAGTTCTTGTGCCATAGTAACGCACTTTTGTTAAGTGTGGACAACCTCTTATTAGTCGAATTTCAGGCTCCTTTTGTCCTAATGTAGCAAGTGCAGGACCTACAACGTTGCCGTTTTTGTCTAATACTGACTCTGTTTGAAGTGCAATATAAGCATTTTTGAAAAATCTTAAAGGTTTTTTTGTTTTTACAACTTTTCCGCTAAATTGTGTTCCTATTGGTATTAAAAGTAATTTGTCTTTGTTTACAAAATTAACTAAAGCACGTGCTACAAAAGGATCCCCAGGTTTTGCTTTTTGTACGTTAATACATTCCATAACACCTAAAGGCAAGATAGTACCTGCGGGAATTACTATCTCATCACCATCAATGTAAGCATTTTCAACGACATAGCCGTCTTTAATTATGGGACGTTGTTTATCTTTCAGTTTTTCGCTTGGACGGATTGCAACTTGTGCCATCATATTGTATAAAAACATTGCAATTTCACCACGTGTTGCAGGGCGATTAGGTTCAAGTGTGTGTTCATGCCCTGGTGTATTGTACATCAATCCGTTTTGAACAGCTTTTGCAGTTTTAATTAGCGCCCAAAGCGGTACTTCTTTTGCATCAGGATACTTTGAAAGAATTTCTAAAGCTTCTTGATGAGTCATATCATTTGTTGAAAGTGAATTAAGTACAACTGACAATGCTTCTGCACGAGTTACGGTATTTTTTGGATAAAAATAACCGTCAGGCGTGCCTACCACAAGATCATAAAAGGAGGCTAATTGAATATCATTATATGCCCAGTACCAATCTTCAACATCTTTAAAATTTCTAAATGAGTCTATACTTTTTTCACGTAATCTCAAGGCACTTACAACCATAGAGCAAAATTCGGCTCTTATGACATTATTGTCTGCTTTGTAAGTACCATCAGGATAGCCTACAACAACGCCGTTTTCATATAAATACTCAACAGCTTCATAGGCCCAGTGTGAGCTTGGTAAATCGCTGAATGTTTGAGCATTTGCGCCCGATGCACTAAAAACAACTGTGCAAATTAAAATTGTAAAAAATTTAATAATCTTTTTCATCTTATTCTCCAAACCGGTTTAGCAACATTTTAGCTTTATTTTTAGATATAAGCAAGAAATTTACATCAATTATGCTATATCTTCTTGTATTTTTTCTATGTCATTTTTCATCGGAAGTTTTATTAACTCCGCTACATTCTTTTTTTTTCCTACCATATCAGCAGTTATAGTAAAAGTTTTAATTTCAGGATTAGTAGGAACTTCATACATGACATCAAGCATGATTTCTTCAACAATTGAGCGAAGTGCACGTGCGCCAGTTTTTCTTTTAATTGCTTCTTTAGCAATTAAATCAATTGCTTCATCGTCAAATTTTAATTCTACACCATCCATTTGCATTAAACACTGATACTGCTTAACAATAGCATTTTTTGGTTTTGTTAAAATCATTTTTAATGTTTCTTCATCCAGAGGGTCAAGAACGGTGTAAACAGGTATTCTTCCTATAAATTCGGGTATTAAACCAAATTTTAACAAGTCGTCAGGTTGAAGTTTTTTAAGCATTTTTGCTGCCTGAAGCTCTTTTTCTGCTGCTGAAACAGGTTTTGAACCAAAACCAACAGTTGAAGAATCACCTGCACGACGTTCAACAATTTTATCTAAACCGACAAAAGCGCCTCCAACAATGAATAAAATATTGGAAGTATCAATTTGAATGAACTCTTGATGAGGGTGTTTTCTGCCACCTTGGGGCGGAACATTTGCAACAGTACCTTCTATCATCTTTAGCAGAGCTTGTTGAACCCCTTCGCCTGATACATCACGAGTAATAGAGGGGTTTTCAGATTTTCTTGCAATTTTATCTATTTCGTCGATGTAGATAATTCCGCGTTCTGCCTTTTGGGCATTATAATCAGCACTTTGGTATAATCTTAATAAGATATTTTCAACATCATCGCCGACATACCCTGCCTCTGTTAAGGTAGTAGCATCAGCCACTGCAAAAGGAACATTTAGAAGTTTTGCAAGTGTTTGTGCTAAAAGAGTTTTACCTGAACCTGTGGGACCTACGAGTAAGATATTACTTTTTTGAATTTCAACATCGGATTTTTCATTTTCCATGTTGTGCGCAATTCTTTTGTAGTGGTTATAAACGGCAACAGAGAGAACCTTTTTGGCATCATCTTGACCCACGATATGCTCATCAAGATAAGCTTTAATTTCGTGAGGTTTGGGTATTCCTTCATAGAGAAGTTCTGATTCTTGTGTTTTTTCTTCTCCTTTAAGGTTGAATAATTCCTCATCTAAAATTTCATTGCATAATTCGATACACTCATCGCAAATGCACACATCAGGCCCAGCAATAAGCTTTTTAACCTGATCTTGCGTTTTACCGCAAAATGAACATTTTAAATTCGGTTCATCAATTTTTGCCATTTGATTTCTCCAGATTAATTTTCTTTATTTTCGGTATCAAGAGTTATAACTCTATCTATCATACCATACTCTACTGCTTCTTCAGGTGTCATAATATAGTCACGATCTGTATCTTTCTCAATTTTTTTCAAAGGTTGACCGGTATTATTTGCAAGAATATTGTTTAATGATTTTTTTATTCTTAAAATTTCATTTGCCTGAATTTCAATATCTGTTGCCTGGCCTTGTGCTCCACCTAAGGGTTGATGGATAAGAACTCTGGAGTGAGGCAATGCAAGACGTTTACCCTTTGCGCCCGATGAGAGCAAAAATGCCCCCATTGAAGCAGCTTGACCTAAACAAATAGTAGATACATCAGATCTTATATGTTGCATTGTATCATATATAGCAAAACCTGCAGTAACAGAACCTCCCGGGGAGTTAATATAGAGCATTATGTCCTTTTCAGGGTTTTCACTATCTAAAAGGAGCATTTGTGCCACAACAAGGTTTGCCACCATATCATCAATAGGTGTACCGAGGAATATAATTCTTTCTCTTAAAAGTCTTGAAAAAATATCAAAAGACCTTTCTCCACGTGATGACTGTTCTATTACTACTGGTACAAAACTCATATAATTTATCCTTTCACTATTTTGCATTAAATTTATTGGAATTCAAAAGCAACTCACTAACTTTTCTTGTAGCAATTTGTTGAGATAAAATTGCAAAAGATGATGGATTTTTTTTCATTTCTTCAAATATTGATGTTGCATTTGAACCGTACATTCTGGCAATTTCTTGTATTTGTGCCAATAAATCGCTTTGTTCTATTTTTATATTTTCATTTTTAGAGATTTGCTCAATTATTAAGGAATTTTTAATTCTTTTAATTGCTTCATCTCTAAGTTTTTTATTAACGGAATCAATACCTTCGGCATCAACAAGTTTTTGCCAATCTTGACCTTGTCGGGCAGCATTTTGTTTTGTTTCTTCTTTAACTGCTTCAACTTCACGTTCTATCATTGTTTCTTGAATATCAATTTTTGTTTCATTATATATTTTATTGAAAATTGCATCAGATTTTCTTCTTTCATTTTCAAAGTTTTTGGCATCTTCAAGATATTTTTTAATATCTTCTTTAAGGGCTTCAAGTGATTCAAATTTGCCTGCTTTTTTAGCCAATTCATCATTTATTTCTGGCAATTTGCGTTCTTTTACCTCATGGAGATTAATTTTAAATTTGGCAGGCGCTCCTTTTAATTTTGGCTCATGATAATTTTCTGGGAATGTAACATCAATTACAAATTCTTCACCTGCGCTATGCCCTACAAGACCTTGAGCAAACCCGGGAATAAAATTTGAGTGTGCTAAATCAAGAGTATAATTTTTTGCACTGCCATGTTCTATTAATTCTCCATTTACGCTGCCTTCAAAGTCAAATACAACAACATCTGTTTCATTTGAGGCTCTGTCAACTTTTTCTAATGTTGAAAATCTGTTTTGAAGAGTTTGAAGTTCTTTTTCCATTGCATCTTGTTCGCCTTTGAATTCTTCATATTCAATTTCGACATCTTTATATTGTGCAAGATTAACTTCTGGTTTTAATTCTGCTTTAACGGTAATTTTTAAATCTTTACCTTTTTCAAACTCGAAATGTTCGATTTGTGGTTGAGTAGCCAGGTCAAGTTTTTCTTCTTGAGCAATTTTTGAAAATTCTATAGGGAAAATATTTTCAAGTGCTTCGATTTTTATTCTTTCTGCACCAACATATTTTTCTATAACATTGTTTGGTGCTTTGCCTTTTCTAAAACCTGCAATGTTAATGTTTGAACCTATTCTTTTTAAAGTTTTGTTGTAAGCATCACCTGCTGTTTTTTCATCTACCGTGATGGTAATTTTTACAAGATTGCCGTCTTGTTTTTCAATACTGTGTTTAGTCATAGTTCCTCTTATTTTAAATTAAGTGTGTCTGTATAATAGTATAAATCAAAAATAAAAATCATGGTCAATTTGGTGTATAATTTCTTTAAAAGGTAGTTCATATATGTTACAAAAGTTGAAAAGAAAAATTATTGTGTCTGTACAAGCTATGCCTGATGAGCCTTTATACCAAGAAGTTGCGCTTAACGCAATGATAAAAAGTGTTGTAAATGGTGGCGCAGGAGGTTTAAGACTTGCAGGTGCTAGGGATGTTAAAAATGCAAAAAAAATGTACCCCGACTTACCTGTGATCGGCATTACAAAGCCCGATAAAATTCCTGAAAATTACTTAGATATTGTCTACATTACCCCAACACTTAGTGATGCAAAGGAAATAATTGATGCAGGAGCTGATATTGTAGCATTTGATGCTACAATGCGTAAGCGCCCGAACGAAGAACAATTAGGTGATATTATAAATTTTATAAAATCACAAAGTAAGCTTGCCATGGCAGATATTGCGACATACACAGAAGCAAAAAATGCAATAGAATTAGGGGCAGACATAGTTTCGACAACCCTCAGCGGCTATACTGATGAAACAAAAAATAAACCGTCTGAGCCTGATTTTGAGCTTTGCAAAGCTCTATGCAGAGATTTTAATATACCTGTAGTTGTTGAAGGCAAAATTTGGACACCAAGTCAAGCCAAAGATGCGTTTAATTTTGGGGCATTTTGTGTTGTAATAGGTTCGGCGATTACTCGCCCGCAATTGATAACAAAAAGATTTACGGAGATTTTAAAATGAAAAAAGCACTAAGTATTGATATAGGTGGCACAAAAATTTATGCAGCCCATGTAAATAAAACAGGGGAAATAGTTTCTGATATTGAAAAACATCATACCCCAAAAACATCTGAAGAAATTATTGAAAAATTAAAAGAAATAATTTCCAATCATGAAAATAAGGTTGAATTCAGTGCTATTTCAACAGCAGGTGGTGTAAATAAAGAAAATACAAAAGTTATTTGTTCAACCGCCAACTTACCTTTCGGCTATCCTAAAACCAATTTTAATTCACTTTCAAATAAACCTGTTTTTGTTGAGAATGATGCAAATTGTGCTGCATGGGCAGAGTACAAAATAGGAAGTGCAAAAGGTTACGACAATAATATTACACTTACCCTAGGCACAGGCGTCGGCGGCGGAATAATTGTAGATGGCAAGCTCTTAAAAGGAAAATCAGGAGTTGCCGGCGAAATGCATTTTAAAATGTCTATGGATAAAAAAAGGAAATGTACTTGTGGTGCTTATGATTGTTTTGAAATATACGCCTCAGGTAACGGGTTAAGAATTACAGGTATTGAACTTACCGGCAATAAGGATATTACAACTTATGATATTATAGAAGGTGTCGACAAGGGTGATAATACAATGCTTAGAGTTTATAATATATGGCAAAATTATATTATAGCAGGACTTGTTGGGCTAGCGGATATTTTTGACCCTGATTGTATTGTTTTATCAGGTTCTATGGGAAAATTTTGTGATGTAGAGTATATGCAAGAGTTAGTAAATGATGATATTGTGACTCTGCCGACAAAAATTTTACATGCAACATCAGGTAATTATGCAGGCATGATTGGTGCTGCACTTTTAGGGTTTGAGAAATTTTAATCAGGTTCGCAATAAGTAAATTTAAAGCTATCCGGGAAAATATCATCTAAGCCCCAAACCACACTTTCGCCTTTACAACCTTCAAGTATAATTTTTAAATCATGTGTGTTATCAGGTGCAAATTCAGCCAGCCACTGCCTGCATGCGCCACATGGAAGACAGTTTTTTTGGTTTGGTGAATAAACTGCAATTGCTTTTATTTTTGATTTTTCTCCGGATGAAATTGCGCTTGAAATAGCACTTCTCTCGGCACAAAGTGTAATGCCATAGCTTACATTTTCAACATTTGCACCACAATAAATATTGCCGCTTTCAAACATTACGGCAGCCCCGACTTTAAATTTTGAGTATGGCGAATAAGAGTTTTCACTTACATTTTTTGCTTTTTTTAAAAGTTCATCGTAGTTTATTTCCATCTTAATACCTCGAATTTTCTCCAAAATATGCATTGAATTTAATTTCATGCTCTATACTTGTATTTTCGCCATGTCCTGGATAAATTGTTATATTTTTATCAAGTATAAAAATTTTATTTCTAATGCTTTTTTCTATTTCGCTAAAACTGCCACCAAACAAGTCGCAACGCCCTATTTCTTCAAAAAACAATGTGTCACCAGAGAATAAATTTTCTCCCAAAAGATAGCAAACAGAACCTTTTGAGTGACCAGGTGTGTGAATTATCTTTATTTCAATATCGCCTAAAAAAAGTTTTGTATTTTCGTTTATATATTCATCAATACGAGGTTTTTCAATGCCGTCAATACCAAAATGCGCACACTGCAAAGATACATTTTGTATTAAAACCTCATCTTCTTTATTGATAAATACTTTTACATCAGGATAAAGTATTTTTACATCATTTACTGCAAAAACATGGTCAAAATGTCCGTGTGTTAATAAAACATATTTTAATTTTGCCCCCAGGGCATCAATTTCAGCTTTTATTGAGTTTGCATCACCTGAAGCTTCTATGACTATTGCTTCTTTTGTATTTTCATCAAAGACTATATATGTATTTGCTTGAATTGGTCCTAATGGTAGTTTTTTAATAATCATTTTTAAATTCCGTTACTAGTGCAAAAATGATTTTACCACATAGAGCCATTTTTGGACAATACTTCCCCTATTTAAATCAATACAAGTTTTTTCAAGAACTTTTATGATGTCTTTATCATTTAAATTAAAATGTAATTTCAATTCACTGAGGTAATGCAAAAGGCATTCTTTCGCCTTTTGCTTTCGCTCTGTTTCTGTATCTTTTTGCGCAATAAACTGTTCCATACAGTTTAATAATAAATAAATACATATATAAGTTCATTAGACAAAAAGAGTAGTCTTTACTTTTTTTTAGGTACTATATTATTTGATAAAAACTTGTCAAGATTGAAAATAGCAGGTTTTTCTTCTTCTATTTCATTTTCATAGCCTAAAATTCTTGATAAATCTGTCTTTAATTTACCTAAATCTTCATATTTTTTAAGCTCGCCATCTATTGCTATTGAAACATCACCTGTTTCTTCTGACACTACAATACAAGCGCAATCAGATGTTTCAGTAATTCCTATTGCGGCTCTATGTCTTGTACCATATCTCCAGCTTAATTTCGGGTCGTCGGTAAGTGGCAAAAGTACTCCTGCAGAAAGTATTTTTTCGCCTTCAATAATCACAGCACCGTCGTGCAAAGGCGTAGAGGGGTAAAAAATAGTAAGCAGAAGTTCTTGAGACACATCTGCATCTAATTTTGTGCCTACATCTGAGTGGTTGACAGGTGAATTATCACGTTGCAGTACAATCAGCCCGCCTGTTTTTGATTTTGATAAATATTTAATTGTTTCAATAAGTTCTTTGACAACATCAATTTTCGTTTTTTTTGCATTAAAGTGTTTTCTGTTTAAAATAACATTTTCAAAAAAATTGCTTTGTCCAATATAACCCAGGAAACGTCTTAATTCAGGTTGAAATATTACAATAAGCCCAAAAATTACAACACTTACAAGTGTTTTAATAAACATACCGAAAATTTGCAGATTAACTTTAATTAAAAGTTCTGAAAAAATCCACATAAAAATCAGTACAAACATACCCCTTACAAGGTTTTCACTTGGTGTACCTTTTATGTATTTACGATAAAAATACCACAGGATAAATATTAAAATAATTATCTCAATGATATTTATGCTTGGTTTAACTACACTTAAAGACTTTAGCAGTTCATGAAATTGTGAGATTATAAAACTGTAAAAGTCATTAAAATTCACCCTTAAATCCTCTAAATTCTATCAGGTATTACATCGTTTTGAACTAACTGTTCATAAGTTTGTCTTTTCACTATAATATCAGATTGTGAAGAATTTACAAGTACCATGGCAGGTTTTAGCACGCAATTATAATTTGATGACATTGAATATCCGTATGCACCTGTGTTATATATACACAACAAATCGCCTGCTTGTGGGTCATTTAATTCAATATCCTTTATTAAAATATCTCCGGATTCACAAAATCTACCTGCGACAGTTACTTTTTGCATATCATCTTTTTCTTTTTTATTTGCAATTTGTGCAAAATATTTTGCACCGTACATCGAAGGTCGCGGATTATCTGCCATTCCACCGTCTACGGCTATGTATTTTTTTCCATTCGGTACTTGTTTTGATGAACCTATGGTATAAAGTGTTACTCCTGCAGTTGCAACAATTGAACGCCCAGGTTCAATGTATAAAACAGGTTTTTTAAGGTTATATTCTTTACAATGTTTTTCTATAGAGTCAATTATTGTTTTTGCTATTGTTTCAACTGATGGCGGGCAATCTTCATCTGTATAAGTAACACCCAGGCCACCTCCTGCATTAATTTCATAAAGTTCAATGCCGAACTTATCTTTAATTCTTTTTATTTCTTTTAAAATTACACCTATTTCATCGTAATAAACTTGTGTTTCAAATATTTGCGAACCTATATGTGCGTGTAAACCTGTTAATTCAAGATTTGTATATTCATCCAAAATAAGTTCTATTGCTTCATCAATCTGTGTTAAATCAAAACCGAATTTCGAGTCTAAGTGTCCCGTTTGTATATACTCGTGAGTATGACATTCAATTCCAGGAGTAATTCTTAAAAGTATTTTTTGTGTTTTATTCTTTGTTTTTGCGATTTCATTTAAAAGTGCAAGCTCCAAGAAATTATCTACGCTTATATGTCCTACACCATAGTTAAGCGCCATATTAAGTTCATCGTAGCTTTTATTGTTACCGTTAAAAGTAATGTTTTTCATATCAATACTTGCATTTTTTATTGTGTAAAGCTCTCCACCTGAAACCGCATCAAATCCAAAACCTTCTTCAGAGAGTATTTTTGCTATAGAACTTGTCATAAGAGCTTTTGAAGCAAACATCATATTTACATTTTCCAGATGAGAAAAAGCTTTTTTATATTCTTGTGCAATACCTCTTAAAGTAACCTCATCAACAATATAAAGTGGCGTTGCATATTTATTTGCAAGTTCAACTAAATCACAACCGCCTATTTCAAGATTTCCATTTTCGTTTATTTTGGTACTTATTGGTTTAATATTTTGATTAATGCTCATATTATTATCCTATTTTATCTTGCTAAATTATGATAATGATTGTAACATAAAAAAAGTTTATAAAAGGAGAAAAAAATGCCTTATTTAGACAGATATTTAACTTTAAAAAATACTTTTGTATTCTTTATTTTAATGCTTTTAGCTTTTTTGGCGGGAAACATAGCAGATATTCTTTTAATGCTTTTTGCAGCTTATGTGCTGACTTGTGCTATTAATCCGCTTGTTACAAAACTGCAAAAGTACATGCCCAGAGTTCTTGCGGTAAGTCTTATTTTGCTTTTGTTTTTAGTTGGTGTTTTAGGCTTTTTCGTGCCACTTTTTGTTGTAAGTGTTAAACAAATTTTAATTATTATACAAAATTTCCCTAATTATGTAGATGAAATTCAACATGTTTTAAATTTTAACATTTTTGGATTTTCTCTTGCTAAAATAATTAATGCTGAAGCATTAAAAGTTGATATGGCACCTATTGTGCAAAATGTTTTTGCTCATTCTATTGAAGCAGGTAAAATTGTTGCAAATTCTTTTACAACTGTATTGGCAGTTACAATTATGATATTTTATTTAGCTTATGATGAAACGCATATTAGAAATGTATTTATAGCATTTTTCCCTGAAAAATATAAAGTTCGTGCAGGTGAAATTGTTGACACTATTTCAAACAGAGTAGGTGGGTATGTTTTTGGACAAGTGCTTTCAATGGCATTTGTAGGAATATTAACAATGGCAGGTTTATTGCTTATTGGTCATAAACATGCTCTAATACTCGGCTTTATAACATTTATTTTAGATGTAATTCCGGTAATTGGTCCCACAATTGCAGTTGCTGCAGGTCTTATAAGTGCTGCAGGCCATGGTTTTGTATTTGTGCTTTTAACATTTGCTATATTCATGATAGTGCAGTGGCTCGAAAATCAGATTTTACGTCCTGTGATTTTTGGGAAATTAATGGATATGCACCCTTTGACAATAATTATATCGCTGCTTGTGGGTGCAAGATTTTTGGGCTTTTGGGGTGTAATTTTAGGTCCTGCAATTGCCAGTGTAATATGTGTTTTGGTTGATGAATTATATTTAAAAAGAATAAAAGAACAGGAAAGTTAATGGAAAGATATTTATATACTCAAAAGATTAATAAACATCCAAAAATTAATGCTTGGTTTGCGTTTCCTGCTATTGAGAGCTTTGCAATGGCTTCGCTTGGGTATTTGTCAATATTTAAAATGCTTGATTTGATGGACGAAGTTTTTGTTGAACGTATTTATGCAGATACAAAAGTAACCCGCTGCAAGTTAAAAGATGTTAAGGTGATGGGTTTTTCAACGAGTTTTGAAATAGACATTTTAACAGTAATTAAAATGTTGAAAAAATATAATATTCCTTTAAAATCTTCACAAAGAGAGGAAGATGACCCTATTGTATTTGCAGGTGGACCTGCAGTTAATTCGAATCCATTGCCATACAAGGATTTTTACGATTTTATAAGCATTGGTGAAGGGCAATTATTACAAAAAGTTTTTAAGTTTATTGCAGATAACAAAAACTTAAAAAGAAGTGAAATTTTAGAAAAACTAAAAGACTTTGATGGTATTTGGGTGCCTAAATACGGCAAATATAATGTAAGTCTTTTACGTGATAATCTTAGTGAGCCTGTTTCAACCCCTATTTTAAGTGATAAAAGTTTTTTTAAAGATACATACGTAATAGAAATAGAACGTGGATGTCCTAAAATGTGTAATTTTTGTATTGCTAGCTGGATGAATTTTCCGGTAAGATTTTTGGATACTAAAAAAATTATAAACTCTCTTTCTAATGCATTAAAATATACAAATAAAATAGCACTCTTAGGTGCTTATGTTGCAGGACATCCGGATTTTGACAAAATTATAGATTTTATTGGTGAAAAAAATAAAATTTCTCCAATTGAACTTTCGATATCTTCCCTTAGGGCTGATTTAGCTGATGAAAAGTTATTTAGAACACTTGTTGATTGCGGACAAAGACATGCCACAATAGCCATTGAGGCTGGAAGCGAACGATTGAGAAAAATTATAAATAAAGATTTAACCAACGAGCAAATTTATGCGACTGTAAAAACTGCTCGTAAGGCAGGATTAAAGGGTCTTAAGATATATGTTATGATAGGGTTGCCTTATGAAACAGATGAGGATATAAAGGCTTTTATTGATCTTGCACAAGATTTAAAAAAGCAGAATCGAGGGTTTGATTTTACTTATTCTATTTCAAACTTTATTCCAAAAGCTCATACACCATTTGAAAATGTCCAAATGGATAACTTTAAATCGCTTGAGAAAAAAATGCTGTTTATAATGAAAAATCTGCGAAAGAAAAACATTGCCTTTCGTTTTGCGAGCATAGAGTGGGATTTAATTCAGGCTGTTTTGTCGCGTTATGATAAATCTCTTGCTGATTATATAATTAAAGTTTGTGAACGTGGGGGCAATCTCGGTGCATTTAAGCATGTTTGGAAAGAATTCAGTGACAAAGGCAAGTTTAAAGATATTAAAGATGTTGCAGTAATGCCTTTTGATAATACTAAAAAGAAATTGCCCTGGTCATTTATAAAGGCCGTTCCTCAAGATGTTCTTGAAAATAGTCAGAAAGAGTATTTGTCGCTTATTTAAGCGTGACGTTTTTTTTCTGTTGTGCTATTATTGTCTGGCAGTAACTTGAGGAAAAAATGACTGAAGAATTAAAAATTGAACAAAAATTTATTGATGAAGCAAAATTATTAAGTCGTGGCGCAGAAATCTTGCCTGATGGTTTTATGGGGCTTGCATATAAACTTCAAAAAGCTCATAAGGAAAATCGTCCTTTACGGGTTAAATTGGGTCTTGATCCGACTCGCCCAGATTTACATCTGGGCCATAGTGTTGTTATGCGCAAATTAAAACAATTTCAAGATTTAGGTCATCAGGTTGTGCTCATAGTAGGTGGTGCAACTGCTATGGTAGGGGACCCTTCGGGAAAGTCTGAAACCCGTCCTGCACTTTCAAAAGAACAAGTTGAAGAAAATGCAAAAAGCTATTTTGAGCAAATGTCAAATGTTGTGGACATAACGAATGCTGAGGTTACAAATAATGCAGATTGGTTGCACACAATGAGCTTTGTTGAAATGCTCAAACTCGCGACTTCAACAACAGTTGCAAAAATGCTTACACGGGACGACTTTGCAAAAAGATACGCCCAGGGACGCCCTATAAGTGTTGTAGAGTTCTTTTATCCTTTAATGCAAGCTTATGATTCTGTTGCAATCAAGGCTGATATTGAATTGGGTGGAACAGATCAGCGTTTTAATCTTTTAATGGGTAGAGATGTTCAGGCTTATTACGGTTTTGACGATTTGCAAATTGCTATGCTTGTACCTTTAATTGAAGGCACGGATGGGCAGGTCAAAATGTCAAAAACTTATCCTGAGCATTGTATTTCATTTACTGACAGTCCAAAAGATATGTATGGCAAACTTATGAGTATTCCTGATGAACTTATGCCAAAGTATTACTTGCTTTTAACTGACCTGGATTTCAATAAAGATAATAATCCGCGTGATGAAAAAATGCGACTTGCTTATGAAATAGTAAGAATGTATAAGGGGGAAAACGAAGCAACGATTGCTCAGAATGAGTTTATTAATGTTGTTCAAAGAAAAGGTGTCCCTGATGATATTGAAGAAATTAAATTAAGCGAACCTAAAAACATAGCAGATTTATTATTGAGCTTGAAATTTGTTCAGAGTAAGGGTGAAGCAAAAAGGCTTATAGCAGGTGGTGGTGTTAAATTTAACAGTGAAAAAGTTGCTGCAGTTGACTTTTTAGTTAATAAATCCGGTGTTTTACAAGGGGGCAAAAGGAAATATGCCAAAATTGTATTCTAATATTTTAGAATTAATAGGAAATACGCCTATAGTTAAGGTTAATGGGACTTATGACGGTTATAAGCCCAAAAATTTATATGCTAAGCTTGAATATTTTAATCCTGCAGGTTCAATAAAAGATCGTGTTGCTTATAATATGCTAAAAAGTGCATATGATAAGGGTCTTGTTACACCTGATACAGTAATTGTAGAGCCTACATCAGGTAATACTGGAGTTGGACTTGCCTTATGCGCAAGTATTATGGGACTTGAGTTTATTGCAGTTATGCCCGAGAATATGAGTGAAGAGAGGAAAAAATTAATCTCGGCTTATGGTGCGAAAATTGTCTTGACTCCTAAAAATCTTGGGATGAAAGGTTCTCTGGATAAAGCAACGCAAATTGTCGATGAGCTTAAAAAAGAAGGTAAAAATGTTTTTCAAACTCAGCAGTTTGAAAACCCTGATAATCCCCTTACTCATATTAAAACAGCTGATGAGCTTTGGAGTGATACGGATGGCAAAATTTGTTTTTTGGTTGCTGGAATTGGCACAGGTGGTACAATTTCAGGAATGGCAAAAAGATTAAAAGAATTGAACCCGAAAATTAAAATTTTAGGTGTAGAACCTGCAGAGAGTCCGCTTTTGACCAAGGGAGTTGCTGCAGCACATAAAATTCAAGGTATCGGTGCGAATTTTGTGCCAAAAACCCTTGACAAGAGCCTTATTGATAAAATTGTAGATGTTAAAAGTGATGATGCAATAAAATTAACACGAGAGGCGGCAAAAAAAGATGGGCTTTTGGTGGGCATATCTTCCGGTGCAGTTTTAAAGGCCGCTCTTGAGCTTGACAAAAAGATATTTTTTGAAGGCAGGGATGAAATGATAGTGTGCATTTTTCCTGATAATGGTGAAAGGTATCTTTCCGGAGGTGTTTTTTAATGGATGAAAAAAAACATGGTTTATCTCTTGTGCGTGGAATTAAGACTGTCTGTAATGATATAAAAACAATATATGATAAAGACCCTGCGGCAAGAAATTTAGCAGAGATAATTTTTTTATATCCTGGTTTTCATGCGCTTTTGGCATACCGTTGTGCTCATAAGCTTATAAAATGGCATATTCCTTTTATACCAAGGCTAATTTCACAATTGGCACGTTTTTTTACAGGAATTGAAATTCACCCTCGTGCACTTATTGGTAAAAATTTTTTTATTGACCATGGGATGGGTGTTGTCATTGGTGAAACTACAGTAATCGGTGATGACGTTCTTATTTATCAAGGGGTAACACTTGGCGGCACAGGTAAAGATACAGGCAAGCGACATCCGACAGTTGGTAATAGTGTTACAATTGGTGCGGGTGCAAAAGTTTTGGGTAATATTACAATTGGGGATTATACAAATATTGGTGCGGGTTCTGTTGTGGTGGACGATGTTCCAGAACACTCCACTGTTGTTGGTATCCCCGGGCGTATTGTAAGACAAAGGGTTTTTATTCAAGGTCAGCTCCTGCACAATAGAATTCCTGATCCCATTAAATGCGAGTTAAACAGGCTTAAATATGAAGTTCAAGAACTGCGCGCGAAAATTAATCAGCCTTAGTCCAACAATTGTAATGCGTTTTGCAAAAGTTGTTTATAGCTTGAGATAAGCTTATTTGAAAGCTCCATTTGCATTTTTGCTTCTTGGTAGTAAGTTGCATTTGCTTTAAAATCTATGTTTGACAATTCAATCATACCACTCGTAATTTCTGCTTTTCCTATTACAGGTCTGCCTGATTCAGCTGTTTCTACAAAATAACCGTCTTTGTATTGATATAATTCTTGAGGGTTATGAAAGTTCATAACTGCAATTTTATACAAAGGCGTTGCTTCTTTACCGCCATTAGTCTTTCCGTATAAAATTCCGTCTTCTTTTATTTCATATTCGTCATACTTTCCTAAAAATTTACCGTTATCAGGGTCAATCCATAGTTTAATTTCTGTTGTAGGTATACTTAGTGCTCCGCCATTGGCTGTAGTTTCGTCAAATTCTGCACTGGTAAGTGATTTTGTACCTGCCATAATTTCGCCATGGTCATTTAATATGTAGCCTTGGACCTTTGAACCATCAGTGGCTTTATATACACCTTCACCGTCAAATTTAAATTCTCCTAAACGTGTATATGCCAATCTGCCTTCATTGTTTCTTACAACAAAATATCCGTTGCCCTCCAAAAAAACATTTTCTGTCGAAGTACCTGGGATAGCTTTGCCTTGACTTGTATTTTTTAAATAACCGTCTAATTGCACCGCATCTAAAAAGGTTTTAAAAGTAACCTGATTTTCACGATACCCGGGAGTATACATATTTACCATATTTTCCGTTACGGCATCCATCCAATTCCTTGTTGCTGCTTGGATATTTATGGCATTAACATATGCATCTTTCATTGGTTATTCTCCTTTTTATTTTTTTGGTTTTGGTCTTTGTGTTGCCTGTAGCTTATATTTGAGTATGAAATATTTTGTTCGTCAAATCTTTGTCGTAAATAAGGAATATTGTTTTTTAAATATTCTTCTACAGCTTTGTCTCCTGGAATAAAATGTGCGTTTACTTTGCCTTTATCATCAAGCTTTAAAATAACAGTTACATTATTATCAAAGTCCATTCTTATTGGTTTTTTTGAATCGTAAGATGTTTGCAGCATTGACAATAAACTTTTTGAAACTTGCATTTGCTGTTCGTTTTTTGTTGTAATTTCCAATCCTTCATCTTGAATTTGATAATTAATAAGCCCGTTTTGATTTACTATATTTAAGAAAAACATAGCATCTTCTTGTCCTATTTTAATGCTTTCAATGTCGTATTGTGATGCAAAATCCAAATCCAAAAAAAGTTTATTTATTTCATCATCTTTATTTAAAATTTTATCTTTTGAAAAATTTGATAAAAGTTTTTCAAATTCGCTTTTGAATACTCCTGCATGATTTTTTTTACTGTATGCATCTTCTGAAACAGTAACATTTTGTACTGTTGATTCGTAAGTTTGTTCAGTTGTGGTTGTGTTTTCGATTATCATTTTGCTCCCTGAGTTACTCCAGCATTTCTTCTTCTTGTTTTTCTCTTGTTTTTGCAAAATGCTTTTGTGCGCCTATTTCGTTTAGTTGTTTTAATTCCAAAGCCTTTTGTTCTTGCAGATATTCTTCACGTTTATGCTCTTTGTGTTTTTCAAGGACGTTTACTTCTTTTTCACGTTCATGTAACTTTTCTTTTTCTTCTTCAAGTTTTTTTATAGCCTCTTGCCTTTCAAGCTCCAGTTTTTCGCCTTTTTCATAAAGATGCTTTAAAAATTTATCGAATCCGTCATACATCATAGGGTCAGATTTTCGCATATTTACTCTTGTGTCTTGAATATCTTTATTATTTTTAATGATAAGCAGTTCAATCCTGTCAACTTCATTTTGTGCTTTTATTACTTCCTGTAGCTGCTCTTCTTTTTTTCTTATTCTTATTTCAAGGAACTTTTGGAGTCTATAGCGAAAAGGCATTTTTATACTCAATTATAGTTTTACCGTGAAGTTATCGGCAGTTTTTGAAATAAATTTAATGTTTTTTTAAAAAATGTCAAAAATTCATCTTAATATATGATTTTCACATAAAAAAAATGAATGATAATTTAATTACTATGACAAGGGGTATAATAAGGTTTTTATTTTCATTGTTTTTTATATGTTTATTTTCACCTAACGCTTTTGCTTATGAAAGAATAGGTATTGTTTCAGATGCTATTTTAACTCAAATTAACCCCTATAATGCATATTTTAAGACACCTGAATTTTTTCTTCAGGATGTTCGTGCAAACCTTGTGAAATCAGGAATTAGTGTAGTAAGTGTTGCAACAACGCAACGACTCCTAACTAATATGGGTGTTAATCAATATGATATTGAAACACTTGGTTCTTTGCAACAAGGTTATGACCTTGATTATGCCTTATTAAGAAAAATTTGTCGTGCCATAGGGGTAAAAAAACTTGTTGTAATGACAAGCTCTGTTGATATTCAAAGAGATTTTTTGAAAAATACATTGTGGAATGTCGCAAATATTCAAGGTATGGATGTTGTTAATCCAACCCATAGGGTAAGTGTTTATGTTGCTTTTGTTGATGTTGAACATGAAATTGTAATATGGGAGCAAATATATGCTAAAAATATAAGAAATAACAAGTTTAAAAACCTTGATACAACTATTTCAAGCAACTATGAAGGTATGTTGAGATTAAAAGAATATTCAAAATATATAAGTCCTGAAATTTCAAAACAGGTAAGAATGAGGTTGATTGATCCGTCTTACACTACTGGACCTGTTGAAATCAATAGAGGCAATGTAGTTAAATACTTTAAAGATATGAAAAATGTTGGAAGCAAGAAGCGTTTAACAGATATTGATGCACAAAAGTGGGACACTGAAAAATTAAAAGAAGATACTTTGGAAAATATTGAAACAAAGAAAAATAAATTTGTAAATTGGGTAAAAAGCCTAAAACGGAGCAGAACATATGAAAACTTATAAATATGGGTTTGAAATGATATTTATACTAATAGTAGGGCTTTTAGCATTATTTGTCCCTGTTATTGTAAAAACAAAGTCTTTAAGCTATATTATTGCTCCGCATGCATTTTTAATAGTTATGGGTGGAACTATATGCGCAATTTGCATAAGTTTTTCAATAAAGGAGTTGTTAAATGCTTTTTGCTCATTGAAACTTTTGTTTGTTAGAGAAAAAAAGGATTGGACAATTCTTGCTGATGATATTTTAGAACTTGCAAAAATTGTTCGTGCAAAAGGTTTTCTGGCAATAGGTGAAGTTGTTGATTATATTCAAAACCCTTTTTTAAATAAAGCAGCAAGAAATCTTATGGAAGAAACAGATGTAAAAACTTTGGAAGAGAATTTACGGTTATTGTGTTTTTATGATAATAAAGATGATTTTAAAAATATTGAAATTTTTGAAGAAATGGGTGGTTATGCACCGACTTTTGGCATGGTAGGAGCGCTTATGGGACTTATACAAATTTCTGCCATAAGTTCTGATCCTAAAGCTCTTTTAAGCGGTATTGCAACTGCTTTTATTGCAACAGTATATGGAGTTGGCAGTGCAAATTTAATTTTTTTACCGCTTGCAAAAAAACTAAAAAATATTCTTGATGAAAAATTATTGGAGCAAGAAATAATATTGTCAAGTATTTTAGACATTGCAAATATGCAAAGTTCTGTTGTAATAAGTGAAAAATTAAATAAAATGTTGTGTGATAAAGAAATAATTAACGAGGGCAAGGTTATTCCTTTTGCGGCATAAAATGAATAATTTATATAATAAATATAAAAATCTATATAAAAAAGCACCTGATAAAGATAAGAAAAATCATATAAATCGTTGGGTTATTTCATATGCAGACTTTGTAACAGTTTTGCTTGCAATATTTATGGTCTTGTGGATTAGTTCTAATTTTGAAATATCGGATAAAGTTTTAGCTAAAGCCCAAAAAAAAGAGCAGATTCAAGAACAAAAACAAGACCCTACTGGTCCCAATTATTTAATAGATGGAGTTAAAAATCCTTCAGACTCTAAAGAAATTAGAGTTATTGAATTTGAAAAAGCTTTAAATGATTTAAATATTGCACTTAAAGATAAAAAAGATATGCAAATAATACCCCAAGATGCAAAGATAACAATCCGTTTGGGAGAAGGGGTGCTTTTTGATGAAGGTTCTGCTATAATAAAACCTGACTCTAAAAAGTCGCTTGATATTTTAATAGCTGAACTAAAGAAAAATAACAAGCAAATAAGAGTAGAAGGTCATAGTGACAATTTACCGGTAAAGGGCGGAAAATATACATCAAACTGGGAATTATCAAGTGCAAGAGCTGTAAATATATTAAGTTATATGATATCTCGTGGAATAGATAAAAAACGTCTAAGTGCAGCCGGTTATGCTGATAATATGCCAATTGCAACAAATAACACGCAAGAAGGCAGGGCAAAAAATAGACGAGTTGATATAATAATAATTAATTAACGGAGTAATAATATGTCAAAACCTTTACAGACTAAAGATGCAAAACCAAAAGAAGAAGCAAATACAAAAAAACCTTTGGGAAATGTAAATACAAATGTTATGATTGTAGCAAATACCGTTGTTACAATAGTAATACTCGGAATTTTTATGATTATAATGTATTCTCTTTTTGACTCTATGATTACAAATAAAATATCTGCTTTCCATAGTCCAGATGAGCAATTGGAAGATGTTGAACAGGTTGAAGATGAACGCGGCATATTGCTTGATTTAGGTGATTTTATTTTAAATCTTGCAGATATTAATCCGAGAAGATATTTAAAAGTTAATGTTGCAATGGAATTGTCCAAAACCCCTGATGAAATTGAAATGTTAAATGCGCCTCAGGAAAAATCAGGCGGCCACGGTGCTGCTCCTGCAAATCCAATGGAGACAATAGCAGCTGAAATGGAACAATATAAACCTGCTGTCAGGGATGCCATAATCTCTGTAATGTCAAATAAAACATCAGATGAATTATCAACTGCAACAGGTAAGGAACTTGCAAAGGAAGAAATAAAAGAAATGGTGAATACTGTATTTAATGGGCAAAGAGAAGTTTTAAGGGTGAGCTTCGGTCAATTTATTATTCAATAGGTTTTTATGGAAGAAAATAAAAAAGAAGAAATAATTGAACAACAAAATCAACAACCGGATTCTACAGTTGAACAAACTGCCCCCGGGGTTGATGTTGTTGAAGAATTGACACAAATTGCTGATGAAAAAGAAGAACCTTTAGGGGAGACAGAGATATTTCAAGATGTTGAAGAAACAGTAATTGTGCAACAGGTTAGCAATGCGCAAGATAATAATGTCGGATTTGAGCCTGTAATCGCTCCAAAAAAAACCAAGGAGCAAAAAAGTCCTGATTATGATATGGTAAGTGTTTCTCCTGTCGAATTTATTTCCTTTGAAGATGAAAACCAACATCTGAGTGATGACCCAAAAGCAAATCTTGATATTATGCAAGATGTAAAAATGCATATTACTGTTGAATTGGGCAGAGCAAGAAGTTCTGTTAAGAAGATACTTGATTTGTCAAAAGGTTCTATAGTTGAATTGAATAAAGTTGCAGGCGAACAAGTTGAATTGTATGCAAACGGCAGATTTATTGCCTATGGTGAGGTAATTGTTATTGAAGATAAATTTGGCCTTCGTGTTACAAATATATCAAATCAGAACATTCATAATTTATAATAAAAATGCCGCCTGAAGTAAGGCGGCATAATTTTTTATCGTAGTGTTTTTATGAAAAATATCTTTTTAATAAACCGTCAAAGCCTCTACCATGGCGAGCTTCATCTTTTGCCATTTCATGAACAGTATCATGTATTGCATCATAGCCAAGCTCTTTTGCTCTTTTTGCAATGTCTAACTTTCCTTGACATGCCCCATGTTCTGCTTCCGCTCTCATTTCAAGGTTCTTTTTAGTTGAAGATGTTACAACTTCACCTAATAATTCTGCAAATTTAGCAGCATGTTCAGCTTCTTCGTAAGCATATCTTTTAAATGCTTCAGCAATTTCGGGGTAACCTTCACGTTCTGCTTGACGGCTCATTGCAAGGTACATGCCAACTTCTGTGCACTCGCCTGCGAAGTTAGCTTTTAGACCATCAACTACCATGGAATCAAGACCTTCAGTTGTTGCAATTGTGTGCTCGCAAGCGTATACTTTGCCTTTTGTATCATCTACAACATTAAATGTAGTTGCACCGCAAAGGGGACATTTTTCAGGTTGTTTATCCGCTTCAGTTGACCAGCCGCATACTGTACATACAAATTTTGTCATTTTTTTCTACCTTTCTTTTTTCTTACATTCTAGGCATATGCCGTGAAACACTACATCGTGACTATTAATTATAAAACCTGTTTTTTCTTGAGTTTTTTGAACTATATCCGGGGCAATTTCTTTTTGAATGTCATAAATATTTCCGCACTTTTGGCAAATAAAGTGGTAATGCTCAAAAGTATTATGATCAAAATGTGCTTTATCCTCAAGTCCTTCTATTTTTTTGATGTATCCGCATGATGCCATTTTATTTAGATTTCTGTACACTGTTGCAAGTGAAATATTGCTACCGGCCTTTTTTAAAATTTCATATATATATTCTGCACTAGGGTGCACGACGTTGTCTGTTAGAGTTTTATATATTATTTCTTTTTGTTTTGAATAGTTCATTTTAATTAAGTTTTAAGAAAAAGTGATAATAATTATCACTTTATAATATTTTTTTATTTTTGTCAATAACATTGAAAATTATTTAAAAAATATGTTATATTATAAATGTAGCAGTTACGAGGTGCATTTTGTTAGATGATTTTAAGCACTACATCGAACATTCAATTGATGTAAAAGTAGCCATTTTAAATAATGACAGGCTTTTAATGAAAATTTATCAAGCAAGTCAGCTTGTGATTTCATCAATTAGGAGAAAAGGGAAAATTCTGTTGGCCGGGAATGGTGGTTCTGCAGCAGATTCAATGCACATTGCTACGGAGTTTAATGCTAAATTATACACTGCACGTTCAGCCCTTCCGGCTGTAGCACTAAATGCAGATTGTTGTGTAATGAGTGCAATTGCTAATGATTTCAACTTTGAATATGTATATTCCAGACAAATTGAAGCAATAGGTCGTGAAAATGATGTTTTCATAGCAATCTCAACAAGTGGAACATCAAAAAATATTTTAAATGCAATAGATGCTGCAAAGAAGAAAAATATGCAAGTTATATTTTTAACGAGTGAAATGCTTGGCGCAACCTATTTACAAAGAGCAGATATTGCAATATGTGTGCCTTGTAATGATACAGCTTTAATTCAAGAAGCACATGAAATGATTGGACACCTCATTTGTCTTGAAGTAGAAAAAGAATTTAATTATTAAAAGCCCGCATATTGCGGGCTTAGGTCTATTAAGAGAAGTTTTAAGCAAGTGCTTTTTTAACTTCTTTTTTGTATTTTTCAACGTTTGGCTGAAGCACTTCCGCCATAGCTTCACCTTGAGGTGTGATGTTGTTTTCCATACGTCTTAAGATGTTGCCTGTGTATAGTGTTTCAAAGTGTTTAAGCTCAATAAATCTGCCTAAAGTTTTGTATGACAAGTCAGCCAAAACAATTTCAGATACAGGGTGTTGAGCACTGTAAGCACTTACAACACCTTTGATTACGGCGTTGAACACTTTATCATCAGATTTCACATAAACGAAAGTAAAGAAAGAATCTTTATTGTTTTCGTCTAAATCAGCCTCTGCATTGTAGTGCAAATATCCGGGGCCTACGTTTGTATCTGTTGAAATTCTTGCTTTTAATGATTCATTTTTAAGTTGTTTTTCCCACAAAGTTGTTGCCATAAACGCATCGCCAAAGTATTCCACGAAGTGTTTAATTTTGCCGTTTTGTCTTGCTTCAACGTTTGAAATTGCAAGTTTTAGCGCATCATTTTCTTCAACATTTTTGTTTAAAAACTCTTTTTGAGCATCTAATGACGCATTTAACATGTCAATTACGTTTTGTTTTTCAACGCCTAAAAATGCAAGTGTGAAAATTGTTGCATCATCAAAGATTGAAAATCTTCCGCCGACATCATCATGAACATATCCGCCTGCGGTTAATTCGCCCTTATCCACAAGACGTCTTAGAGCGCTTTTTTCGCTTGATGCGTCTGTCATTGCAATAAATCTGTCAGAAACATCTTCTTTGCCCAAATAATTTTGCATTAATTTTCTTGCGCTTTCGTAAGCAACTGTTGTTTCAAGCGTTCCGCCTGATTTAGAAACTACTAAGAACTGAGTTTTGTCTAAATCAAGAGTTTTTGAAAAACGCTCAAAGCTTAGAGGGTCAACTGATGAGTAAAAATGAGCGTGCTTGTTTAAATTTAGCATTGTAATTAAAGACTCAGTCGTATGACGTGAACCGCCGATACCCAAAACGGCAATGTCTGTGTATTTGCCTGCTCGTGCCTTTTGAGCTAAATCAAATAAGTTATCGATGTTTTTTAATTGGTGGTTTGGCAGAAAATTAATCCAATTTAAAAATTGTCCTTGTTTTTCTGCTCTTGCCTGAACATCCGAAACAGCTTCCTGTGCAAGGGTTTGATACTTTTCAAAATTAATTTCACCTGTTTTTAAGGTGGTTAATTTTTGAGATGTTTGCGTCATAATATAATCCTTCCAAATTCATTATGAAATAATTATACCTTAAAAAACCAAATGCAAATATTTTATGAAATTTGGCAAGTTTATATCCTTACAGCTTTAATATAGACGTTTGTTGTCGTATATGCAGTTTTTGTTGTGCCTGCTTGAAGTGTACCGTCTGCACCTTTCATTATTAAAAATAACGGACAAACAAAAACGCTTAGCAGTATTGACATTACCATTTTGTCATCAGGATTTGAAGATATGGTTCCACTAAGCGGGATGTATGTCCCGTCAACAGCAATTGTATGAAAATCAGAAATTGTTATTTTGCCTGATTTTCCAATCATGCCGTTACTTTCTGCAAAAGTAACTTGGGCACTAACTGGTGCTCCTGCTTTAACTAAAATTGCTCCGTTGCTTGCTTTTACATCATTTACAACATAAAAATTCACAGTCGAACCACTTGTAAAATTATTTGCCGAAATATTATCATGGCATCTTATTGTAATTGCTGTATTTGCGGGCAAAAGAGTTCTATTGCCAGCACTAGAGCTTAATTTCATTGAAGGATAATCAAACTTTGCCTCTATGTTGTCATTATTTTCAATGAAATCTGCAAGAGTTCCTTTCTTTGAAAGGGACGTCGATAAAGACATTTGAGTTGTTGTTGAAAAGATAAATAAAAATAGCAACATAAAACTTGTTAATTTCTTGATAATCATTTTCTCTCCTTTTTAAGCTTATAAACATAACAAATCGAAGTTATAAACGAAACTCCCAAGGCAATTCCTGCTAAAAATCTGATAAAATTGCCTGTGTTTAATTTAAATGCATAGTTGCAAATAATGTCTGCAAGTGCGATTGTCAAAAGTAGCGCAAATTTTATGAATGATATTTTGTATATTTTAACTAAAGCTACAAAAGACGATATGGCAACTCCGATATAAAATCCTAAACATCTGCAACATAGGGCAATTGGATAGTTTAATATCCAAAAACTCCTACTTGGGTCTTGATGACAGGAAAACATATACATTGCAGTCAATTTGCCGGATAAATCAAATTGGTGATAATGTGCAAATATCGGTGCAAAAATGCTTCCTACTATAAAAAATAGGCTATATAAGCAAAATGTTATTAAAATTAAATTTTTGATGTTGATTTTCATAAATTTCCTTGTTGTAAAACTCAATAAAAACAATATTCTACAGAAAAAAACGCACAGTCAGTTTGTTTATTTAATTTCATATTAACACGAAAATTTGATTATGAGCAAAAAAGATTTACAAAAGTTTGGGAAAAAACTAAGATTTCTTAGGCTAGAAAAAGGTTTAACCCAACTTGAATTGGCAGAAATTTTGGATATGTCTCCCAATTTTATTGGAATGATTGAACGGGGTGAAAGAAATACAACCGTTGAGAACGTGTTTAAGATAGCAAGAGCTTTGAAAATTCTTCCTTCTGACTTGTTTTATGATTTATAGATTTTAAGATTTTTGCATTCAATTAAAACAAATAAATTGCAACCAGAGCCGCCAAAATCAGTGCGATATTAAAGTGTAAAAACGTTGGTATGCAAGTGTCTTGAATGTGATTATGTTGATTATCCGCATTTAATCCGGCAGTCGGGCCAAGAGTTGTGTCTGAGGCAGGTGAGCCTGCATCCCCCAAGGCTGCTGACGCTGCAAGGATTATAACCGTTGCGGGAGTTGAAATACCAAGCTTAGCACACATCGGGACAAAAAGAACAGCCAAAATCGGTATTGTACCGAAGGATGTGCCTATTCCCATTGTAATTAACAATCCTACAAGGAGCATTAAAAGCACTGCTATTAGCTTTGAGTGCTGCATGTAAGGCAAAATCATATTAATCAGGCTTTCAACCCCGCCGCTTTGCTTTAAAACCAAGGCAAA